>NZ_CP036349.1:2190323-2803803 GCF_007753265.1 Botrimarina mediterranea
AACTGCTCAAACGAAACCCACTCGGCAGGAACTCATCGAGCGTTGCGGTGTGTTTCACTGCGCCCGTCTCGCTGTCCACCAGCAGCACCGTGCATCGCGGGCCGAACTCGTACAGGAATTGGCGGCAAGCCCCGCACGGCGCCGCGGCGCCGGGGGTTGCGACGGCGACGGCGACGAACTCCTTGGCGCCGGCCGTGATCGCGGTTCCGGCGGCGGTGCGTTCGGCGCAGATCGTCAGGCCGTACGAGCTGTTCTCGACGTTGACGCCGCTGAAGACGCGGCCCTCGTTGTCGAGGATCGCGGCGCCGACGTAGAACTTCGAGAACGGGGCGTACGCCATTCCCCGAACTGCGATCGCGACGGCGACGAGCTCGTCGATCTGATCTTGAGTCGGTTCAGCCATCGCGTCATCGCTTCGGGGGAAGGTTAGTCAACGCGTTCAACAATCAGCGGCGGAGCTTCTCGTGGCTCATCCGACAGCGTGATGGCGCCAGTTGTCATCGCGCTAGCTGCGTCGCGGCCCTTGGCGTTAGCGAAGAGCTTGACTAGCGGCTGGCCCGCTTCGACGCGGTCGCCGAGCCGTACGAGCATCTCCAGGCCGACCGAGTAGTCGAGCTCGTCCTCTTTCTGCTTGCGTCCGCCGCCGAGTTCGATGATCGCGTACCCAAGAGCCTCGGTGTCGATCGCCGTGACGTAACCACCGCGATCTGCTTTCACTATCTGCTCCGCCGCGCGCGGCCGTGGGGCGTCGAGGTCGCCGCCTTGGGCCCGCACCATTTGCGCGAGCTTCTCGCGCGCCGAGCCGTCATCGAGCGATTTGGCGATTCCCGCGCGTCCCTCTTCCGTTGAGGACGCGACTTTGGCGAGCACCAGCGCCTCGGCGCCTTGAGCGATGACAAGTTCGCGAAGGTCGGCAGGACCGCCCCCTTCGAGGCACGCGACCGACTCGTCGATCTCGACGGCGTTGCCCGCCAGGCGGCCGAGCGGCTGGTTCATGTCGGTGATCAACGCGGCGGTGGCGACGCCCATCCGTTTGCCGGTGTCCACAAGCGACCGCGCCAGGCCGCGGGCGTCGTCGAGCGTCTTCATGAAAGCGCCGCTGCCGCACTTCACGTCGAGCACCAGGGCGTCGAGCCCTTCGGCGAGCTTCTTGCTCATGATGCTCGCGGTGATCAGCGCGATCGACGGCACGGTCCCCGTCACGTCACGCAGCGCGTAGAGCTTGCGGTCGGCCGGCACGAGCCGCGGCGACGCGCTGACGATGACGCAGCCCACTTCGTCGGCCAAACGCTGCGCGTCCTCGAGGTCGTAATCGACGCGATAGCCGGGGATCGATTCGAGCTTGTCGAGCGTCCCACCCGTGGCGCCGAGGCCGCGGCCGCTGATCATCGGCACCCGTACTCCGCAGCACGCCAGCGCCGGCGCCAGCGGGATCGAGACCTTGTCGCCGATGCCGCCCGACGAGTGCTTATCGGCGTTCGGCGGTCCACCAGCGGGCGAGCCGGCGAACTTCGCGCCCGAGTCGAGCATCGCCTCGGTGAGCGCCGCGATCTCGGCCGTCGTCATGCCGCGGATGAAGACGGCCATCGCCCACGCGGCCATTTGGTAATCGGGCAACTCGTCGGCGGCGTAAGCGGCGATCAGGCCGCCGATCTCGTCGCGCGAAAGCTCGGCGCCGTCACGCTTCTTGGCGATCAACTGAGCGACGTTCATTCAGAGGGAACCACAGATGGACGGGGATGAACACAGATTTTGTTAACCACAAAGGAATGAAGGAATAAAGGAAGTGGTTAGTCCGATAGTCTGGTAGACCGATAGGAAAGAGCTTGCCGAACAACTCTAACGGTCTATCGGACTACCCACCTACCGTCCTTCTTGGTTCCTTTGTTCCTTTGTGGTTCACTTAAGCAGAACGACGGCTTCGACGATCGCTCGGAGTTTTTTGCCAGCTGAGGCGGCGGCGGTTACGACTTCTTCGTGCGACGTTTCGCTGAGTTGGTCGGGGGAGCAGGCGTTGGTGATTGTGGAGAGGCCGAGGACTCGGACGCCGCAGTGCTGGGCGGCGATCACCTCGGGGACGGTGGACATGCCGGCCGCGTCGCCGCCGAGGCGGCGGGCCATGCGGTACTCGGCCCGAGTCTCGTAGGTCGGGCCGAGCATGCCGACGTAAACGCCCCGCGGGCAGAAGAAGCCAGCACGCCGCGCCACGGACTCGGCCAATTCGATCAGTGCGCGGTCGTACGGCGCCGACATGTCCGGGAACCTTGGCCCGAGGCGATCGTCGTTCACGCCCGTCAGCGGGTTCTTGAACATGAAGTTGATGTGATCGTCGATCAACATCACGTCGCCGACTTCGTAGGACGGGTTGAGCCCGCCGGCGGCGTTGGAGACGACGAGCGTTTCAATACCGAGCCGCTTCAGCACCCACACCGGGAAGGCGGCCTGCTGCGCGGTCCAACCTTCGTAGAGGTGGAAACGCCCCTGTAGCGCGACAACTTGCCGTCCCGTGTCGCGAAGCGTGCCGACGATCAGCTTTCCGGCATGTCCCGCTGCGGTCGAGCGCGGGAAGTGAGGCAGGTCCGCGTAGGGGATCGCGGTGGCGTCGTCGATGCGATCGGCCAGCGCGCCGAGTCCCGAGCCGAGGATGACGCCGACTTTTGCCGCTAAGCCGCGAGCGGCACTACAGATCGCGTCAGCCGCGGCGTCGATCTGATCGGCTAGTCCTTCCACTTGGTTCCTTTGTTAACCACAGAGCCCCAGTCGTGTAGGAGGCGTCTCCAGACGCCGATTACGCGCACCACGCCGTATCCGGCCAAGTGATCGTAATCGGCGTCTGGAGACGCCTCCTACATTTAGGCGATGAGTCTTCAGCCCTTCTTCTTTGCTTCGTAATCGAGGATCCCCTCCACCAGCGCCCGCAGTTTGGGCTCGGCGGAGTTGGCGATGCGGATGATTTCTTCGACGACGGCTGGCTCGAGCGCGTCGGGGAGGCACATGTCGGTCACCACTGCCATGCCGAAGACACGCAGGCCGCAGTGGATCGCGGTAATGACTTCCGGGACGGTGGACATGCCGACCACGTCGGCGCCGATGTTGCGGAGGAAGCGGTACTCGGCGCGCGTTTCGAGGCAAGGGCCCAATACCGCGACACTGACGCCGCGATGCACGACGAAGTCGCCGCGCCGCGCGATCGCTTGGCCTTCGGCCAGCAGCTCGAAGTCGTACGGCTGGGACATGTCGGGGAAACGCGGGCCGAGGCGGTCGTCGTTGACGCCGACCAGCGGGTTGTCGCCGAGCAGGTTGATGTGATCATCGATCAGCATCACGTCGCCGGGCTTGTAGTAGGGATTCATTCCCCCCACGGCCTGCGATACGACGAGCAGCTCGGCGCCGAGGGCCTTCATCACCCGCACCGGCAGCGTAATCTGGCTGATCGGGTAGCCCTCGTAAGCGTGGAACCGCCCCTCCATGACCATCACCGGCAGGCCCCTGAGCGTGCCGAACACGAAACGCCCGCGGTGGCTCGTGGCGGTCGAGACGGGGAAATGGGGGATGTCGCCGTAGTCGAGCGTCGCCTCGACGGTGATTTTCTCAGCGAAATTGCCGAGGCCCGTGCCGAGGATGATGCCGGCGTGGGGCTTCTTGTCCCACACGGAGTGAATCTTGGCGACGGCCTCTTGGATCTGTTCGTACAAATGCAGCATAGGGCGAGGGTGTCGTTAACCGTACTGTGGAGTTGGTAGGTGCGCTAATGACGAAGCCCGAATGACGAATGACGAACGCAGGCGACAGGCTTCGTCATTCGTCACTCGTCATTCGGGCTTCGTCATTCCTGTTCAGTAAGAGTCGCCGGAGGCGCCTTTGGCGATCGCTTCGGTGGCGCTGGTGCCGAGGCGCGTGGCGCCGGCTTCGACCATGCGAAGCGCGTCTTCGTAGCTGCGGATGCCGCCGGACGCTTTGACTTGCACGGCGGGGCTGCACGTGGCGCGCATCAGCGTGATGTCTTCAACCGTCGCGCCGGTCGAGACCAGGGCGCCCGCGGCGTCTTTGACAAAGCCGAATCCGGTCGAAGTCTTCACGAACGCGGCGCCGGCGGCTTCGCTTAACTCGCAGAGCTTCCGCTTGTGCTCGTCGGACGGCATCAGGCCGGTCTCGAAGATCACCTTAGTGATCGCGCCATTTTGCTTGGCGGCGGCAGCGACCGAGGCGATGTCGTCGCCGACGTAGCCCCAGTCGCCCTCCAACGCGCGGCCGATGTTGACGACCATGTCGACTTCTTTCGCCCCCTGCTCGCACGCGCGGAGAGTCTCGGCGACCTTCGCGGCGCGGCTCGCGCCGCCGTGGGGGAAGCCGATCACGGTGCTGGGCAGCACGTTGGAGCCGGCGAGCAGCTCCGTCGTCAGCGCGACGTACGAAGGCTTCACGCAAACGCTGGCGATCCCCAGCCGGACGGCCATCTCGCACGCGCTGCGGACATCGGCGGATGTCTGCGTCGGGTGCAGGACGGCGTGGTCAATCAGCGATACGACGTTGGTCATGGCCGGATGATAAATAGAACCGGCGACAAAGAATAGGACGCGGATTTACGTGGATTGACGGGATTGGCGAGGATGGAAAAAGAGAAGGGCTTTCGTCGTCATCCGCGTCAATCCATTAAACCCCGTTAGATCCGTGTCCCATTCTTCAAGGAGCGGCGGGCACTACTTCGGAGGGAGGGCGAGATCGACCACGATCGGGAAGTGGTCCGAGGTGTCGAGGCCGACGACATGGCTGATGAAGACGCGCCGGACGTGCGGGGCGAGCTCCTTCGGCAGCAGCACGTGGTCGATCATCGTGTAGACGTCGTCTCCGTCGGCGGCGCCGTTCTCGTTCCAATCCCAGTGCGATGTGTAGCGGTCCGTCTTGCGGGGGATCCATTGGGCCGCGTTTACCAGTTCGTCGCCGGGCTTCTTCGTGTCGTAGTCCTTGATCCGTTTGATGACGTCCGTCTTGGTGTCGCGGGTGTCGTCGCGGTCGGGGACGTCGGGGTCGTAGTCGTTGAGGTCGCCCAGCACGATAGGCAGGTAGCCACGGGGGACGATCTCGCCGCGGATCGCTCGACCGACGAGCTCGGCCTCGGCGCCACGCTTGCCGTTGGAGTAGGCGTCGTCGGGATTCGACTTCAGGTGCAGGCCGAAGAAGCCGAGCTTCCAGCCGTTCACCGTCGCGAAGTACATCGAGTTACGGGAGAGGGACGTGCCGCCGTTGCGTTTCTCGCCGCGCTCGGTGAACGAGAACGCCTGGCTCCAGGTCGGGTCCCCCTTCGGCGAGTAGATCGTACGGATCTCCTCGCCATCAATCTCGTCGAGCGGGAATCGCGAGATCACGCCGACATCCATACCGCTGAAGCCATCGTTCGATTCGACGTGGTAGCCGCGGTAATCCTTCATCCCTTTCTCGTGAAGGATATCGACGACTTGGTCGACGGCCTCACGGCTAGTGACCTCGACGAAATTTAGCACATCGGGCGAGAGGGTCTCGATCACGTCGGCGACGCGCTCGAGGTGACCCTTGCGCGCGAAGTCGAAGCGAAACTTCTGCAACTGCCCCGCGCGGACGCCGGGAGCGGTGAGGATCTCGGCGTTGAAGGTGACGATGCGGAGAGGGGTGGTGTCGTCGGCGAGGCCCGGCGAAACAAAGACGATCAGGGTGAGAATCAAGTAGCGGATCATAGAGCGAGCTATTCGTTCGAAGTATCGCCTGCGGCGCGGGTGAAGAGCGTTACGAACAGCTCGTTGTTGAGGTCTTCGCCATGGAAGTGGACCGAACCGTCGCCGTACAGGAAGTTTGCGCCGCCAGGGTGGAAGGCGTAGATCTCGTCCCAGTTGCTGCAGTTCATCACCGTCGTGGCGCCACATGACGATGAGAAGCCCCAGACGAAGTACGAGTCGGGGTCCGCCCAACCACCACCGCCGCCGCCATTGGTTCTTGAGATCACAGGAGTGACCAAGTCGCGGGCTCCATTGACGAAGTGCAACGGGCGGCCGGCGTCTTCGAAGAGCATGAACGTCTTCGAAAGTCCATCCGTGACTTTTCGTAGACTCGTTGGTCTGTCTTGGAGCAGCCCCGGCAACTCTTCGATCCCGCGCGAGTTCACTAAATTGGCGTCGACATTTTCGCAGAATGCATCCTGAAGGATGTCTACACAGACCGCGTAGTCACTGGTGGCTTCCCCGATGTACACGTCCAGGTTGCCCACAACCTTTTGAAATCCGGCCCGCTCACTAGCGCTTGGCGCCGATGGACAAATCAACTCACCGATGGGGGTGGTGCACGCCTTCAAATTGCCCGTGCCTTGGGCGTATCCGGTGCTGTCGAACCAATGCCGGTTGAAGTCGATTTCGTCGTAGATCGCCTGCTGCTCGAAGTAGGGGAGAATGAACGAGATGAGATTGTGCTGACGCTTACGATTCGGGCAAATCAGTGGTCCGCCGATCGAGGCGTTGTCGCAGTCGCCGACTTCCTCCCTACCGCAATCCAATCCGTCAACCCTTACTCGACCGGTCGTCGGCACGTAGTTGGGCGTGTAGGCGAGTGGCAGTTCTTTTTGACTCGACTCGTAATTTAGGATCGCCAACCCCAGCTGCTTGAATTGATTGGTGCACTGGATTCGCCGGGCTGCCTCGCGCGCCGACTGCACCGCAGGCAGCAATAGCGCCACCAGAATGCCGATGATGGCGATCACTACTAGGAGTTCGACCAGAGTAAATCCGGTGCGGCGGTTCATCGCGGATTGCATAAGGAGCGGTCCCTGCATCGGGAATGGAGGTCTTGAACGCCTGTGCTTATTGTCGCCTGTTGCGAGAGCGGGCGTTGTCGCCCGTCAGAACTCGACCCTCTAGAGTGCGAATGGGGGGATCTCGGTCGCACCCTCTTCAACCGTCGCGGTAAGGCCGCTTGTGTCGGGCTTGCTATATTTTGAATCAATCGGCGGACGCCGACCCCATTCCGCTTGATCAGGTTTACGCGGGTCGGGCTTGGCCGTGCGGATCATCACTTGGTAATCCCCGGCGGGGGCGCCGTCGCTATCGACGAAGGTCTTCATCGAGAATCGCCCGTCCATGCCCGTAATGCCAAAGGGGCGTTCCTTCTGGAAGGACTCGCTGCCGCCAACCGGGACGAGCATGACCTTGGCGCCCGGGTAGGGCTTGCCGCCAACCGTGACGGTCCCTGTCGCAGGATAGGTCTTGATCTTCCCATCGCCGCAGCCCGTGAGGGCGGAGGCGAGCGCGGCAAGCGCGAGGCAAGTGACAGAACGGCAAACAGCTGGGCGGCGATCAAACACGGGGGGCGGGGGCTCGGCGTGTGGACGTCGCGGATGGGGGGAAGGCGGGGCCCCCGGTCGGCGGGGGACACACCCGAGGGTCCGGGCATCATAGCCGTGTGCTAGCCCCGCCGTCCAACATGTCGCTACGGTTTTTCCACAACCAGGTCGGGCCTTTTGGCAAACCAGGAGGCCTTCTCAGCAAACCTGCGGGATCTCAGTACCGGAAGTGCTTAATCTCCTCGCCCTGATCGTCGATGTCCGTCAGGGCGTCGATCCCTAGCTCGAGATGCGTGACGGCCCAGTCGCGGCTGACGGCGGCGTCGCTGGCGGTGGTTTTGACCCCCTCGGGGGTCGTCGGGACGTCCGACACCAGCAGCAACGCCCCGCGGGCGATCTGGTTGGCGTGGCCGACAATGAACAGGGTGGCCGTCTCCATGTCGATCCCGATCGGCGTGTACGACTGGAGCCGCTGGCGGAACTTCTCGTCGTGCTCCCAGACGCGGCGGTTGGTCGTGTAGACGACGCCGGTGCGGTAGTCGAGGCCGCGCTCGACGAGCTTCTGCGAGACGTACTTGTGGAGCTTGAACGAGGGCAGGGCCGGCACCAGGGGGTCCATGTAGTCGTCCGAGGTTCCTTCGCCCCGGATGGCGCCGATCGGCAAGATGAAGTGCCCGATCTCGGTCGAGTGCTTGAGCCCGCCGCATTTCCCCAGGAAGAGCACCCCCTTTGGCCGGTGGGCCGTCAGCAGGTCCATAACGGTGGCGGCGTTGGGCGACCCAATCCCGAAGTTGATGATCGTCAGCCCGTCGCTATTGGTGGCGGCCTGCATCGGGCGGTCCTCGCCGCGGACCTCGCAGCTGAACCGGTCGGCGAAGCGGCGGACGTAATCGCGGAAGTTGGTCAGCAGGACGTAGTCGCCGAACTCCGAGAGGGGCATGCCCGTGTAGCGGGTGAGCCAGTCGCGGGCGATTTTCTCCTTGGTGATCAGCTGATCGCTGCCGGTCGGCAAGACGGGGTCCATGGGGCGTGGTCCACAGCACAGTGATGGCGGCCTGTTTTGCGCAAACTACGGCGTCGGGCGGCCTTACCGCAATCCCGACCGCAAAACCCCGGTGTTTTTCACGATCGGTCGTGTCTTTGAACCGCGCCCGTCAGGAAGCGGAATTCCCCATTCCGACTCCGCTACCTAACGGGCGCGGCTCAAACGGTCCTCGAGCGAAAACACCGGGGATTCAGCGGCGCCAATCGCTGGGCCCCGGGGTTTAGTACCTTAGAGACGGTCAGCCCCGCGTCGCGGCTGCCGAGACGTTACCCGTGCCCCGACTTTTCTGGAGAATGACGACGACCATGGACGTTTCACGAGTTTTGACCCGTTTTGCGCCGGCTGCGGCGCTGGTGTTTGCCCTGGCGACCGCCGCGACGGCCCAGCCGCCGGGCGGGTTTGGCGGTGGGCGGGGTGGTTTCGGCGGTCCTGGTGGCGGCCCCGGCGGCGGCATCGGGATGCTCCTCCGTTCTGACGAGGTCCGGGCTGAGCTCGAACTCGTCGACGACCAAGTCGAGAAACTGCAAGCGATCGAAGAGGAGATGCGCGACAAGATCCGTGAGGAAATGGGCGGTCGGCGCGGCGGCGGGCGGCCTGATTTCGAGGCCATGCGGGCCACTTTCGACGAGATGCGGAAGGAAGTGGAGACCAAGCTCGGTGAAGTCCTCACCACCCAGCAGATGGACCGCCTCCGCCAGATCGAGACCCAGCAGCAGATCAATAACGGCGGCGCCCGCTCGCTGATGAACGGCCCGCTGGCCGACAAGCTCGGCCTGACCGACGAGCAGAAGCAGCAGATGCGTGAGAAAGCTCGGGAGGTTGAGGCCGCCATGCGGGAAAAGATGGCCGCTGCCCGTGCCGAGGCCCGCGAAGAGCTGCTGACAGTCCTCACCAGCGAGCAGCGGGCGACGCTGGAGGAGATGACCGGCACGCCTTTCAACATGAGCGAGCAGCCACAGTTCGGCGGCCGCGGCGGCTTCGATCGCGGAGATCGGGGTGGCCGTCGTGGCGACCGCGAAGGCGGGCGGGGCCGGGGAGGACGTGGTGGCGGACGTCCCGCGCCTGCCGATGAGCCGGAGCTTTGATCCGGCGCCGACGGCGATTTTCAACGGAATCGCCTAAATATTCTGGCCAATCAACGGCTTTGTGAAGACGAATACCAGCGCCGGGCGGCTCTCATTTGCCGCCCGGCGTCTGGTCATTGATAATCAGGGGCTCTTCGACCCCCATTTACCTGCGGAAAGACAAGCGTGGACTCGGTCGCCGTCCTGCTGAAACACAACGTCCTCTCTCAAGAGCGGGCCGACGAGCTCCGTGCGCTCAACGGAGAGGCCGGCGGTAAGCCGCTCCATGAGGTCGCCGTGCAGCGGGGCTACGCCGCCGAGGAGGATGTCTTGACCGCCCTGGGGTCGGAGATCGGCGCCGAGCTGATCGACCTCAACCACTGCCAGCCCGACCTATCGCTGCTCGACGCGTTCCCACAGCGGCTGATGCACCGCCACGGGATGTTCCCCGTCAGCCGCCAAAATGGCACGCTTTCGATCGCCACGAGCGACCCGCTCGACTTCGAGGCGCTCGACGAAATCGGCGCCATCACGGGTCTCTCGATCGAGCCGCTCCTGGCGACCCGCCGGCAGATCGCCGAACGGCTGAAGGCCCACCTAGGCGTCGGCAGCGAGACGGTCGAAGGCTTGGTAGCCGCCCGGCAGGCAGAGAGCGGCGTTGAGCTGCTCGAAGAAATCGACGCCGAAGCCGCCGAACTCGCCGAGGGCGCCCAAGAGGCGTCCGTCGTTAGGCTCGTGAACGAGATCCTCCTCGAAGCGATCCAGACCCGCGCGTCGGACGTTCATATCGAGTCCGAGGCGGTCGGCATCCGCATCCGCTACCGCATCGACGGCCTCCTCGTTGAACAGCCCACCCCGCCGGAGATCAATCACTTCCGCGCCGCGATTACCAGCCGCCTGAAGATCATGGCGCATCTGAACATCGCGGAAAAACGCCTCCCGCAAGACGGCCGCATCAAGCTGCGTGTCGAAGGCCGCGAGGTCGACGTGCGTGTTTCGGTGATCCCGATGATCCACGGCGAAGGGATCGTCATGCGTCTGTTGGACAAGGGACGCATGAAGTTCTCGCTGGCGTCCCTTGGCATGGGCGAGGTGCTCGACGACAAGCTCAACGAACTGATCCGCGCGCCCCACGGCATTATCCTCGTCACCGGCCCGACCGGTTCCGGCAAGACGACGACGCTCTACAGCGCCCTCACCGAGATCAACGACGAAAACACTAAGATCATCACGACCGAAGACCCGGTCGAGTACCAGCTTCCCGGCATCGCGCAGATCCAGGTGCACCCGAAGATCGGCTTGACGTTCGCCGCATCGCTGCGTTCGATCCTGCGTCACGACCCGGACGTGGTGCTCGTCGGTGAAATCCGCGACCACGAGACCGCCGAGAACGCCATCCAAGCGGCCCTAACTGGTCACTTGGTGTTCAGCACCCTACACACCAACGACGCGCCGAGCGCCTACACACGGCTCATCGACATGGGGATCGAGCCATTCCTCGTCGCCAGCACGATCGAGGCGGTGATGGCCCAGCGGCTCGTGCGTCGCCTTTGCGGCAAGTGCCGCGAAGCTTACACGCCCACCACCGATGATCTGCCGCACGACTTTCCGTGGGACGAGTTTGAAGCGGCGGGCGGTCAGCTGTTCCGCGCTAAGGGTTGTCGCGCGTGCCGTGAACTGGGCTATACCGGCCGTCAAGGCATCTTCGAGCTGTGCGAAACCACCGACCCCGTCCGGCAGCTAGCGCACGACCGCGCAAGCAGCTGGGAGATCCGTAAAGCGGCCCTCTCCTCGGGCATGCGCACGCTGCGTCAAGACGCCTGGCGTCAATGCATCGCCGGCGTGACGACCGTCGATGAGGTTGTGCGCGTTACTCGTGGTGATAGGACTTAGAGACGGGTCAACCACAGAGGCGCGGAGGGCACGGAGTTAAGCACAGAGGATTTTCTTGGACAGGATGAACCGGATCGACGGGATGTTTTTCTAATCATGCAGTTCTTCAACATTCGCGTCTCAGTGCGTCCTCAGTGCCCACTGTGGCTCTGTGGTTAACAAAAGAACCAACGAAAGACCTTGCCAGATTTTGCCTACACCGCCCGCAGTCTCGCCGGCG
This sequence comes from Botrimarina mediterranea, assembly GCF_007753265.1. NCBI lineage: Bacteria > Pseudomonadati > Planctomycetota > Planctomycetia > Pirellulales > Lacipirellulaceae > Botrimarina > Botrimarina mediterranea. Next base: position 2,201,849 of record NZ_CP036349.1, read on the forward strand.
AGCTCCTCACGGGGACGCTCAGCGCTGGGTCTGCGCGCGAGGCGATGGCTCAGCTTTCGGCTAAGGATCTTTTTCCGGTAAAGGTTGAGGCTGCGAAGGGCTCTATCACCGCTGGGGCTGGTGGATCGATTAGCGTGCCGACGGCGAAGGTCACGCCGGTTTATAGCCAACTGTCGGCGTTGTTGAGGAGCGGCGTGCCGCTCTTGCGATCGCTAGCGGTCGTGAAGGATCAGGCGTCGCACAAGGCGCTCAAAGCCGTGCTAGAAGACGTCTACGGCCAGGTCGAGCAGGGATCGAGCCTCGCCGAAGCGATGGCCCGCCACCCGCGGGCGTTCGGGGAATTGGCCGTCAGTATGATCCGCGCTGGCGGCGAGGGCGGCTTCCTCGAGGACGCGCTCGACCGGGTTGCTGCGTTCACGGAGCAACAAGCTGAGCTTCGCGGCAAAGTCGTCGGCGCCTTGGCGTATCCCGTGATCCTGTCGGTGATCGGCGTGCTTGTGGTGACGGGACTCGTGGTCTTCGCGGTGCCGATGGTTTCGGAGATCTTCGATAAGATGCGCCAACGAGGCGAGCTTCCGTGGGTCACCGACGCGCTGCTCAACCTCAGCGATTTTCTCGGCCGCTACGGCATCCTGGTGCTCGCGGCGCTGGGCGGCATCGGGTATGGCGTGTCGAAGTGGATGGTGACGCCGCGCGCCCGCGACATCATCGACCGCGTCCGTATCAACACCCCGGTGTTTGGTCCGATCAGTCGCAGCCTTTCGGTCGCGCGGTTGTGCCGCGTGTTGGGAACGCTCCTCAAGGGGGGCGTGCCGATCGTCCGCGCGCTGGATATCGCGGCCGACTCCGCCGGCAATCGCGTCTTGTCGGGAGTCGTGCGTGACGCAGCGGAGAATATCAAGTCGGGCGAGTCGCTCGCCGCGCCGCTCGGCGCCAGCGGAGACTTCCCGCGCGACGTTTGCGAGATGATCGCCGTCGCCGAACAATCCAACAGCCTCGAGACCGTGCTCGAACAGGTAGCGAATAACCTCGAACGCGCCACGTGGCGTAAGATCGAACTCGCGGTGCGGCTCATCGAGCCGTTGATGCTGGTGCTCCTAGCGAGCGCCGTCTTGGTGGTGGTGATCGCGCTACTGATGCCAATCATCAACGCCGGCGGCACCCTATGACACTTCCACAAGAGGAACCACAAAGGAACTAAGGAACGAAGTAAGACGAGAACCGACGCGGCTTCCCGTCGTTCCTTCGTTCCTTTGTGGTTCATAACTTTCTTGAGATTGAGAGGTTTGCATGGACAGGCGTAAGAGAATGAATTTGAGAAGCAAGCGGCGTGCTCTGGCGGCGTTTACGCTGCTGGAGGTCTTGCTGGTGCTGGTGATCCTGGTGGTGCTGGGCTCGATGGCGACGCTTGCCATCACTGGGCAGCAGGACAAAGCGGACCGCAACTCGGCGAAAGCCCAGGTGCAGCTGCTGAGCCGCACCATCGAGACGTATCGCTTCGATATGAAGAAGATGCCGGAGTCGCTCGAGGACCTCGTCGAGAAGCCCAGTGACTCGAAGATGGCGGACCGTTGGGCGGGCCCGTACCTGAACAAGAAGTCGATCCCGCTCGACCCGTGGGACAACGAGTACAAGTACGAGGCGAAGGACAACACCGCTAGGGTTTGGTCGGTGGGACCCGACGGCAGCGACGGGACCGATGACGATGTCACGTCCGAAGATGAGGCTTGAACGCCGGCGGTCACCGACGGGCTTCACGCTCGTTGAACTGTTGCTGGTCCTCTCGCTGGTGGTAATGCTAGCGGCGATGGTCGCGCCGTCGCTCACGGGGACGCTTGGCCGCGTGCGGCTCGACGCGGCTGCCGACGCGGTGCGCACCGCGTGGGTCGACGCGCGGCTTGAGGCGATGCGTAGCGGCGAGCCGATCGTTTTCCAGTGCCAGTTGGGAACGGGTCGGTACACGGTCTCGAAGCTCATCGACGCGTCGGCAGCCGGTGCGGTCGCCGCCGACGAGGACGCCGCCGGCTCGACCACACTTGCTGACGACGAGCACGAAGACCTCGGCGAAGTAAAGTTCGTCCAACTGTCGGCGGGCAACCCACTAACGGCGGTCGTCGACCCGGCGGTTGCGGCGTGCTTGGTGTTCCGCCCCGACGGCGCGACCCAAGACGCTTGGGCGGTCATCGAGTCGGCGAATGGACGCCGGCGACGCATCACGCTCCGTAGCCTGACCGGCGCGGCGCGGGTTGAAGTGGTCTCAGCAAGTGAGGGGACCTAACGGCCATGCGTCGCCAGCGAACCAAACGCCGCGCCTTCACGCTACTCGAGGTGATCCTCGCGCTGGCGATCCTCGGGCTTGCGCTAGCGACGCTTGGCGAAGCGGTGGGCCGTTCCCATCAGAACGCCCGCCGGGCCGCGGACCAAGCCGAGTTGTGCTTCGCTGCCGCCTCGTTGCTCGACGAGGTGATCGTCGGCTCACGGCAATTGGTTGCGGTGGACAGCGAACCGGTCGCTGACCCACTCGACCCCACGGCGCCGCCCGTCGCGTTGGTGTCTTTGCGGATCGAGAACGGTCCCCTCGATGGCGTGCTGGTGCTCTACGCTAGCGCGCGACCGAACGACCCGTTGGCTAGCGAGCTCGATACGGTTCAGCTGGTGCGCTGGGTGATTGACCCTGCTCTCACGGAGTCGGCTTCGACCTCCTCGGCAGGCGCTTCGAGCACGAGCTCATCCGGCACGGGGGGAACGCTATGATGACCCGCCGCGGTTTCTCCTTGATCGAGCTGGTGTTGGCGATCGCGCTGTCGATTGCCCTTTCGGCGCTGTTGGGGATGGCAATCGACCTGCACCTCGTGCGGCTCGACAGCAGCCGCACGTCGATCGAGCAAGCGCAGATCGCGCGTTCGATTCTCGACCTGATCACGGCCGACCTCCGCGCGGCGACCACGGCTCCCTCGCAGGACGTCACGGAACTTCAGAGTGCGGCGGACGCCGCGGCGCAGTTCGACGTTGACGAGGTCGATTCGGGCGCCGAGGACGAAGCTCAATCGCAATCGACGACAACCGCCGCCACCAACCAGATTCCAACCGGCCTCAACGGCGATGTCGATTCGCTGACGATCGACAGCCGGCAACTCACGCAGACCCTGGTGACGGTTGCGGAGGGCGCGGCCCCCGTCGCTCGCATCGATGTGGGTTGGACGCAGATCGGTTATGGCATGTCTCTCGTCGCCGCGACGCCGGGCTTGGTCCGGACCGTCGCGCCTCGTGACGCAGTGCGTTGGCGGACCGAGCAGGGCGTCGAAACGCCCGTGACCGAGCCGATCGCTCCGGAAGTGAGGGCGATCCAGTTCCGCTACTGGGACGGCACACAGCTCATTGACATGTGGGATATGTCCGAGCAGCAGGCGTTGCCGATGGCAGTGGAGGTCCGCATCGAGCTTGCGCCAATCGACGCGACCGACGCCGACCACACCAGCACCGCTCGGCAGCAAACCCAAATCTACCGTCGAGTGGTCCGCCTCCCTGCTGCTGCTGACGAAGCAACGGCTTCTGCTGGAGCGAGCGCCGCAGCGGGCTCGGCGTCTGCCTCGACCGGCGGAATGGGCTCGGGCTCTGGGGCTTCAGGCGGCTTTGGCGCGGGGGGAACCTGACATGCGCTATCGCAATCGGAGAGAGCGTCGCGGCGTGCTGCTGTTGGTTGTGCTCGTCGTCGTTGCGCTGATGGCGATCGCCAACCTGTCGTACTTCGATTGGACCTTCGCCGAACGCAAGGCGGCCGACGCCTCGGTGCGACGCGAGCAGGCTTACCACGCCGCCGAGTCCGCCACCGAGATGCTACGCGTCTATCTCTCAGAGGACGCAACGACGATCGATCAGGACGGCGGCTGGTACGAGAACCCGGCGCGGTTCCGCGCGGTGCTCGTGGCCGACCACCCCGCCGCCGAACTGCGTGTCCGCGCCGCGGCGGTCGCGCCGCGTTGGGGGAACTACCAGCTCGAAGGCGCCCGCTTCGGACTGGAGGACGACTCGGGACGCCTCAATCTCAACACGCTGCTGGTCACCGAGACGCGCGAAGAGGGCGCGGCACGCACCCAGCTGATGGCGTTGCCTGGCATGACCGAGGCGATCGCCGACGCCATCCTCGACTGGATGGACGAAGACGACGACGTCCGTTCGCTCGGCGCCGAGCGGGATTACTATTCGACGCTCGAACCGCCGATCCTGCCGATGAACGGCCCGATCTCGACGCTCGAGCAACTGTTGCAGGTCAAGGGCGTCACGCCCGAACTGCTGTGGGGCCTCGACCAAGACCGCAACTACGAAGTCTCTCCAGCCGAGGCCGCCGGCGTCGCGCTGCCGGTCGATAACTCCACGGGAGAACTGAGCGGGGGTTGGGCCTCGATGCTGACGCTCTATAGCGCCGAGGCCAATGTTCAGCCCGACGGCACTCCGAAGATCAACGTCAACGGCGACGACCTGCAGCAGCTGCACACGCAGATCGAGTCGGTCCTCGGGATCGACGCGGCCAACTTTGTGGTCGCCTACCGCCAGGGCGGTCCCGAAGAGGACCCCGACGCCCTCGACGACGAAGCGACCGAGCCGGAGCAGCCCGAGGAGGTCGAGGCGCTCGGCGAAGGGGGAGGGGAGGGCGGCGGAAGCACACAGATGCAGGAGAAAGCCGCCGGCGCGATCACCATCGACTTCAATGCCCCCGCCGCCGAGGCGATTACCGACCCACTCGACCTCGTGGGAGTAAGAGTCCGCGTCGTCGAGGCGGGACAGCTCGAACCGGCGATCGTCACGTCGCCGTGGCAGGAAGGGGACACCACGATCAACCAGATGGTCTCGACCCTGACGACGACCGACGCCACGTCGATCCCCGGACGGGTGAACATCAACCAGGCGCCGCGAGCCGTGCTGATAGGGCTCCCCGGCATGCCACCGAACGTGGCCGACGCCATCGTCGCCAACCGCGACCCGACTGCCGGTTCAACCCGCCCCGACCGCCTGAACGCCGTCTGGCTGCTGACGGAGGGATACCTGCAACTCGAAGAGATGAAGGCCTTGGCGCCGTACGTCACGGGGCAGGGGGCCGTCTACCGCACCCAGGTCGTTGGGGGCTACGAAGCGGGCGGCCCGATCCGTCGGATGGAAGTCGTGCTCGACGCCACGACGCTGCCCCCGCGGGTGGTGCTGCGCCGCGACTTGAGCCCGCTGGGCGCTGGCTTCGACCCCGCGCTGACGCTGGTCCCCGAGGGGGCTGGCGTACCGCAATAGATTCACCGCGGAGTGCGCCGAGGACGCGGTGAAAGAGGCTACTTGCTGCACATTCTCCGCGAACTCCGGGGTGAAATAAGCGGCTGCGATTGGCGTTCGGAGTCGCCCGCTGACTAAACTGAAAGGTCCCAGCTTTCCCCACGATCGAGTCCCGCCTTGCTGACCCTCGCCCTCCAGACCGACAGCCGTGGCGTCACCGCCGTGCTCGCCGACCGCCCGAAGGGGGGCTCGGTGCGGCTCGCTGGGTACGCCACGGTCGAACGCGCCCCGTCGGCGGAGAAGCTGGCGGAGGCACTCCGTGCGGCGCTGCCGAAACTGCGCGGCGGAAAGGCACAGCTCGCCGTTGCGCTGGGGCCCGAAGACGTCCGCGTCAAGCGGCTCGCTGTACCGCCGGCGCCCGAAACCGAGTTGCCGCCGATTGTCGCGCTGCAGGCGGCGCGTGACGCGGCCGCGGACGTCGAGTCGATCGTCGCGGACTTCTCGCCGCCGCAGGCGGGACAAGAAGGGGCTCCGACGGTGCTCGCCGCCTGGGCGAGCGAAGAGGCCCTGGCGTTCTGGCGTGAGGTCGCCGAAGACCTGGGTGGCAGGTTGGCGGTCGCGACGCCGCGGCCGTTGGCGATCGCGCCTTCGACCGGAGAGGGCGAGCCCGTCATCTTCTTGGCCCGTGCCGGCGATTCGATCGACTTCGTCTCGTTCGCTGCGAATCAGCCGGTGCTCGTCCGCTCGGCTCATGTCGGCGAGGCCGACGCCCAGCGCGAGCTTCGACGCACGTTGCTTGCGCTCTCCGCCGATGGCGTCGAGGCGCCGAAGGTGCTGCCGCTGCACGACGACTTGATCCCCGGTGAGGACATCGCTCTTTCGATGTGGCCGGAAACATCGGCGGCCGACCTCATCGATGCGACGGCGTACGACAAGTGCCTCGCCGCAACGGGGCTGGCGATCCTTACCGCCCGCGGCGACAAACCGACGATCAACCTCGCCGACCCACGGCGCCCGCCCGTCGCGGAGACGGGCCGCCGTCGGCAGGTCCTGCTCGGCGCTGCCGCGGCTTCGGTGATCGCCGCCGCCGCGTGGTTGGCGTACGACCGCGTCGCGCAGCTCGACCGGCAGATCTCCGAAAAGCAGAAGGAGATCGCCGCCGCCGAGGCCGACGTCGAGGCCTTCGAGCCCTATCAGTCGAAGGTCGCCGAGATCGAAGAGTGGCGTCAGAGCGACGTCAACTGGCTCGACGAACTCGACCGGCTGAGCCAGAAGCTCCGCCCCGCGCCGCTCGACGCCAAGGACTTCCCGGTTGCGTCCGATATCCGCGCGACCCAGTTGATCGCGACGGCGATGCTCGGAGGCAACGAGCCGGGCGGGCGGATCGATCTGACAGCCGTCGCGCGCAGCTCGTCATCGAGTGAACTCGAGGCGCGGCTGCGTGATGGGAATCATCCGGTCGAGCCGATCTCCACGACGGAGACGCCGGCGAAAGACGAGTACCGCTACAAGTACACCGCCCTGTTGCGCGTGCCGCCGGACACCGGCGTCGTCGCCGATGAGGAGCCTGCGGACGAATCGGTGAACGAGGACGTTGAAGGGGCCGGCGAAGTGGAGTCCTCCGCTGGCGATACCGACGGGCAGGAGACGGGTGCGGCTCCTGTGGAGTCGGTTGAAGGCTCGCTAGATGAAGAGCCAGTGGCCAAACCAGATGAAGCGGCGCCTTCAGAACAAACGAACGAGCCCACCGAAGACGCTCCTGCCGAAGTTGCCTCTGACTCCGAGGAGGCGTCGTCATGAACCAGCGCGAGAAGTTCTTGCTCGCCGGCGTCTTGCTGATCGTCGCGGCGTGGTTCGGTTGGGGTTTCTTCGACTCGTACCAGGACGGTTACGCCCGCCGTATGCGGGAGTTGTCCGAGCTCGACGAAACGCTGTTCAACACAGGCGTTGACGCCCGCCGTGCGCGGCAGTCGCTGCGAAAATTGGAGAAGTTCCAAGAGCAGTCGCTGCCGGCGGACCCCGACGTCGCGCGGAGCGTTTATACGGCGTGGCTCATCGACACGATCCAGGCCTCGGGTCTCGAGCTCGGCTCGGTGAAGTTCGCTTCGGTGCGGCAGAACGAAGACGCTTCGACGTCGCTATCGTTCACCTCGGTCGCCAGCGGCAAACCCGAGGCCGTCGTCAAGCTGCTGGACGCCTACTATCGGCTGGACGTTCTGCACCAGATCACCAATCTCCAACTCCGCCCCGCGGACGACGAGGGGGATGAGTGGAACGTCACGTTTACTAGCGTCGCGTTGATCGTCAACGGCGCGCCGCGCGAGACGGGCCTGCCCGAGACGCCCCGTGATCCCGCGCGGCTGGCGAAGCCGTCGGCGGGCGACTACGTGCAGAGCGTCGGCGGCCGCAATCTCTTTGCAAGCTACACGCCCCCGCCGCCGCCCAAGCCGGCGCCGGTCGAGGTTGTGAAAGAAACGCCCAAGCCCAAACCATCGCCGCCGCCGTTCGACGACGCCGAGCACGCCGCGCTGTCGGGCATCGTCGGCTACGGCGACGCCTACGAGGCTTGGATCGTGGTCCGCACGACCGGCGTCACGCTCCGCTTGCACGACGGCGACGCCCTGGAGGTGGGCCAGTTCAAGGGCAAAGTCGAATCGGTCAGCCAGCGGGAGATGACGGTCGTCGCCGAAGACGGGGCGAAGTTTACGGTCGATCTGGGCGAGATGATCGGCGAAGCGCAGAAGGCGTCGCGCGACGCCGCGTAGAGCGTGTTTCACTTGGCCGTAGCGTTTCTAGCCTCGCTCTGATCCACGGAGCAACTTGGGGAAGTCTCGCGCAGAGACGCAGAGTTAGATGCCTTCAAGACTCACGCGAAGGCGCTAAGCCGCAAAGAACGTGTTGCTCTGTGATCGTTTGCGGCTACGCTCATTTCTCAACGACTTTGTCTTTGCGCCTTGGCGCCTTTGCGTGAGTCTTCGCAGCCTGCCCTCGGCGTCTCCGCGTCTCTAAGCGAGACGCTACGGCAAAATAAAGTACGCTACAGGGGGTCGGACTCTGCGACCATGACTTAAGCGTCGGCGCCCGTCGTGAAGCGGACAGCCGGCGCCCTCCCGGCTTTGGCGATTAGGGCTCACCGACTCGCGCTCAGTCTTCTGAACGCGACGCCAGCGTTGCGCGGACGTCCTCGGCCGCCTCGCGCACGAGGTCGTTCTGCTCGAGCATCTCGCGCAGCAGCTGCCGCACCGGCTCGTAGCGGGTCATCCAGCAGAGGTCGCGGCGGCGACGGAACGCCTCGGCGCGGTTGAGGCGGGTCCGGAGCCAGACCTGGAGTTGCTCGTCGGGGACCTCGCCGGTGCGGCCCATCCGCACCAGCGAATCGACGGCGTGGAGCCCTTCGTGCTCACACTTGTGGTCCTGTTCCAAAGCCTCGTGGCAAGCGCGGGCGTGCCGCTCTTCGCAAGGCTGTAGCCAGGTCGAGCGGACGATCGCCTCGATCAAGTCGCGCGAGGGCGCCGTGGGTGGGAGCGTAAAGTCATCCTCGCCCGGAGGGGCGCCGCAAGAAGCCATCGTTGTGGCGACCAAGGATCGTGGAGGAAGGTTTTCTATCGGCGCTCGAGCAGGGCGAGCATGACGCCATAGGCCTTCGAAAGCGGGCTTTGTGTGTACAAGCGATCAGTGCGAGTCCAAGCCTCGTGGGGATCGTCTGGCAAGAGCGTGCCGACCGGAACGTTGGCCATCGAGCGATCAAGAAGACGGTCGGCGACGTCGCAGCTGGCGACGATAAGGGCGACCGCATTTGCCGCGCCGGGAGCAATCGACTCGTCGAGCGACATGGGCGCCGCTGCGCCGTCAAGCGGCGTTGGAGACTCAATCGAAGAAGGCTTAACGGAATCGTCCACATCCCTCACGCCCCGTTGCTCTTCCAAGTCGCTCAAACGCCGGGCGTCGAGGATCGCTTTGACGTCGTCGGCGGATTCGCGGACGAAGGCCTCCGCGGACAGCTTCGCACGCAGCGTCTGGCGGAGCCGGGCGTCGCGACTCATCCAGCAGAGGTTCCGCCAACGGCGCGGCGCCTCGGCGCGGTTGACGCGCTGCTCGAGCCACTCGTCGAGCTGTTCGGCGGGAACCTCGCCCGTGCGGCCCATCCGCACCAGCGCGTCGACCGCAAAGGCCCCGTCGCGTCGGCACTCCGGGTCCAGCTCGCGGCGCTCGTGGCAAGCGCGGGCGTGCCGTTCTTCGCACGGCTGTGACCACGCCGACCGGATGACCGCTTCAAGGTAGTCGGCGTGCGGCGTGTCGGGCATGGCGTCGAAGATCGGCTCGCCGGGCGGCGTGCCGAGCGAGCCGATGACCGAGGCGAGGTAGACGCGCGCGGTAAGGTTGGTCTTCGGCAAGCGGAGCAGCACGTTGCAGCGGTCGAAGACCGTCCGCCAGTGGTCCGGCGCGGTGAGGTACTCGCCGCGGAGCCACGTCAGGTGCGGGTCGTCGGGGAGCCGCGTTCCGTCCGCATTTAGACGCATCGAGTCGTCAAGATGGCTTTCGATGTGAGCACAGCAAGACGCCACAAAGCCGGTCGAATCGGGCTCACTGAGTGTCTCGGGGGGGGACGATACAGAATGCGCCGTATAGCTGAGAAGCTTGTGGAGACCGATGTTTGAGCGGTCCCACTCGGGGCCAGGAGTGTGACGAAATGTCTGCCAGAGGTCTCGCAAGTTCACGTCCTCAGCTTCCCCCTCGAAACTCACCCCTTTCCTGCGAAGAATGTTGGAATAGGCTATCAGCCTTTTCTTGTCAGGCCGTCGTAATCTCAAGTACTTTGAATCGTTGGTGCAGATCGCAGAGATCTCGAAATAACTACCAAGTCGGTACTTAATGTAAATGGCCCCAAGAGGATGCCCGTACGTACATGTGTCCTCAGGCGTGCGGAATCGGATGAAGACTTGTCTCTTCCCTTCTCCGGTCGTCAAGAAAGTTCGCGTCACTGCATCCCATCGCCCAGTTGGCGACACCAGAGGCTGCATGCTGGTCGCCATCTCTCTGAGCTCAATTGAAGCGGAGTAGGCTTGTTGCGGATCGTATCGCTCTAGAATGCGTATGGGTTCCTCTATGTTCGCATCGAGACAGAAACGCCACTCTGGTTTAGTGAATACAAATTGTCGATCTGGCAAATACTGCAAGACACCGATGGAATGATACCAATCTGTCGGGAGTGTGCGCTGCAGCGACCGCTCAACAAAAACTCCGGAATCATCTTGGTCAACGATGAACCTCGCACGCATTGCTACCGGGTTTATGCTGTCAGTGTCAGCAGTGTCGCCAGGACCAGCTCCGATGAATTGCGCATAAAAGCTCTCTCGATTGTCCGATGCCAATGGGGCACCTAATAGATCGACGACTGTCTCTAACGGCATCGCAGCATCATCAAACCGAGGCGTGGCGACCGACGGCGCAGTGAACGCGATTGCCGATGTGAGCATTGCCGCCATCAATGCGGCTGCGTGTGGGCGAGAGCGCCGAGCGCGTCGGCCCTTCGTGGCGTGGTTCATCCGTGATGCGGTTTCGATGGCGGGCTGGTAGTCCGGGCGGCCCGCAGCTTAACCGCCTCGGCGGCGAAGCGCCGACCTCACCCATGAGCCATCCTCGTTCGACGGCTCGCCGATGGATGAAGTTGGCGGCCTGAGAGGCTTTTGGCAGGGATGCTCCCGGCCTAGCCGGTGACGGTGGTCACAGCATCGATTCTGAGGGCCCTAGGGGCCTCGTAGGCGGGCGTTGGTGTGTCCAGGCGTTCATTGTGGGTCAGGCGGAGAGGACGCGTAGATGGGCCTCTCAGAGCCTCTGACGGCGCGGTGATTTCCTCGGCTTGATCGCGGCTTTGGGCTGGCATTTGGCCGGTGGGGTCCGCTGGGCGGACCTTGGATTGAACGCGGCGCGGCGAGGGAGATTTTGACCGCGAGCCACGGTCCGCACAGCGGACCCTACAGCGGCGGTCTGCTAGCAGTGTGGTCCCTTACTTTGGCCGCGGATGCTGGCGGAAATCTTGGCGACCCGTGGCAAACCTTGCCGATGATCCGGATGACGCCGATCGTATCGGTTGGCGCTGCCATCGTGCGCCGCGACCGCTCCCGCCGTGGGGGCGCTGCCCGCGAGCCCGATCCGGGGGGACCGATGCTTATTCACGCAACGCCGACGACGCCACTACCGACCCGACGTATCGCTCCCCTAGCTAGGGCGGTGGTCATGGGCGTGATGGCGATTGTCGCTCTCGTTCCGTCGCCGAACGCGCTGGCGCAAGTCGCGGCCGACTCGGCGCTCGAAGCCCACTCGATTCCGGCCGAACGCCGTGGCGCGGTCGAGGCGTGGCGCAAGACGCTGCCGGCCGACGTGCGGACCGTGTGGGACGACCGCACGGGACGCCTGCTGCTGTTCGGGCCGCTGGAGACGCACGCCGAGTTGATGCGCCTGGTTACCGGCGCCGAGGGCGCCCAGCCGCAGGCGATCGGGCCGCAAGCCGATGGCGTCGGCGTCGGCTCGACGCTTTCCCTGAAACGACTCTCGCCGACGGAGTTGCACGGGCGGCTGGAGTCGCTCGCACGGCGGCCGTTGCCGGCCACTTGGGACGCGGGACACACGGTGCTGTCGTTCCCGGCCTCGCTCGGTGACGGCGCGGGGGTGCGCTTCCGAGTCGACGGCAAATCGGGCGAAGTCGCGATCGATGGCCCGGCCGACGCGGTCGCCGCCTGGCGCGACGTGGTCGCGGCGATTGAAGAATCTATCGCGGCGCAAGCCGGCGTCGCGGGGTCGAAGGGCAGCAGCGTCCGCATCCTTTCGACCGCCGCTGCGCCGCCCGAACGGGTGAAGACCGCGCTGCAAGCGATCCAAGTCGCGGCGCCGATCGCCGCTCGGCCGGTGGCTGGGCAAGTCGCCGCCGAAGACGAGGGGGGCGATCAGCCGAGCGACGCGCCGCAGGCGCGGGTCGCGGAGGACGAGTCGATCCTCGGGCCGGTGCAGATCGAGTTCGTCGAAGGGCTCGACGTGATCGTCCTCCGTGGCGATCAGGAAGACGTCGATCGCGTCATGAAAATCATCGATCAGATCGAGAGCCTCAGCTCACAGACGACGCCCGAGATCAAGGTGCTGCGGCTCGAGCACATCGACGCCGACTCGCTAGCCCGGTTGCTGACAAATGTCTACGACCAGGTGCTCGGACCGCGGGTGGGCGACCTGAGCGTCACCGGATTGGCGAAGCCTAACGCGCTGTTGCTGGTGGGTCGGCCTGAGAACGTCCGGCTCGCGGTCAGTCTCGTGGAGCAACTCGACCAGCCGGTGGAGCCGACTTACCGCTTCGAGGCGTACTCGCTGAAGCACGTTTCGGCGACCGACGCGAAGGCGTTGATCGACAGCTACTTCGAGCAGCAAGCGGCGCAGAACAATGACCAGGCCGCGTCGCTGTTGCGTTCGCGGGCGTTCACCGTCGCCGACGTCCGCAGCAACGTGGTGATCGTCAGCGCAGCCCCACGCGACCAGGAAGAGGTCCGTGCGCTGCTGAAGCAAGTCGACGCCGCTCGCGGCGAGGCCGTGGATGAGGTGCGGGTCTTCCCGCTGAAGAACTCGCTTGCCGAGGACCTCGCCGAAGTGTTGCTGCAAGCGATCCAACCCTCGACCGAGTCGGACGCCGAGAACGCGACGCCACGCGTCGCGGCGCTGCGTCTGAGCGTCGGCGAGGGAGACCCCACAGCGCTGGAATCGGGCGTACTCAACAGCGTCCGTGTGTCGGCGGACGCGCGGGCCAATTCGCTCGTCGTGACCGCCCCGGCGGAGAGCATGGGCCTGATCGCCGCGCTGATCGAGCGGCTCGACCGCACGCCCGACGCCTCGGCCGAGTTGAAGGTCTTTACGATCGCCAATGGCGATGCGGCGGCGCTCGCCGATATGTTGAGATCGCTCTTCGCGACGGAGGAAGACAGCGATGATCCCGGCGGGTACGGGTCCGGAGGCCTTTCCCGATTGAGCGTTTCGACGGACCTGCGTTCGAACAGCATCATCGCCGCGGGCACCGCGGAGGACTTGGCGGTGGTCGAGGCGATCCTGTTGCGGCTCGACGACGCCGAGGTGCGCTCGCGGCAGACGACGGTCTTCCGCCTGAAGAACGCCGACGCGACAACGGTCTCGCAAGTGCTCAACGAATGGTTGGAGAACGAACGGAGCGCCGAGGCGGAAGCGGAACTCGGGTTCAGCCCGCGCGAGTTGATCGAGCGCGAGGTAATCATCGTCGCCGAGCCGGCCACGAACAGCCTGATTGTCAGCTCGACGCCGCGCTACGAGCAGGAGCTACGTCGGCTCGTCGAAGAGCTCGACGAGCGTCCGCCGATGGTGGTGGTGCAGGTGTTGATCGCCGAGGTGAGCCTGAACGACACCGACGAGTTCGGCGTTGAGCTAGGTTTGCAGGACTCGCTGCTGTTCGACCGCTCGCTGCTGTCCGACACGCAGTTCATCACGACGACCACCAACGAGCAATCGCCCGGCGGCGCCGCGATCTCGACGACGACGCAGAACATCATCTCCAGCAACCTGACGCCGGGCTACAACTTCAACAACCAGCCGCTCGGGAATAACGGCTCGACGACGTCGCTGGCGCAGGCCGGCAACATCGGCGCGCAGGCGCTTTCGAGCTTCGCGTTGAGCCGGGTTAACAGCGACCTCAACTTCGGCGGCTTTGTGATGTCCGCCAGCAGCAGCAACGTCAACTTCTTGCTCCGAGCGTTGCAGGAGAGCCGGCGCCTCGAGGTGTTGAGTCGCCCGCAGATCACGACAATCGACGGCAAAGTCGGACGCGTTCAGGTAGGCGCCCGCGTGCCGCGGATCGCCGGCGTGACTCAGAACAACTTCGGACAAACCAACAACGTCGAGTACGAGGACGTCGGCATCATCCTCGAGGTGCAACCTCGCATCAGCGTCGACGGCCAGGTGATCATGAACGTCGCCGCGGAGAAGTCCGAACTGGGGCCGGAAGCAGAGGGCGTCGCCATCAACATCTCCACAACGGGCGATGTGGTGCGGGCGCCGCAGATCAAGACCACCCAAGCCACGACGACCGTCAGCGCCGCCAGCGGACAGACGATCGTGCTGAGCGGTCTGCTCACCAAGCGGACGCTGGACATCCACCGGCGGGTGCCGCTGTTGGCGGACATCCCGCTGATCGGCGATCTGTTCCGCTACGACGCGGTGCAGCAGGGGCGGACCGAGTTGCTGATCATCCTGACGCCGCGCGTGATCCGATCGGAGCTCGACGCCGAGATGCTCAAGCAAGTCGAGTCGTCGCGGATGAGCTGGGTGCTGTCGGACGTGATCGAGATGCACGGCCCATCGGGCCTGCGGACGCGGGGCGACGCGTGGGACGACGTGCCCGGCTGTTTTCCGACCGAGCTGCCGCCCGGCGGCCCCGTCTTAGGCGAGGTGAAGACCGCGGCGCCCATCGGCGAAGCGGAAGAGCCCGTCGCCGAAGTCGCCAGCCGTGTCGAGGCGGCGTCGTACTCCAAACCGTTCATTCCGCCGCGCCGACTGCCAACGGTCGCCCCATGAACCGAGACCGAAACCGCAAGTTCGAAGTCCCACGATTGAAACAAGGCCAAGGCGTCGAGATGACTTCTCCCCTTCGTAGCATGGCGGCGGTCGGGCTAGCGATCTGCCTGCTGGCCGGTTGCCGCGGCGCGTCGTCGACGGTGGCGAAGACCGAAACGCCGTTCAAGATGCCCAACCCGATGGAGTGGGGCGCCAACCCGGACGAGCCGCGCAAAGGAGAGCCGGAGCGGATTGTCGCCACCTGGGCCGACACCGTGCGGCAGACGCCGGGCGAGCCGGCGGAACGCGGGTTTGGGGGGCGGCTCTACTTCTACGACCACGGCGCCGATCCGATCGAGGTCGACGGTCGCTTGGTAGTGTACGCGTTCGACGAATCGGGCCGCGATCCCACCGATCACCGCCCGACGCGGCGGTTCGTGTTCCCGCCGGACCAGTTGCCGAAGAACATGAGCGTCTCGGAGATCGGTCCCTCGTACAGCGTCTGGCTGCCATGGGGAACGGTAGACGCCGCGCCGACACACGTGAGTTTGATCGCACGCTTCGAGCCAGTCCGGGGGGGCGGGCTCGTGGTGAGCGATCAAGCGCGGCAGCGGCTACCGGGCAACGGCCTGGCGCCGGTGGGGGAGACGATGATCGCCGAATCGACGAAGGCGACGACTGTCCGGCAAGCCGGTTTCGAGGAGCGTACTGGCGCCAAGCCGGCGACCGTACCGGCGCAAGAAGAGGAACCACGTAAGCGGCTCACGACGACGACCATCAAGTTGAATCGTTGAGTCGCTTGATTAGCCCCGGTTCTTCTGTTTTCGCATCACTGCGGCTCGGGGAGAATCTCTTCGGCGACGGCCTGCACGACGAGGCGGTTATCGACGCGGCGGACGCCCGGTTCGATCGAAGCGAGCTTTTCCGCCAGCAGCTTGTCGGCAGGGGTCGCGACGAACCCTTCGAGGACCGCGACGCCATCGGCGGCGATGAGGGTGACGCCGTCCACGCCTTTGCGTTCTAACGCCCTAGAGACGTTGGAGATGGCGACGGCGGCCGGCGGGCAATTCGCGGCGACAAAGCGCTGGAGTTCGGGCGACGCGGTGATGGCGACGCGGACCTCGGTCTGTGTGCTCGACGACGAACTCGAGCTGCCGCGGTTGCTACCACCCCCAGAGCGTTGCCCGCGTTGGGTGTTTTGGCCGGCTTGATTGGCGGCCCCGCCGAAGAAGCTCGCCATGTCCGCGGCGCTACGGCCGATGAAGGCTTGGTTGCCGCCCTGCGCGCCGAAGGAGCCCCCTTGTTGTCCGGCACCAAAAGCGGACTGGCCGAACGCGGACTGCCCAAAGCTCGATTGGCCGAGGCCGAAACCCGATTGGCCCAGTCCGCTTTGCCCGAACGACGAGCCGCCAAAGGCGGACTGGCCACCGAAGCCGCCGCCCATGCTCGAGCTCCCGAAGGAGCTGGCGCCGCCCAATCCACCGCCACCGGCTCGACCGCCCTGAGCCAATGAATCGTTGGCGGGTAGCAAGATCGTCGCGGCCGCGACGAACAAGGGAAGGGCAGGGCGGAACATCGGGATCGTCCCCCGTTGGGTGGGCGGTTTGGGCATCCTGAAGTGTACCACGTAGGGAACGCCCGGGCGCGAGCGACGGTGGGCTTTCACCACCGCGTGCAAGAAGCGTTTTTGAGCTGTCGGGATCGGATGTTTTGTGTTCGGTTTTGGCCGCGCGATGGGGTAAAATACGGGTCTTAAAAACACAGGGGAGCATTGTGTATCGAATCCGTCTAGTTTGCCTGACCCTCCGGGTCGCCCTGGCCCTGGTCGTACTGGCGCCCGTCGCGGCGCTGGCCGAGCGTCCCACGTCGATGCGGCTCTTCCCGGGCCGGTCGGTCTTCTTCGTCCGCACGCCCGACGCGACCGAACTCTCCGACCGCTTCAACAGCGGCGGCGGCGGCGAGCTGCTGAACGATCCCGAGATATCGCCCTTCCTCAAGGCGTTGTTCAACCGCATCGACGAGTCGTACCGCGAAGGGCCCGGCAAGGCGACCGGCGGCGGCTTGGCCGACATGCTGGCGTTGTTCGAGGGCGAGGTCGCGCTGGGGATTGTGCCGCGGCGCAATGAACCGCCGGGCGTTGTCTTCCTCGCCGATACCGTCAGCGGCGCCAACCGCAAGGCGGGTGAGCCGATGGCGCTCGCCGACGGGCAAGAACGGGCGACGAAGTTGTTGGATTCCATCAAGGAATACGCGTCGGGACGCGGGGAGCAGATCGCGAGCGAGCCCGTCGGCTCGACGACAGCAACCGTCATCCGCCGCGGCGATAACGCCAATGAGACGTTCGGCGCCGTCGAGCGCGACGGCGTTCTGATCATCTGCAACGATCGCATCCTCCTCGAATCGGTCGTCACCAAGTGGGACGAGGCCGAGGGACTCGTCCCCGCGGTCGAAGCGGAAGCCGAGGATGAGGAAGAGAAGCCCGCCGAGGACGAAGATCGGGCCAAGCGAGCGAAGCGGCTGCGGCAACGCTACGCGGAACCATTGTCGGACAACGAAGCCTTCACCGAGTCGCTCCGCGAATGCGTCAGCGAGCGGCTCGGCGCCGGTGATGAGTCGCCTCCTCAACTCGTGGCGTTCATCGACCCGGTGGGCATCTTCCGCGCGGTCGCCCAAGAGAACGCCGGCGCGCGGATCGCGTTGGCGACGCTGCCGATCCTCGGGATCGATGGCGTCGAGGGCGCCGCCGGCTCGGTGTGGATCAACGAGGGCGAGTGGGACTCGCTGTTCCGCGCGCACTTGTTGCTCGACAACCCGCGCGCCGGCGTGCTCAAGATGGCCCGCCTGTTGCCGTGCGACCCGACTCCGGTCGATGCGATCCCCTCGGAGGTCGCCGCCTACACCTGCGGAGCGGTTGACTTTGCGGGGACCTTGGACGGCGCCTCGCAACTTTACGATCGCATCCGCGGTGAGGGGCGGTTCGCCGACGATGTCGAAAAGTTCGTCACGGAGAGAGCGGGAGTTTCGCCGGCGACCTTGATCGAACACTTCACGGGTCGTTTCGTCTCGCTGCAAGCTTTTGGTGAGACTCGCGAGGGCGCCGCGCCTCGCGTGACCCCAGCACGGGCGATCTTTCTTGAGACCCATGAACCCGAGAAGGCGCTGACGGTTGTTGAGGCCGTGTTGAATAAGGTCGGCGCCAACTTGGAACAGCGTGACCACAACGGTCATCCGTACTTCGTCCTACCGTTCTTTGAGGAGATGGCGCAGAAGCAACGGGAGGAGGGGCCACGACCCGGCCAAGCGCCAATGGTGATCAGTTGTCTCGCGCTCATCGGCGACGACGTCGTGTTCTGCGAAACATATGAACTGATGCAAAAGCTCCTAGACACCCATGCCGGCGAAGGTGACCGGCTCGCCGAGCATCTGCCGTTCCGACTGATGGCGAACCGCATCAATCGTCTCGGCGCCGCGACGGTGGGCGGGGAAGAGGGACGCATCCTCATGTATCAAGACCCCGTCGCACAGTTCCGCCAATGGCACGCCGCCGGCTCGTCGGACGCCTCGCGCGAGCAACTCAACCAGATGGCCGAGTTCGCCCCGCCGATGCGTTGGCTGCGCGACGCGCTGGAAGATTCGGGCGTCCCCTCGGCCGAGGCGATGATGAAGTACGCCACCCCCAGCGGCGCCGCGATCTACGACACGCCGCGCGGGTTTCGTTATGTCGCGTTTAGCTTCAAACGCGCGAAGGAGTAAGGGCGTCAGGAAGGGGAGTCACGCACCCTTCCACTACCGCGTCGCCCGCTGCTGGTACAGCGGCAGATGTCGGTAGTACACCTCGAGCGTGTAGATCGACAGGCAGGTCATATAGAGTCGGCCCCCCGACGCGCCCCAGGCGTCCTCGCGTGGGTCCCAACTGCCGCGCTCCTTGTTGTCCTTCACTTGGTTGGCAGGGAGCAGCTCGCGCATGACCTCGTTCCACTCCGGCCAACGTGGGCCGCCGGCGTGGATCAGCGCCTGCGTCGCGTAGTACCAGTAGTAGACGTCGGTCTTGCCACGCCGCCACTCGGGCTTGTGCGTGAGCAGAAACTCGAGCCCTTTGTCGATTCGCCGATCGTCCGCTGGCCAGCCGAGGTACTGACGACCGAGAAGTCCGACAGCCGTGAGCGTCGGCACCGCTTCACGATTGAACACGTCGGGCTCTTCGTACACGTAGCGCGACCCAAGCGGCGCGTAGACCAGTGGGTCCGATCGCTGGACGAGGTCGAAGAAGCCCTCAATCTTGGCGAAGACCGGCGATGGCACCTCGATGCCCGCCATCCGCGCGCTCTTCAGCGCCATCAACACCCACCCCGTGACCGACAGGTCGCTCTGCACCATCGGGTTGTATTTCCAACCGCCGAGGTCCGTCTGCGTCTCGATCAAGTACGCGACCGCCTTCTCGGCGGGTTTGCGGTAGCTTTCATCACCGGTCATCGCCAGCAACTCACACAGCGCGATCGTGCATTGGGCATGGGTGTAGAAGCGGTGGTTGCTGCCGCCGCTGTTGAAGAACGAACCGTCCGGGTTCTGCCGCTCGAGCAGCCACCGCCAGCCACGCGTGACCGTCTGGCCGAAGTCGGCCCGCGAACTCGTCGGCAGCTTGCCGGCGCCCTGGAACGCGAGCAACGCCATCGCCGTGGCCGCCTCACGGTTCTCATTGGCGGCCGGGTTGGAGTAATTCCCAAGCAAGCTCCACCCGCCGTCCCTCTGTTGGACGCGCTGAAGCCATCGGAGCCCTTCGAGCACCGCGGACTCCGTGGCCGCGGTGCCGCCGAACGCGCGGAGCATCGCTTCTTTGCGCCCCGGCTCTCGCCCCGAGAGCGCCACGCCCGGCGTCACGCTCGGCAGCTGCGAGGCGAACGCCAGCCCCGTCGGGTCAATCGGCGTGTCGGGCGGCGTCGCCAAAGGATCGAGGACCTCCGGCAGGAAGTCGGGCGTCAGGACCTGCTCTTGGACGTCGATCTCGGTCGTGTTGTCGAGTGTGAGCGGCTCGTCGATGAGTTGCTCGCCGATCTGGTCGGTGACGCTAACGGTTAGCGAAAGCGGATCGTCACGATGGACACCCATAGCCAATAACGCGAGCAGCACGAGAGCCGCTAGATGAAGCATCCCGCTCACCAGCCACGCCGGGGCGTCATCGAGCCACCCGGCGCGCGGGCTCAGCCCCAAAGCCCGATTGCCATCATTGGCGGAGTCGCCGTCGCTCGTGGGAGGCTTCTCGTCGCGGCCTAGTCGAGGCGGCGGAGGGGGCGGCACGGCGGCGGCGGCGTTGGAGGGCGCCAAGTGGTTGGGAGGGATTCGCAGGAGTTGTTTATGAACTACCCAGGAACCGTATCGGCCGCCCCGCCGGCGAGCAATCAACGGTGTGCCGTAGGTGGAGGAGAAAAGGTTGCAGCGGGGCGCCTTGCCGAGCCGATTCGTACGGAGTATCTTCTGATATTCCAATCGCGGGGTGGAGCAGCCAGGTAGCTCGCGAGGCTCATAACCTCGAGGTCGTCGGTTCGAATCCGGCCCCCGCCACTTTTTCTAAGTCTAGCTGAGACCTAGCGTTAGGTATCCCGCCAACGGTTGGCGGCGCGGCTTGAAAGCAAGCGCAACGGTGTAGTCAACGGTGTAACCCACCGGAAACTACACCGTTGGCTTCCAGAACAAGCCCAGCGCCCGATGCCCCGTCTCCTGCATCAGCCGCCCAAATACTGGCGGCACAAGCCCTCCGGTCAGGCCGTCGTCAAGGTCGCCGGACGCCGGATCTACCTCGGCAAGTACGGCTCCCCCGAGAGCCACCAACGCTACGCCGAGCAGATCGCCCGCTGGCGAGACTCGCTCGGCAAGCCCGCCGGCGCCGAGCCTCCCAGCGACGGCCCCCCCGCTGCGGCCGAGGTCACGGTCCAAACCCTCCGGGAGCGGCGAGTAGGGGGCCATGCGATCACCCTCAACGAACTGATTCTCGTCTTCGTGGACCACGCCCGGCGGTACTACCGCAAGAACGGCAAGGTTACCCGTGAGGCGGAGATGATCGAGGAGGTGCTCGGCCTCCTGCGGAAGCGCTACGGGCGGCTGGCCGCCGAACGCTTCGGGCCGGTGCTGCTCAAAGAACTGAGGGAGGCGATGATCAGTGACCTCGACTGGTCGCGGAAGCACCTCAACAAACAGGTCTCTCGCTTGGTGCGGATGTTCAAGTGGGGGGTCGAGAACGAGCTGCTGGCCCCCGACATCCACGCGGCGCTCAACGCGGTGCCCGGGCTCAAGAAGGGGAGGAGTGACGCCCGAGAGACGACGGGCGTCTGCTGCGTTGATGACGCCGTTGTGGCCAAGACGGTCAAGTGTCTCCCTGAAGTCATCGCCGACATGGTGCGTCTTCAGCGGCTCACCGGCTCGCGGCCCGGTGAGGTCTGCGCCGTGAGGCCCGGGGACATCGACCGAACGGGCCAAGTGTGGGTCTACACCCCCTTGGCCCACAAGACCGACCACCACGAGCTCTGCCGGGTCGTGATGATCGGGCCACAGGCCCAGAAGTTGCTTGCTCCGTATCTGTTGCGAGCCGAAGACGCCTACTGCTTTACTCCCTCAGAGTCGGAGAAGAAACGATACGAAGCCCTTGCGGCGCAGCGGAAGTCGCCGCTACGCAGCCGCGACCGTGTTGGCGCCGCTAGGCGGGCCGCCCGGGAATACGCCCCGTGCTACTCCGCCGACACTTACCGCCACGCCGTCCAACGTGGTTGTCGCCGGGCGGGGGTCGAGCAGTGGTCGCCCAACCAGCTGCGACACACGGCGGCCACCGCGATCCGTAAGCGGTACGGGCTCGAGGCCGCCCAGGTGGTTTGTGGCCACGAGTCGGCGGACGTCACCCAGGTCTACGCGGAGCGTGACCTCCAGTTGGCACGGAAGGTCGCTAGCGAGGTTGGCTGAACGCAGCCGTAGTTTCGCAACGATGACTACATGTGCCAACCCAATCCCCGGTTTGTAGGGACAGATAGGTCTTGAGAATTTACAGCCGACGCGGCATGCATCCCGCTCCGTCAATCGCGAGAGAGCGTGGTCAACCGTTCCTAGTTGACGTTTCGGCCAGGGTTCGGCGTCGCCCGCCACTCATGGTTACTCCGTGAGAAGCTGACGCCAAGTTTTCAGTATACTGTTGTAAGGACTGCATGAAGGCTGAACGGGTATGCTTGTCGGTCGCTTGGTTTGCTTGAACCGTGACTCTCAGTGTGAAAGCAACTGGCTGATTGGAATAGCGTTTCGGAATCAAAGATCCTCCACTGCCTTGTGGGGCAAAGAAACATGAGCGGTCTGCTTCCCTCCGCGGAACATCTTACAACGGAATGGGACACGCTATGCGACACGGTGCCTTGGGCCACGGCGATCACGCTCGCCGAAATGAGCACCTTGGCGTATTCCACCCCCCACAACCGAGAGCTGGTTCTCCGCTTGCTGGGCTTTGACAGAATCCGTCTGCTCGATGATGGACCCCGTAGTGGTTTGGTGGCGATGGCGGAAGATGCGGCCATCGTCGCGTTTCGGGGCACGGATGATCTCGAAGATTGGTTTGCCAACTTCGACTTTCGTGAGCAAACGCAGCTTTCGGACGGGCGGACGGTCCACCGCGGCTTCCAAGCGTACTACAACGTATTCGCCGATGAAGTAAAACGAGTGCTCGCGGATTGGGCGCCGAATCGACTATGGGTCACTGGGCACAGCCTTGGGGGCGCAATGGCGGCATGCTGTGCTGTCGATTTGGTGGACAGCGATATTCCGTTTTCTGGGATCGTGACCTTCGGACAGCCACGAATCGGCAATGACGTGCTGGCGAGGCGGCTCGACTTTGCCACCAGTGGCCGCTACATGCGATTCGTCAATGAAGACGATGCGGTGCCGCTAGCGCCTCCGGGGCTGCTCTGGAACTACTGGCATTGCGGTAGCCGGATTCGATTTCGGGACGAACAGCTCGACCGACGGCAAGGTTTGGCGGTTTTCTCGTGTTCCGCACCCGCCGGTGAGGATGCTCCAGAGGGAGAGCTTCAGCCTGTATCACCCGATGGAGAAGACTCGCTGTCCGAAGAAGAATTACGGGAGATCAAGGGGTACTTAAAAGTCAGAAAGCAGAGCGGTCTTGATGAGGAGCGTCCGACAGAGGTGGAGGGCACGGCCGATGGTAGTGCAGGCCAGCCGATGGCTTGCTCAGCCGCTGCTCCTGGCTTAGTCGACAGAGTCGTCCATTTCCTGGAGAAGCGGATCAACGATCACTCCATGACGGAATACCTTCGGCGACTGAATGAGTTCAGTGCGGAGTAAGACTCTCCGATGATTGGTCAGATTGTTTACGCAGCCGAGCGCGTTTTGTCTGCCAGCCGGGAGAACCTAAAGAATGAATCCGCGCCGGCGTTTACGACCGACGCAGATTTGGACCGCACGGAAAACAGCGGCAGAGACTTTCCCGACAGGTTGGTCGTCGATCGTTCGAGTACTTCGAACGCGAAGGCTCAGCGCTCTGGGCGCTACCGCCAGGCCCTTCCAGGCGTGGGCAATGCCAATCAAGATGTCACACGGCCCATACTATAAATTCAATTAAATACGGTTGCGAGTTATCGCGAAAAAACACTTCTCGCCGTAAGATCAAAGAGGGAAAGGGTTTGCGACACCGCCGGACCCCGGCCAGAGTCCGAATTTGACGTCACGCGGCCAATCGGCATGAGCAAATCGAAGACAACGATCGAAGCACTGCTCGAAGAAACCGGCCCCATGGATTCGGGCGGGCTGGCTGACGAGCTAGTCCGACGGCATCCATCTCAGACTCCAGAAGCCGCTCGGAAGGCTATCAGTCGTGCCCAAATTGCGAGTCGCGTTAGGTCCACGCACCCGGTCAGGTTCGACCGTGTCTATCTGTACTACCTCTCGTCGCACGAAGGTGAGAAGTATGCGAGAGCAGTAAGGGCGGTCCTCCCCAAGAAGCCCGGCTTCGATCGGGTCTACAAGACTCTGCTTGCAAACCGCGGGTGGATTACAGCCGGTCAGATTGGCAAATCGTCCGGGAGCCTACCCGACAGCGCCCAAACCAACGCGGGCGGACGGCACCGTCTAGCGGAGACGGTCTCTCAGCTACTCCACCTCAGGGTTCTTGAGCCTGTCGTGGGGGCTACTGATCTCTTCCGGATAGGCAGAGAGTTCGGCACACCGCGTGTGGGCAAGGGTCTGTTCGAACACAAACTCAGGATTGAGCAGGGGCTCCTTGAGGAAGCTCGCGACTGGCTGCGCGACTGCTATCTGCTTGCCTATGACAAGCACCGGCTCCGAACTTCGCCGTATCTCTGCGAGGGATTCAACGACGCCGTATGGGACGTCCACGGACCGGTCTACTTCGGGCCCTTCACCGCGAACCAACAGCTGCGACGGACAACGGCCAAGGAGGCGTTTCTCGTCTGCGACATCCTCGCGTACCGCCAGTATGACATCAACGACGCGACTGCTCTCTTGGAACGCTATCGGTCAGTGGTGCTGCGATGGAAGACAGTTGTGGTGGTTCCCGTAGTGATCGCACCGGTGTTCTCAGCTTCGGCCTGGCAGCTACTGCGGACCAGCGGCGTTACGCCCGTCGTCTTCCACGACGTGTTCGGCCGCAATGTCGAGAAGCTGCTGAACTCGCTGTGGGATCTCTTTAAGCAAGATACGCCTTCCGACTCAACGCTGACCAAGCTTGAAGACACACTCGCTCTCGCAAGAGGCACCGAGATCAATGACGGCATCATAGGGAATCTCAAGGGTGCCCTATTTGAATTGATCGTCGCCCTAGCGTGGAGGTCACAAGGGTTCGAGGTTGTCATTCAAAAGATGGTGCAGTCGAAAGAAGATCTACAAGAATATGAGATCGATGTTGTCTGCATCAAGGCGGACCAGGTCTGCAAGCTAATCGAGTGCAAGGGAAGGCACGCAGGGTACGAGGAATCTAGGGACGACGTTGAACGTCACTTCGCCAGTCGCTGCAAGGCTTCGGCGGACCCGTACGGCTGGGACGTTACTGGGGGCTACGCCAATGTAGAAGCTTTGTTCATCACAACGGGCGTACTCTCGCCTGAAGCGCGTGCATACGCGGACGCAACCAAGAGAAGCCACGGGATCTCCTGCAAAGTGTGGGCAGGCGAAACGGTTGGGAATTGGCTGAAGGAGATTGATCAGCCTCGCCTTGCGGCCCTTATCGACCGCTTCTATCGGCAGTAGCCATCAGCCAGAGACCGAAGCAGGTTTATCCCTTGGAGAACAGCTGCGACAACCCCGAATCGCATCGAATGCTATCGACGCTTCTCAGCCGCGAACGACGACCCCCATCTTTTCGAGAAAGTCCCGCGTGCCGGTGGTAGCTGCCTTCTGGCACCTGAAGCAAAACAGTTCTCTCTCACGCGTTGAGGCCACGTAACCTAGCCGGCATTAGTCGTGCACGTCGGCTTCCTTTCGTTGCTTTCGGTCATCTCGGACCTCCTGAGGATCGACTATCTAGACCTCGACAGTGTCCGAGAGTGCTGGGCCATCGCAAATTCACAGTATCGTTATCAGTCGTCGGCGAGCTGCAGTTTCACCCCGAGGCCTGCCAGGAACCCTTCAGCCTTCCTGTCGATCGGTTTCACGCACGCCAGCACCAGTCGCTCCCGCGCACGGGTTGCCCCCACGTAGCCCAAGCGGCAAACATCGGACTTGTCGGACTGGCGAGCGTCGGCGTCGGTTTCGAAGAACTTTAAGAGCTGCGCTTGGGTCTCCGCCACCAATAGCACGGCGTCTGCTTCGAGACCCTTCGCCTTGTTGAGCGACGCGCTCAGTTCAACCGCCTCGCTCCCTCGTCCGCACCCGCCGAGGGCGCCTTGAAGATCCGCGACCATCGACAGCAAGTGTTTCTCACGCGACTCGCTGACCTTCATCCCAAGTTCTTCCTTCACGAAGCTTTTGAACTCGTCGAACCCCATCTCTCTCTCGCCAAGACGGAACAGCAAGCGACAGGCAGTCCGACGCCAACCGACCAGTCCGCCATCCAGGTCCCGCACCAAGTCGCGCTCTTGCTTGCCGACCGCCACGCTGAGCAAATCGCGAGCGTCGGCGTGAAGAGACTTGCCGCGTTGGGCCTCTTTGCCGACGTGGACGATGTCGAACTCTGACCGCACCTCGTCGAAGAACTTGTTCTTTCTCGCGAGGTACAAGCGCTTCCTGGCGTCCCCGGCTAGACGAACATCGTCGGTCAACGAACGGAACGCTTCAACGACCTCTTTCAGATCTGTCGGACGGACAAAGTACACAGCGTCCTCGCCCCGGTCTCCAGCCACGCTCTGCTGATTGAAGTCGCTGCGGAACTGATTGGAGAACCTCACCAGCTCACCGTTGGCGCGGTGGTTCTCGCAACGTTCCTCGGTCGTGGCCTTCTTGGCGAACTTCGCGAATGGCAGGACATCGGCGTCCGGTCGTTTGGTCCCCGCGTCCTTATAGGTGAAGCCGTTGATGTACTGCTCGGGGTCTCCAACAACACGGATAGCAGTCTTCTTCTCCTTGCGGAGCGCTTCGAGCGTACGCAGCAACGCGGGCGAGATGTCCTGGAACTCGTCGACGAACAGGAACTGCAGACGGCCCCCAACCCGCGACCGCACCAGCGGCTTTTCAACAAGGGCCGCCGACTTGCTCAGCATGTCCGAGTAGTCCATCACACCCTTCTTGAGCACGGCCTTCCGGTAGGCGACGAGCGCCCGGGGCTTCATGCCCGGCTTTGCCGCGACCTCTGAGTAGATGACGCCTTCGGGGATATCTCCCAGCAGCCGCCCGAACGGTCTCAGAATAAACCGGGCGACGAACGCGTGCGTCGTGCCGACGAAGACGTTCGGCGGTATCGCTACCCGTTTGGCGAGGCGCTCCCGGATGACCCGCGTCGCGGCGTGGGTGAACGCCACCACCGCCAGGGACCGGCAGGGCGACAGGCTATCGAGGCTGGCCGCCACCGTCTCGACCATACCGTGGGTCTTGCCGGCCCCCGCTCCGGCGACCTCGTAGCACGGCTTTGCGATGGGCGAGCGGGTCATGGAGCGGCCCCTGACGGTCTCTGGGACGGCTCGCCCGCCAGACGCTCAAAGCCCTGCTGGATGTAAGGCGGTGTTGCGAACTCAATGTCGGGGCGCTCCCGTAAAGCCGTGGCGACACCAAAGGCGAATGCCGCTTTCTCGGGTCCGAGGGCTTCGTAGAACTTGTCAGGGTCGTGCGGGCCGTCTCCTATGGCTTCGGCGTACCCCTTGCCTTTCCGCTGCCTCGCGGCAACCAGCGCGTCTAACAAAAGTTCCCGTGCCGGCCCTTCCCGGTTGGCTTGCACCAGGTCCTTCTCAAAGGTCGAGGTCTCCGAAACCTTGATGTCGATCGAGTCGCTGCCCCCGAACTCCTCCACAAGCTTGTAGGCGCGGTTCTCGGTTCTCGCCCCCGCGTCGCTGTCGGTCAGCACCACGCAGCGGCGGAAGAGCCCTCGCCGGAACACGGTTAGGAAGTGCTTGAAGGCCACGCCGTTCACGTTCACCACCGAGCAGCCGTGGCGTTCGAGCTTCTCGCCGTACGTCCTCTCAAACAGCAGCGGGACGAGCGTTTGCTCGGCGATGCCTTCGACCAAAATGACACTCCGCGCGAAGAGCAATCGCGATTTGGTCGCGTCGAGGTAGAGCGATAGGAAGCGGACCGCGTCCGCTTCGGTCTCGGGATCAATGTCTTGCAGCACGTAGCGGCTCGCCAGCTTGCCTCCCTCGTCGCGGAACACGACAACGGTGTTCTTCAAGTCGAGCCTCGCTGCGAGGTGCGTCGAGTGCGATGTCAGCAGCAGCTGAAGCGACTCGTCGTGTTCCTTTCTGACGCTCTCGATGTTACCCGCCAAGTGGTCCTGGAGGTGGGGGTGCAGATGCGCCTCTGGCTCCTCGACCGACACCAAGCGGAAGCAGGCGTAGTTTTCCTGACCGTCGCCCGGGTCGTCGGTGCGTGCGATCTGAGAAACCACCAGCGCCAGGTAGAGCAGGTTATTTCGCCCGAGTCCGTTGCGATCGACGCTCACTGGGTCGGCTCCGTATAGCATTCCGACCTTCTTCAGCAGCTCGCTCGAATCAGGGGCGCTGAACCTGAAGGCGATGTCGTTGTTCGACCCTTCCGTGAGCAAGGACACTCTTCCGAGCAGGTCAGCCACTCGTTTCCGCAATCCCGACAACGCGACGTTGGTATCGACCGCCGCGCTTAGCTGCGCCAGCGATTCTTTAACGTCGGCGTACTCGGCCTCACCCAAACTGCTGAGGACACGATACAGCAGCCGTTGCTCGCCGCCAGCCACAAGCTCTCGATTCGCGTCTCGCAGCGCGTCGAGGCACTCGCCGCGGAGCATCCGGAGGAGGTTGGCCTCGCACTCGTTGGCTTGGACGCCGCCGCCGTAGAGCATGTGCCTGTAGTCGCCGATAGGCAGACCCACATAGTCTTTGAGCGTCTCCTTGGCAGCGCCGCCTTTCAGATGCTCGTCAAGCGCGTCCCGTTGCTCCTCGACCCACTTAGTGGCGTTGAAGTTACCCCGCAACGCGTAGCGGTACGTGACGCTCGCGACTTCCAGCTTCTCATCGACATACCAATCACCGACGACCGCGTGCTGGTCCTCGTTCATACCGGTCAGCTTGGCCTCGACGAACACCTCGGGGAACCGAACCTTGTCCGGAGGGAGATCCCCGGCGGCCACCTGCTGCTTGAAGCGTTGGACCGCGGGGTAGTTCAGGTCGTCGATGCCGAGACGCCTGCTTTGCGATGTCGAGATTTCTTGCCCGAAAATGAGCGATGCGGCAGCGACGATGTTTGTCTTACCGATATTGTTCTCGCCCAGGATGAGCGTGAACGGCTTAAGCGCTATCTCGAATCCGTCCTCCGAGAAGTTGCGGAACCCGCGAATCGTCAGCTGAGAAATGTGCATTCAGACTAGTCCTGGCGAAGCCACCTGAGGCTGATGAAGTAGGCGCTGCGTTCGATGCAACTCTTGCTCCGTGCGGGCCTACCGTACAGACGGATGTTCGGGACGGATCGTCCATACCGAAGTTCTCGCGTAAGCCGGTCTCAATAGCCACCCTGACCCAACAGGCCGTTGATTTCCAAAGAGCCAGCACCCGCGCTCAACCTTAGCAACGTGTCGAGATAGGCATCGGGCCGCGGACGTTCTTGAGCATCTTAGCCAACCCGGGCCTGCGTAGGTCCGACACGCATCAGTTTCCAGGGACATACATCTGTCACCCTTGCGACGAGCTTGGTCGCGTCGTTCTCCGCTGCGCGCAATCCGTCGCTCGGCGTTTACGACCCATGCACGTATCATCGAACGTTGTGACCGACTCGCACACAGCACCGTGAAACAATTCGATTCTGCGATCTTCGGAGTGCCGCAAAGGCGATAGGGATCAAAGGCAGTATGTCAAAGCCGGCCAACTCGTAGGCGAGCGGCCGTAGCACGGGCTGGACGAGTCAAGCTGATCGGCTTTCCGGTTGCGGAAACAGCGAGCGGAGTAGTTCCGGGTCGTCATATGACTTCTGAACGGTGTCGGCGAACTCCTCACCGAAGTACTTGCGGGCAATGTTGACGCTACGGCTACGAGGGTTGGGGTGTGAGTGCGACTCGCCCTCAGTGAGAAGGTAGAAGAGGTTAAACACGATGATGACGCTCTGGAGAGCGTTCTGCGGGGTGTATGCGGTAGGCAGGGTCGTCAGTACCTCTTGCAGCAGCCCAAAACCGGTGGCGTCGGCGGCGTACTCGATTGCGTGGTCCTGGTTCTCCTCGAAACGCTGAAGCCACGGATTGCCATCGACCGCGCAGAAGCGGGTCTCGTTTTCCAGGTCGCCGTTCAGGAAGTGCCCGAGCTCGTGGCAGACAATGAACAGCTCGGCCAGATGCAAGAGTGCAGATTGGCGACCGGCGACGGACGGGTGAAGTTTGAGCATGGCTCCATAGGGCGCGCCGAGCTGCTTATAAGTCTAGACCAGCTCCGGGAGATACTCGCGTAGCTGGGCAACCGTTAAGTCCTCGGCCGGCGTAAGGTTGCAGTACGTCACCAGCCGCGGATCATCCCACGCGATGATGATCTTCACGAACTTATTCAAAAGCTGCATTAGACCGGTGTTTATCAGGATCGCGTACTTCCCGTCCGAGCTCTTGTAGATTGCGGCGTTCGCCTCGCCGGTATCCAGGACGCCGAGGGCAATGCACGGGTGGACGCGGGCCGCAACCTCCGGCGAAAGCGAACCGTAGACCTCCGCCTTAAGTTGTTCTCCAACGACCGACATCATATTGAGTTGCTCCGGCGTGTAAGCAGCACCCGGCTGTAGCGCTTGCATGTCGGCCTGCGTCCGGGCAACCATTTCCGTGTCCGGGTTGTCGCCGCTGGCCGGGGCAGCGTAGAACACACGCAAGTAGGCAAGGAAGTCGTCCGCGGTGGCGAACGTCTGGGGTGTCGTCATCACTCACCTATCTTTGGGGTCAGGTCTGTGCCGTCGCAGACTTAGACTTCTTCGATCGGCGTTGGCGTGACGTAGGCCTTGACCGGACCATCGGTCTTAGGCGGCACGACCCGCAGCAAATCGAACATGCTCTGGCGCAGTTCTTTGCTATGCAGCGGGAACGTCACGACGATATTGTATTGCGGTGGCTGCGCCTGAGAATACAGCCGGTGCCACAGTTCTTCGAAACGAATTTCGACGGCCACGGCGTTCAGATCCACGTCGTAGCACGCCGAATAGGTCTCGTGTGAAGGGTTCGGAAAGTTGTACTTGAACTTGTCGTTGTACTTCGGCTGAAAGTGTCGGATGAGCGCCGCCTCTGCGAAGCAGACCCGCTGCCGTTCCGTCACCGGGTTGTCCAACATCCTGAGCATGTGGGCCAGGTCCGCGTCGCCCGTGACTTCGGCGGTGTGTTGCTGCCGCCCGTCGAATGACAGGATCGTGATCGGCGGCTCGAACGAGAGCAGCGCCAGCCATATTTCGTCCTCTGGCGCGTTAGCTGCAAGCTCCGCGTATATGGCCAGCAAAGTCTCGTGGTTCTTCAATCGGTCAGGGGCAGTGCGTTCACCCTCCTTCCCGTACGCCTGGCCGACGTACAACACCTCCAGATCCACGTGTTTAATCTGAGTGGGGTCGTGGAGGTCTGATCCAATCATGCTCATCATGTAGCCGGCGTGTAAACCCACGACCAACTCTCCCTTGTCGTCGAGAATCCGAACCTCATTGTGCGGGTAATCGCACTTGATCGGCCGCTTCTCCGGCTCCACAGACATTTCGGTGGTGAACGGGACGTAGACCGGGCCAGTTCGCTCGTGGACAACAAATCGCGCCGTCATGGTCATGTCGCCGTAGGAGATAGACGTCGGGTCGAAGGTGATCCGAGGTCGGCGGCAGATCATGTAGATGTGGAACGGCGATTCCTTTGCCAGTTTCAAGAACTCGGCACCGTCCATCTGGTGCCGCTGCACCAGCACCGGACGGCTGCAGAACATATTCACGCAGCCTTCCGAGAGGTACTTCCGCTTGGCCTTCGGCCCGTCATCGTCCGTGGCATCGACAGCTGTCATAATAATGTCGCTTGTTCGCGGGCGAAGGTACACCTAGTCGCATCGTTCACAGTAGACCCGAAATCCCGTAACTTCGTCAGGAGAGATGGGCAACTGGCCCTGGCCGCTCTCACAGAGTGTTCCATCTACCGGACAGCTTACCGGTTCGACCTGGAAGCCCGTCTTGCTCTCCTGCGTGTACTTGACGCGACCATCTTTGCCGATGGCAGCACACTGAGACATTTCATTCCGAGGTAAATCAGGGCGACCTTAGGTGCTTCGGCCCGACACTTGAATGGCACGTAGTTCGTCGCAAGTCGTTTCCGAGAAGTGACCTACGAAGAAGGGCCTCGCTCGCCTAGATGGGAGTTGTCACTTCCCCATCGAAGGCAAGGAGGCCCAGCGATGCGAAGCATTACCGACGGACGCTGTCGCAGCCAGATCAGCTTTCTACGGCGGCAGTTCTTGCAGGACGATGGCCTGCCATTCGGAGATGTGCTCAGCGCAGCGACTCTATCGCGGGCCCTCGCCACGCTTGAGGGCGGTTGGGTCGATCGGATCTACACGCCGCTGACGACGCTGTGGGTCTTCCTCGGCCAGGTGCTCAGCGCCGACCACTCGTGCCGAGCCGCCGTCGCCCGGCTGATCGCCCACCGGACCGCGCAGGGCCAGAGCAGGTGCTCGGCCGAGACCGGCGCTTACTGCCAGGCCCGCAAGCGATTGCCGGAGGCGTTCTTCGCCGAGGCGGCCCGGGAGAGTGGGCGTTCGCTCGACTCGCGGGCGAAGAAGGAATGGCTCTGGATGGGTCGGCGCGTCTACATCTACGACGGCTCGACCGTCCAGATGGCCGACACTCCCGAGAACCAAGCCGCCTACCCGCAGGTCTCGAACCAGCAGCCCGGCATCGGATTCCCGATCGCACGCATTGCGGCCGTCTTCTCGCTCTCGTGCGGGGCGATCCTCGATGTCGGCGTCTGCCGCTACGCCGGCAAGGGCCAGAGCGAACTGCGGCTGCTCTTGAACATGCTCGACGTCTTCTGTTCGGACAGCGTCGTGCTCGGCGATCGGTTGATGTGCTCGTGGAACAACTTCGTGCTGCTTCAGCAGCGGGGCGTCGATGCCGTCTTCCACTTCACGGTTCACCGAGCCACCGACTTCCGTCTCGGTGAACGACTCGGCCCGAGCGACCACGTCGTCGCGTGGCCACGGCCTTCGAGCAATCGGCTGTTCCCGTGGAAGCAGTTCATGGCGATGCCCGACTCGATCCGGGTCCGCGAGTGCCGGGTAAGGATCGCCCGGCCCGGCTTCCGCTCGAAGGTGCTCGTGCTGGCGACCACGCTCTTGGACGCGAAGCGTTATCCCAAGGAAGCCCTCGCCGAACTTTACCGGGCCCGCTGGAACGCCGAACTCGACCTGCGGTCGGTGAAGACGACGCTGCAGATGGACGTTCTGCGGTGCAAGACGCCCGAACTGGTGCGCAAAGAGATCTGGACGCACGTGCTGGCGTACAACCTGATCCGCACCGTGATGGCTCAGGCCGCGATTCGCCATGGCGCCCAGCCGAGAATTATTAGCTTCAAGGGGGCGGTTCAGACGCTCGAAGCGTTCCAGCCGCTGTTCGCCGCCTGTCGCTCATGCCGACGCCAGCTCTACGACGAACTCCTCGCCGCCGTCGCGGCCCACCGGGTCGGCGACAGACCCGATCGCTACGAACCCCGCCACCTAAAGCGACGCAAGAAACGCTACGACCTCCTCACCCGTCCACGCCACGTGCTCAAATCCCTGATGGCCAAAGGGGTTATCGTCAACTAAGTGCCATTCGCCCGACACTTCTCTGCGTCTTCGGGGGGGGGCTGGCCTACCACCTAGACCAAGCGGTGACAGCTAGTTACCCGCGCATCGCAGACTGTCTCGACATCCTGGTAGCCGCCAGGTCCGTCTCCTATCGAATTGATTGGTCACGAACCTTCTGAGTGCTCTGCCGGGGGCATGCTGGGCGCGCCTCCTTGGGCGTTTCGAGCGTACGCCATTCGCGTTCCGGCAATATGAAGTAGCGCCTGGACGCCCCCGTCGGACGGCTGCACGAACGAGCGCGGCGCGGCCTGTATTTTGCTAGAATTAGCGTAAACGGGGGACGCTAGCTTGCCAAAAGCGTAGCCAACCCAGTTTGACGCCCCCGCGGTGGTTTGGTAGTCACCGCCGCACCTGTTGATCAAGAGGCTTCTAGCAGAATTGCGGGACCCCGACGATGGCGACCGCCGCCCAAATCAAATCCTTGCTGCGGAGCTACGGCGACGCCGACGGCGAGCAGTTCGTCTCGGTGGCGTTGCAGATCGCCGCGCACTCGGCCCGTAAGGGGGACGCGAAACTCGCGCAGGAGGTGCGGGACCTCGTCGACGAGATCAAGCGGCGGCAGAGCGAGGGGCGGATCGGCGGCGCCGTCCCGATCGCCCAGCAGACCGGCGACCTTGCCGGCCTGCTCGCGGTGAGCTATCCCAAGACCCGATTGGCCGAGATGGTCCTGGCGGAGACGACGGCCGGCCAGCTGCGCCGGGTCATCCACGAGTACCGGCATCAAGACAAGCTGCGGAGCCACGGGCTCTCCGGGAGGAGAAAGCTGCTGCTCGTCGGCCCCCCCGGCTGCGGGAAGACGATGACGGCCTCGGCGCTCGCGGGCGAACTCAAACTCCCGCTGCTCGCCGTCCAGCTGCACGGCCTCATCACGAAGTTCATGGGCGAGACGGCGGCCAAGCTCCACCTCGTGTTCCAGGCGATGGCGCAGACCCGCGGCGTCTACCTCTTCGACGAGTTCGACGCGATCGGAGCGGACCGTGGGGGCCGTAACGACGTCGGCGAGGTCCGACGCATCCTGAATTCTTTCTTGCAGTTCCTGGAGCAGGACCACTCGGACAGTTTGGTCGTCGCCGCCACCAACTACGTGGGGATGCTCGACGGCGCCCTGTTCCGGCGATTCGATGACGTCGTCCATTACGACCACCCGACCGGGACCGAGACGGTCGCCCTCATCCAGAACCGGCTGCGGGCCTTCTTGCAGAAAGAGCCTGATTGGGACTTGATCCGCAACGCTGCGACAGGCCTTAGTCACGCCGAGATCGCCCGCGCCTGCGACGACGCGGCGAAAACCTGTATCATCGACGACCAGGATGCGGTCACCGACGAGCGGCTGGTGGATTTACTCGTCGAGAGGCGCCGCACCCACCCGGCTGCGGACTGACTGGAGACCTGTTAAGGCGGCTGACTCATGGACCCGTTGCGGCATCTCTTTCCCTCGGTCCGAGACGCCGCCGAGTCTTATCAGTATCCGCACGATGTCCGAGGCAGCGGCTCTTTCGACGTCCCGCCGAGGGACCGGGTTCCCCACGCCGAAGCGCTGACCCTTCAAGTCGAGGCCGCGGAGAACGCCGCCTCGTCGCAGCCTGTGCAAGAAGGGGAGGCGGCGCCCGAAGGCCTCGTTCTCGACTTCCGCGGCGACCCGGGCTTCAAACTCAAGCTCGACAGCCTGGAGTTTCGGCAGAGTGGGATCGAGCTCCGCAGCGCCCGCACCGACGCGACCGGGGTGATGCACGCGTCGGTTTTCGTTCCGCACGGGAAGACCGGGTACTTCGTCAAGCGGTTCGAGCAGTACGCGCGCGAAGAGACCAAGAAGGGTCGTCCGAAGAACCAGGAGCTTGTCGAGAGCATCACCGAGATCCGGCTGGCGACGCTCGAGTCGTTCTGGCGTGACGCCGGCGAGATGCCCAGCGCCGACGAACCGGTCTGGTGGGAAATCTGGCTCTCCGACACGGGGCGTGACGGGGAGGTCGTCGGCCTGTTCCGCCAGCGGGCCGCCGCGCAAGAGGTCGCCGTGACCGACCGCGACCTGGCGTTTCCCGAACGGCGGGTGGTGCTGGCCAAGGCGACCAGGCTCCAGCTCTCCGCGATCGAAAACCTCTTCGACATGCTGGCCGAGCTGCGACTGGCGAAACTACTGCCCGGGGAGTTCATCGACCTCGGGCCGACAGGCCAGGGGGAGTTTGTCGAGGAGGCCGTCACCCGGGTTACCGTGACGCCTCCTTCGGCGTCGGTTTGCCACCTCGACACGGGCGTCAACCGAGGACACCCGCTCCTCGAAGTCGCCATCGGCAGCCAGCATGTCCTCTCGGCTGACCCCGCCTGGTCGCCAGCCGACCCCAAGGGGCACGGGACCGAGATGGCGGGCCTGGCCCTCTACGGATGCCTCACCGGCCTGCTCGGGTCGCAAGAACCCATGACTCTGCGGCACTGCGTCGAGTCGGTGAAAATCATGCCCGACGGGGCGGCGAATGACCCGGACCTGTGGGGGAGTCTGACGATCCAGGCGGCCGCGCGTATCGAGATCGCCGCTCCCCAGCGGAGCCAGCGGGCGTTCTCGCTGACCGTCACCGCCGAGGCGCGGGACGATGGGGCGCCCTCCTCCTGGTCGGCGGCGGTGGACCAGATGTGCGCGGCGGTCGACGAGGAAGCGCCGGGGCGACTCGTTCTTGTCGCCGCCGGCAACCTGCCGCTCGAACTGCGGCATGAGCACCCCAACCGGAATCTTGTCGAGGGCGTCGAGGACCCGGGGCAATCGTGGAACGCCCTGACCGTCGGCGCCTTCACGGAATTGGTGTCGGTCCGGCAATCGGCTTACAGCGGCTGGCGCCCGGTCGCCTCGCGGTCGGGCGAGTTGAGCCCCGCCAGCCGGACCTCCCGTATCTGGAGCAGCCGGTCGTGGCCGATCAAGCCGGACCTCCTGATGGAGGGAGGCAACGTCGCCATCGACCCCGCGACGGGGAGGGCCGACTTTATCGACGACCTCTCGCTCTTGACGACAAGGGTCCACGCCAGCGGCGCCCAGCTCACGACGACCGGAGACACTAGCGCAGCGACCGCCCTGGCGTCTCGTTTCGCTGCGCGCCTCTGGGCGGAGTACCCGTCGCTCCGCGCCGAAACGGTCCGCGCATTGATGGTTCACTCGGCCCGCTGGACCGAACCGATGCTCGAGTTCGCGGACGGCAACAAGGAGACGCTCTTGCGTTGCTGCGGATACGGCGCGCCGGACTTCGGCAGGGCGTGTTGGAGCGCCGCGAACGCCGCGACGATGGTCATCGAGTCTTCGTTGCAACCCTTCAGGAAGAAAGTCACGTCCGGCGCGGAGAACAAGAGGTCCGTCAGCTACACGTCCCACCAGATGGACGTTCACCGGCTCCCGTGGCCCACCGAGGTGCTGCGGGGCCTGGTGGACGCGGAGGTCAGGATGCGGGTCACGCTTTCCTACTTCATCGAGCCTAGCCCTGGTCGGCGCGGCTGGACGCGGAAGCACCGCTATCAATCGCACGGCTTGCGCTTCGAGGTCAAGCGGCCGGAGGAGACCCTGGACCGGTTCCGTAAGCGGGTGAGCAAAGCGGCACGCGACGAGGACGAGCAGGTCGACGGAGGGGGTGACGACCGGGAGTGGTCGATCGGCAAGCAACTCCGCTGCAAGGGGTCGGTTCACTCCGACATGTGGCGCGGCACCGCCGCTCAGTTGGCGGCGTCGGGCGTCATCGCGGTGTACCCGGTCACGGGGTGGTGGAAAGAACGGCCTCACTTGAATCGGTTCGACAAGCGGGCGTCGTACTCGCTCGTCGTGTCGATCGAAACGGACGCGGTCGACGTCGACCTCTACACGCCAATCGTCAACCAGGTAGCTGTGTCGATCGATGGTTACGGCGGACCTTAGGTTGACGTAACGTCCTCCGGAAAGTCCAACATGCTCATGGCATTCAGGAGGATGGATACTTCCGTCGCTCGAATCATAGCAATCGCGGCATCATTGAGTTAAGCGGGCAGCGCAGGCCTCGAATCTGCGTCGAAGGCTTTGGCTTCGGCAGGGTCGACGCCGTGTGAACCTGCCGGGTTCAGAAACGCCGAGGCTGTCGGATTGCATGGCGCCGACGCAGCTTCAGCGACGCCACGCATAAAGGCGACCGTGTCAACGTGCCCAAGTACAGGGGGCGTGTTGCTTGCTAAAATGAATCGCTTTTCGATTCACCCCAACAGATGCGGGAGGCTTCCGTCGATGTCTTGGACGTCTGCAATCGACCTTAAGCACTGGGCCGACACTCTGGCCTCACGCGGTGAGCTGCCCTTGCTTCTTCGCCGTTTGGTGAGGTCCACCGTTCCCGACGACGCCACGGTTCTCTTTCCGGCCGGCGAGCAAATAGGTCGTCCTGGTTTTGATGGCGTAGTCGTAACCAGCCGGGGCAACCAGTTTGTGCCCACAGGCAAGAGCTGCTGGGAAGCAGGTGTGAACAAGGGCTGCGCCCAGAAGGCGAAAGAGGACTTTGATAGTCGCACCGCTTCTGAGTCGGCCGAGACACGTCGAGAGTCGATTTTTGTTTTCGTAACTCCTCGGGAGTGGCGGAAAAAAGACGAGTGGGCCGAGCAGCAAGAGCTGTCAACGGACTGGAAGGGCGTTGTGGCCCTCGACGCCAACGACCTAGAACACTGGCTGGAGACCTTGCCCCATGTGGACGCTTGGTTCTCACACCAGACGGGGTCACGC
Source organism: Botrimarina mediterranea (assembly GCF_007753265.1). Lineage (NCBI taxonomy): Bacteria > Pseudomonadati > Planctomycetota > Planctomycetia > Pirellulales > Lacipirellulaceae > Botrimarina > Botrimarina mediterranea. The sequence continues at coordinate 2,239,826 of NZ_CP036349.1, forward strand.
CCGGAGGGTGTGCTTGACCTCAGTTTGCGATGGAAGGCGTTAAGGGAGGTCGCAGACCACCCACTCTTACCCGAGGTGTTCATTACCAGTCGTGAGTCAGCAGTCACAGAACTCCGCGAGTGGGTCGCTTCCCCGCCCGGTTCACTTTTGTTGCGATCGTCGAGCGTCGAGGAAGGCCTGGATTTCTTGTGCGCCGCTGTCGGGTCTCATGCCGACGCTGCTGAAGCTGGATTTGAGCGTCTTGTCGTCATTGACGAAGTCTCTGCTTGGCGCAGACTGGCGGCTAGTCACAGGCCGCTCATTCTGACCGCCTCGGTGGCGGCGCCTTTGAGCGCGGAAGACGTGGCGGGGGCAATCGCCTCTGGCCACCATGTGCTGATCATCGCCGCGTCACGAGGGGGGACCGCTAATCGCGAGATGGTCCTGCCCAGACAAGACGCCTATGCGGTCGAGCAGGAGCTTCTTCAATGCGGCTTTGACGCCTCCACCGCGGCGGCGTTGGCACGCTCCGCCGGGGGCAGCACAACGATCTTCAAGCGGCTAGCGGCGAAACACCCTTTTAGCACGATTCCGGGATGGGCCGGGGGCGAGGTTCGGGAGCGGCTGGCTCCTTTTGCGCTCCTCGGGGGCTGGCGGCATACTACGGCCGAACCGCCTGTAGAACCACTCTTTCCAATTCATCTCCCATTGGACGTCGACTGCGTATGCGACCTGGCGGGCGTTAGCCGCGAGCAACTGGACGAGCTGCTAGTTCGCTGGACCGACTGCGACGACGCTCTCTTTCTCCGGTTTGGAGAAAGCGTGGTCCTCGCTTCCAGAGAAGACGCGTGGCATCGACTTGGTCCTCTGATCACCCCCTCGGTGCTGGGTCGGTTCGAGGAGCTCGCCTCGCTAGTCTTGTCCGAAGACAACCCCGCGTTCGAGCTCCCGGAAAAAGACTGGTGGCTGGCCAATCTCTACGGGAAAACCACTAGTTTGTCCGCCGGCTTTCGCAGAGGGATTGTCGAGTCGCTTGCGCTGATGGCCACTATCCCAACGTCCAATCAGACAACCAATCCTGATTTCAGCACGATTATCCGTGGCGTCCTCGTGAAGAGTCTGCCGGAGGGATCGTCGTGGCGTCGCTGGGCTACTTTTGACCGCCAGCTTGAAGTGATCGCCGAAGCCGACCCAGAGTTTCTGCTGTCGCGACTCGAGGGAGACCTTCGATCAGCGGAACCCGAGGTGCCTAAGCTCCTGGTTCAGCGTAGCGACGGGGTGTTTCCGACCTGGACCCACTGCGGGTTGCTATGGGCGTTGGAAATCCTCGCCTGGGAGCCCGCCTATCTCGAACGCGTCACGAAGATCCTCTGTCTTCTAGCAGAGCGCGAGCAAGAGATACCTGGAAACTACTCAAATAGGCCTTCGAACAGCCTGCGCGAGGTGTTCCTGTCATGGAATCCTCAAACCAACGCTACGACTGAGCAGAAGCTCGCCGTGCTTCGCAGAGCTAGAGTCGCACACCAAGACGTTATTTGGAGGTTTCTTGTCTCCCAGCTTCCAGACGGCATCGACTCTACCTCTCACCCGACCGCCAGACCCAAGTGGCGCAACTGGGCCGCAGGCTGGTCACAAGAGAGGAATCAATCGAATTGGCGGGAGTATGCGTTTTCGCTGATAGACCTGCTAATCGAAGAAGCCGGCTTGGTCCCAGAGCGTTGGGCTCAGGTGCTCAATGGCGTATTTCGTTGCGGCGATTCGGTAACCGAAAGGGCCCTTTCTACGCTTGATCGAATCGCCGATTCTGGGACGGAAGTGGACCCTAGCGGCCGTTTGTGGACCGCCATGGGTCGGATTGTGCGTTCCCACCGTTCATTTGCCGAGGCGGACTGGGCATACCCAGAAGCGATTTTGTCGCGAGTAGAAGATGTCGGAAGCAGAATCGAGCCCTCCGATCCAGTTGTTCGGCACCAGTGGCTCTTCGACCGACACGTTGAACTACCCGGCTTCTCCGGCGTTGGCTCCGACCACAGTGAGTACGAACACGAGCTGAGTCAAAAACAGAAGCAGGCTCTCCGAGAGATTGTTCAAGAAGCGGGCTGGCTAGGTGTTGAGCGGCTCATCGCGAATGTGGAGCGAGTGCATGGTATCGGATGGACGGTCGGCGAAAACCAGCTCTTGAAGCCGACTGACTTTAATCTGATTGGGGCACTCACTAGTGACGACGAGAATAGGCGAGTCTTTTCCCACGACTACATCTTCTCATCCGTTAGCTTTGCTGGGCTGGCGTTCTTGGACTCTCTCGAGCTGGGGACCATGGACCCGGCGCATGCGGCTGCGCTCGCATGCGCCGCACCTTACCAGCGCTCTACTTGGGATTGGATTGACCAGCATCTATCTCCGCAGATCGCCGACCTCTACTGGAACAAATGCCGAGGATGGGCGATGCAAATGCCGCAAGACGACGTCTCGTTCGCTGTTGAACGGCTTCTTGAGGCGAAGCGAGCTTTTTCTGCGTCCTCGCACGTCCATCAGGCGTCTCACAATAACCCGATCGATGCGGAAACCGCGGCCCGTGTCCTTGAAGCCGGCTTCGTACGAGATGCCAATGTCGAACCGGTCGATCAGATAGATAGCTACGCAATCCAGGAGCTTATCGGTGAACTCCAAAAGCAGGATGCGTTCGATCAAGCGCGATTGGCGAAGATTGAGTACGGGTACTTGCCCTTACTAGACCGGCATACGTCGCGGACTCAGCCTAAGACCCTCTTTGCTGAGCTGTCGAAGAATCCGCAGCTGTATATAGAGCTCCTGACGCTGGTCTACAGAAGCGACGAAGATGATGCTGCTGAAGAGCGATTGGATGAGAACGCCGTCGCGCAAGCGAAACGCGCTCACGATTTACTGGATGCGTTCAAGACCATTCCCGGAACTGGAGAGGACGATGCGATTGATGAAGCCGCCTTGCAGGCATGGGTTGACGAAGCGAGAAGGCTGGCCGCGCAAGTTCACCGCGCCGACATCGCCGACCGTAATATAGGCCACCTCCTCGCCAACTATCCTTCGAACGACCTGCAGGCATGGCCACCGCAGGAGATTTGCCGTGTGATAGAGTCGATTGCTACTATGCCTCTGAGGGAGTCGTTTGTGATCGGAGTGATTAATAGCAAGGGTGTCTGCTTCAAACCCCAAGAAGGCGGTGATCCGCTCCGCAGGAAAGCAGAGTCCTATCGATTGAGAGCTAGCAGTCTGCAGGCCGACTATCCGAATGTTGCCGACATCCTACGCGACTTGGCCGCTCACTCCGAGGCAACCGCGGAACGTGATGACTCAGATGCTGCTAGGAGAAGGCTCGGTCGATGACGCGTCAGTAGTTGGAATGCGTTTGTTGCTTCTGCAGATACAAGGAACCTGCGTCGGGCTGCATCGTACCTAGACCTACATGCTTAAATGAGCATAGAGTGCCGTTGGGGCGTCTTGTATGCACTGCCGATTATCGCGGTCGATGTCATTTGGATACGCGGCGATCAGGATAAATCCAGCGCAGTTTTGCGAAGACGTGGACATTTAGGCTGCGTTAACGCAAGGGAGGGACAGTCAGAGCTTCGCCGCTCGCACTGGCGTCTTATTTCTGAAGCATCACATTTTTGTTGGATCCAGGCTGTGAGGAGCTAGTCGGGGGGGTGAAGCATCACATTCCGCGCTGCGTCAGCAACTTTTCGATTGCGTCGTTGTAGTCGCTTGTAGCCGTCGGCTGATTCGTCGCTTTCAGGAAACGCCCCAGCGCTTCGGCCGACGTGTAGCGGGAGTGGCCCACCCGGACGGTCTCCAGCACGACGCCGCGGAGGCCGCGGCGGGCCCAGCGGTGGACCGACTGCAGGTGGACCCTGCGGCCCCGCCGCCGCGGCAGGCGGGCGGGGACCTCGCTCAGCGGGAACAGCGTCTCGTTGTGTAGGTCGATTTCGCCGGTCATCGGCCTCGCCTCTTGGTCTGCTCTCGGCCGTCAGCCCGGTTCCTTGTGGGATGGCGGTTGGGGGATCGGGGCTTGGACTCCGTGTCGTTGCGCTTAAAGAGATGTCGGTGGGGAAGGGTGTCATGCTCGTCGCGGTGTGATTCTGGGGGTCGCTCTGAAGTTGCTGTGACGCGTGTCTCTTGTGCGATGCTCGGGACCTCGGTTCGGGCTCGACAGAGGGGACGCCGCCCCTCGCGCCTCTGCCCTCGCCGCGGCCCTCAGCCGTGGGGTGGAGGGCCGAGGCGACGGCGACGGCGGAGGGGCTCGACGGGACTCTGTTGGGACAGGGCTCTTTGTTTGGATTGAAAGGTGGGGGAGGGAGTCCACTCCCTCCCCCGGTTCGGTCACGCCGCTACGCCTCGTTTCACGCTGGCCGGCTCGCCGGCCTGTTGCACCACAAACCCCGACAGGTCTTCTCGGGCGATGCCCTTGGCGCGCAGCCCCACGACATAGCCGCCCCTTGTTGGAGCCTCTTCGTCGTCGAGGAACCTCGCGTCGTGCTTGTCGCCGTCGATGACGGGGTAGCCCCAGTACGTCTCAGGTAGACTCGGCCAGAAGACGACCGCCACCCCGGCGCCCTCGGCCAGGAGCGAACGGGCCTCGGCCGCGTTCGTCTCGCTGAGCGAGAACGTCAGGTGGTAGTTGAACGGGAAGTCGGACAGCCCCCGTCGGCCCAACAGGAACTGACGGACCCGTGAAGGGACTTTGGTGTAGTCGTAGAAGTCGATGTCATCGAACTCGACGAACAACTCACCGTGCAAAGTCTCCCACTGGGCGTCGCTCGTTCCGTTGAGCCGCACGGCGGGCGTCATCCCCTCCCGTCGTGCGTCTTCCCTGAGCAGCCGCAAGTCGCAGCGCAGCAGGTCCATGAAGTGCTCCTGGTCCACCGCGTAGAGCGCCGTGCGGCGGTCTCGGGCGTTAGCCGATTGCAGCATCGTCATCCGCCCCGACGTATGCCCCAGGCAAGCCCGGAGGCAGCCCTCACTAGCGCGGGGGCAGAAGACCCCGGGGGTGAGGTACATCGACCGGGACAGGACATCGACCGAGCGAGATTTCTCCGACTTCGCGGACGACGACAAGAGCCGGCTTGGCCGCCCGAGTCGCTCGAGGATTTCCTTGGGGTGGTGGTAGTGAAACATCGACTGCGGGTCCCCCGTACGGAGCACCCGGAGCCGTGAAGCGGTTGGTTGTCTGGTCATAAGCGTTCTGTCCTTTTGGCGGCCTTGGTCCACCGAGGGGAGGCGGCCGCCTTGCCCAACTCCCTCGCCCCAGACGCGTAGCGCGAGGGGCCAGGGCATGGGCGTGGAGAGAGAACGCGGCGGACAGATAACCAACGTGGGCATCACCGAACTAAAAACTCCTTGGTTCGGGGAACGACTCAGCGGTGCTGCGGCACGAGCCGCACCCAAAAGCCCGCAAAGAAAGGCGTAAGCCCGCAGAACTTGTAGACGAGCGACCGCCGGTCGGGGCCCGCCGTGCGGACAATCAGCCGGTTGCTATCCTTGTCGCGGAAGGCGTGCCCCCCCGGGAACGCGTAATCGACCGCCTCGGCGCCCCACCGGCCCAACAGCCAGTTGCCCTCGAACCAGCGGTCGTGGATCACCACCGCGCCCGAGTCGAAGAGCGTCAGCACGCCGTCGATGACGACGCGGTCGGGCTGGTGCTCGGCGTTTGTGTCGTTCAGCGGCATCGACATCCAGCGGATGCGGGTCGGTATTGGCGGCATCGTGAGGTTGCTCTCGCGGGTTTGGGCGGCAAGGGGTGTTGGGTTGCACTCCTCGGGTGGAGGGACCTGGCTATGTAGGTCAGCGGAGGGAGGCCGGCGCCTCCAGCGGCGTGACGCTCCGCACCGACACCGAGTAGGTGACGCTTCTGGCGATGCGGTCGGCGACCGACATCATCAGTTCTTCAGACGGGGTGTTGGTGATCGGGACCATCATCCCCCCGGCGGCCTCGCAGAAGGCGCCGAGTGCAGGGGTTGGCTCGCAGACGAGATAGACCAACAACCCGAGTTCTCGCGCCTCCATCCCGATCGCTTCGGGAGAGCGGCCCGACCGCGCAGGCTTGGTGTCGGCGTTGATGAAGACGAGCATCACCCGTCCGCCGGCGGGGCGGCTCTGCCGCTCGTCGAAGCGGAGGAACGCCGACTCGAACGCGCTGAGGTGCGTCTCGCTCGCGTCGCCGCCCCCCTTGTAACGCACCGCCGCCACGGCCGCGCTCGCTGCGTTCGCGTCCGCGTCTTGACGGATGACGTTGGGGAACTCGTCGTAGTCCTCGTCGCGGTGCGTTTGCACCCAGACCGACAGCCGGCCAACCCGCCGCTCGACCTCGGTGAGGATGACGCGCGTAGCGAGCGTGACCCCGTCAGAGAACTCCTGCCCGCTACCGGTCGCGTCGACCAAGACGCCGAACTCGACGCCCGCCGCCGAGCCGGCTTGGCGGACGCTCGGTTCGACGCGGAACCTCCCTCGTGGCGTCTCAAACTCGCCGAGGTTGGGCGCGGTCAATCCGGCGTCGCCGCGGGTGCGTTTAGCGGGCCAGAACATCGCTTCGGCTCCTGACGGTATGGGGGTGCAGATTGGTAGTTGGGGGGAGTGATTGGCCTGACGTTCCGCTGGCGGTTGTTTCCGCCAAGGCCAATCGACCGACTGGTGTTCGGCGTTACTCAGGCTTGGTTGTGGTTTGATGCGTCTTGCGGCGTTAGGCGTTGCGAGGTCTCTCACCCCCTGAGGGCCCCGTCGCCCAAGCCACCGCAGTGACTTGGGACGATGGGGAGGAGGGGATGTGACCAGGCCGCGGCCCAGTCACCAGGGGAGGCACTGAGCGAGCAGGTGTCCTGCGCCGAGAACCGCCTCACGCATCAGCTCGTCGGGCAGCCGGGCGAGTCCCACAAGAACGTCGCCTACGCCAAACGCCACGAGCAGAAGCCGAACACGGGTGGACAGGCCTCGCTTTCTTCCTTGGTAAGTCCTCATAGACAATCCTTCTGATAGGGGCGGGACTTTTGGACCGACACGACCGCAGTCGATGCGTCTTAAGAACCCGCCACGCGTTAAGCCGGTCGGTGAGCGAATCTCACGCGAGCCGGATAAAACACCTCACCACAGTTCGAGCGGGCCCTCGCGGTAGGCCCGCCAGACCGATTCAATCTTCTGTCGCGTATAGCCGCGGCCGAGGACTTCGACCGTGACGGTTTCGCCCTCGCGCTCGTAAGTTGCGTCGGGGCGCTCACCCGCCTGGGGCGGGAAAGCGTCCTCGTGGCGCCAAGCGTCGGCACGACCCTCAGCTAGCAAGCGCAGGTAGACCGCTCCGACCGAGGCGTCGTGTTCGAGTTCTCTTGGGCGCGGCGGACGGCAGGCGCCACCAAAGGTGGCGAGGCCGTTCTCCGTCGCCCGGACGCAGACCGCTTGCCGAGCCAAGGCGGCCCGCCAGCGCTGCTGGTTCCGCCAACTGACGGCGGCAAGGTTCGGCTTCATATCCCCTGGGCGGTAACGACAGAGTGGGCCTTCAACGGCTACAACGCCCAGGCTTAGCGAGTCGGCGACAGCAAGCTTGTGGCGGACAAGCGTTCTCACCCCGCGGCGTGCGCAGTCGAGCGGGTCACGCCGCGTGCCAAAAAACGCCTTAGCGATTTGACGGACGGTAAGCACGCGGGAGTGGCGGGCGAGGGTCTCGATCGTTTGCCGGGTTTCGGGGGGCATGGTCTCTAACGCCTACGCGTCGGGCGCAGCGCGCAAGTCGTAACGCGCGTCGTGGCGCGGAGTTATGCGTCCTTCGGTCTCGCCGCGCGCAGCGTGACTATCCCCCAACCAGGGCGGCGCCGCCGTGACGAGGGCGAGCAGCCCGCCGCCGCAGCGGGGACAATGTTCTGGCGCAACTACGCAGAAAAACTTGGCGGTGCAGTCGCGGCACGCGGCGTAGGTCGCGGTAGGCGGCGGTCGTCCCATGGAGAGAGTTGATGAAACAAATAGGAAGGATCCGCAGGAGAACTACGCAATCGCAAAGGCCCCTGGCCGTCCTCGCGAGGCCGCCGGGCGACTGTCCGACTACACAACCGCTGGCGTCCGGCCGACGCCGCGTTTGCCGCGCTTGGAAGTCTGCTTGGTGACCTCCGGGCGACGACTCATGACTCCTACTCGAACGAGAAGCCAATCCCCAATGCGCTGGTTAGCTCGGCGACCTTGTTCATACTCAGGCGGTCGTCTTCGGCGCACGCCAGCAAGAACACCAGCACGGTCCCGACCGCCTTCTTCTGGTCAGCTGGCATGTCGTGCATCAGCTCTTTCAGCGCATCGAACAGTGCGATCTCACCGTCTCTTATCTCTTCTGTCATAGTTGACTCTCATTAGGGTCAGGGTCCGAGCGGGTAAGCGGGAGGGTGAGCAGTGCAACTAGATAGGGGACTGTTACGCCGGCCCAAGGGCTCGTCGGGGCACGCGGCGTAGGCCATGGTTGGCGGCGGTCGTTTCATGGAAGCGGTCAAGACTTGAAACACTCTGAATCAAAGGAGGCCCTCGCAATCGCGAGAGCCTCCGGGTGTCCGAAGAGGCTTACCAAACCTCGAATCCACCGCAGTGGCGGAGGAAGTCGCAAAACTCCCGCACCAATTCCGTCCTGGCCCGGAAAGGCGACCGGACTTGATCAGGAGGCAACGTCTGGACTTCCCCGTCGGTGAGATAGAATCCCCAAGCGTCGACTTGGAGGGCCGAATCAACCATGAAGCACCAGTCGTCGGTTTCCAGCAGTTTCTCCAGCCGACGGGCGATCTCGTTGCAGGTCGGCTGGTCGTCAATGCCCGCCCCCCAATTGGATGACATGCCGACGAGGGTCTCCCTGTCGAGCAGGTCGGAGCAACAGTGCTTAATCGCCTCGTTTAACGGGTGCCATTCCCAAACACTCGCGCGGAAGCAGACCCCTCTCTCATCGGCTGGCTTTTTGCCGTGAACGTCCATGCCCATACTCATCTCCTTGGATAGAGCCTCGCCAGTTAGCCGGGGCGGCGAGGGCTCGTTAGCTTCGCCCCTCGCTCGCGGCCGCGGCTGCGAGCGAGCGGAGAACAGGAGTGAGCAAGTGGATAGGACGTCGTAGCGACAAAACCCTTCGGAACACCGCACAACCCGGCCTTCGCTTGCGAGAAGGCTTGGTTGGACGGTGATCAGCTGAGCCGTCGTCGCAGAGCCGGGTGTTGAGCGTGCGAGAGCCTTCATTTGCTCTCCGACTGCGGAGCTTCTTGACGAATCCGCCATGACTGCTCATCGCAGAGACGGCGGTAGAGGTCTCGCAGCCGACCCACGCGGTCCGAGCGGTGGAGGTCGTCGGCTGCCAGGGGCGTCGCGGCGACTTGCGAGCTTGCTGGTGTCGAAAGCGTTGGAGTTGCAGGCAGCTTCGAGGGAAGCGGCTTGTTCTTGAGCTTGGTGTGCTCTGCCGGTGAAGCGGTTGGGGGGATGACCGTGAACGGGATTGGGTCGCGATGCTTGTCGCCCAGCCGGAGCACGGCGTACGCCTTCATGGCGACTCCGGAGAGCTCAAGGATCTCGTTGCGAGTGAGTCCCGGCTCGCGCGTCTCTCGGACCGAGGTCGTAAGCGACATGCCGCGAAGCGACTGGCTCTTGTCGGGACGCAACACGTCGAGGCTGCGGTTTTGAAGCTCCTTGATCTCCTCCTCGGATTCGCGGGCGAAGAGGATCCGCTGACATTGGCTGCGGATGATCGGCCGGAGGTCCCCTTCGGGATTGATAAGCTGCGAATCGTCCTGAAAAACCGTGTAGTAGGCGATGCTCCACTTTCTGGCGAGCACCATGCCGCTGTCGACGGCACTCCTCGAAGACGCGACCTGAGCGTACTCGTCTACCGGCACGTGGAGGTAGCGAACTGGTTTGCCTTGTTCATATCGGTGGGCGGCTTGGACTAACAGCGACCAAATCATCATCGTCGCCACAGCTCGCGCCGACTCAACGCGGAGCGCCGACGGGATATAGACGACAACGACGGCAGACGACTCGATCGCCTCGCCGATGTCGAGCTTCTTCGATCCCTTGCCGGTGAGCGCGTCGAAGCTGAGCAGCGTCTCGGCGGCGAGGTAGGCTTCGCTGGTGTGCTGGGAGTTCTTGCACGCTTCACCCATCCGGCTCAGTTCACGCGCCAGCTCGGGGAAACTCGGCAAACGCCCCAGGGTCGTCGTCAGCGTCGCGAAGGCCTGCGTGATCGCCTTGAAGTTGATGCGGCCCCAGAACTTCCGACCGTAGCCCTCGCCGTGTAACAGCGAGAGCCCCGAGGCCGTCCCCGACTCGGCGAGAGTCACGTCCGCCGCGTAAGCGGGCGTCCCCTGGATCGGGTCCCACGAGCAGCCGTCGTGCCCGTTGTCGAGCGAGAGGAAGTAGAAAGGTTTGCCGGCTTGCTCGGCCGCTTCTTTGAGGATCCAGAAAGCCGCCTGGTCGCCACCGAGGTCGATGAAGAAGCAGCCATCCGTTGGCAGCATGATGAACTGCTTCAATACCGACAGCAGGAAGAGCGTCTTTCTCTGCCCGACGGGACCGGTGATAGCGAAGTGCTTCTCGCGCAGCTGGTCCAGCGCGACGTCGAGCGGGCCGGAGTCGGTCATCCCTAGGCGGATGAAGCCAGGACGGACGGGTTGAAGAGGTGGCGTCATGGCTGGCTCCCGCGTCGTAGGACCTTGGCGAGCGTCGCGGTCGTCGGACCGAGGCCGATGACCACCCGACGACCGTCAAACCGTCGGTCGCCGTCGAAGGCGTCCTGCAACTGCTCGACGCGCTCGGGCGTGTGCCCGACGACCGCCAGTCCGAAGTCTTGCGACTGAACCCACGGACGCACCTTGGCGTTCGCAAGCGTTTTGCGAAAGACTTCGTCGGCCTTGTCACGAATCGTCTTGGGCTTTCCAGAGGCGGCGACAAGAACTCGAAGCAAGACGATCCGCGGCACTTCCTCCTTTCCATCATCGAACTCGTCGGTAACCAGATGCGGTGTATTCGCCGCAAACCCACCGTCCAGCTCGTTGACCTCTTGCGGCTTCAAACGTGTTCGACGCACGCCTTCCGCAGCCTCCAGTACGCAGAAGCAAGCGACCGCCATAGCCGCGTCGAGACCCGCCCCGCTCATCGCCTTCGGCCGGACCGTCACGCCAATCTCACGGCCGCCGGCCGGCGTCAGCGTCGCGTACGACACGCCGCCCGGGATCGCCGCTGTTTGGAGAGTGATCCAGCCCTTCGCCTCGTAACGCCGCAAGACGTGGCCCGCCTGCTTTCCCTCCAAGAACCGCTTCGACACCGTCGCCGCCACCGCCGCCTGGTAGCGCAGCACATGACGAAGCACCGCCAAGTCGCGTTCGGCGTACTCCTCGGCTTTCCGGCGGCGGTTCGGGTTGTCGGCGGCGGTGGACATTGGGGGGGGATGGTCGGGTGGCGAGGGACGGCGATGGAAAGCTGGTAACTGGGCGTGAGGACGCGACTTGCGTCATGCGTGGCGCGCTCGGCGTGTTGGGGGCGCGAAGTGGCTCGTTGGCTGGGGCGTGCCGAAATTCTGGGTGGCGTAGTAGCCGCCGGACGTGTCGCGGATGACCCCGATGCCGACCTCGGCCGTGTCGCCGACGAGGTTCCGTTGGTGCCCCGGCGAATGGACCCACCCGTCGTGCATCATCCAGGCGAGGGCGCCGAGTCCCTTGCCGGGGGCGAGCACATAAAAGAGGTTCTCGGCGTACCGCTCGTACTCGTAGCCAAATCGCTCCAGCCGCTCGGGGAGGACGACGCCGTCGCTCAAGACGTGCGCAAACTCCTCTAGCTCGCCCATCCGCGTCGATTGGTAAAGGGACGACAGCTCGAGTTGCAGGTTCCACGTCACGGGGCGGCAGCCTTGCTCAATACGGTAGGCGTTGAGGTGCTCAAACAGCTTCTCGGCGATCCATCGACAGTCGCTGTCTTGGTGGTGGCGGCCAAGCCTCTCGGCGACGGCGCAGGCCGCTGGCACGACCTTGTGAGCCGGCGACGTGCGCTTTCGTTTGCTCGCAAGCCGAGCGACCTCTCTTGCCGCGCACCAGACGCATTCACCAACGAGCCAGACGGCAAGCAGCGGGAGCGGCAGCACGACGATGCGTCGCTGGGTCGGTTCGGTGTTCTTTGGGGGCATCGGCGTACGAAGTGGTTAGGGCGTCAGGCGGTTAAGCCGGAAAGAGGAGCCGGGCCCTCACCTTTAGGTGAGGGCCCGGACTCCGGGGTTGACGTTTAGCCAGCCATCGCCGCGAGCAGCCCGGTGGGCTTGGTCGCGCCGTTCGGCCTCGCCATCGCTTTCACCTCGGACACAACCGCTTCAATCCGTTTGCTCAGCTCGCTAAGCTCCGATTGAAGGTCGATAGGACAGTTCGGGTCCTTAGCGAAGACACTCGCCATGAACCCAACCGCCTCGGCCGCGTCCCGGCACTGTTCGGGTTTTAACAGCCGATACGACCTGCCCCCGTTGGGGTTCGTGCGGCTCAGGCCCCAGAAGGCGCCGTCGTCCGCGACAAACAGATCGACCTCGGTCGTCTCATTAACCCGAGCCGATTCGGTCGATGTGAAACGACGACCTTCCCTGTTGCGGCTCCCGTTCTTGTTGTTGCCAAAAAGTGACATACTTTCCTCCGTTCAATAGCGAGACTCTCACAACGAGGAAGCGAGAGAGGCTCGCGGTTGTTGATCCGCTTCCTGCTGACGGCTATCAAGCAATCAGCACGCGGCAGACAACGGGCGGAGGGCGACGAAAACTCGCAGGGATGACTAAACGATCAACAAAAACTCCAGTTGGTTTGAGGGAGTGGGCGGGCCGGCTGCGTCACCGGACACGGCGGAGCTCGTAGTTCTGAAGGCCAAGGCGCACGACCTTGTCGCTACGCGTCGCAAAGCCGTAGCGGACGCCGGTCACGCTGGCGTGGCCGTCGTCGGTGAAAGTCAGGACCGTCCCGGCGAGGTCGACGGACTCGCCCGAAGCGAAGGTGTAAACAAGCCGCTCGGCGACAAACGAATCGGCCTCGCCTCGCTGGCGCAGCCGGCCTGAGACCTCGGTGACGACGCCACGCCGGCCAATGCTCGCCAGCAGGTCGTCGCCCGAACGCTCCAGGACGATCTCGAAGTTCGAGTCGGGCGCCGCCCAGACGCCTGCGAATCGCTCGGCCCGCCTTTGCGTGGTCGCCCTCGCTTCAGCCTTCCGCGGGTTAACCCTTGGTTCCGGCTTTGCCCGCTCGCTGGTGAAAGAGATGTCGGGCGTCGGGATCGGCGACCACGCCTCTCGTCGGACCGCGGGGACATTGGACAGCGCACTCAGTGATTGGGGGAGCAGCAGCGGCTTGTCCTGCGCGAAGGTCTTCTGACGGGCGTCGGCCTTGAGCGAAGTCACGGTAATCTTGACGGCAGGTTGCTCGGCTTCCTGCTCAAGTCGCTGGCCCGTCGTTCGGCCGTGCAACGACCGCAGCCGCTCGCGAAAGTCTGCGAACGAACGGACGTAGGCGGCCAAACGCGAAAGGAATTCTTCCGTCTCGGCGCTTTCTTCGGGCACGATTTCAAGCAGCGCCTCGACCCTTTTGAGCTGCGTATCGACCCGTTCAACGAAGTCGAGGTTGTCGGTGATGGTTTCGACCGTGGGGCCGACCAGAGTCTCTTGCTGGAGGTACTTCTCGGCGATCGCCCGAAACGACTCGCTCCACAGCCGGTAGTCATCCCTTAGTTCTTCGTAGGGCTCATCGGCGGCGTAGTCCTCGAACCGTTTCGCCGCCGCGGACAAGACGGGCGCCGCTTCGCACAAAGTCTCGCCGTACCGCAGCGTGTCCGCACGCGCTTCCTTGTGCGCAGCGGCAACTTCGGGCGTGCGCCGCTGCATCTGACGGACGACCGCCCGCAGCTCAACGATCGTCAGCCGCTCACCGTTTAAGTTGTCGTCCGCGATGAGGGCGATCGCTTTGTCGAGCCGGTCAAGCGACAAACGCATCGCTTTCTCGTCGCGTTCGACTTCCTTGCGCCACAGGAGTCCGCGTTCAAAGACCTTAGCCTCCGCCGTCGCTACGCTCTCGGCTTCGACGGGGAGGGCAGGAGTGTCCTTCGTCAGCGCCGCGCCATAAAGCGCCATCGCCAGCAGTCCCAGCAACCCCAGCGATACCAGTACTCGGATCGTCATCGGGTTCTTCTCCGAAGGATTTGCCAGAGGGTGGGGGTCTCGCCACTCGCCGCCGCCTCAAGTTCGTAGAGATGCACGGGGAACGGCGGCGGCGTAGAGGAGGAGACCGAAGAGAGCCACTGTTCCTCGCCCAGGTTGTCGCGAGGGCTTTGGCCGGAGCCGGAAACAAAGTTGGGGCCGCTGAATAATTCCGAAACCACTCCTACGGGAGCGACCGGCGCCGAGACGACGCCGGACCACACGGCAGCCGCCCCGGCGGCTAAGAGCGACGCGGCCGCCAAAGGTTTTTCGAGGCGACTAACATCACTCCGTGAGTGGCGCCGGGCCGGCGGGCCTCCACCAATACGGACCACTTCCCATGCTTCGGGGCTCAGCGTGACGTCGTCTCCGGTGTCGAGGGCGTCGAGGACATCGACAACGTCTTCGATGTCGGGCCGCTTCTCCGGCGCCAGCGCGCCACGATCGAAGAGGCGGCCAAAGAGTTGACGCAGCTCACTCGGCAGTTGGTCGTAATCGGGGGCGTCGCGCTTCGGCTCGACATCGGCGTGACGGCGGCCGTAGGGCCAGAGCCCACTCTGGACGCGTTCGGTCAGTTTCGGTCGGTCGCCTGCGCCGAGCCAATGACAATCAAACGGATGCACCCCCGCCATGACAAGCTGGAAGATGACGACTCCTAAAGCCCAGACGTCGTGCCCTGTCATCGAGCGAAAGTTACAAGACTCTAAGACCGGAATAAGCTCCGGCGCCGCGTACTCCCACTTGCCGGTATTGCAGCTATAGTTGAGGCCGTTTTCGTAGCACGCGACGGAGTCGAGGTCGACCTCAAACACTGCTCCCGCGTCCGTCACCAACGAGTTCGGCAAGTCGCCACGCACCAAGCCAGCCCGGTGCAGGTCCGCGACCGACCGGGCGTGGTTGCGGGCGACGCGGATGAGGTATGACATCGGCAGCCAGCCAGACGCCCCCAAGACGTACTCCAGGTCGAGGGCGCCGGTGGGGGCGGCGGGCATGGCGTACCCGACAACGCGGCCTTCGCTGTCGATCGCCAGGTCTCCCGGTAAGGCGTAATCGTGCTCCGGGTCGCTCGGCGTTAAGGAGACCGACTTCAGCCAGCGGAGCTTTTGCACATCGGCCTCCCCCCTTAGCACTTTCAAAACTCGACTAGGATTCGTCGAGTGCGGGAATACGTCGCTGTAAGCGCCGGAACCGAGGGGCCGCCCTAGGTCAAGCGCGTAGTCGGACACTTCGAGAGTGACGCGCTTTGTCATCGCTAACCCTCCGCCCGCATCGGCTTGCCGGTCAGGTCTTCCAGAAGCAGGACTTGACCCGCCACGGATCGCGCCTTCAGCGACAGTGAGTCTGAGACGAAATCAAAGAAGTTGACGAAGTCTTTGACACCCCGCATCGCCATCGGCCGACGGCTGGGGTGAGCGAGCTCCTCTGCGATGGCGGAGTCAGGGTTCTCACCGGCCAATAGCAAGAAGACGTTGATGCCCTCTTCGAGGCTCCGGTCACGCGCCTCCAGGGCGCGATGGCGTCGACCAGGGTCGTTAGCCCAGTAATCGCTGAGGACAAAGATCCATGTGCTCGCAATGTCTACGTCGCACTCTGCCTGCCGTGCGTTGCGTTCCGTAATCGCATGCTCGATTATGTCGGCGTAGAGGCCATAGAGGGGTGTTGAGGCCGATGTCGGCAGCTCTGGCATCTGCAGCCCCTCGGCGGGCCTCGAGTCGACGTAGCACTTGGTTTCAGCGCTGTCGGTAAACGCCCAAACCGAAACGTCGACGCGACCCGCCAAACGTGGATCGGCGCGCATCTGCTGGGAGAACCGCCGCACACCTTCTTTGATCTCTTCCTGGCCACCGTTGATGTAAGTCGACGGACTATTGTCCCAGCCAAAGCAGATGGCGTGGCGACCCGAACGCTCGGGAGCGTGGCGACGAGACTCTTCCGGTCCTGACAGACGAGGCCGTTCAGAGAACGGTGCGAACGAAAACTTGCGAACGCTCATCGCCCCACCTCCTTCTTCTTCGCTTCCTTGCGGGCTTGCCGGTCGGCGGCGCGCAGCTCGGCGATCTTGGCGTGCGCTTGGATGAGAGCATTGGATACCTCAAGAAGATCCTCCGACCGCAGCGAATGGGTCTTCCTCCAGCCGTTGTCCTTTTCGTCCTGCCGCTGCTCAGGCGGCAGACAGTAGGAACGACTCACATAGGTGCTGTAGCGGACCTGGCCGTCTTCCGACTCGTTGGCCCAGACCGTGACTTTGATGGCGCTGAAGACGAACTCCGCGGCGGGGCCGTTGGGTGCTTGGGTTGGCATCGCTTCTTTCCTAGGGCTAGGGGTGGGTGCTTGTTGCGCTGAAGTTCCGTTTTACAGGGGGCTCACGCCCCGGGGCGGTTGCGTAAGCCGCCGCCGGGCGGGCGGAAGATGACGATAGCGCTCGGAAACGGCGCGGAATTCTTCGCGTCACCAAAGCGAAGCCGGCCTCGCAAGAATCGGACCTCGCCGCGGGCGGCGTACCGGTGCCACCAGACGGTGTCGGTTCGGGCGGGGACGAGGCAGACAACCAGTGCGCCGCGTTGGGACGACTCGTACGCTTTTGCCATCCAACGCGTTATCTGCCGGCCGTAAGGCGGGTTCATCCAGCACGCATCCTGGCCCCAATCGACGCTCAAGCCGTCGTCGTCCCTGCTGTAGTAGCGGACGCACTTTGCGTTCTCCGGCGTCGCGCAGACGTCGACGTCGAAACCGAATTCGGCGTTGAGGCCTTGGAACAAAAACTGCGGAGTCTCCCAGTCCGACGATTTCGACGAGAACAGGACGGAGGCGTTCTTCATGTTTATGTAGGGCGGTTGGAAGGCGATGCTCAACGGGTGACGACCGTCAGCTACTTGACGGACGCCTCTTTCGAGAACTCGCTGAGGAGCTTGTCCGCTTCCTCGCACGACAGCCCGCTCAGGCGCTTCTTAAGGGCGGCGCGCTGACGGGCGCTCAGCCCTAGCGCGAGGATGCGCTGCCTCTCGCTCGCTTCGGCGACCAGCTCAAGGACGCCATCGGCGCCGCAGCTCCAGAGCGCCTGGGCCCCGTTGCCGCCGCAAACTCGGAGCACCCGCAACGTCAACAGCCTCCCCCCCTCGGTCGGCTCGATGGCGACCAGCTCGCCGTCCACCTCGAAGCTCATGCGGCAGCGGTCGCCGAACTCGTAACTCGTCACGTTGTGCCTCATATCTACAGCCGTCCTCTGCTCGTTAGGGGTAGGGAACTGCTTTTCGCCCGTGCCGGGGAGCTTGGTGGCCAGGCCGTCGCCCCGTGACGCAAAGTTGCAGAATCCGAGGTCTATGCCACCATGCAAGATGCGGAGTCACTCGGACCAATCGAGCCCGAGTGCATGAGCCCCATCGTGGGATTCAACCAAGTCAATTACCACAAGCGGAGTCGACATGAAGCGTCATTCTGCGTCCGAGCAAAACGACAAGACCGAAACGGGTCCGAAGCCGTGCAATCCCGGCAGTTACCGTTTCGACAAAGATCGTCTCGTTCGCTACCAGTCGCTCAGCCGCGTCACCGACGAAGAACTTAGCGGGCTGAAATTCAGTCGCAATACGATCAAGAGCGTGCTTTCCTGTGGGTGCGCGCACGAGAGCACGCTTCGTACTTTCGCCAAAGAATTAGGCGTTTCCTTCGAAGACCTGCTCGACGACGCGAGCCGCGAGGCGTACTACGATCGCGTGGGTTATATCGCGAAAAAAGCTGATGCTTCGCTTGACCCCAGCGTGCTCGTCGAGGACGGCAAACACGCGATGACAAGCCGTTCCTTCGCCCACGCGCGCGTTGCAGAGATCGGACGGCGGCTGAAATCCATGGCGGACGAGTTAAATGTTACGATTGCCGAGGCCAATCAGATCCTTTGGCAGTTCTATATCACCTCGGGTCGCTACCACTCCGCCGAGGCGATCGCCCGGATAATGCGCCGCACCCGATCGACACCGTCCGAAAAGGCGTTCGCCGCGCGGGCGCTTGGGGAATGCCACTTCTATACGGGCAAGCACGTCCGCGCCGTAGCGCTGCTCTGCTCAAGTAGCATTAGGCGCCTCGATGGTGGCTTGATCGACCGCCTCGGATCGCCGCTCGACACCCGTGTCGCCGCCTATGGACACGCGTGCCTGTCGCTCGCCGCGATCGGAAGGACGCCCGAAGCAATGAAGGTCAGTACGAAGGCGATCGAGCAGTCCAGAGTTGCTCGGTCGGATCCCTCGCGGGTGTTCGCGCTGCACTGCGCCGCTGTCCTACGGGTGTTCCTACGCGACCCCGACGGCGCGGCCGGTTACGCGGATGAAGAGATTGTGACAGCGCGAGACGCTCATATCCCGGCATTCGTGGCGTTGGGCCGGATCATCCGCCTCTGGGCCGACGCGATGAGGGGCCATCCGAAACGACTTGACGAATTGTTCGAAGAATTCGTCGCCTACAGGGAGACGCCGATGCGAGTGTCGTTGCCATTTTGGCGAAGCCTTGTCGCTGAGGCGGCCCACAAGTGGGGCGAGACCTACCTCGCCAGATTGCAGGTCCGCGACGCCGAGACCGAGGTCGAACGCATCAAGGACACGTTTTATGCGCCTTGTACTCAGCTCCTCTATGGCGACGTTCTGCTTGAGGGATTCGACGACGAAGTGGCAGCCGCCACACATTATCGGAAAGGAGCGAAGATCGCACGCGACCAGGGCGCCTCGCTTTTTGAACTACGCTGCCTGCTCCGCCTCTTGCGGCTTGCGAGGGACGCCAAGGACCGCAAGCGGATCAAAGCCGACATGAAACGATCGCTGGATGATATCAAAGGAGCCCCCCCCGAACGGGCCGAGGCCCGCGAGGTCTGTCGACCGATTCCCCGCAATCCAGAGTGAGAATGGAGAGCGACACTTGCCCGCGGAGTACAAGCGATTTACCAACGAACTTTCCGACATGATAGCCGTTGGTGACGCCGTCCTCGGAGCTCAACCCCTTGAATAATCCTTCTAGGCAGCCAACCGCCTACTCGAAGGCGCCGCTTTGGCTCGACGCGTCCGGCGGCTCGGCGCCTAGCTCGTGTTGATGAGGACATCACCCTTGGTCGCCACTGCGACGCTGACATTAGCCGCCCGTAAGCTATAGTCGAAAGACACTGGTCGACAGAGTGAGCAATCCGTGCTACTGATGCTCTATGCTTCTGGAAAGACTCGCCGAACTAGAAACCGCCTACAAGACTCGGATCGACCCGACCGACTTTGACACGGTCCTCATCTACCTCGACGCTTCGGCGAGCCCTGTCAATGAGGTCTATCTCGTCGGTCAGAACATCGCCCTCGCCACCGCTGGCGCTGTCGTCGAGGGACTGCGCTTCGCTCCCGCCGAGTGCGGCGCTCTGATGAAGCGTTGGCGTGAGACGGGGGAACTGCGATTGCTCTGCCCGAACGAGCATCCTTCCGAGGGCCTTTTTCGTTTCGACCGCACGACGTTCAACCGCGCCCAGCTGCTCCGCTGCTTGTACCTTCCCCCGGCATACCTTGTTCAGATCCCGGCGCTAGATGCGGCCGCGGTTGAATAGGGCGTAGCTACAGTAGTAGTCGCTCGATTCGATGCCAGATATCTCGATATAGGCGCCCGCCCATCAGCGACATGGCGAAATGGAAAGCTTGAAGCAAAACCGGCCTAGCTGTCACTCGTTCTAGTGCAAAGCAGGTTCCGAGAAGGTGGTGAGCGGCAAGCGGCCGATCGTCACAAGCGAACCGACAGCCATCGTGACAATGCCCGCCCGGACCGCCGCCCAGCACTCATCGCTCATCTTCCAACGACGGACGCGTCTCTCGATCCAGAAAGCGTTCTTGGTCGCCCCGGCGCCCGAAGCCACCAGCAGGTCACACGAACGCTCAGAGCGTGGGCCAAACCGGTCCGTATCGAAACACGCAAGCACCCGATCGGGTTGCTCTAGCAGTTCGGTCGAGACCGCCAGCAAGCACCGGGTTAGCAGCTCGGTCAGCACGGCTGGGTTCCGCCGGGCGTCGCAATAACCCCCGTCGGCAAGCGCGGACGAGAAGAGATGTGAGCCGGCCCGCACATCGGCCGGCGACAAACTTGGTAGTTTTAGGGTGGCCTGCAAGAGGACCGGTTCTAGGTTGCTGATGTCGAAGGGTTGGGGAAGAGGGGTCTGCATGGTTTCACCATGCCACGGATCGGCTTCGAAAAGCAAATCTATTCGTCAACCCAACCATAGTATTTGGCGTCCACACGACAGCCTCGGATTTGACCGCAATCGCCTCGCCCTGACGCCCCGTAACGAACCGCTTTTTCGACGCCATCGAAAGAGCGTGACTCGTGACGCCGGACCGTGGTATACTTGTCGGAGGAGAGAAAACGATGGCTATCCATGTCGAAATCCCGGACGCGTTGGCGGCCAAGGTGGCGGAAGCCGCCAAGTCGTTGGGTAAGAGCGAAGAGCAGGTCGTCATCGAGGCGGTCGCGACGAAGGTCGCGCCACTCGATGAACTCAACGAACTGCTAGCCCCCGTGAGGGCGGCGTTTGCCGAGACCGGCATGACTGAAGACGAAGCGGTCGAGGAGTTCGAGCACGAGAAGCACTCGCTCCGGCAGGAACGCCGTGACGCCGTCGCCGGATGAAAACGCCGCTCCGTGTCGTCTTCGACTGCAACGTCTACTTCCAGGCCTTCGTCTCTGAACGAGGCCCCGCGGCGGCGCTGCTCGCCGAAGCGGTGAGCGGCTCCTTAGCGCTATACGTCTCCGAGGTGGTGCTCGGCGAGGTCGTTGACGTCCTGAACCGGCCCCACCTGGCGGCCAAGTTCCGCTACGACGCTCAACGCGTCCAGGCGTTCGCCGACAAGTTGCGTCAGATCGCAACGATGATCGACAACCCGCCGCATGTCTTCGAATTCCCGCGAGACCCCGACGACGCTCACTACATCGACCTCGCGGTCGCCGCCAAGGCCCGTCTAGTTGTCTCTCGGGACGAGGATTTGTTGTCGCTTCGCGACACCGGCACCGAGGCGGGCCGTGATTTAGTCGCCCGTTTCCCTGAGCTGACGATCCTGACGCCTCCCGAAGCTTTGGCGCTCGTGAGGAATCCATAAAGGACCCTGCCGCCGTGCGTAAGAGAGAGGCAAGGGCGGCGTGCAGCGAACCGATTGCCTCTTGCGAGAACCTCCTCTGAGTTAAACCGTGACCACGGTGAGTCCGACTTCGCGGCGTTCGAGCCCGGCGAGGATCTGCGTCGCGGTCTGCTGGATGCGTCCGAGCGAAGCGGTGAGCCGCTCGGTGTCTCCCTGGTGGCACTGGATGTAGTCGCTCGACTGCTTGAGGGCCCCGGAGAGGCCCGCCGCGTGCGAGACGACGTAGGCCACCGATTCGGCTTCGAGTTCCTTGACAGTCTTCGAGAGCGTCTTGTGATCCTCGGCCTTGTGCATCAACTCGTGGGCCAGCTCGTGGGCGAGGGTGTTGAACGCCTCGGCCGGGCTGAGCCCCTTCCGTAAGTAGATGCGGCCTCCGGCCGAGACCCCGTCGGCCCCGTCGAGGTGCTCCTCGTAACCCAGCTCGATGCCAAGCGACGAGACCAACGCGGCAAGCCTATCGAGCCGGTCGCCCGGCTCACCGGCGATGCGGTTGATGTCGGGAAGCTCATCCCCCTCGGTCTGCGCCAAGTCAAAGACGTGGACCGCCCGATAACCAAAAACCCCCTTGGTTTCGTTGCCGTCGTCGTCTTCCTTCTTGCCGACCATCGGGGCGAGGATGCAGATCCCTCGCTCGCCCTTCTTGACCGTCCTGCCGAGCTTTTTCCACGCCTGAAACCCGGCCACCCGAGTGGCGGCCGGTCGCTGGCGGGCGATGAGCAGGCAGTTGCCGAACGAGTAGTTGTGGAAGCGGCTCATCGTGTCGAGGTACTTGATGAGTTCCTCGCTCTTGCCGGCCGCGAGGGCCGCCGCCAGTTCCGACAGCGCCGAGTCGCAAAGCGACTTCGCTTCTTCCTTCTTCATGTGAGTCTCCATGGCTGGGCCAACAACCAGAAAGGCTGTGGCTGGGGAAACGCTCGCCCTGAGAGAAGCAGGGGAGCCAAAGAAAATGGGGTAGAGAAAACCTTGCTAGCGATGCTGCACGCCGCCCGCCTCGGGGGCCGGTTCCACAACGAAACCAGTCCCGGCAACCGCGGCTTGCGAGTCCGTCTACCCAGAAAGAAGGCGTAAAGAGCGTGAGCGCGTGAACGCTTTGTAGGACTTCAGACTACCACGTTGGCGGAGGTACTCAACATGGCTGCAACAAGGCATCGGACAACGCGGCGCGCCGCTCGCTGCTTGCGTTCCAGCTTCACAGTAAGACCCAGAGTGATAGGCGCGTGAACGCTAACGTGCCCTTAGACGGCTCTCAAGAATCCGACTGTCTTCCCACTGTTGTTTGACTTCTCTGCTAGAGCATGATAGGGGACATCGATTGCAATCGGCCTAAATGGCCCGTATCAGAAGGAACCAACCATGTCCGGGAAGACAATCAACGCCAAGAAAACCTATCGTATCTTCACTGAGTATGAAGTAACAGCCATTCACGACGTCTACGCTACGACAATCGCCGAGGCGATCGGCGTGCGCGACCTGCGCGGCCTACTCGATGCCGACGAGTTGGTCACGAACCTCTGCGGCGCTGAGGTCACCGTTGTTGTGGGGACGGAGACGACCGACCGCGGAGAGGGGACGACCTGACGACGCTGTGGCGAAAGTACTGGGCTACCGCACTCGTCACCCAGCAAAGTGAATGCGGCATCACCCTGGCGTGGTGATGCTCGTTGAGTCCACAATCGTGTTGCCCAGCAAATGCGTGGTGAGACCTAACCAATGGCAACGTATCGCCTGGCGGCTGCTGGAATACCGCAGATCTCCGATCGTTGAGCCATGCGACAAGGGCGACTAAGGGTCGCCGCGTCAACCAGCTAGTGATTATCAAAATCAACGGATCTGGATCCGCTTCGCGGCTTCTTCAGCATCTTTTTCGTTTTCCTGGTAGTAGAGTTCCGTGGTCCGTATCGACGAATGCCCAGCGAGAGACTTGGCCTGTTGCATCGTGGCGCCGTTGTTAAGGGCGCTCGTGATCGAAGTCTTGCGCAGCGAGTGCGTGCAGACCGCCCGGCGGCCAGGTCGTACGACCTGGATGCCCGCCAGGCGGGCGTACTTCTTGACGATGTTCCGGATGCGGTGCGTCGTGAGGTGCCGGTCCTCGACACTTTTTCCGTCACGTCCGATTGGCGGGAAGAGGGGAAATTCTGACTTATCGGCGATGCCCGCTCGTTCGACCCAAGCGAGCACGGCGGACGAAGCGTCGATGAGCGCCTTGCGTTCTTCCTTGCTTCCTTTCTCGGTCACCGTCAAAAACCAGTCGGCGCCGCTGCGGTCGAGGCTGCCGACTGTGGCGTGAGCGACGGCGCTCGCCCGGCAAGTCGTCATGATGTAGGTGAAGAGTAGCGCGTGGTCGCGGCAGCCGATAAGCGTCTTGGTGTCCGGCGTGTGGAGGAGATTCCTGGCCTCTTGCTCGGTGAGAGCCGGGGTCGTGTTCTTCTTGACCCGTGGGCTTTCGACCGCCTGGATGTCGCCGACCGTCTTCCAGTCGACTAGGCCCTTGCGGCCGAATTGCTGATAAGCCCCGCGAATGACCGATAAGACTCGGCAGATGGTCGTTGGCTTTTTGCCGGCTTGCGACAGCGACTCCTTGTAGAGGGCGACATGGTCCGCGGTGACTTCGAGTGGGTGGACGCCAAGCGCTGAGAAGTGCCGGAGAAACGTCGCTAGGTCACCGAGATACGCCCGGCGGCTGTGTTCGCTTGGGCACTTGTCGCAAAGCCACGGAACGACCGCCGCAAGCGGGTCGTGAGCACCCAGTGCCGGAATTAGACGACGGAGACAACTGGCCACTCGGGCGGCAGTAGAGAGGTCCTCGGGGATAGCGAGCTCGCCGAAGGAACTTGAACCGTTCGCATGACTTGGCGGACCGACCAGTTTGGCCGAGAGATTCGCGGTAAGGCCTGCTTGTTCTTTCTCTTCTCGCTTCTTCAAACGTGTTCCACTTCGCCGAAATAGGACGTCACTTTGACATCCTATAAAGCACATTATCATGCCTGGCAGTCGAGGCGCAAGGGACACGATGGCAGTAGAGGTAAACTCGCGACCGACGGCGTTCCTGAAGAATTGTTGACCACGATCCCCAAATCGATAGGATGCAAGTAGCTCTAACGAGCCGGTTTTTAATCGCTGGGGGAGGCGTCGCCTTTAATGGCATTAGCCCAGCGAGCCCGAGGTTCTAGGACGTCGGGTGGCCTCGACAACACATCGCCCCGTGAACAGTCGCCATACGCGTTCACGGGGCGATGTCTTTTGTGCCGCGAGTGGTTTCTAAGCCCGTGCGTCGCGAGCCGAGCGTTCTCGAGTTATCTCGCAACAAGACGCTTCTCAAAGGCAGCGACGAATTTCGGCAGTGTGTCGCCTGTCGCGTGGCACCACTGGCGGAGTTGGACGAGGTCGACCCGACGGTCGCCACGCTCCCATTTGCTGACAAACGACTGACTGACCCCCAGCTTCTTGGCCATCTGGGCTTGGGTCAGCGACGCCGCCTCCCGCCGCTCCCGGAGCAGGGTCACCAACAATCGGTGCTCGCGGGTGAAAGGGGTTTTTTCCATCGGACGGCTGCTTGATCGGCAAGGCCGCCGGATGCTATAGTCCGGACTGGATTATTCCAAAAAGGACTAATGAGGCGCAAAGCACCTTCCATCACCCACTCGCCCGATGCCCGAAGGCGTCTTGTTTCCGAGGCCGACGCATGACTCCGGTCACCGACCGGAGTTTTGGGCTGTTGATCGCCTACCTGCTGCCGGGGTTCTCGGCGCTGTGGCTGTGGGGGCGTCGCGTTCCCGCGATCAACAGCTGGCTGGCGACTGCCCCGCAGCATTCGCCGAGCGTTGGCGGATTCCTCTATGTCACCGTTTCGTCGGTGGCGGTCGGGCTCGTGCTAAGCACCCTCCGCTGGGCGATTGTCGATCGGCTCCACCACCACACAGGGCTGACGGCGCCCAAGTGGCGGGGCGCAGAGGATGGGCCTGCGATTGGCGTTTACCAACTCATGGTGGACCTCCACTACCGCTACTACCAGTTTTACGGGGCGTTCTTGCTGCTGGCTGTCGGCTTGCTGCTGTCGCCTCCGGGTGGCGAGTTGGGCGCGGCGCTGCGAACCGCATCAGGCCGGTTGTGGCTTGTGGCGCTCGCCTCGCTCTTTCTTGCCGCCTCCCGCGACACGCTCGAAAAATGTTACTCCCGTACGCCCTCCCTCTGGGCGTTTCCCGATTCCTTGAACTCCGATAGGAACGAACCGATGACCAACGGTGGACCCCACGATGCTTGTGGCGAAGGTGGCGACGATGCAGGAGTACTACTAGCGGTGGACCAGGCCAGCTCTGCCCTCCCCGTCTTAGAGACGGCAAAAGAGGAGCAGGAGAAAGCGTCTTCATCGACTGAGTTTCCGAGCGCCTAAGCCGGCCGGCTTCTGACGCCTTGCGGGTCAGTCGGATCGCGACGAGGCAATTGCTTTCGGCAAGGCGTTCTCCTCCAAGCGGGCGACGCCACTCCGCGCGTGGCGTGTCTGGGCCCCCTCCCCACGAAGGTCGCTCCGTTTCCGAAGTCGTAGCCGCTGGCTGCCGGTGTTCTCCCCGGCATTCTCACCCGGCGCCAGCTGTAGCCGGCGACGATCGCCATCCGACCACGGGAAGACCCATTGCTCCGATACGGGGCGCAGCCGAATCGCTTCGGAACACTCCTGTGTCTCCGCAACGACGATCCCCTCCAGTTCCGTCGGAGCAATCCGAGACTTGTGGGCGCCGTGCTCGGCGGTGAGGAAGTAGCCGGTGAGGCCGTGCGAGCGGCTTGTGACGGGGAGCCCGTAGAACTCGCTCGGCAAGACGGCGTCTTTGATCACCCGCTGCTCGCTCCTCCCCTCCCCGCTCCCAAGCCGCGAGTTGTCCGAACGAAAAACTTCGAGGCACTCGTACTGCCCAACGAGCCCCGAGGCCCACTCGGCGGATTCTTTTGACTGGCAGCGAAGGAGGGCCTTGCTCCCGCATTGGGCGATGATTTCGCCTGCGATTTTTGCGCCGGCCGCCTCCTGAAAACCCTCGATGTCCTGGAAGGCGAGCACGAGACACACGCCCCGCGAACGCCCTTTGTCGGCGAGCATTGTGAGCTTGCCACTAGAGAGTATGCACCCTGCGAGCCGAAGCTCATCGACCCAGACCCAGGTCCGACGGGCGCCCGAGTTGGGCTGCACGTCGATCTGCTCGGCGAGGAACCGAAACATGGTTCGGTTAATGACCTCTAGCGACGCCGAGGCCGCCTCGTTGTCTCCGAGGAGCAGCACCGAGTTGTTGGTAAGCCAGTCTTTGAGAGAGAGCCGGCCCGAAACCCGCTGCCACTGGGCGGCGACCGCCTCGTAAAAGACCATACTCGCGTAGATGGTCGAGGCCACACAGTGGCCGGTGTTGCTGTCGGGCAAGAATCCTTCCAGGGCGTCCCTCCCAAATTCGTCGCGGGAGAGCACGGCTTCTAGCCGCTCACGGCTCGTCGTCGCCAGCACCAAATCCGCGAAGGTCCACTCGCCGGGCGAGTGCTTGATGAGGCTGAGGATGACGGCGCGGACGACCAGCCGGGCGGCGTTTGAGAAGTAGCGGTTCGTCCCCTCTTCGCCCTCAATAAGGGAACAAGCCAGGTTCAGCGCGTCGGTGGGGCTTGTGACGTCGGCTGCGATGTCCCACGCCACGGCTTTGGGGCGGTCGTCGCGGCTCTCGAAGGGATTGAGAGAATAGACGGGACCGGCGTAGCCGATGTGGGCAAGATAAGCGGCCGAATCCCCTTTGGCGTCGTAGATGAGGACGCGCGCGTCGGGCGTCTCGTGCAACCGGAGGAGCACCTCCTTCATCAATCGTCGCTGCACGAGCGATTTCCCCGAGCCGGTAGCGCCTGCCGCCAGAAAATGCTGCGTGGCGGCCGATTCTGGTAGCACCATAGTTCCCCAGACGAGGGCGCCCGGATAGCAGCGATGATTCGCCCCAAGCCGCTTAGGGTTCTTGAGCGTGCGTCCACGGAGGTACCGCCTTGCCCGCACCCAGCGGGCGATCGGTTTGTGAGTGAGCGCAGCGACAACCAAGATCACGAGCGCCGCGACACGGAGCCCGTCCATCAGCGAGTCCCTTCTAGCGTGTGCTGGATCGCCATCTCGTTCGGGCGGCTTAGGCTCATCATTCCGGCGAGTCCGTCGATGTCGAGAGCGGCCGCTTCGTAGGTGTAGAGATAAGTCGCGTGGCGTGCTCGGCTGGCGGCGACGTAGCTGAGTTCCCGGTCGGTCGACATCGCCCCGATGTAGTAGAGGGCGTTCTCGCAGGTCGACCCTTGCGATTTATGGACGGTTTGGGCGTAGGCGAGCGTTAGGTGTGGGAACTCTTCGACGTCGATCTCGACCTCAAACCTGCTGTCGAGCCGCACCGAGAGTCGTGTCCCCCACGCCCCCGTGATTTCCCCAGTCGAGCCGTTCTCGACCCCCAAGAGCCGGTTGTTACGGGTCAACATCACCCGGTCGCCAAGATGAATACAAAGACCATCGACTTCGACGCCGTAGTCGCCGAGTTGGCAATGACGACGCATCACGTCCTGGAGGCGGCGGTTGAGCTCTCGGACATCGAGAATGGTCGACGCCATCACGAGCGTGTTGGCGACGCCGCCGCCACTGAAGGCGATCCTTTCCCACTCCTCACAGAGTCCTTCCAAGGCGTCCTCGCGCTCGGGCTCTATGAAGAGCCGGCGCCGCCGGTCGAGAGCCGAGAGCGCCGACGCCGCCTCCCCCGCTCGCAGGTCGAGCACGACCCGCCTCGCCCAGGGTTCTTGCTGGCGGACGATCTGCGTCATCGCCGTGGTGCCGACCAGTTCTGAGATCTTTCGGAACGGGGCGCCGGCTGCGACCGCTTGCGTCTGCCGCTCGTCCCCGACGAGGACGATCTTGGCGCGAGCCTTCTCGACCCGCTGCAATAGTGAAGCGAGATGGCGCGTGCCCACCGTCCCTGCTTCGTCGACGACCACGACCGTTTTGTCGTCGAGGGTTCGGTAGCGACGCTCCAGGTCGAGAAACAATTGGTCGAGATGGGTGGACGGGATGCCGGAGTCGGCTTCGAGCACCTTGGCCGCTTTGGCGGCTAGCGACGTGCCTAGGAGTTTGTAGCCAGAGGCTTCGAGCAGCTCCTTCGCCACGCCCAGCATGTAGGTCTTGCCCGTCCCAGCAAAACCCGTGATCGAGACGAGGTCGCCTCCGCTAGTGACCTGGCGAACCGCTTCGCATTGTTCGCTCTTAAGGGTTTTGTGCTGGGAAAGGCATGCCTCGACTTGGGAATGCGACTGAGCGTGGCCGCGTCGACCGGCGAGCCGAGTCGCTCTCTCGACCGTGGATTGCTCCAAGCGGACCATTTCGCGGGTGGTGTAGCTGGGGACGCGATCTTTATCTTGGAGCCTGACGATTTCCCGGCTAGTTGTGAGTTCTTGTTCGACCGCATCGGCAACATCGTCGATCCCGATTCCCTGGCATTGAGCTTCGATCGCCGCAAGTTCTAAAAGTTCGTTGCGGGTGAAGCGGGCTTGGTGATCAAGTAGCATCGAAAGAGACCTGGCAACGGCATTCTTGGATCCGGTTAGCTTTTCGTCGGCCGATAGAGACCGAGCTTCGCCGAACAGCTTGGTTACTTCTTGTGCGCCGAATCCCCAGACGCTTGCTTGCTCTCGCCAGGCGACGTCGAGCTCGCGGCGTGTGTGTTTGGTTTTCCCTTGACGCGTCACCAGCGCCGCCTTCTCGGCGGCCCGGGCGCCAGAGAGGCCGGTTCGGCGAAGCCAGTCCTCGATCTCGGTGCGGCGTTTGCTCATCGCTTTTACGAGCCCCAGCGGAACGCCCGTGACCTCCCACCAGCTGACCGGTTCGTCTCGGCCTTCCTTCTGCGGGCGATAAGTTTCAACGCCAAGTTCTTCTCGGAGCAACATCGACGCTTCGGCACGAAAGAGACTTCCGAGAGCATTCTTCATCCGACGAGCGAAGAGAGGCCTCGCGTCCACCGACCCGCTCGTGCCATCGACGCGTAGCGCCACGTTTGGCATTACGCAGTGGTAGTGGCGGTTGGCGTCGGGCGCCTCGCCCGGGATGCCGCGCGCCGTGTCGTGGCTGAAGACGGCGAAGAGGATCTTGGCGCTTTCGGTGACCTGCGACCCCTTCCCACGCCTCGTCTTGCCACAAAGCTCCTCTACCACCCCAAGCGTCCGGAGTATGGCAAGCTCGGCGACAGCGTCCAGCTTCTTCCGCTCGGCCTCGGATGCCTGACTCCACAACACACTAAAACTCTTCGGGAGTGAGAACGTGAGGTCGAACCCGGCCCGGCGTCCCCGCACGCCCCGCTGGTTTTGGACCAAGGACTTTGTGCCATCAGGGTTCTTACCTTCCAGAAGATTTCGGAAGACGAGGGGGTCCACGTCGCCGCTGAGGCCAAGCATTTCGGCGCCGGCGCCGCGCCACCTGCCGGGCCGAGCGCCGTCCTCGCTGTAGTAGTCGGCGCTCTCGGCTTCGCCAAGGTTCGCGTAGTAGGTGAGTTCGTTATTGGTGGCGCCCAGTGGTTTGAGGGAGAGCATCTTCTTCTTACTCCCCCTCCACCACGGCGTCGTTAAAGTCGCGGCGGAGCCGGATCGTCTCGTCGACCACGAGCTGCATCATGGTTTTGAGGTCGAGGTACTTATGGTCGCTAAACGCGATCCCCGCCATCCGCAGGTACTGCCCAGGGCGCACGCCGCTTTTTAGACACTCTTCAGCGATCTTCTCGGCCTGGGGCCTCGCGAAGCGGATGGTGATTTTTTCGCACTGTTCGACGAGGGATTTCGTGGGTCTAGCCATGCCGGGCGACCTCCCACTCGCGGTCGAGCCGGTCAAGGGCCTCTGCGATCGCCTGCTCGACGAACTTCTTTTTTGGCGTTTTCACGCCGCGCGACTCCATCGTCAGCAGCGCCAGTTTTAGACGCCAGCAGAGCTGCTTTGGGATATCGACGCTTAGCTTCTCTTCTTCGGTTCCTGACGGCGGGGTTGGGATGACGACCGAAAGCGCGACGCTTTGGGCAGTCTTGGTCTTCTTCTTTGTTGGAGGGTTCTTCCGGGTCATAGCCGAAAGTGCCACGACTTCGATTCTTAGTCAAAGCCCACGACCGCCTTTTTCGAGAGGCCCCAACCTTCTTACAAAAGTCGGAAAAACCCTCGTTCGCTCAAACGAGCGACATGACCCTCGCC
The DNA here is from genome assembly GCF_007753265.1 of Botrimarina mediterranea. NCBI lineage: Bacteria > Pseudomonadati > Planctomycetota > Planctomycetia > Pirellulales > Lacipirellulaceae > Botrimarina > Botrimarina mediterranea. The sequence goes on from NZ_CP036349.1 coordinate 2,270,340, forward strand.
CCCCAAAACCCTCGTTCGAGCGAACGATCTCGCGACAAGTCCCTCTCCCCCTTGAACCCTAGATTCCACACCTGTGCTCCCTTGGAGCGACAAGCTGAAGGCCTCATAGGGCTAGAGCGCGGAGCGGCGCGGGTTAGAGTGAGACGCCAAGAAATCCAACGATCCCGCTAGTTTGTTGTTGTCGGCAATCTCGGGACGCACTCGCAACTAACGCCGTGATCGTGAGCGACAAATAGCTTCGCTGTCGGCGTCACGAGCAACTGCCACGAAGAGGCTGCCTAGCGTTCTCTGTCGGCAGTCCCTTATGCGACGCTCCGCGCGTTCGGCTCCATACCACGAGTATGAAGCAACGTGAGACGCTTATTTTTGTGGACATCGAAACGGCCGGGATCGGACCCAAGGCCCCGATCATCGAGTTGGCGGCGGTCGCCGTCGAGTCGGGCAGTTATCGCGAGCTCGACGCCCTTGAGATGAAGGTCGCCTTCGAGATGAAGGACGCAAGCCCGCGCTCACTCGGCGTCACGAAGTTCTCGCCCTCGGCATGGCAGCGCTACGCGCTGCCGCCCGAGGACGCCGCCGCCAAACTCGCCGTCTTCCTGCATCGACACGCAACCAAGCAAGTGCTCAGCAAGAAGCCGCCGATGAGCCACCGGGTGGCGAGGTTCGCCGGCTACCACGGGGACTTTGACGCCGTCCGGCTCCGTGACTGGGCGACGCGACTTGGGGTCTACTTGCCCATACGCAGGAGAACGCTCTGCGTGTTGCAGCGGACGCTCTGGTTCTTTGAAGAGAACCAGGGGCTGGCGCCGCCCGAGGACTTCAAACTTGCGACCGTTGCCCAGCATCTGGGCCTTTCGGCGAGGCCGACTCATAGCGCGCTCGACGACGTGCGGGCCACGGTTGAGCTGGCCCGCCGGCTTGCCGAGTACAACCGAATAACTAACACCCGGACGGCGTAAGCCGACCCGTTTACGAAGAGGAGAAGAGAACAACATGACCCAACAAAAAACCCCCATCGGTGAGATCGCCCTCGTGGGCGCCGTCGCCGTGCAGCTCTACTCACGCGTCTACTACGGACGGATCGAGTACTTTGCGGAGATCGGCAAACCTTGGACCAACCGACAGAACGGCGTCACTAAGATCATCCCGCAGATGAAGGGGGCGGCGACCCGCGACTACGTCGCCGCGGCGGAGCTTGCCGCCCAGAAACTTGATGAGCTTCAACGCGCCCAGTTCCAGCACGGCGTCTATACCGCTGCGCAGTCGGTGTCGCCGCTGGAGGGCGAGGCGCTACCTTCACCATCGGAAGAACCCCTCAAACTCAAACTCGCCTAACCTCGCCTCGGCATGGCTCTCGGAGGCGACCGCCGGGTCGCTTGCGAGAGCCCAGGCAGAGTGCGTCGCTGAAGGTTCAGGGCCTTTCTTTTTTGTCGTATTTCACGTCAACCAAAGAGAGGTTTCCCATGGCTAGCTTTAACCGTGTGATCCTGCTCGGCAATCTTACCGCCGACCCGGAGCTACGCTACACCGCTGGCAAGAAAGCGGTCGTCGACGTCGGCATCGCCGTCAACGAGCGCTACAAGAAGGATGACGAGGTCGTCGAGGAGGTGAGCTTCATCGACGTGACGTTCTTCGGCCGGACGGCGGAGATCGTCAACGAGTTCCTCTCGAAGGGCGCCCCGGCGCTCATCGAGGGACGGTTCCGGCAAGAACGGTGGGAGAAAGACGGCCATAAGCGTTCGCGCATCAAGGTCATCGCCGATAGGCTCACGCTCGTCGGCCCCCGCCCCCAGCCGGAGGAAGAGGAAGAAACGGTCGCCGCTGGCGCCGCCGCGTTCTAAGCGAGTCGTTTTCTAACGAAGGTTCCTGCCAAAGCATGCACTCTGCCCAGGGCCTTCTCTCTCTGAGGGGGCCAAGCGGCGTGCGAATTGGTTTGGCCGTTCGCTCTAAGTCGCGATAGAATTAATGATATGAAGCTAACGCACACCCAACACATCGCCTTCGACCCGAGTGTCTACGGCGGCAGGCCTTGCATCGCCGGCACCCGTGTCCGGGTCTGGGATATTTACGTCGCCTCGGAGGTTCGTGGCGAGAGCCCAGACCAGATCGCCGCCCAGTATCCGGGGTTAACGCTCGCCCAAGTTCACGCGGCGCTTGCTCACTACTGGGATAACCACGACGCGATCGACCGCGAGATGCGTGAGGCGGATGAGTTTGCCGAGACGCTCCGCAATACGACTGGGCCGGGCTCTTTGGCGAGAAAGCTCGCCAGCATGGACGAAGGCAGTGATTCGATTTCTTCTTGACGAGAATGTTCCCCAAGCCGTCGCCCGCGGGCTGCGGCTCTGCGGCGCTGAGGTTGTGACCACCGCCGACCTCGGGCTGCTCTAGGCCGGGGACGAAGAAATCGACGCCTTCGCGCTGCGGGAGGGCTTCGTCCTCTTTACCCAAGACGACGACTTCCTACGGCTGTACCAGGCCGGAACGCCACACGGCGGAGTCGTCGACGCCAAACAGGACGCCCGCACGCTCGGGGAGGTGATCCGCTACCTCGACCTGATACGACAGTGTCTTGAGCCCGAAGAGATGCGAGGGCAAGTCGAGTACCTGTAAAGAAGTGCGACGAATGAGGTTATGCGGCGGCGCTCGGCTCTCTCTTGGCGTTGATGCGGCGCCAGTGTTCAAAGAGAGCCGCTTCGAGGTAAGTGGCGTAGTGCGGCGACGATTCGGCGTCCGCGCTGCGGAGCGACTTGCTATAAGCGGTACTCCTCGCGACCGCCTCTTCGCGGAACCGTGTGTACGCCTCCTCGTCCAAAGACTCCATGAAAGCTCGGAACGCGGTTTTTTGCTGCTGGCGTTCTTGCTCATCGCTCGAAGTGAGTTGGGTTGTCCGACGCATGCGCCGTGACTCGGCCGCTTCCGAGGCTTTTTGTTTGCGGTCTCTTTCCTCCGAGGAGACGTAGTCGTCGCGGAACTTGTAGGGCTTTTCGGTGGTGATGCTGTTGCGGAGCCATCCGGGGCCGACCCGTTCACCGCTGTCGCGGCGGTGGTCGTAGTTGGCGATGGCCTGATGGATCTGATCTCGGTTGGTTTTAGTGACTAGTTCTTCGGCGCCGCCAACGCCGCGGCGGCGTAGTTCGCCAACGAGAGGGTCTCTGTTCTCCCTGACGGTTTCAATCGCGTGGTAGACGACCTCGGCCTCGGGGCCTCGGCCGACGTACTCTGCGCGGCAGAACCCTTTTTGTTCCAGCTCGGTGTGGGCTTTCTTGAGCGTCGCCTTGATCTGGCCGTTGTGGTTCTTATCGCTGAGGCCGATCTTGTTCACCGCGTAGTGCTTGAGACCCATGCGGACGCACTTGGCGTGGTAGAACCGCTTGCCAAGGAATCGGTAGGCCCGCCGCGACACGGCGCTCTCAAGTCCCAGCAAGAAGTCGTAGTCGAGGTTCCGAAGATTCCTCGCCTCAAAACTCTCCCACATAAAATCTCCCCACACAAAAAATGCTCTCTCGGGGAGCCCTGTGTCCGGGTCGCGGCCGCTCGACTGCCACCGGTCGAGGATCCCGACCACGTCGCGGACCGGCTTGCGCTTGCCCTTGTGCCAATAGGCGCCCTCGGAAACCACCGAAAGAGTCGAGTACCGGTCGAGCGCTCGGCGGAGTCGTGCGTAAGCGGGGCCGTCGGTCTTCCAGCGCATCGCCCGAAGAAACGAGGCCGGCTCAAAGTCCACGCGGCGGCTTACAAAGCCCGCTTCCTTGGTCGCTCTCAGGCAGCCCATCAGCACCTCGTCATCGACCGAAGTGGGGAGCCCGAACGGCGCCTGGCCGCGGACGGTAATCCGCTGAACAATCCGTTGGCAGGTCTTGGGGTCGGTAGCCTCGTCCTCAAACACCAAGCAATCAACGCCTTCGGGGACCCGTTCGCCGATCATGCTGAGCGGGAACTCGGCGAGATTCATCTCGTCAGAAATCATCTGGGGTCTTTTCGTTGGTCGCACACGCCTCCTTTGTCAAAGCCAAAAAAAGTTCTTCTACGTCGCGTCTAGATATCTAACTTTCTAGATCTCTAGATAAGGGGTCTCTAACGGCCTGAAACGACTCGAGAATACGGGCCGTTCTGTCGGTCAGGTAACGACCAACTGTCGGTCGTCCAACGAGCCACTGTCGGTCAAGTAACGAAGCATCCGTCGGCCAGATAACGCTGATTGGCGGCCGTTCAACGCCAGAACTGTCGGTCAAATAACGCCACCTATAGTTCTCGCTGAGCGCCAGAGGCGTCTCTGCTTAAACTCCCTTAAAGCAACCATAGATCGGCTTTGGGTTTCGCAGCAAGACTTTAATTGTCGTCTCGTCATCGGACTCGCTTGGTGACGGCGACCGACATGCGCCCCTTCCAGTCCGAGCTCGATTCGTGTCGGCAGTCTTCGCGGGTCTTGGCGGTGGCCACGTTTGCTGAAAGGAGGAAGACGACGCCCCAGCCGTAGGGTGAGGGTGTCGTCTTCCTCCTTTCAGCAAACACAAGCCACCATGTCTGACCAAGCCCACTCCAACCAGCCGCCAGAACCGAAGGCCGGCGCCGCCGAGCCGGCGGAACGCGTCGAACCGTCTCAGGAAGAACTCCGCAAACGCTATCTTGAGCAGCAACGGCGGATGCGGTGCGCCGGATGTGGCGAGAGCGAAGAGTATTTCTAGACGCCGTCTATCTTCTGCGACGAGATTTCCTTGCGGCTCATGCCCGATGTCACGCTCGCTCGCCAGATCGACTGAACTCCACTTGACGCCGTAGGAAGCGATTCTCGACCGACCCTTCCTCTCCCCTAGGCCAACCCACTATCGTCCCGCTACGGGAAAGACAGGGCCCTTCTCGCCTGTCTTGTGTTTCAAGCAGCGAGCGAGTTTGTCTCGATACCTCCAGTCAACTTGTCGGCTTCGCGCGTGCGTGCGTGAGTACTCTGGTGACTGATAAAACAAGTCCGTCGCCGGTTGCGAACTTTGCCAATAAAGCTACTTGCCACTTTGCTAGCAGGCGTGGTAGCGTCGACGTGTGAGCAAAGTGATTGAGCCCGGTATCGGGCAAGCCTTCGTGATTGGATTCTGTAACGGCAAAGGGGGACCCGGCAAAACGACCCTTGCCCTGAACTCGGCGGTCGAGCTTTTTGACCAGGGCCGCCGCGTCGCCTTCATCGACGGAGAAGAAGGGGGTATCAACGCCGGGGCGCTCAGCCGCTTTGAGCCGAGGATCGAGACCCGCAAGGCGAAGACCGCCTTCGAGATCGACGACGCCATCCAGGAACTAGGCCAGAATCACGATGTCGTCCTCTTCGACGCCCCTGGACAGACATCGGGCGAAGAGGTTGCGACCATCTGTTCGGTGGCGGACCTGGTTGTCGTTCCCATCAAGCTCTCGCTGAAAGACGTTCGCGGGAGCAACTCGGTGCTGCGGATGATCCGGCGACTCCAGCTCCGTCAAAATGGCATGCCCGAATCGGCTATAGTATTCAACGAAGTCCGGCCGCTGGGCGAGGGTAGGAGGAGCCGAAGCGCTGCGAGCTACCGACGGCAACTCTCGGACGCTGGGTACCAAGTCGCCCGGTCCGAGATCAGGTTCTACGAGTGGCACCGGCTTTGTGAGTTCGTGACCCGCGACCCGAGCGCCAATCTTCAGAAGAGCAGCGACAAGTGTGCGATGGACATCGCGGCGTTCGTGTATGAGGTCATCTTACGCCGGCTGCCACAGCTTGAGAGGGCGGCCAATGAGTAAGACGGTGGCCTACGACATCTCGGCGGAGATCGACCCGGTCGAAAGGATCGACGAGGTCCAGGCGAAGCTCGAACGGCGACGCCTCGAACGTCAGCGACAAACAAGCGCCGACAGCATCGACTCGTATCATTCTTCAACAAGGTCAACCTCACGGACAGGCGACGAAGCTGCTGCGAAGAATCGGGCCGATGCTGCCGCGAAGAAGAAGCGGCAAGACGAAGAACGTCGTCGAGAAGAACGAGCGCTGGAACTCCGCGAGAGCCGCTGGATCACCGCCGGACACAAGGTCCGCGAAAAAAGGGTCGAGTTTCTTGAGAGGGTCTTCTTTCGGCTTAAAGCGGATGGCGAGTTCCGGGGCACCAAGCAGGAGTTTTTTGACGAGGGGCTGGCGATGCTAGAAAACAAATACTCTTCGACGGCGAAGCCAGAAAGCTAAATAAGGCGAAAAAAGCCGCGCCGTCGGCCGTGTGCTAGCTGGTGGTGCGGCTTCGGGGGTATGCGCGACAGACTACCCCGTTGGCTCCCGACGGTGCTCATGGTTGAGCATGGTTGCCACTCCCCAACGGTGAGATAAGATCGCTGGAAAGGCCAGTGCGATCGCGCGTCAACTCACATGGCGGTAAGGACTTGGAAGCGGTAGTCGTCGCTCCGTGCGGCTTTAAGGCGTTTGTTTTTTGACGCCGACCTTCGCTGTGGTGTGGTTCTTCAAGAGGCTGAGAGCCGCTCGCCTCAGAGGCTGAAGTTGGTGTCGGCGTGGCCCTTACGTATTCGGGACGGGTCCTCGCCGTCACGTCGAGCTGCCAGTGCAACGAATTCTCGATGCCTTAGTGCCCGCGGACCACCGTGGTGAACTTCTCTCCGCACAGCCAACGACTCGTGATGTAGTAACGCGTGTCGAAATTCACCAACTGGGGGTGCTAGGCGCCAGTCGGAGCTGGCCCGCTTCGAACGTTCGCCTGTGGCCAGCGGCAGGGGCCGATGGATCACGAGAAGCTGGCCCAAACATGATATTCGTGCGTTGCAAGGCGGGACCCCCAATCGGGGAGGGCTGGGTTGACTTTGCGGGCATCGGCCATTTCGGATAATCTGATTGACATGGGGTTGCCGATTTTAACCGCGGTAGAGCCCTTCTTACCCTTTGCTGGCCGTATGCTCCGCATCGCCGACAACCTGAAGCACGCGGTCGCCATCGTGGCGGTCTTGCTGTCATTGTCGGCGATGGCCCAGAGCGCTGGGATCTACTGCTACTTCGGGGCTTGCGAAGCCGGCCCAGCCGCAAGCGAGGCCGCCTCGGGCGGCTGTTGCCATAGCCACACGTGCAAGGCGGACGAGGAGCCGAAGCCACGAGAGGGCGGACGCAGTCAGCATCGCCACGAGCCTTGCCCTTGCCCAGACAGTTGCTGGTGCCAGCAGGCGCCGCAGCCTTCTGTGTTGCCGAAGTCGATTGGCGAACCGGTCGAATTGGCTTTCCTCAGCGTTCTGGCTGTCTGCGACGACGTTGTTGGCGACAGAGAGTCGGATCTTCGGGCGAACATCGCCTGGTCCGTCCCGCCCGGCCTGTCCGAACAGTCGGCTGTCGATCGCTGCGCGAAGCTGTGCCGGTTCTTGATCTGAATTCTCTCGAAGCGCGAGGCCTTCTGCCTCCGCGTACGCGTCTGAGCTGTCGCTGAGAGGCGACCCGTGTTGCTCAGGCTCACCCAGGTTCCGTTACACGCTGGCAGCCTGCGCGCGGTTGCGCGGTACACAGCGGTAGCAGTCAGGTAGCACCCCAAGTGCAAGGAAGAGGTATGCGCACAGCAATATCGAGGCTGATTGTCTTCACGCTCGTCTACGCATCCGCGTCGGCGACAGCTCCCGCCCAGTCGCCGAACCCGCACGCGGCCGACGCCCAGGTCCAAGTCGCGGCTCCAGAGATGTGCTGCAAGGGCTGCGCTCAGAAGGTGTCCGGACAGCTCTACACACTGAAAGGAGTCAGGTCGGTAGAGGTGGATATCCCGGCGCGCACCGTGACGGTGACGCTGCCGACCCCAAGCGCCTCGACGCTGGGGAGGGTCTGGCAAGCCACCGAGCAAGGAGACGGGGGCCCGACGGAGTTGAGCACCGCGACCGCCGCGTATCGGTTGGTTCGACCCGAGAGTGAGCACGAGCTGCGCGCCGTCCAGCAGATGGGCTCAACGCAGCACGTCGTGGTCGACAACCTCCACTGCAACGGATGCGCTCAGAAGATCGCCTCCCAGCTATATGCCCTGAGGGGAGTCAGTAAGGTGAGCGTCGACATGCAGCGTGAGACCTTGATTGTCGAGACGAACGCGAGAGAGCCGGTCTCTCCATGGCTCGTCGTCGAGGCGGTATTGGCAGCGAATGAACGCCCCGTCGCGGTTCGTGGCAACTACGGCGCTCTGTCGATTTCCTGGGCGGTCGAAGCCGCTCCGAAGCCCAGCCATCAAGCCCAACAACCTGTACTTGGAGGATTCCAGAGATGAGGTGGACTTTCCTAGCACTGATCGCGGTCGCGCCGGCTTTGCCTTCACTGACAGGTTGTGGCAGCGCCCCGGCCGCCGAGGCAACCGCACCTTCTGGCATAAAGGGGAGTGACTTCCTGCTCAGCGAAGAGCCCGACGGCGCCGTGGGCGTGATCGCTGCACGCGAGGCGGCCGAGGACGGCGTTCCCCTGGTGCTGGTCGGTCGTGTGGGCGGCTCGGCCAACCCGTGGATCGAGGGCCGCGCCGCCTTCATGGTGCTCGACGCTTCGATGAGCGTCGTCGCCGAAGGGGAGGAATCGGCCGAGGGCGAGCTCTGCACGGGCGACTGCTGCGCCACCGAACGCCTGGCTTGTACGACGCTGGTGAAGGTCGTGGACGCCAGCGGGCAAGTGGTTCCGGTCGATACACGGAAGTTGCTCGGATTGAAGGAGTCCGACATGGTCGTCGTCGAGGGCACGGCCAAGAAGGACAAGAGCGGCAACTTCTCGATGCTGGTCAACCACGTCTTTATTCGCAACTAAGGGCGTCCGCCGCGCCCGCCACCGGGAGACCATCGCCTTGCTCGTAACAAAGCTACTTCCGTGGGACTACGGCGTGCGGAACTTGCTCCGACGCCCTTCCCGCAGCGTGCTCACATTTGGAGGACTGACGATCGTCGTGTTGCTGGTGCTCGTGGTGGTCGGGTTCATACGCGGCCTGGAGAAGTCTCTAGCCGCGACCGGCAACCCCAACGTGGTGCTCGTCTACTCACTGTCGTCAGCCGCGGACGTTGAGAACTCGTCGATCCCCGGCAGCACCGCTTCGTTGCTGTCGGCGAGTGTGGACGGGGTCCGTGTGGCCAACGGCGTCGAGTACGTCTCGCCGGAGTTGTATCTCGCCACGCGGATCACCGCGCCCGGCATGAAGGAGCCAGGCATGGGGTTGGTCAGGGGGGTCACGACGAGAGCGCCCCTCGTACGCGACCGCGTGCAGATCGTGGAGGGCGACTGGCCGCAGGCGGGTGAAGTTTTGGTGGGGCGGCTTGCCCACTCGAAGCTGGGCGCTAACGAAGAGGACCTGGCGATTGGTAGTGAGGTCTCGTTCGACGGCCGGTCGTGGACCGTTAGCGGGCGGTTTACAGCGGCGGGGTCGGCGTTCGAGTCGGAGGTGTGGGCGCCGCTGGCGGACCTTCAGACGACCCTCAAGCGCCAAGACCTCAGCTTAGTCGCTGTTGGGATGGATTCGCCCCAGCAGGCCGCCGACGTCGACATGTTCTGCCGAGAACGGGTCGATCTGGAGCTGAGGGCCGTTTCGGAGAGCGCGTACTACGCCGCGTTGCAGAAGCACTACAAGCCGGTTCGCATGCTGGGCTGGGTTGTAGTCGCCCTGGTGGCCGGTTCCGGGGTGTTCGCGGGTTTGAACACGATGTACGGCGCTGTGGTCGGCCGCGTGCGAGAGCTGGCGACCCTGCAAGCGATGGGCTACCGACGCCGAGCGATCCTGCTCACGCTAGTGCAGGAAGCAACCCTGCTCGCCTGCGCCGCCGCCCTCGCGGCGTGCGTTCTAGGGCTCTTGCTGGTCGACGGCGCCGCGGTGCGGTTCACGATGGGCGCGTTCATGCTGCGGGTCGACAGCGTCGGTGTTGCGGTCGCTTGCGCGGTCGCAGCGTTGCTGGGAGTCGTGGGGGCCCTCCCCCCGGCGGCGAAGGCGATGCGACTTCCGGTCGTCGAAGCGATCAAAGCAATCTAGAGGCGTTAGGGAACGATCAGACGGAGACCCGATGTCAGAACAATCACTACAACTCGATCTCAGCCAGCTGGCCGTCGATCGCGGCGGCGCGAAGGCGGCTCGACTGAAGACGAGACGCCCGTGGCTAACGCGTTACGTTGTGCCGCTGGCGATCATTACAGGCTTCATTGGGTTATTCGGCTGGGCGGCTCGTGAGAGTTTCCTCCCGGCGCAGGCCGTCACCGTCACGCCAGTGGTTGTCACCAAGGCGGAGGTCAAGCAGGAAGGCGCCCCACTGTTCCAAGCCGCCGGTTGGGTCGAGCCGCGCCCAACCCCCGTGCTGGCCTCTTCGCTCGCCCCGGGCGTCATCCGCGAGTTGCACGTCGTCGAGGGCCAGCGGGTGAAGGAGGGCGAGCCCGTGGCGACGCTGATCGACACCGACGCAAAGCTCGCCCTGGCGGAGGCGGAGGCTCGTCTCGAGATGCAGAAGGGCGAGCTAGCCCGCGCGGAAGCCGCGCTGGTGGCCGCTCAAACCAACCTCGAGAGGCCCGTTGTCTTGCAAGCGGCGCTAGCCGATGCCGACGCGTTGCTCGCCCAGACGAGGCGGGAGCTTGAGAACCTCCCCTTCGCCATCGAGGCGTCAGAGACGCGACGGTCACTGGCCGCCGAGAACTTTCGGCGCAAAGAATCGGCCGGCGAGGCGGTCACGGGGCGGGTGCTGAGAGAGGCCCGCGCCGAGCTGGCGACGGCCAACAACGCAGTTGAAACCCTTGTCGCCAAGCGACCGACGCTCGAGTCACAGCTGGAGTCCCTGCAACGCAAGAGGGCCGCGATCGCCGATCAACTGTCCTTGCTTACCGAGGAGAAGCGGGCGGTGGCCGATGCGAAAGCGATGCTGACCATCATCCACTCCCGCGTCGAACAGAGTCGCCTTGCGGTGGAGGCGGCGCAGCTGCAGCTCGACCGGATGACAGTGCGGTCGCCCATTGACGGCTGCGTTCTAAGCCTGGAGGCACGACCCGGTCAGTGGCTCTCGGGGATGGGCATGTCCTCGCAGCAGGCGTCGAACGCCGTTGTGGGGCTCTACGACCCGCAGCGTCTACAGGTGCGGGTCGATGTAAGACTCGAGGATGTTCCCCTGGTGCAGGTCGGCCAGCCGACGCAGATCGCGACCGCGGCGTTACGCGACCCCATTGCGGGCGAGGTCATCTCGGTCACCACGCAAGCGGACATCCAGAAGAACACGCTGCAGGTCAAGGTGGCTGTGCAGGACCCGCCCTTGCTGATCAAACCAGAAATGCTCGCGAAAGTCACGTTCGTGGCTCCTCCCTCGCCGGTCGCAACAGAGGGGCCGAGGGATTCGCCGCTTCGGATGTTTGTTCCCCAGTCCCTCGTCGGCTCCGCGGAGGGCACAGCCACGGTTTGGGTCGCGAACCTGACCACCGGTCTGGCCGAACGGAGGACCATCGAGGTCGGGCGTGGGGCTACCGAGGGAGGGTTGGTGGAGGTCGTCAGCGGGCTCGTGCCCACGGACAAGCTGGTTGTCGGTGGTCGAGACTCATTGTCCGACGGCATGCGTGTGAAGGTGACCGGAGAAGACCGGTCCCCGGGTGCCCGGTGGTCGCCGCCCGGCAGCGGCTCTGCGAAAACTGCGCAAGTGGCTGATACAAACGGCTATTCGAAGTAGGAGGTACCGTATGTCCCTAGTGGAAGTGACAAATGTCACGAAAGAGTACGCCAACGGCGAAGATACAATCCGTCCGCTGGACGGCGTCAGCCTGACGGTCGAGCAAGGCGACTACGTGTCTCTGATGGGCGCGAGCGGCTCGGGTAAGAGCACGCTGCTGAACCTGATTGCCGGCATCGATCAGGCGACCTCGGGCGAGATCAGCGTGGCGGGCATTGACATCACGAAGTTGTCGCGAGGTAAGCTGGCCGACTGGCGGGCGGCGCACATCGGCTACGTGTTCCAGACGCACAACCTCATCCCGGTGTTGACGGCGTACGAGAATGTAGAGTTGCCGCTGCTGTTGTTGCCGATGTCGGCGTCAGAGCGGCGCAAGCGCGTCGAAATCGCCTTGGAGGCCGTCGACCTCACGTCGCGCGCCACCCACTACCCGCGTCAGATGTCGGGCGGGCAGGAGCAACGAGTCGGCATCGCCCGGGCGATCGTAGCAAACCCGACGGTTGTCGTCGCCGACGAGCCAACCGGCAGCCTCGACGACGAAACCACCGAGCAGATTCTCCAACTGCTCGGACGCGTCAACGACGAGCTCGGGATGACGCTGCTGATGGTAACACACGACGCCGACGCGGGTGCGCGGGCAAAGCGTCGGATCCGCCTAGAGCGAGGCCGGCTGCTGGAAAACGGGAAGGAGACGAGATCCACTCACCTGAGGACGGCCTAGTAATGTTTAGATTCGTTCCCTACGTGCTGAAGAGCCTCTGGCGGCACCGTGCGCGTACGCTGCTAACGGTGAGCGGCACGACGGTCGCGTTACTGGTGTTCTGCTTCATTGGCTCGGTGCAACAGGGCCTGCTGGCGCTCACCAACGACGCCAGCGCCGACCGTACGCTGATCGTCTTCCAGGAGAACCGGTTCTGCCCGCAAAGTAGCCGCTTGCCGCAGGACTACAGCGACGTGATCGCCAAGACCCCCGGGGTGCGCGAGGTGGTGCCGATTAAGGTCTTCACCAACAACTGCCGGGCAAGCCTCGACGCGATCGTCTTCCAAGGGATGCCACCCGAGAAGCTCTCGACGGCCAGGGACCTTTCGCTTGCCTCGGGGAGCATGCTGGAGTTCACCCAGCAAGACGACGGAGCGCTTGTGGGAGCGGACGTCGCGGCACGTCGGGGGTTGGCCGAGGGGGACAAGTTCACCATCGGTGACGTTTCGGTCGTCGTGAAGGGCGTCTTTCGGTCGTCCGTCGCCGCCGAAAACAACCTCATCTACACACACCTGGAGTTCCTGCAACGGGCCCGCGGCGCAAACGACGTAGGCACGGTTACGCAACTTGAGGTCCACCTCACCGACGGGATCGACCCGGATGAGACGGCCGCAAAGATCGACCAAGCGTTCCGCTCCGGCCCGGTGTCGACGACGACACGGACGAAGGGCATGTTCCAGGCCGACACGCTCGGCGACCTGGCCGAGCTGATTGGGTTTGTTCATTGGCTTGGATACGCCTGCGTCGGCCTCGTGCTATCACTTGTTGCGACGACAACCGTCATGTCGGTCCAGGACCGCATCAAAGAGCACGCGGTGCTGCAGACACTCGGTTTGAGACCACTGCGTGTATTTCGCCTCGTGCTGATTGAAAGCGTCGTGCTCAGCACCTTGGGCGGCGTCCTCGGGGTTGCCGGGAGCGTGCTGGTGCTCTCATCGACGGGAATGTCCGTCGCCGCCGAAGGGGTGACAATCGCGTTCGAGCCCTCTGCAACTCTCGCGGTTCAAGGGGTTGCTGTTTCTATCGTCGTGGGCATCCTCGCTGGCTTTGCGCCCGGCTGGCACGCCGCTCGGGCCGAAATTGTCCCCGCGTTGCGGCAAGCCTAATAGGACACGGTGGCCGCAGGGTCTTGGCGGCGCCGATAACAGAGGTAAGGAGGTCAAGTATGACCAGTCGCCTAATAGCCAGATCGATCTCGACCATGCTGCTGGTTACAGCCGGCTGCGCATCCGGGCCTCGCGATTTCGCACGGGGACCCCAGTTCTCCCCACCGCGCGGCGACTCCGAGCGAGTTGTCACCACGGCATATCAAGAGGAGGGCGACGCGCAGGTAGAGGGCGACAACGTCGATCTCGCGTTGCCACCGAGCCTGGAGGGAGACGCCGCAGCGGCGGAAGAGCTGTCTGCGCCTGCGCCGCTGGCGGAGGGCGAGGGGCTTAGTCTCGAGACCCTTGAGCAGATGTCCTTGTCCAACAACCCAGCCGTCTCCCAGTCTTCGGCGCGCCTACGCGCCCTACGGGGGAAATGGGTCCAGGCCGGGCTCCCTCCCAACCCGACCGCCGGCTATACCGCGGGTGAAGTTGGCAATGATGGACGCGGGGGGCAGCAAGGTGGTTACGTCGGGCAAACATTCATTACTGCGGGCAAGTTGAAGCGCGATCGAGCGGTCGTCGCCGCCGAGATCACACGGGCCGAGCAGCAGCTCGTGGCGACGCAGCGACGCGTGCTAACCGACACTCGGCATGCGTACTACCAAGCGCTGCTCGCGCAGCGTCGCGTCGAGCTAGCCATGGATTTGTTGCAGGTATCAACCGATGCGGCCGACGCTTCGAAATCGCTCGTTGATGCGGAGGAGATCCCGGTAGCGGGATTACTACAAACCCAGATCAGGCAAGAAAACTCGCACGTATTCTTGCAAACGGCTAGGAACGCTCAGGAACAGGCCTGGCGCCGTCTCTCAGCTGTGGTTGGCGGCCCACAGTTGCCGCAACAGGACCTCGAAGGAGACGTCACCAGACTGCCTACAGAACTGAACTGGCAGGAACAGCTCGCAAGGCTGCAAGCTGAGAGCCCAGAGATCGCCAGCGCCCTGGCGGAGATGGAGCGAGCTCGGCGCGCCCTCAATCGGGCGAGCGTCGAGGCTGTGCCCGACATTAGCACCCAGATCAGCGTGCAGTATGACGCCGCATCGGAGTACACGATCGCGGGTGTGCAGGTTGGCATGCCGATCCCGCTATGGAACCGAAACCAGGGGGGGATCCGCCAGGCTCAATCGGAAGTCACCGCGGCCGAGAGGAACATCCAAAGAGTCGAGCAGGATCTAAGTCAACGCCTGGCGGACGCCTTCCGCAGCTACGCGGACGCTCAGGTCACCACAGCGAAATACAGCGCCGACATTCTGCCCCGCTCGCAGAGAACACTCGACCTGGTCCGGAAGGGATACGAGCAGGGGGAAGTGGGCTACCTCGACTTGCTAGCCGCCCAGCAAACGTACTCACAGGCGAACCTCGCCTACTTGGACGCACTGGGGGAGCTTTGGCAGAGCTACCTACTAATCGACGGGCTGATGCTGGACGGGAGTCTTGCCAACGCCCCCCTGTGACTTCGAGTGACGTTAGGCTGCAGTGGCAAGCCGCAATTGCCCCATATTAAAACACGACGTATACTTCAAAATCTGTTATCCGGCCCATTATTCGGCCATCATTCCTGCGGTCCGCCGCCTCTCTACTGAGCTTAGCATTCGTCACGTTGTCGCTATCGCCGTCTTGATGCACGCCTTGATGGGATGTTGTGCTCACCATAGGCATGCCGCAGATTCATCGTGCGATCAGGGCTGCCTTCACGCGAGTTCTGCTGAAGATGGGGCGGCCGCTCACACTCACACTCATGCTCTCGACGACGGTGTCTGCTCAACCGAAGAGAAGGACCCGACCAGAACCACGGGGGGTGAGGGACGGCACGATTCCGACGTCCCTCGCGATGGGTGCGACGGAGAGCAGTGCAATTGGCTGCCCTCCGAGGCGGGGTTAGAGCTTGCCGACGTGCCTCAGCCCGGGCTCAACGCTTGGGTGGCGACCTCCGACTTCTTGATCGACTTGAGAGTCCGGCAATGCCATCTTGAATGGCGATTCGCCAATTGTGGGCCCCCACCGTTACCGGTGCGCACGCACCTCGCCAAGAGCGTGCTTCTTATCTGAGCCCCCTCTACGGGTTCAATGTAGCGGGCGTTTGCCTGCTTCGTACCACGGGTTCTCGGCGCACAACCCTCGTCAGGTTGTCCGACCGCCGAGGAGAACAGCCCGACCAATGCACCTGTCTGCCCGGCGCGCATGCGCCGCTGCGTAGCAGTGCTTCCTGGAGCGCAGTGATGTCGACAAGAAACCACACAAAGCTATGGCTGTATGCCGTCATTGCTGTTGCGGCTTTGGCGGCAGGAGCGGCGGCCATGTGGACCAAGGACGCCTGGATTTCGCGGCTGAACCCCGTGGAACAAGTGGGTGAAGGCCCTGCGGGATCGCCCGCAGAAGAGTCCCACGAGGGCCATAACCACGATCATGCCGGGCACAGCGAAGCGTCGTCGATCGAGCTGAGCCCGAGTGGGCTTGAGAACATCGGATTCGAGCCGTTCACCGTCGAGCCGTGCGCGTATGCGCGTCGTCTGAACGTTCCGTCCGTGGTGGTCGAAGTGCCGGGCAGGTCGCAGGTCCACATCACGGCGCCCCTGACCGGGGTAATCGAGGAAGTTTTCGTCTCGCAGGGGGAGGCCGTCGAGGCCGGGCAGAAGTTGTTCCGCATGCGACTCACCCACGAAGAACTCGTCTCGGCGCAGCGTGAATTCCTCGAAACGCTCTCCAAGCTCGGAGTAGCTGCGCGAGAACTTACACGACTTAGCGCACTCGATAAGGGCGTCGTAGCTGGCAAGCGGATACTCGAACAAGAGTACGAGCAAGACCGGCTACAAGTAGCGCTCGACGCTTCTCGCCAAGCCATGCTGCTGCACGGACTCACCGAAGAGCAAGTCGAAGAGGTCCGTCGCTCCGGGCGGATGTTCCGGGAGATCGTGGTTCGGGCGCCCGCCCATTCGGCGACGGACAAGTCCTGCGAGTCACCCCATCTTTTTACCGTGCAGAACCTCGGCGTCGCGCTGGGGGAGCATGTCAACCTTGGGCGTGAGCTTGCGTTGCTCAGCGACCACTGCGAGCTTCTGATCGAGGCGTTGGCCTTCGAAGACGACGCCGCTTCGATCCGACACGCCGCAGAGGCGGGTCTCCCCGTGGAGGCGAAGCAGCTTGGTCGGACCTCCTCGGGCGACCAACCCACCGGCCTTGAAATCCTCTACGTCGCTGGGGGGATCGACCTGGAGTCCCGGGCCTTCAAGGTCTACGTCCGGCTGCCGAACCGAATCGCCCTGGACAAGACCGGTCCCCGCGGGGCGAGGTTCCTCGAATGGGCGTTCAAGCCCGGCCAGAGAATGGAACTCAGCATCCCGGTGGAGACTTGGGAGAACCAGATTGTTGTGCCGACTACGGCGGTGGTCGACGAGGGCGCTGAAGCCTATGTCTACCGCCAGAACGGCGACCACTTCGAGCGCGTGCCGGTCCACATCCGCTACCGCGATCAGAACGCGGTGGTGATCGCCAACGACGGGGCGGTGTTCAGTGGTGACGTCATCGCTGGCGATGGCGCCTACCAGATGCACCTCGCGCTCAAGAACAAGTCGGGCGGCGCGATCGACCCCCACGCAGGCCACAACCACTGATCGGGAAGGACTACACCCGTGCTCAACGCGATTATCAGATTCTCGCTCCACAACCGGGCGCTCGTCGCCGCGCTGGCGATGTTCCTGGTGGGGTACGGAGCCTGGCAAGCCTCACGGCTGACAATCGATGTCTTCCCCAACCTCAACCGCCCACGGGTCGTGGTCATGGCCGAGGCGCCAGGTATGGCTCCGGAAGAGGTTGAAACGCTCGTCACTTTCCCAATCGAAACCGTGCTCAACGGTGCGACGGGAGTACAGGCCGTCCGCACGTCATCCGGCATCGGGCTGTCAGTTATCTACGCCGAGTTTGATTGGGGAACCGACATCTACAACGACCGGCAGATCGTCGCCGAGCGACTGGCGCTCGCTAACGACAGGCTACCGCCTAACGTGAAGCCCCAGCTCATGCCCATCTCTTCGATTATGGGCCAAATCATGATACTCGGGATGACCGCCGAGGGAGACACGAGCCCGCTTGAGCTCCGCACCCTGGCGGACTGGGTGGTCCGGCAGCGGCTCCTGACGATCGAGGGCGTCTCCCAGGTCATCGTGATGGGGGGGGATCGGAAGCAGTTTCAGGTGTTGGTCAACCCCGACCTCATGCTGCGGTACGGCGTGACGCTCCACGAGGTGAAGCGTGCGCTTCAAGAGAGCAACCAGAACACCGCTGGCGGCTACCTCGATGAGCAGGGCCCCAACGAGTTTTTGGTCCGGTCGCTCGGACGCGTTAGGACGGTTGAGCAGATCGGGGGCGTGGTCGTCAAACACCGGGACAACCAATCCGTCACGTTGTCTCAGGTGGCCGACGTTGTCGAAGGCCCGCAGGTCAAGCGGGGAGACAGCGCGGCGTTCCAACGCGACGAGGCCGACCAGATGACCGGCGGGCCGGCTGTCGTCCTGACCATCCTCAAGCAGCCCCAGGCGGACACCCGGGTCGTCACGGACAAAGTAACCGAGGCGCTAGCGGAGATGGCTCCGTCGCTGCCCAGCGACGTCCGGGTCCTGCCCGGGCTTTACCAACAGAAGGAGTTCATCGATCTGGCCATTGAGAATGTTTTTGAGGCGCTCCGCGATGGCGGCATCCTGGTCGTGGTCATCCTATTCCTATTTTTGATGAACCTCCGGACCACTCTGATCACTCTCACCGCGATCCCCCTGTCTATCGCCATTACGGCGATCGTTTTTGCTGCGTTCGGCCTCTCGGTCAACACGATGACTCTCGGCGGCCTGGCGGTCGCTATCGGTGAACTTGTCGATGACGCGATCGTCGACGTCGAGAACATCTTCCGTCGTCTGCGTGAAAACCGGACTTCGCCATCGCCGAAGAACCCGCTCTTGGTGGTGTTTCAGGCGAGCGTCGAGATCCGCAACTCGATCGTCTACGGCACATTGATTGTCGTGCTCGTGTTCGTACCGCTCTTCGCGCTCACAGGGATGGAGGGCCAGCTGTTCCGCCCAATGGGTGTTTCTTACATCGTCTCGCTCGTTTCGTCTCTGCTGGTCTCCCTGACAGTCACCCCGGTCCTTAGCTACTGGCTGCTCCGCGGCGGGAGGGATGCCGCAGAGGAGAAAGACGGGCTGGTGCTCAGGGGGCTCAAGGCCGTCGCCGACGTCGTCATCCGGGCCAGCCTGCGTCTCTCTTGGCTGGTTCTGGTCCTAGCCGTAGCGGCGGCTTCGGTCGCAGGCTGGGCGATGTTTCGCTTGGAGAGCGACTTCTTGCCGCCGTTCAATGAAGGGGCGGTGCAGATAAACGTGCTCTTGCCTCCGGGGACATCGCTCGCGACGTCGAACCAAGTCGCGACGAAAGTGGAGGAGCGGCTCGCCGATTTCGATGACCTCAAGACGTTTGTACGTAAAACGGGGCGTGCGGAATTAGACGAGCACGCCGAAGGCGTGAATGTCACGGAAGTGATCGCAACGGTGAGGCCCGACTCAGAGCGGTCGCGAGAGGAGGTCATCGAAGAGGTGAGCGAAGCGCTAGCGGAGATTCCAGGAATCGTTGTCTCCGTCGAGCAGCCCCTGGCGCACCTAATTTCACACATGCTGTCCGGAGTCAAGGCCCAGGTCGCGATCAAGCTATACGGAGACGACTTGGACGAGCTGCGCCGGCAGGCCGAAGGCGTACGCGCCGCCATATCCGGCGTCGATGGCGTCCGCGACCTCCAAGTTGAGCAGCAGGTCATTATCCCGCAACTCCGCATCGAGGCGGACGGCGAGCGGCTGAAGATGTTCGGCCTGCGGCGTGCGGACGTTAACGAGTTTGTCGAGACTGCGATGCAGGGAGAGGTAGTCTCCGAAGTGCTCGACGGCCAACGCACGTTCGACTTGCTGGTGAGGCTAGGCGAAGACTCGCGGGAAGACGTCGAAGCGTTGAGGCGGCTGCGGATCGAGTTGCCACAGGGCGGCACGGTCAAGCTCGAGGATGTGGCCCGCATCTACAAGGCCGCGGGCCCCAACACTATCAACCGCGAGCAGGTGCGCCGCCGGATCGTTGTGCAGTGCAATGTCTCGGGACGAGGCCTTGTCGATGTGGTGGGGGATATCCAGCGGGAGCTGCGTCCCATCGTTGCGGAGCTGCCGACTGGTTACTTCATCGAGTACGGGGGGCAGTTCCAGAGCCAGAAGTCGGCGTCGCGGATGATCGCGGTCCTGTTCGGTGTCTCGCTCGTCGCAATGTTTCTAGTGCTCTACAAGCTTTTCCACTCCGCCAACCTGGCCCTACAGGTCATGGTGGCCCTTCCGATGGCCTTCATCGGCAGCGTCGCCTCGCTCTACCTAACCGGCCAGACGCTCACCATCGCCAGTATGGTGGGGTTCATATCGCTGTGCGGTATTGCGTCTCGCAACGGGATCCTGTTGATCAATCACTACCTGCACCTGGTGAAATACGAGGGCGAGTCGTGGTCCCGGGATATGGTGGTGCGGGCCGGCAAAGACCGGCTTGCGCCGGTCCTCATGACCGCCCTCACGTCGGGCATCGGCCTAATCCCGCTGGCCCTATCGGCGGGCGATCCGGGAAAGGAGATCCTTTATCCCGTCGCGACCGTCATCATCGGCGGGTTGGTCACGAGCACGCTGCTGGAGTTCTTAGTACGGCCGGCGTTGTTCTGGTCGCTGGGCGTCCGAGCGGCGGAGCGGGTCGTACAAGTCGGCCAGCGGCAAGTCGTGTTAGCGGTTGAGGAAGAAGAGAACTGAGAGAGAGCCGCCCCTTCAAAGGGTGAGTCCGCGAATCGAACCCCCCTGCTGTTTTCAAAAGTTGTTTTTAAAGGAAGTCAACATGAAGATCTGCTCCCAAATATCGGCACAGGCTGCGTACTTAGTACTCGCCTTCTCCGTATCGATTAGCGGGTGCGGCCAAGGCACGAGCGACGAGAGTTCGCCGCAAGCCGCCGCCTCGGGCGATTCACACGAGCACCCGAAGGAAGGCCCGCATCACGGGGCTCTTATCGAGCTTGGCGAAGAGGAGTACCACGCCGAACTAGTGCACGACGAGCACGCCGGGACGGTCACGGTGTACCTCCTGGACGCAGCTGGAAAAGTGGCCGTACCTACCGACGCCGCCGAGCTGACGATCAACCTAAGCCACGACGGGCAATCCGAGCAGTTCGGCCTGCCCGCCAGTCCCGACGCCGGCGATCCCCCCGGGCAATCGTCGCGTTTCGCCTCTGGCGACCCCGACCTTGCCGAAGAACTCGATCACGAGCACGCCGACGCGCAACTCGTCGTGACGATCGGCGGCAAGCAGTTTCGGGGCGTGGTGGCTCATGACCACGACCACGACGATCACGACCACTGACACGTTGCGTTGGATGCAACCACAAATGCCTCGGGGAAGGCGTGGCAGCGAAGGCCTAGCTTCCACGGTTTTCCGCAGCCGCCATTTCTACGCCAAAGACCTCAGGAAACGGAGCGTCAGGGATGAATAGAACGACAATAGAAGAGCTTCTCAGGTCTCTCACGGTGGCGGCCGTGGCCGCGTCGCTCTTGCTGCAACGAGCAACCGCGGAAGAGCCTGCCCGTACTGCCAAGGAGAGCGAGGTCTCTCACGCCAGGGGCTTCTCCCGGGAGATCCGTCGCGCCGCAGAGGGGGTCACGCAATCGGTAGTGTTGGTCGAGACCCTGAGGGGGCCGCGTGAAACTCCCCAGTGGCGGAACCTTTCACATCATGGAGAACGCCCGGACGGCCAGTCCTCGTCCCCGCCGTTCGAGCCGTCATCGGCGCCCCGCGACGAGCGTGGTTCTGGGGTCATCATCGATGGATCGGGGGTGGTCCTCACTTGCCATCACGTCGTGGCGCGGGCAGATGTCGTTTTCGTCACACTTCCGGACGGGCGTCGCTATGAGCCGCTTGAGATCCGCTCGGACCCCGACCGCGACGTAGCGGTTCTCTTGCTTCCTGTGAACACTGATTTACCGGTGGCAAAGCTGGGCGACTCCGATGGGGTGGAGGTGGGAGACTGGGTGGTCTCCGTCGGGAATCCCTACGGCCTGGAGAGGTCGGTTAGTGTAGGGACAGTCGCTGCGCCTAGGCGGAACACTCCCCTGAACGCCGTCCCGTTGATCCAGAGCGACGCCTCATCGAACCCCGGCAGTTCTGGAGGAGCGCTAGCCAATTTACAAGGAGAAGTCGTGGGAATGCTCTCGGGCAGCATCGGTGTCGATGACGGCTTTCAAGGCGTTGGGTTGGCAATCCCTATCAAGGAAGCACAGCAAGCCGCGGACTATCTGATGAAGGAGGGATCGCGTGAACATTTCGATCTGGGATGTGACTTGCAGCCTATCTCGCCCCTCCAAGCAAGCCACCTCAACCTCCCTAAGGCGGGCGGCTTCTACGTGCTCTACGTGGGGGAGGGCACACCGGCTTCGGAGGCCGGCCTACGGGTGGGTGACTTTATAACGCGCGTAGACGGTCAGCCTATCGATGCGGGCTCGCCTCCACGACAAGTTGTCGAAGGGGTCCTGCCCGGACAGTCGCGCCAGCTGACCGTCTATCGACAGGGACGACACGAAGACTTGCGGGTGCCCATGAACTCTCCACCGACGGCAAGCGACGCCAAGCGGCTGGAGCGAAGAGGTCGCGCGTCCCTCCAAGGTTTTTGTGAGCTCCTAGGTATGAGCGTCGGCCCGCTGACGCCCGGCACGGCGAGGCTGTTGGGCTACCCGCCCACGACCACCGGGGCGCTCATCACTGAAGTGGAGCTTCGCGGAGTCGCTTACAAGGACGGGATCGCCGCTGGGATGCTAGTTGTCCGCGTCAATGACCACGACATTGAGAACCCGGATGACTTCCACCGAACAACCAAGGACCTGCCGCCCGAAAAGCCCGTTCTTATGCTTATCGCATCTCCTGACAGACGCTACCTGACTGTGCTGGAGCTGTGACGGGGCTGCGGGACCGCTCCTTCGGTCCTTGCTTCAAGAGACACGATAGGACGATAAGTCACGCAGGAGACGGACGATGCTAGAGAAGGCCCGGGTCCAGATTCAATTTGCACTGCCGTACGTTCCTGACGACCACGATGCGTGCGTCAGCCGGCTGGTCGAATTGTTAGAAGCCAAGAGGGGAGTGTCCTCCAGCCATGTTGTCGATTCGCCCGATGGAGCAGGCGGGGAACTCTGCATCCACTACGACCCCCGCGTGCTGTCGCTTGCCGAGGTACGTGAATTCGCTAATCGGGCTGGGATGCAACTTGGAGAGCGTTTCGGCCATCTTTACCGGCAGTTGAAGCCAATGCACACGCGGCGAGCAAGCGCAATCGAATCGCGATTGCTGCGCATTGAGGGTGTACTAGAGGCCGCTGTGACCGCGGAAGGCGCTTTGCGTGTCGAGTTCGATCGACAGATCACCGAAGCCCCCGAGATCTTGCAAGCTCTTGCCGGTTGGTCGGACACGCATACCGCCACGGTTAGGAGACGAGACGGTGAGGCCGACGGCGACGCACACAACCACTCGGAGCACGGCCACGATCACAGCGGCCCTTTTGGGCAACAATCCGAGCTGGTGTTCGCGACACTCTGCGGCTTCTTTTTGCTGATTGGCTGGCAGCTTGAGAATACTACGACCGTGGCGGGATGGGTTTCGGTCAGCACACTGACCGTAGCCTACTTCTTCGGTGGCTTCTTCACCGTGCGGGAAGCCATCGAGAAGATCCGCGCCGGCCGATTCGAAATCGATTTCTTGATGTTGATCGCCGCCGCCGGCGCGGCCGTCCTGGGCGCCTGGGCCGAGGGCGCCTTGCTGCTCTTCCTGTTCAGCCTCGGGCACGCGCTGGAGGGGTACGCCATGGGGCGCGCCAAGCGAGCGATCGAGGCGCTAGCCGAAATCGCCCCAAAAACGGCGCGCGTCCGCCGTGACGGGATCGAGTCGGAAGTCCAGGTGGAGGAGCTGGTTGTCGGAGACACGGTCGTCGTTAAGCCCGACGAACGCCTGCCCGCAGACGGCTTTGTCGTGGCGGGCGAGTCGAGCATCAACCAAGCCCCGATCACTGGCGAGAGTGTGCCCGTCGACAAGCGACCTGTTGCTGACAAGCAGAGAGCTGCGGCCGATCCGGAGTCGTTGCCTCCAGAGCACCGTGTGTTCGCGGGCACCATCAATCAGTCTGGCGCTCTCGAAGTCCGGGTTACAAAGGTCGCCGCGGAGAACACGCTCTCTCGTGTCGTGGAGATGGTCAGTGAGGCTGAGACCCGCGTTTCGCCAACCCAGAGGTTTACAAAGCGGTTCGAGAAGTACTTTGTGCCTTCGGTGGGCGCCTTGGTCCTGCTCTTGATGCTCGCACCACTGGTGCTGAGTGAAAGCTTCAGCGAATCGTTCTACCGGGCGATGGCGGTGCTGGTGGCCGCTAGCCCGTGCGCTCTCGCTATCGCTACCCCTAGTGCCGTGCTCAGCGGTGTAGCGAGAGCCGCCCGTGGCGGTGTCTTGGTTAAAGGTGGCGGCCCGCTAGAAAGCCTTGGCGGACTCGCCTCGATCGCCTTCGACAAGACAGGCACCCTAACCGAGGGGGAACCCAAGGTGACCGACGTCTGCCCCGTCGAAGGCGTGGAAGAGGCCGAGCTCTTGCGGACCGCTGTCGCGGTGGAGAAGCTGAGCAAGCACCCACTAGCCCGGGCCGTGGTCCGGGATGGGCGCTCCAGGATCGGTGAGTCAGCTATCCCCGACGCCACCGGGTTGCGGAGCATAACGGGGCGAGGCGTCCAGGCGGACATCGAGGGCGACGCCGTCCATATCGGCAAGGACGACCTGTTTGCCGAGGTCGGAGGGCCGCCGGTTCCAGACGCGGTACTTCGGTCGGTCGAGTCGCTCGAGAGGGAGGGCCGTACAACCATGGTCGTTCGGCGTGGCGACCGCTACCTAGGCGTAGTCGGCTTGATGGACACGCCTCGCGAGGCGTCGAAGCGGACCCTCGCACGGCTGCGGGCACTGGGCATAGAGCGGATGGTCATGCTTTCTGGAGACAACCAACAAGTCGCAGATGCGATTGCGAGGGAGGTCGGAATCGACGAAGCACGAGGGGACCTCATGCCGGATGACAAGGTCGCCGAGGTCAAGAAGTTACGCAGCGAAGGGGGCGTAGCTATGGTGGGAGACGGGGTCAACGACGCTCCCGCCATGGCTTCGGCATCGGTCGGCATCGCCATGGGGGCGGCCGGCAGTGACGTCGCGCTCGAAACCGCTGATGTCGCCTTGATGGCCGACAACCTGGACCACCTACCGCTAGCGATTGGACTTAGCCGAGCCACGCGCAAAATCATCCGTCAGAACCTCTGGATGAGCCTTGGCATGGTTGCTTTCCTCGTGCCCGCAACAGTTGTAGGTCTCAATATCGGACCGGCGGTCGCATTGCACGAGGGGAGCACGCTCGTCGTGGTCGTGAATGCGCTGCGGTTGCTAGCGTACCAGCCCAAGAGCTGAACTCGGAACAGCACCCTGCTGCTACCCATTCATTTACTCCCAATAGCTACCGCAAGCAATTGTGGAATACGCCTCGCGTAAGACAAAAAACGCCCACTGAGAATCATACTTGTACCTGTCCCGCGGGGTGGACGCAGCACGGACGCCTTCACCTCACCTAGCTGCGACTAATTGGTTAATTACCATTGCGCCACCATCCCACGGAGACGCTCTTATGCATCAAATACATTTCCTCACACAGGCCTTCGAGCAATCTGGCTCATTGACTTGCGAGCTTGTAGGGTTGAGTCTCGATATCGCCTCCAATGAATTCGTGGCCATCCTTGAGCCTAGCGGCACACCAACTACGCTCCTGTTTTCGATCCTGGGTGGGGGTTGCGCGCCGACTGCGGGACGAGTCGTGATCGAAGGTGTATCTCTGTACGACGTACCTCACCATAGGCTGCAGCATATTCGCATGACGCAGATTGGACGCTTCTCTCACACGATGGGCCTACGTGGAAGCATCTCGGCATGCCGCAGCGTGGAGGCCCCCTTAATCCCACTAGGCATACACGCATGGGAACGCAGGGCCCTCGCGATAGAGGCGCTGCAGCAAGTTGGAATCTCTTATCACACAGACCACCTAAACTGCGAGCTAAGCTCGGTGCAAAAAATGCAAGTTGGATTGGCCCGAGCAATCGTGCATAAGCCGCGTCTGCTACTTGTTGAAGTTCCGCACAATGCACTGCCCCCGGATGTACGGCGACAAATGCTCCGCATACTAGGCGATCTCCACAAGAAGGGTCACACTGTGGTGATTGTTACCGACAATAGCTCAACTGCAGCAGTCGCGCAGCGGGCGGTCTCGCCGATTAAACGCCCCAGGCGTGATTTCTTTAGGAGAGCTGCGGCGTAGTTTCGTACCCTAGAGCGATGCTCAGGTGCATGTCCGAGGCAGTTGATACTGACGAGAGTCAGGAAAGAGATGTATACCCGAAAAACTCTCCCACTTCGTCGCATCCTGCTGTGGACACGGTGGCACCTCGCTTTATTCACTGCATTAGCTTTTGTGCCCGTCGCTCTGTACGACATCCTTGGGTGCAAGTGGCTTCATGTGCCATGGCTGCCCATTAGCCTCGTGGGCACAGCAGTTGCTTTCATTGTCGGCTTCAAGAACAACGCCTCATACGATCGCATGTGGGAAGCCCGTAAGATTTGGGGCGGAATTGTGAATGCATCCCGCTCCTTCACTGTCATGGTCAAGGATTTTGTCAGGCATGATGATATCCCGGGCGACAAATTGCTTGACTTGCATCGCGAGCTTGTTTACCGCCACGTCGGTTGGCTCACCGCACTGAGGTATCAGTTGCGTACAGTTCGCCCCTGGGAAAACAAGCGAGCCTCACCTGGCAACCGCAGATTCCATGGAATGCCCTTCCGTCTGCATGAATCCGAGATTCCAATGGAGTGCGCTGTTGCCAAATATATACCGACGGATGAACTGGGAGAAATCTTCTCTAAAGCCAATCAAGCGACTCAGATTCTTGGTATACAGTCTCGGCGTTTACGCGAGCTTCGAAAGGCCGGTCTGCTCGGGGCATACGAGCATGTGGAGATAGAGCGTATGGTTGTCGAGTTGTACGCACTGCAAGGGAAATCCGAGCGTATCAAAAACTTCCCATACCCCCGTCAGTTTGCAACTTTAAATTACGTGTTCGTCTGGCTATTCATACTTCTTCTCCCGTACGGCGTCATGGAGGAGTTTGAAAGGGTAGGTGACCATATTATTGCGGAACACTTAAGCGATAACGCATCGACGGGTGCCCTTGATGCATTTGTGCAATTTGCAGGGTCTCGCTTTGTATGGCTTACGATTCCGTT
Source organism: Botrimarina mediterranea (assembly GCF_007753265.1). Lineage (NCBI taxonomy): Bacteria > Pseudomonadati > Planctomycetota > Planctomycetia > Pirellulales > Lacipirellulaceae > Botrimarina > Botrimarina mediterranea. The sequence continues at coordinate 2,297,265 of NZ_CP036349.1, forward strand.
CAGCGCAGTGATCACGTGGGTGTTCTATGCACTGGAGATCGTCGGGGAGCTTTCAGAGAATCCATTCGAGGGTGGGCCAAACGATGTGCCGATTACAGACTTGTCGCGCAGCATTGAGATTGACATTTGCCAGTTGGTTGACTGCACGGACATCCCGGAGAAGATACTATGGGAAAGCGGCGTTGTTCTTTAGAGGGGGGGATCGTATCGGACGGCAGAGGCCCACTTGGGTTGGGTTGGTTCTCGCAGGCAACCTTGCCGAGAGATTTAATTTGGATTCACGCGTGCAAATCTTATGAGCTTCTGCCTTACCAGGCGACTTCCTGCCTCCAGTCATCCTAGTACCGCGATAGGAAGTGTATAAAGTACCGGGCTTGACAGCCCGACTTATTGAGTGAAGGATATTGACATGCATATGGCAGCCAGAATCATCCTGATCGTGACGGTGTTGCACCCACAGCTTGCCGTTGACTGCCATTGCGTTCACGGGGGCGCGTCGGAACAGGCTAGCGCCGGGTGCCGTCACGTCGATGCATTCCCTGGGCATCCGGCTAGGCACCCAGGGCATGGCGGCCTCGATGATGCCATCCATGACCACGGGCCGCCGACCTCTAGTCCTTGCAGGCCGTGCGACGGATGCCCGGAGTGTCAAGCGGTAGGTCCGCTATGCCTCCCGGCCAGAGCAAGCTTGCAGGACGATCTTGATTGCGCGTGTATCGTGAGGACGCTACTGTTTGGCTGGGCTTATGCTTCGCAGAACCTTCTAATCCCTTGCCAACCATCTGCAGTGTGGGGTGGTCCGCAGTCACTTCTGGATCGCGGCACGCTCTTGCGCATTTGAAGCGGTTTCCGGGCTCTCTGCCCCAGGGCGTCTTCTGGAGGCGCCTACGTGTAAGCTATTTGCCCCGTCAAGTGACGGAGGTGGTTGCTAGGCTTCGCTAGTAACGGCCGTGGCAGCATTATCTCATACTCGATGCACCGGAGGAACGGTATGCGTCTAATGATTTCCGCTGCGCTGTATGCAGGCTTAGTTGCATGTTACCCACTGGCTACGTCAGCCGCCCCAGCGCTGCACGACGGCCAGAGCCATGAAGCTCATGACCACGCGGAGAAGGGCCCGCATGGTGGAACGATTTTCGCGATGGGTGATGAGGACTATCACATAGAGTTGGTTCTCGACGAAAAAAGAGGTCAAGTTACGATCGTGCTACTCGATAGCGCTGCTAAGCAATTGGTCGCAATCGAAGAGCCGCATATGCTCGTGAACGTCCGTAGTGATGGGCAGCCACAGCAGTTCAAGTTGGTTCCACTATATCCTGAGGGGCAAAGTGGTGGACCTGCGGCCATGTACGCAATAGTGAGCCCGGAATTGATGCAAGCCATTCACTCACATAATGCGGTTGTGAGGGTTGTCGTCAAGATTGCAGGCAAGGCCTACTCGGCGTCGCTCCATCATGATCATGGTGGGCACAGCCATTGATAGTTACACGCCTTCGTGCATGCCAGGCGAGGGGCGGCCCTTCGCCTGGCATGCGCTGCAGGCTGTGGAGTTAAGTGACTCTGCGAGCATAAGGCGTCCGGATGTGATTTGGACGCGACTCTTTGGGTAGACCTAGCTCGTGAAACTACCCATACACGGCGGTATGCTGAGCCCAGCAAAGGCTGTGCATATCACGCCATAGTTCCGAGCAATGCTCTTATTCAAGAAGCTGGTGGCGGCACCACTCAGCTCCACTTTAAATCCATTCTTTTTAAGATGCTTCATGAAACAATGGCGTCACAGGGGCGCTGGCTTTTTCGATGGCGGAGCTATCTCCCATTTGTCGCTATTGCGCCATTTGCGTACGACTTGCAATTCTATAGATGGCCGATGTCTAGCCATAGTCTGCAGGTGTTGTGGGAGTGTGTGTGCATTGCGATTGCGTCCGGCGGCCTAGCCGTGCGTTGCTATGTTGCTGGCCACGCGCCGCATGGCACGTCAGGACGCAATACAAGAGGCCAGCAAGCAGAGTGTCTAAACACAACAGGGCTATACTCAATAACCAGGAACCCACTGTATCTCGGTAACTATTTTATGTGGCTAGGGATTGTATTGCTCTGCCCGGCGCTATGTTACATCTTGGCGTTCACTCTCGCGTTTTGGCTCTATTATGAGCGGATAGTGCTGGCTGAAGAGGAGTTCTTGCTGGACAGATTTGACGACATCTATCGCGAATGGGCGGGGCGGACGCCTGCTTTCTGGCCGGATTATCGCAGATGGGTCTCGCCAGGTCTGCCCTTCTCTATCAAAGCGATGCTTCGTAGGGAGTACACTGGAATTTTAGGGATTGGTTGCGGCTGGACGGTTGTGCACACCTATGCGCACTGGGTGGTGGAGAGGCGATTCGTTATTGAGTTGCGACTTATTCTAGTGTGCTTGGCTAGCTTAAGTGTGTACGTGATGCTGCGAGCGATTAAGAAGCATACCGGAATGCTAGAGGCCCCCGGACGCTAGCTGCCTGTGTCGCTACTGAAGGCTGTCTGTGATTAAGGAACGCCCCAAGGTGCTTCATCCCTAGGTCGAACTGGTGCGTCACACCCGTAGATCCTTTGCGCTGCACTGGAGGCAGACTGAGCGATTCTTGTGTAGACTAAGGCTAAAGTGTGGCCTATTGTATTAAGCCGACTTTGTGTGCGAGGCATTCATCGCCACTTATGCATACAAGCAATCGAAGTGACGGATCGCGATCCTATGAAGGCAGACGCTCCACCGACGGTCGTGCTTCTAGCACTGTGGTTGCAGCTGTCTGGCGACTGTCTTTGATCGCTGTCAGAAGTGTGGGTGCGTGTGGAACTGGTTTCACCATCGCATGAGGAGCCGCACTCGTGTGCCGTACGTGTTCCGGGTGCCTTTTACACAATCACACCGATCAGCCCGATCCGCACCCCGTCCCTCCAGCGCCTGTGCCGTACGATGGTTGCCCAGATTGCGACACGTCTGTCTCTGCCTGTTCTTCTAGAGAGAATGATCTCACTTACGGTGTGAATAGTGGGGCGGGTGCTAGGTTCTGCTGCCCAACTGCACCAACGTCGCGTGCTCATATCAGTCTGATCATCCGTGGGCTAATGCGATGGCGAACCTGCAGTTTCTTTTGGTCTCGGCGGGCGTCTTGCTACGTATATGAATTGCTGCCAGCTAGGGGATCGCTTACTCCTGTGGCCTTGGTTCCTTATCCGGCGGGAATTACCTCATCGTCTTCAGCGAAGCGTGGCAGAGGCAGCTTGTGCTATTTGCCGCATCACAATCCAGAGGAGAGCCATGCTTGCCTGAACTGCTGAGCCTGCTGTAGATGCCCGTTGCATCGGGCAGGTCCCTGAGGCAAAGCGTCATGGTGTTGCTACTGCTGTAGTCTCATTTGTAGGGAAAGCATCTCTGGCGGAGCCTCATTGTCGCGTGCGATCGCTTTCCTCTCCTGCACACATTCAGTCCGCACTGTTATATCTCGCCTAATACCAATTGCATCGGATATGTCATGAGCGAGGAATGCAGAGGTGCAGAATATGATACGCAAGATGAAGCTAAAGGTCGGTTAGGTGATGGCATCGACTCGCCGACTTCGATTGGCAGTGCGATAAATTGCTGGACGCTATTTCGTAAAGTTGGCAAGCGGGCCTGCATCCCGATCCTGGCGCTTGTGTTTGTTCCCATTCCCTTCGCCTGTCTGGTTGTGTTTGGTGTCCTGGACCTCTGTCGGAACCGAAATCTGTCGCGGGGCGTAGTCAATCGGTATTTTTTTGGCAACGGATTGCTTACCTGGACGTTGTCGCCTCTCAACGTTGCATTAGATTTACTTTGTCTTCCCTATCGCAACCCAGGTATTTTTACATTTGAACAACTCCCAAAGGCGTATCGCGAGGAAATCGACTACATTATCGAACATGCATTGCGTGAGGGGCTTGCCGCGCGAGTGTCTGATCTAGTCGGGGAGCAGCAGCGAGGCATGCTTATGTACAGATGGTACGGCCGTAACTATCCTACGTCACTCCAGTTACCAGCGTATTGCAGGCGGTTTCGGTTTGTTCAGACTATCGGGGTGTCGGTCTTCAACGGCCGACAATCGACAAGCTTGCATTTCGGACCATTGAGGGCAACCGTCCGAGTGTTGTATAATATTGGGGATGTCAGTGCTCGCAACGCTTATATTGACGTGGGTCCCACACGGCACTATTGGGCCGACGGTAGGTTGTTCATCTTTGATGACACACTCCAGCACCGCTCTGTGAACGAGGGCGAAGAGTTGCGTTTATGCTTGTTCATGGATGTCCTTCGTCCATCGATGGCGCCGTTCGTGCTGAGAGTTGCAGTGTGGTGCGTGCGAGTGACCGTCTCGCCGGTACGAAGGATCTTCTATAAGAACTGGGAGTTCTTGAAATAGCGAAGGCGAGAGTGTCGTCAACCGTGGTGTTCATCAGGATTGTCCGCTGATGTCCTATGCAACATTGGTGGCATCGAAGAACGACCGATGAGCAAAGGCTGAATGTTGCTGCAAAGCGTCACTATCAGTGGAGGCGATTGTCACGTAGTTGGGCGTGTCCTGTCAGCAGCGTAAGGCAGTGAAGAGGGGGGCTGGGATGAAGTCTCTCCTTTGGACTACGGCTTGGCAGGCCGCACCGCGTCTGTAGCGTTTAAGAACGCTGCCGAGCCACTCACCGGAGACGATTTCTCCCCGCTACTCGGAGGATTGGCGACCTCGGGCGAGACGGCTAGCGTTGGTCTGTTGTCACTCTGCTGACGCGGCGGCGCCCAGTGGTAGTATCCCTAGTTTGAGTTCGCGAGACGGTTGTGATGCTCGATGCCGAAGGAGAAGAACTGGTTTAGGCACTCGCCACAGCTCTATCCGGTCAAGCGTTCAACGTACGCATTCTGGTTCGGTGACCGTGACACTATCGGGTCGACTTAGACGTCGGCGTCCGTAGAGGCCTGGCTGAGCCCCCTGCGGTATTTGAAGTCAAGGTCTCGAACTAGGTCGACGATCGGAAGCTCGATCCCGTGAATCTGCTATGGCATCAACTCGGTCTGTGCCATAGCCCATTCATCTTTGGGGCTTAAGTGTCGCTAGAGAAGTAGATGACCGCTACGAATTGAAGTGTTGGAGCGCTAAGATGTACGTCTACCGTTGGACACGTCTCGTGACGAGTGTCTTCGAGAAGAAGCCACAGTGCCAAAGGGTTGTCGGTGTGGATATGGATGAACTCGGCCCAGGTTTCCTTCGCTTGCGCTGACGAATACTTAGTCGCTCTTACGCGTGGGGATTGAGAAGCTGATGGCACACTTGACCTTCCCCACTCAATCCACTGCCGCATGAGTGAATCGGGTGGTTGGATGCTACTCTGCCTACCAGCCGTGACGGAGTGGCCCGCCAAGGCCTCCTTAGTAGTTGTTTCCGTGTTGCCTGTGAGTCAGACTGGGTGCGGTCTCTACTTTCAGCCAACTTCGCCGTCGCCTTGTCTTGAACGTCACCCGCCTAGCAGACCTCAGAGTCTTCTTCGATTCGTCTCCCGCGGTCCGGCTGCTGCGGGCTGGCAACGCGCCCTACGTCGTGGCTTTCCTCGACGAACACTTCAAGCAGGCCGGCCGTGTCGGTTCTCCGTTCTCAGAAGCGCACGCGGCTCTGGCCGACTTCCAACGTGAGCTGCACGAGCAGGACTCGCAGCTGCTGCCAGGCGTGGCACGTGACTATTTAACCGACTGGTGCTCGCCCGAGACGCACTGGCTCGAACGGCGGATGGAGGCCGGTAGTGGCGAATGGGTCCTGCAGCTGTCGCCGCACGCCGAACAGGTGCTGCTGTTTCTGCAGCGGAGTCGCGACCGGGAGCTTGGATTCGTCGCCACCGAGTCGCGGTTGCGGATGATCCTCGACGCCCTCTGCGACCTGGCGGCGGACGCCTCCCAATCGCCGGAGGAACGCCTGGCTCATCTCCAAGAACAGCGGCAACGCCTCGAGGAGAAGATTTCCCAGGTCGAGGAAAATGGGGACCTGCCCACCCTTGGGCCAAGGCAGGTCCGCGAGCGTCTCGCCTCGGCGGTGGGGTTGATCAGGGAGTTGCTTAGCGACTTCCGGTCGGTGGAGGAGTCGTTCCGAGAGATCACCCGCGGCGTGCAGCAACGCGAGGCGGGCCGGCGCCTTTCGCGGGGTGGGATCCTAGAGTTCGTCCTTGACTCCGAGGACGAGCTCCGTGAGCAAGACCAGGGCAAGAGTTTTTACGAGTTCTACCGGTTGCTCGTGCTGAGTCCGGCCGAGCAGGACCGATTGCGGAACGCGGTCGAGAAGCTCGCCGCCCTGGAAGACCTCGCCTCGATGCCCGATGCGCTCGAGACAGTCCGCCGGCTGGAGGACCAACTCATCGCAGAAGCGGAGCAGGTGATGGCCACCAACCGTCGACTCTCATCGACGCTGCGTCGGGTGCTCGATACGCGGGCGCGGGAGGAGCGACGACGCGTAGCGGAGCTGCTTACTGAACTCCGTGGACTAGGCGTGCGGCTCGCGAGCGAGCCTCCCACGCAGGCCGAGGGGCTATTGAGTTCGGCCTCCGTCGCCGCCATCGACTCGCCCTTTCGTCGCCCGTTTTGGTCAGCGCCGCAGTGTTTCGACCGCATCACGTTGACGCCGGCTGAGATCGACGAAGCGTCGCGGCGAGACGCCATCGAGCAGCTAGCTGCGCTGGAGCGGATCGATTGGCGCGGCATGCGCGAGCACCTCCGCCGGGTCGTCAGCGACCTCGGCTACGCGACGCTCGCCGACGTGGTGGAGCGCAGGCCGGTCGAGGCAGGGGTCGTCGAGCTGCTCGGTTACCTACGCCTCGCTAAGGAAGAGGGGCACACGATCGACACCAGCCAGACGCAAGAGATCGCCGTTCGAGGTCGCGGCGTGGAATCGGAGAAGGTCGTCGTCAGCGTCCCACTCGTCACGTTCCAGTCGTCGTAGCGATCCGTCGTTCCGCAACCAGTCGGTCGCCGCTAGCCGCCACTCCACCGCCGCCTCTAAGACCATGACAGAAGAATTGCCGCCCTTCCGCGAGTGGAGCATCGCAGCGGTGCGGCTCCTGAAGGGGGCCGTCGAGTTCGACGACCCTGCTACTTGGCAGCTAGTCCTCGGCGCCCGCTCGACGCTTCAGGAGTACTTCGCCCGAATCGGGCTGCGGCTAGTGGTTGACGAGACCGACGGCGTGGCGTATCTGCGACAGCTTGAGGAGGACGAGCTAGCCGAGGGTTACGAGCGGCTGCCGAAGCTGATGCACGCGGCGCCTCTTAGCTATGGGGCGACACTTCTGTGCGTGCTGTTACGCGACTCTCTGCGGCGGTACGAGGAAGAGGACCTGAGGAACGAGCGGTGCGTGATCACCGACGAGGAACTGCACGAGGAGTGGGTGGCGTTTTTCCCGCCGGCGAGCGACGAAAAGAAACAACGGCGGTACTACGACCGCGCCGTGAAGGCGATCCGTGACGCGGGGTTCGTCAAACCGCTGGAGGCCGACGGAATGGACGGGCCGAGCTGGCTGGTCAGCCGGGCGCTGCGCCAGCGGCTGCGGGCAGAGGAACTCGAGACGCTGCGGGATCGGCTCTCCGAATTCGCCGAGGTCCAGGACGAGGCGTCGCAGTCGACAGGGTCTGGCGAGGAGCGGGCATGAACGGTTACCTCCCGCTCGAACGCTCGCCTCGACCCGGCTACCGCCTACAAAGGGTGGAGTTGTTCAACTGGGGCTCTTTCGACAGCACCGGGGGCGAGGTGCATGAGCTGCGGCCAGAGGGACGCTCGGCGTTGATGGTGGGCAAGAACGGTCATGGCAAGTCGACCGTGGTGGACGCCCTGCTGACGCTACTCGTCCGTCCGGGCGTACGCAATTACAACGTCGCCGCCGGCGCCAAAAAGCGTGAGCGTGACGAACGTTCGTACGTCACCGGCGCGTATGACTTGCAGAGCCGCGAAGGGGAGTCGGCCGAGACGCGGCGGCTGCGCCCGGGAGCGGGTGGCTTTTCAATTCTATTGGCGACGTTCGCGAACGAGGACGTCGCCGAGGCGTTTACCGTCGCCCAGGTCCTCTACTTGAAGGCCGACCAGAGCGCCGAGCGGGTCTACTGCTTCGCCGAGGGCGAGCGGTCGGTCCGCGCAGATTTCGCCGACCTTCCGGCGACCGACCGTCTGGTCGCCGAATTGAAACGACGGGGGATGCAGGCGACGCGCTCGCACCCCGAGTACGAAAAGTGGCTCGCGGCAAAAACCCGCTGGCGGCCGAAGGCGATGGACGTCTTCAACCAGACCGTTGCGGTGCGGGACATCGAAAACCTCAACGACTTCATTCGTAAGCACATGCTCGACGGCAGGTCGTGGAACGACCGGGTGGAGCGGCTGCTTGCTCACACCGCCCAGCTGAGCGAGGCGCACCAGACACTGGTTCGCGCACGCCGCCAGAGCGAGTTGCTGGGCCCGGTCGTCGAGGCGGCGAAGAAGCACCAAAAACTCTCGGACAAGTTGGCGGCGGCCGACGCGCGTTTGGCGGCTGCCGACGTGTTCTTCCGGCGTCAGACGTTAGAGCTGGTAGGCCCCCGTGTTGAGGAGCTAAGCCGGGAGATTGAAGGGCTGGACAGCCGAAAGGACCAGCTGGGTCGCCGCCGTCGCGAGCTCGAAGAGCAATGCCGGAAGCTCCGCAACGAGATCGACCGAGCGGGCGGGGAGCGGCTCCGCGAACTGCCCGGCCTTGTCGCTATCCAGGAAGAACTCGCCCGCGTGAAGCGGACCGCGAATGAACGGTACGCGGCGTCGCTTAGGCGCGCTGGGGTCGAAGGCCGGGCGACGGACTCGGAGACGTTCATTGCGTTACGTGAGCGGCTGTCACGTCTCGCGACGGAGACTCGCCGTGAGGTCGCTGTGGCCGAAGGGCGCCAAGCCGACCTGTTGGTCGAGCGCGCCCGTGTCCATGAGGGGTTGGATCGAGATCGCGGAGAACTCGAGTCGCTCCGCAAGCGGAAAGGTAACATGCCCCGCAGGCTCGTCGAGCTGCGCGAGCGGATGTGCCGCAACCTGCGTATTGCAACAAGCGAACTGCCGTTCGTGGCGGAGCTGATCGCCGTTTCGCCGGAGCACCGCGACTGGGAGGCCTCGATCGAAAAAGCCCTCCGCGGCTTCGCCCACAGCATGCTAGCGCCTGGCGACCACTACGCCCTCGTCAGCCGATACGTGGAAGCGACGCGACTGGAGGACGGCGTCGGGGCGGGACAGCGCCTGACGTACCTGCGAGTTCCGTTATTCACACACGTCCCGCCGGCGGGTCGAGGCCGGAGCGACTCGCTCGTGACCAAGCTCCGGTTCCGCGAGGGTCGGCCGTTGTCTGAATGGGTTCGGGCTGAACTAGCCGAACGCCACGACTACCGCTGCTGTGAGACGGTGGAGGAGTTTCAAGAGACGCGCGGGCCGGCAATGACGCGGCAGAGACATCTGAAGTCGGGCGGGGGGAGGCACGAGAAGGACGACCGTAGCGAGGCGGTCGACCCGAGGCGGTTTGTCCTGGGCTGGGACAACAAGGAGAAGATTGACAGGCTTACGCAAGCGGTCGCCGAGGCAGAGCGACGCCTCGCCACGGTGGATGCACAGCTACACGAGGTGGACGAAGGACTTAGAGTATCGCGCGGGCGGCTCGCGGCGGCGGACATGGCGCTCGACGTGAAGGCGTTCGACGAGGTCGATTGCTTCTTACACGAGCGGCAGGCCGAGACGCTGCGGCGTGAGAAGAGACAACTCGAAGAAGCGGATGACACCGTCTCTCAGCTCAAGCGTTCGCTCTCCGCGGTCGAACAGGCCGTAGTGGCAGTTGAGGCCCAACGAGACGCCTGCACGTCCCGCCGGGCGCTCGCCGAAAAAGAACGCGACGACGCTGTGTCGCTCGTCGAAATAGCCCGGTCTGCTCTTGAGCAACAGAGCAATGAGGCGACGCGTGAGGAGGTGCTCGACGCCATCGCCGCCGAGCTGGTAGACCCGCCACTGACGGCGGACAACCTCTTTGTGCGGGAGCAGAGTTATCTCAAGCGTCTACGCCACGGCCGAGCGGACCTTGAGGGGCGTGCTCGTCCCGCTGGGGAACGCCTCGTTCGTGTGATGGGCGACTACTTGAGTGAGTTCCCAGAGGAGAAGGCGGACCTGAGCTGTAGCGTGGAGTACCGGGACGAGTTCCTCGCGCGGCGCCAGCGCATCGAAGAAGAAGACCTGCCACGCCATGAGCGCCGGTTCAAGGAGCGGCTCAACGAGAAGGTGACGCAGGACATCGGTCTGCTGCGGAGCGAGTTCGAAAACGAGAGGCGAGGGATCAAAGGGCGCGTCGAGGAGCTCAACCGCTCGCTCGGCAAGCTGCCGTACCGAGAGGGCACGCACATGCGTCTCGAGGCGTCCGACACGCAGAACGCCGAAATCGCACAGTTCCGGGCCGAGCTGCGGGGATGCCTCGACGACGCGCTGGACGACAGCTTCGAGGCGGCCGAGGCTCGCTTCCTGCGTATCCGTAAGCTGCTGGACCGCCTCCGCGACGAGACGGCGTGGCGGGATAGGGTGACCGATGTCCGCAAATGGATGTCATTCGCCGCCCGCGAGCTGGACGACGCCACCGGCGAAGAACGGGCCTACTACGAGGGCAGCTCCGGCAAGTCGGGCGGCGAAAAGGCGAAGTTGGCGTTTACGGTGCTGGCGGCGGCGATTTCTTACCAGTTCGACATCGAGCCAGATCGCCCCGTGAGCGACCGGTTTCATTTTTTGGTTGTCGACGAGATGTTCAAGAACGTCGACGATCAGAACGCCGAATACGCCCTGAACCTGTTCGAGGAGTTCGGACTACAGCTGCTGATTGCGGCGCCGCTGGACGCAAAGGCCCGCGTCACCGAGCCATACGTCGGGTGCTACCTGCTGGTGAGCAAGGACGAGGCGACGGAAAAATCGGAGGTCTTCCACGTCACCGCCCGAGAACTCCAGGACGTGGTCCTTGCACAGAAGGGCGGCAACGGTTCATGGGCAGCTAGGCCACCCGCGCCGAAGTGACGGGCGATGATCTCACCCGAAGAAATACTCCGCAAGGCAAGCCGCAAGTATCCGGACGTGCTGCGGGACTATGTGGACTGTGGCGACGCCCCTTCATTGCTATTCCCCCTTAGGATGCCCTGCGACCTGAGGCTGTCGGAAGATCTGGCGACACAGATCGCCGAGGTCGACCGATTGCGAAGCGGCGCAAAGGAGCGGCGCGGCTTCGGCTACTCCGTTGGCTGGCGTCGCGTCAACTCTCCAATGCGTGGCAAAAACCACATTCCTGCTCGTGTAGAGTTCGAGACTCGCAGCGACCTGCTCCGCTTGATCGGCAAGCAACGAGAATTCGCCCGGTTCGCCACCGGGGTCGATTCGCTCCGCTTGAAGTTGCCCGAGGTCTTGCCTTGGGTGCGCCATCGCGCGCAGACCTATCTGAAGGTGTGCGAAGAGACTGCGGGGCTTATCGAAGTCGTGAGCTACCTACGCGAACACCCTCGCCCGGATCGATTCGCACGCGAGTTGCCCCTATCCGTTGACACGAAGTTCATTGAACGCAACCAGCCGACGCTCCGTCGGTGGCTGGACCTCTGCTTACCTCCCGAAGCGGTGGACGAGACAGAAGAGGACTTCGCGTTGCGTTTTGGGCTCCGCCGCAAAGGGACGCTTGTGCTGGTGCGGATGCTGGATGACGCCTTGGTGGCGGAGGCAGGTCTGCCGTGCCGCGAGCTTGCGCTACCGCTCTCGGCAGTAGAGTCGCTGCAGGTCCGGCCTCGCTGCGTGGTGATTGTCGAAAACGAAGTAAGCCTGTTGACGCTGCCGCCGTGCCCTGGCGTGATGGCGCTGGGAGGTTTGGGACACGCCGTCACGATCCTCAAGGCCGTCCGATGGCTGAACGATGTGTCGCTTATCTACTGGGGCGACATCGACCCGCCTGGCTTCGTGATGCTGTCGAATCTCCGCCGCTCGTTTCCGCACGTAAGGAGCTTGTTGATGGACGCTTCAACCCTCGATGAGTGGGGGCAAGCCCTGTCCGAGCCGAAGCCTTTTGCAGCAAACTCGATCATCTCTAACCTATACCAGGAAGAACTCGCTACACACGACCGCTGCGTGGCGGAAGCGTTTTGGATTGAACAGGAACGTTTCCCATCGCCGGAGGTCGCCCGCGCCGTGGCGGCAATGGTGGAAGAGATTGGCGAGCCTCGTGGTTCGCAGGGAGGTTGTCAGTAGATGTCGGCGCCGCGTCGCAGGAGATCGCGACGAGAGCGGAGTCGAGTCGATGCGTCGTTCTACGGGGCGCTACGCCGCCTTGCGTTCATAATGCTTGAGTACGCCTCCGAGCCACGCACGGCAGACGACCTCATCCCCGTCGTTTGGCGTCCTATTCAACAAGGTTGTCCGGTGAAGAACTTCCACAGATGGAAGGTTGAAGCGCCCGTCACTGCGCTCGCGTTCCCAGGTCGGGTTATCACGAATCACTGCCGTACTGCCAACGGGGCAGGGCTGGAGAATCAGTGACAGGTCCAAGCCGAGCGATTGTCCCGCTTCGCATCAGGCCGCTATGCGTTCGTAGTGCTTGAGCACGCCGCCAAGCCACTCGCGGCAGACGACCTCTTCGCCACTCTCTGGTGGGTCATCAACTTCAGGCCAGACCCCGGTCGGCGGCTTGTTCTCCAGGCGTTGGTGTGGGCGACATGCGTGATAGTAGTCCAAGTAGGAAGCAACCAAGTGGTCGAGATGGCCGAGACCGAAGGCGATGAACCGGTTGAGGCACTCCCCGCGGATCGAGCCGATCCAACGCTCGACGAACGCGTTCTGGTTAGGCGCCCGCGGCGCCGTCGGCTCAACCGAGACGCCCGCCTCGGCGAAGATCTGGTCGAAGCGGTTTGAATACTTGAAGTCGAGGTCGCGGACCAAGTACCGAACGGGCAACTCCTTTGACCGGGCTTGCTGCAGCATCGACTCGGCCTGAGTGGTGACCCACGCGTCGTCCGGCTTGAATGTCGCCGGCGAGCAGATCACCTGCCGCGAGTTGACGTGCAGGAACGCCAGCACATAGGCCTGCCGGAGGCCGGTGCTCGTCATCACCATCTTGCTAAAAAAATCACATTGCCAGAGTGACTCGGCGTGGATTTTGATGAAGTCGTCCCAGGTCCCCGGGCCCCGCTTCGGGCCCGGGTGGATGCCCTCTTCTTTGAGGATCGTTCGCACCGTCGTACGGCCAACGCAGCGGATCCGCAGCTTCCGTAGCTCGCCGACGATCCGGCCGTAGCCCCACTGATTCTCGCGGGCGAGCCGGACGACGATCTGCCGGATCGTCTCGGAGGTTCCTTTGCGGCCCATTTTTTTCGCGGGCGGCTTCCCCTGGCTTCTCCGCTCTAGCCAGCGGCGGTAGGTTCGCGGGTGAACAATCGATACCAGCTTCAGTACGTCCGAACCGATGCCGTCCCCCAGCTCCAGCAGCCGCTGCCGCTCGTCGTCCTTGAGGAAGATCCGGCTCTGCGGGACGCGGGCCCGCGTCATCTCCAGTTCTGCCTTCAGGAAGAGGATTTGCCGACGGAGCTGTTCTTCACTGGAGCGGGCGAAGAGGAAGAACAGCGGCGAAAACCACGGCGGCATCGGTGCGGCTTCTTTGCAGGATTATGGGCGATCTTGGAGTGACAAACTTTCCGCACCCCTGAGTTGCCCCGATTCTCGGAATCTGGCTGCCCGAATCAACCAGATCGTGAAGCGAGAAGGGCCCGCATCGCTCCCACTTTCCCGACTACACCGTTGGCTCCCGAAGAGTGCTCATGGATGCGTATGGGTGATCATGGATGATCATGGTTGTCGTTTGCCAACGGTGTAGTAAGATCGCGGCAAAGGCTTGTTTTTAAGCGGTTTCAGCAAGATTCAGGGATGGCTGGTCTGTCGCCTCATAACCTCGAGGTCGTCGTTTGGCGACAAACGGGACCGGAGTCTGACCGCTCCGGGGACCGGGTTAAACGCCCGGCCATGAAAAGCTCAACTACGAACGGCGCAACCGAACAGGTATGGGAGCGCTTGCCAGTAAGATTTTGAGGAGACGGAGCCGAATCGCGAATCTCCGTAAGGGGCTCGGTACCCCGAGCTTCTAGTTTCGTAGGGGGAAATCCGACCATTTGGGTTGGGAAAGTAGGACTGGCCGGAAGGCTTCACCTACCCTTACGGATCGGGCCGTGACACGCCCTAGCAACGTGACCTCAAAGTCGAAGATCGACGCTAACGCAGGAACCACTGCGGCCTCCGGGCTTTGGCAAGCTCGGCGCCTCGTTGGGTCAACGAGGTAGAAGTAGCACGGTTGTCGTGCCAAACGCCGTAGTGGGGGAGAGTGGCCTGAGTAGAAGGAGCGCGGAAGCGCTCGCGGTGTTCTGGGCGAAGGTTCAGACACGATTCTCCGCAGAGAATTGTGCGCGGCAAGGCAGTCGCGACCCGTCGACATTGACCTGGGAGTGATGTTCCAGCGAGTCGTAACGAAAGGGCTGAGGGGTAAACAGATCGCCTCGTGCGAACGAAGACCCCGTCAAGAGACGTGCGACCGGCGTGCTGTTGTGGCATGTCGGTCAACCTGGCTGGCAGTAAGCGGCTAGAGGTGGCTGCTCGGAAGAGCAGCTTCCTCTGGCGGCGGTCTGACGACGGACGCTACCCGTGCGTCTTGCGCAAGGGGAAGCGTCCGGCGAAGGTTCTGGGGTGCGGGCACTATGGATTGGGCGTGGTCACTGAGGAAACTAGTGACTGCAAACACCCCGAGGGCCCGCACCGGAGGGGATGCTCACGACGCGCTCAGTAGCAACGGCCTTTGTCTGGTCTTGCTGCTGGCAGTCGTGGCGTCCGCTCTACTGCCAGCAAGGATTTCCGCAAGGAACGGCATTTGTGGGGTTCGCCGAAAACTAACCCCACACCATTTTGAACCGAAGTACCAGCGGAGGCCCATGCAGTATCGGTGCGTCGCAACATCACCCGAGGGACTCGTCCAGCAAGTAGCCGTAAGCTACCTGCGGCACGGGTACTGGTTCTACGTCTCCGGTCGAATCAAGTCAGGCAAGCAGCCTGAATCGATCGACCGGAAGCTGATTGACAAGTACGGAATCGCGATCAGCGAGCGCGAGCGCACGCGGCGCAAGCGACGTGGCGTCGCCAATATGCAGTACATCCGCTTCGGTAGCTGGTTTCTCCTCCTGGCGACCGAGGGTCATCACCCATTCAAGCAACAAGAGCGAAACCAGATCCGCGACTGCCGCAGGGTTCCTATTCGCTTTGAAGGGTACTCGATCAGCTACCGCCGTAGTGGCGTAACGCCAGCCGGCGGCGGGCAACCTAAGTGGCACGCCTCGGTGCGGATCGACAACGACACCTATCGCGACCTGAAAGCATTCTTTCTGGAGCGGGCGTGTCATCGGAGCGTCGAGAACTTAAGAATCGATTTCGCCCGAGTGCCGTATGCACGGTATGCGCCGGTCCGGCGGCAGTTATTGATGTTGCTTCGGTTAGTGAACCATGCGCGGGCACGGACCGGATTCGTTGCGGTACCCCACACGGCATTACGACTGCGTCGGCAGATCGTCACGCCGTTTGAGACAGCGCAGGTGCAATCCTCCAGAGGTCCAAACATCAAGGAGGTCGCCTGATGCCGGCGGCGATGTTTCTGTTCTACTTCTTGGTGGTCGGCATTGTGGCAGCGGCTCATCCAGAGCAGGTAGCATGGTTCGTTACGTTGCTGTTGGCTGTCAGGTGGAAAAAGTGAAACTGCACGCCACTGCCGATCTCCCTAGGCGCGAGGAATCATCAGCACACGGCCCCGACGTGCAGTCGCTTTGGCTAAAGCGTCTTGTAGGCCCTCTGCGGTAGCAGACAGTCCGGAGAGGCATTCGGCTCCGGATCGGCAAAGTCCACCTCCCAGCCCCCTTCGGCCTCCCACTTCCAATACGAGCGGTCCGCCTTTCCGCCAATGTCCAAGGCTTCGTCTTCCGAGGCGGCTTCCACATAAATGGCATAGTGGACCGTCGATGAAGCCACGACGCGATAGATCGCCTTCGTGGGCATCGTGCTTTGCTGCTCGGCGGGAGTCGTTCTGTTCGACTGCTGCTCATGATTTACGGTATTTGTTGGTTTGGCTTTCATGATTGTGTCCTCCTTGAAGTATTGTCTTATTGTACGTGAAGCCGTTCGTTCGACTTCACCTGATGAATAAGCACGCGCGGTCAAGGGGGAGCCTTCGCGCTCGCGCGAAGCAGCAGGCCGTCCCGGACAGGGGAAAACGGCGGCCGGCCCTTGAACTGCGTGATAGAATCAGGGAATCGGGGAGAGAATTTAGTGCTTGGCGTACTCGCTACCGCGTTAGGGATTCGCAGGGTGCGCAGCAGTCCGCCGTGGCGGACCGGAGCGGTAGCGTAGTCCGGAGCAGCCCGACCCGCAGGGGAACGCCCTGATTTTCGTCGTAAGAGAACCGGCGTGGCGAGACAAAGTCGCGAAGGTCTGCGGCGTCGCCGCTCGACGACCTAGATCGTCAGACTTGGGCCGATTGCTTCCAATCGCAAACAACGGGATACGTGGTCGGGCATCGCGATCGCCAATAAACGCCAGAAGTCTCTGCCGTGCGAGGGGTGCCTCAAGTGGCAAAGTTCGTGGGCGACGACGTACTCGAAGAGCGGCTTGGGCGCCATCACGATTCGCCAATTGAATCGCAACCGTCCGTCGGCCGACGCGCTGCCCCAACGCGACTTCATTTCTCGCACCTGGACCGAGACGGGAGTGACGCCGATCTGCTTGGCGTGCTTCTCGATGCAAGAATCGAGACGCGCCGTGCATCGCTCACGATACCAGGCTTCCAGCGCCTTGCGAACGACGCCGGCGCGTTCTGATTTGCCAAGGCTCGAATTGACCTGCGCCAGAAACTTCCCTTGGTAGCAGAGAACGGAGACGGGGTCTGCCGTGGGGGTAACCGTCACTTTCAACTGGTACTGCTTGCCGAGGTAAAGCAGTGTCTCGCCGCTCTGGAACTGCCGGCTGGCGTTTCGCTGGCAAGCACTGTTCCGCTCGCGTTGTTGGACTATCCACGCCGACTTGCCTCGCACCTTCTCAGCGATGCGAGTGCGACGCGTCCCCTTCGGTGCGGCAACAACCACGGACTGGTCCGGCCGGACTGTGATGCCGATCGTCTTCCTGCGATTGGTTCGCTCGATGGCGTACTCAATCCGCGTCGTTCCGTACTGCACCCCATCCCGATCCGTCGGTTTTTGGCTCATCCCAGTCTCACCCTCGCGAGGTCCATGATGGCGGTCGTGGCGGTTTCAATTTGTTTCTCCGGGTAGTCCGCGAGTCGTAGTTGTCGTTTTACCTTGCGCCGCATCTCACGTTGCACGTCTTCTTTCTGGAACCAATCGAGCACCGCTTCTTGCTTGAGCGAATCGAAGACCGCTTCGGCCAATTCGGCTAGCTTTTCACTAGCGGTCTCGTCACCACTGCCCGCGTTCGCTTGGAGCAAGCCGAAGAATGGCGCCACCGCTTCGGAGATGCCTAACACGGCCGCGTCGTCAGGCCGGCCGCTTTTCAAATCGTCTCGCACCCGCATCAGAAGCGAAAACTCCTCAGCGTCGTCGATGCGTTGGTCGCGCCGCTCTTGGATAATCCGCTCTAGTCGTTCCTTGACCGACTCATAAAACACCGGGTCTTCGTGCAGCTTGACCGTGATCGTACGGTTGATGGCGTGTTCCATCCGGCTCGCCTTCGCACGCGGGTCCTTGAGCTTCTCGACCTCCTCAGAAAATCGTTCCGACATGATCGACACCGGCGCAACGAGCTGTCGGACCTCGTCGCCTTTCACGTGCCTATCGATCAAGGCTCGAACCTTAGCGCTGCAATCGGGAAGATCGGTGTCCTCTGTCTCGTAGAAGGCTCGTGCCTCACGGCGAACTTTACGCAACCAGGCGAAGTCAGGCAGGTACTTCAGCGCGCGCGGATCGGGCAGTAATTGCTCCAGCGCCTTGAAGAACGAGCGGTAGCGGGCCTGGAAAATGGCTCGAGTATCCTCCTTCTCCAATGCCAGTACCCACGGCTCGACACCCGAGCGGTCGAGCCCCTCAATGAACATGGCGAAGACATCGGCGTGACGCTGCTTGAGCGCCTGGCTGGCCGCCTCGTCGTCGCGGCGTTGCAGCACGTCATCGACCGCCACGTCTTGCGAAAAGACTTCAAGGGCTTTATCCAGGAAGCCCGAGACGCCCCAGTAATCGACGATCAGCCCCCACTGCTTGTCGCGCTCCGGCAAAGGTCGGTTGACCCGGGCGATAGCTTGAAGCAGGTTGTGGTCCGTAAGCCGCCGGTCGAGGTACAAAGCCCGCTCGATCGGGGCATCGAAGCCGGTGAGGTACTTGTTGTGGACCACCAGGATCGCCAGTCTATCGACCGGCTCCTCCTTGAATTGGCGGACGACCTCGGGCTCGTCATCGAACGGCTTTTTCAAAGTCCAAAGTTCGCTGTCTTTTGAGCCGGGATCGGAGATCAACAGCGCCACGCGGTCCGGGAAGTGCTTCGACAGCTCTTGGTAGTACAGGCCGGCGGCCTTCTGCGAGCACACCGCTACCTGCGCTTTGAAGCCGTCAGGTTCGAAGTTTGCCTTGTAGTGCTCGGCGATGTCGGCGGCGACCATCTCGACGCGGTCGAGCGACTCGGCGATACGTCGCTCGGTGACCTCGGTCGCTTTGAGCTTCTCGCGCTGTTCTTTTGTCAGGTCCGCGAACTCGGACTCGAACAGCGGGTCGATCCGCCGCCCCCAGACCGCCAGCTCCGGCAGCCGGCTCTCGTAGAGGATGGGCACGGTTGCGCCGTCGGCGACCGACTGCGGCATCGTGTACTTGTGGATGTAGTTGCCAAACGTCGCCTGCGTCTTATCGATCGGCGTGCCGGTGAAAGCCAGCCGGCAAGCGCCTGGCAATGCCCGTTGCAGATGAGCGGCGAACTGGCCGTACTCGCTTCGGTGCGCCTCGTCGATCAGCACGAACACGTTCTGGGCGTCCGACAGCACCGGATGCTTGCTGCCGCGTGACAGATCGACCTCGTCTCGGAACTTCTGGACGGTGGTCATCACCGTCTGACCCGGCGGGCCGCTGAGCAGTTTCCGTAGCGCCCGTACTCGCGACGCCCGGACCGGGTTCTCGAAGCCGCAGTTCTGGAAGGTCTGCGTGATCTGGCGGTCTAGGTCGGTCCGGTCGGTCACGACCAGCAACGTGGGATTGTTGAGCGACTTCTGACGGCGCAGCTTCAGCCCCAGCCACATCATCGTCAGACTCTTGCCGCTCCCCTGGGTGTGCCAAATGACGCCACCGCGGTCTTTTAGCTCTAGCGGGCTGGTGGGGTCGATGATCTGCCCAACCGCTTTGTTAACGGCCACAAACTGCTGATAGCGGGCCAGCTTCTTAACGAGCTTCCCGCCGTCGCGGTCGTACGCCACGAAATTGCGCGTCAGGTCCAACAGATTCCGCTTCGACAGCATACCAGCAACAAGGACGTCTTGCTTCGTCGGCGTACGTCCTAGTCGCTGCTGCCAATCGTGTTCATCACCTGGATAGAACGTCTTCCACTCGGCGTAGCGATTGAGCATCGTGCCGATCGCTCCGTACTGGGCGCCATACTTCCGCATCGCGATGCAGAGCTGCACCGTGTGGAACAGCCGCACCACTCCCTTGTCGGGGTCTTGATACGCGAGCAGGTCGCTGACCCCTTTGGCGATGCCGTGGTCGTCGTCGGGCCGCTTGCACTCGATCGAGGCCAGCGGGATGCCGTTGACGTAGACCACCAGGTCGAGCCGCCGCGTGTACCGCGGTCCCTTTACCGATAGCTCTTCGACGACCAGGAAGTCGTTATTCTCGGGTTGGTCGTAGTCGACGTAGTAGACGCTCCGCCCGACCGGCTTGCCGCGAACGATCTCTTCGACCGTCACCCACCTGCTCAGCAGCCGATGACAGGTTTCGCTGGCGTCGATCAGGTTCGCAGCTAGCGGCTGCCGCAGTGCGGCGACCGCTTGGCGGACGCCGTCGTCGGTCAGCCCCGGATTGATGTCGCGTAGCTTGCGCTCCAGTCGGCCCAGCAGCAGCACCTCGGTCTCGCTCTCCCGCTCGGCGGCGAAGACTGGGCTGCGACCATCGGCGTACTCGTAGCCGAGGTGGTCGCGCAGCAGTTCCCAGGCGGGTTGCTGGACTTCGGAGTGTTCGGGGCCGCGACTGCTTGCCATCACTTACGCCTCAACTCGAACATACTTACGCCCAGTGCGTGCGACACAGTAGCCGCCTTTTACAAGAAAGGCTTCGACCCAGTGGGCGCCAGCATATGCCGTGTGCTCCCATCGGACCCGATCGACAACATGGTCAGCCGGAATGATTTCTCCACGAAGCTCGCCGACGCGTTCCGCTTCGAGGCCCGTATTTACAACTTGCCAATGCAAGTCGAACGGGGCCGGAGCGTTCGTGGTCAGCTCGAAACGCAGATGAACGCCTTTGGGGACTTCGCGTTCAGTCAGGTCGTGCATTCGAGCACTGTTCTTGGAGCGATGCACCGTGGCCGATAGCGACGCGTGATATCGCCGGTCCATAGTCCAAGGTGGAAGAGTGCAATGGCGAGTGCTAATCTCGGAGACCGCAGTGGGCGCTCTGGCAGAGGCTGATGCGCCGGGATGCGATATACCGGCAGACCTCGCTGCGTTCGCCACTGCCCGCTTGCCGAAGGACTCACCGAGTATCTCAAGCAAGTCGTCGGCGTTCCCCGATTCTAGCGCGGCTGTCAGATCTTCCTCTACTTTTCGCAGCCAAGCACGACACTTGACCTCTCGCTCTGGGTGATCAGCCCACTTATCGGCAAAATTCTCATCGTCATTGGTAGGATTCGGCACCCAAGCAACCCGTTTGACTCCCTCCATCCGATATTCGATGTGCTGACCCATCCCTCGGACAATCGCCAGGAGTGATTCAATGAGGTCGCCTTGGTTGTTGTACGACTTTGCCGCTAGCGTAGTGATGATTACGGAAATCGGCTTGTCGTCGTAGTCGGTAGCGAAGTGGACGTCACGGTGACGCTTGAGGATCTGAATCGACCGCTGAAGCGGTGTCTTGACCTTGTACTCGGGCACATCTTCGGCCGACGCTTTGAGCATGCCTTGTGCAAGCGCGATCCGCCTCTCGCGGAACCGAACTGCCATCCGGCTCTTGAACCACTCGGCATAGCCGATTGGGTTGCTGTGTTGCCAATCATGAAGTTTGCGATCGGAAATCAAGATTCTCGATTCGGCGTAATCCCTGAATCTTTGACGCCCGTCGTCATCCGGGATTGCAGGCAAGACGTCCATGTGAAAGCCATCGTCATAATCTAGGGTCCAGCAGCGACGCCCTTCTTTGAGCGTCGGAACATCGACGTGTGACTTCTCGCAGTCGGCGACGTAGAGCCGTAGGTGCTTCTGAAGGTCGTCTTTCAGTTCTTGCTGAGAGATACCCGTCTTACGCAGGTCGCGTTCGTAGACCAAGTCGATGTCGTAGCCGGATTCCCTTGAGCAGGGCCTTACAACAGTTCCAAGACGAAACGACCCCTGCGGGTAAATTGTCGGCTCACGACGTCCGTCGGATTCGTCCTGTTCCTCCAGCCAGTGGCCGATGTGCTCGTACTTCTCGACGGCCTCTTGATGGACGGCATCGGGGATGTCCAAGGAAGCAGCGACGGCCTCAAGCAACTCGGCGAGCTGGCGTTGTTGAGTGGTAATCATTGGAACCTCCGTGTGATCGGCTAAATGGAATAGTCAGGAACGGGGTAGCTCGGGTAATACGGCTTCGCGATGTGAGGCCGAAAGACCTCGTTGAACCTTGGGCAGAAGTGCAGGCTCTCTCTTGCTGCAATTGCTAGATGCTCATCGGTGTTGCACTTGTCCAATGCAAAGACGCCCATCGGCACGCGTGGGTCTAATCGGTGGACGCGATCACGCCCGAGCAGAAGCTCGACCATATTGTTTGTACCGACGCTTTGACCTCGCATCGCCACGTTCACGCCCGCAGTACGCCAGGCAATAAGGCCGCCTGAATCTAGGCGATCCGGGTGCCTCGTAACGTCATCACAAGTTCCGATGCTCAAGATTCGGATTGCGTCCCACGGCACATTCAGCGTCGAGGTGGCTTCAACCAGTCCGACAAGCGTCGGGTTGTTCGCCCAAACTCCGCCATCTACAAGTCGCGTCTTTTCAATGCCTTTCCACGCGGGGAAATAAGTGGGCGCCGCAGTTGTTGCCATCGCCACCTTCCAAGCTGGGAATTGCCAGTCACGGCGTAGCCTCGAATGATGCGGGGTTCGGAAAACACGCACTTGATCGTGGCCAAGGTCGTATGACGGAATAACGAGCCGCTTGGTGCTCTCGCCGAAAAGACGTTCGCCAATGGCAGTACGCAGAGCGCTCTCCAAGGGCTTACTGTCGTAACGATGTCGCCAGAGCGTTCGGTAAAGAAAACGGAGCCATCGTCGCAGACAAATGCCGCTCGATGGAAAAATTGCCGGCCCGTGACCGGTGTAGAAGTCAACCAATGCTTTGGGGCGCATCCCAAGGCCTAGGCCAATCGCGATTATCCCTCCGGTGGATGTACCAGTGATCAGATCGAAGTGGTCGGTAATCTGAATCTGCAAGTCTTGTTCGAGGTGAGCGAGCACGGCAGCAGCAAAGAGACCACGAATGCCCCCGCCATCCAGTGACAGGATTCGGAAATCTCCTTCCCACGGTGGCACTTGCTCGTCAGGCACTGGCCACCTCCACGGTCGGGACGCGCACTTGCCCGGTCAGAAGCGCCTGGCTCAGAGCTGACTTCGCTTCGGTAAGCTGAGTCAACTCATCGCTCTGGCTTGCAATCCTGTAGTCAAGTGTCGCTAACAGTTCCACGATGCGAGCTTGGTCATCGACTGAACGTGGAATGCTGACCTTGATCGGAGCAAATTGCTCGAAGTAGAGACGTAGCCGATCTTCCGTCAGTCCTTGCGAGAACAGATGGAACCGGCGGATCGTTGCCGGCAGCTTGAACAGGTGTGCCGCGTAGTCGGATCGGAGGCCGCCAGTTGGCTCGACAACGACATAGGCCGGGCTGACTAGGCAATCGAACTCGGCGAGCCCGAACACGCCTTGCCACATTCGCATCATGTTGTAGGCGATGTCGCCGCTGCGAACGAGCAAGTGCTGGTCGTCGCGGAGGTTGGTCTCCATCCGGCGTTCGATCTCTTCGCGGTTGACGAGTCCGTTGTGCATCGTCACGGCGACGCGTGGCAGGGCGTCGACACCAGATTCCTTGCGTGGCTGAAATACGTCACCAAGACGAACCTCAACAAACTCCGTATGCCGCCCAGGTAGACCATCGGTAAGCAGGTTCTGCACCAGGGCCTCCTTCAACTTGCGTGTCTGCTCGATCACATTTTCGGTCAGCTCAATCGCGTCATCCACTGCCCCAAGAGCACCGGCAATCAATTTCTGCTCAGGAACTGGCGGAAGCCAAACTTCTGCGGAACGAACGACATCAAGCCCGAGGCCATAGCGAGTCACCCCGGCAGCTTTCTTGATGAACTGAGCCCGAAACTCCGGAATTCGGAGTTGGGCGGCCAAAAAAGGTCCGTAGGCCAACTCAGGCGAAGGACGGAGCAGTCCAAGGTGATACCCAAGGACAACGCCGGCAGCGTCTTGACGAACAACGGACGGTTCTGCGATCTCGTCTTTGGTTTCCGAGTCCTTCGTAATGAGAACGTCATCCGCCTGAAGCGTGAAACGCTCAATCTCTTCTTCCGTGGCTGTGGCTTCCATGAACGGAAGGCCGTTGTGGATGTACGCGTTCTTCCATACATCCATATAATTGCACAGGCGTACTGGCGTCTCGTCCGACTTCGTATGCTTGTCGATGCTGCTAAATCGGACGTCGGCGACGTCGCCTAGAGCTTGCACACGCCACCCTTCAGGCGGGTAGCCATTGCTAGACAACATACCCCACCTCCTCAAGCAACCGGTTCATCCGCTGCTCGGCTTCGTTGCGGAGCTGCTCTAGCTCGCGGAGCTTCACCAGCTCGGCCTGCACGTCGAGCCGCGGCGGTGGCTCCGACGAATCGACGTAGCGGCTGATGTTGAGGTTGTAGTCGTTCTCTTCGGCGATCTCGGCGAGCGTGGCGACCGTAGCAAACTTCTTCAGCGGCATCCGCTGCATCGCGGGCCCCTCAGTCCCCTCCCGTGTCAGTCCTCCGAGCCAGTAGCCGACTTGGCGGCGAGCCTCATCCAGCTCGGTGCGTCCACGGGTCGCCTCGTCCCGGATGCGGTCGGCGATCTCTTCCGGCTGACCTTCGGCCGCGGCGAGCTGGCGAGCCTCGTGAGCGTCGATCGCCGCGAGCCAGCTGTCGGCGGTCGCGTCGGCGGCGCTGGCGACCGATTCTTCTGCGAGCCCGTCCGCATTCCAGGAATTGAACACGGCCGTGATCCGCAGCAGGTCTTCCTGCCGCAGGTAGTTGCGGTTCTTCCCCTCGTGGTACAGCCCGTCGGGCGACGCGTCGATAAACAGCACCTTGCCCTGGCGTTCTTTGGGCTTGTTCTTGTTGAGGATCAGCACCGAAGCGGGGATGCCAGTACCGAAGAAGAGTTTCTCGGGCAGGCCGATGACGGCCTCGAAGAGGTCTTCTTCTAGCAGGGCTTTCCGCACCTTGGCCTCCGACCCACCGCGGAACAGCACGCCGTGCGGCATGACGACGCCGACCATGCCATGGTCGCCGGCGACCTCGACCATGTGTTGAAGGAAGGCGGTATCCCCCTTAGTCGTTGGGGGGACGCCCCGGGTAAAGCGGTGGAACGGGTCGGCCTTGAACTTCTCTTGGACCTCTTTGCTGTCGACCTTGCCAGGCTTGCCGTCTTTGCCTTCCTTGGGCGTGACGCCGTGCCACTCTTTGAGGGAGAACGGCGGATTGGCGATGACGCGGTCGAATACGTCGAGCACGCCGGCGGTCTCGAACCGGGGGCGGCCGATGGTGTCGCCGGCGCGGATGTCGGTGTCGGGAAAGTTGTGCAGCAGCATGTTGAGCTTGGCAATGCTCCACGTGCCGTAGTTCTTCTCCTGGCCTGTCAAGGTAATGTTGCGTGGGTCGCCGCCGTGATCGACGACGTAGTGGCCGCACTCGATGAGCATGCCGCCGGACCCGCAAGTCGGGTCGTGGATACGCATCCCCTCGGCCGGCTTGAGCAGCTGAACGATCAGCCGCACGACCATCCGCGGTGTGTAGAACTCGCCCCCTTTCTTGCCCGAGCCTTCGGCGAATCGCTCGATGAGGTACTCGTAGGCGTTGCCCAGCACGTCGGGCTCGGCCAGGTTGCGTGAGCCGAGCGGGATCGACCCGAAGTGGGTCAGCAGCCGCTGCATCATGGCGTCCATTGTCTGGACATCGCCGAAACGGCGCTCGTCGTTGAACCGCACACCTGCGAGCACCCCTTCGAGGTACTGGGCGTTATGCTCCTCGATGGCGTGCAGCGCCTTGTCGATCGCTTCGGCTCGGTTCTCGCCGACCGCCATCAGGTCGTCCCAGCGGGCGCCCTCGGGCAGGTAGTAGCTACCCGAAGTGTACTCGTCAGGGTCTTCGGCGATCTTTTCGGCTTCTTCGCGGGTTTTGCCGGCGCGGACCCACTCGTCGATGATGTCGCCGCGGCGTTCCTTGAAGACGTCGGATAGACGCTTAAGGAACATCAGGGCGAGGATGTGGTTTTTGAAGTCACCAGCATCGACGGTGCCTCGCAAGATGTCGGCAGCGCCCCACAGCAGGCGGTTCAGTTCGTCACGCGTGACGATGCGATGGCCGGGCGCGGCTTTGGTTTTGGGTTCGGGCATGCGGTTTATTGTTCCGGCGGCTCAGGTGAGCGAGCGGTTGATGTGGTGGGCGAGGATATCGCGATTGACGCGGAGGTTATCAGCTTGAAAGTAAGAGCTGTGTGCGCAGGCTGGGTTGCGAGCGATTGGCTTGCCGAACAGGCGCCGTATCCGCCAAGTCGAGCATCCCGTTGGGACAAGGTCGAGGTGTTGCTCGACTCCCGCAAACGGTGGTGAGATTGTACCTCCGACAACGTCGCCACCGGCGTCGATGTTGACGATCTGCACGACATGCGCTGGCAGTCGGCCATCGTTGACCCGGCCAAAGAGGTTCCGTTGCACGGTGCCGATCGACAACGCGCCGCCGAGGGTAAAGAGGTTCGCCACGCGGCCGGTGTAGGACTGGTCATCGAGCCGGCGAAGTCCCTCGTAGCTGACCACCGTCCCCCAGCTGTGGGCGATGATGTGCAGCGTGTGACCGTCGGCCAGGAGTGGACGGACAACTTCGTCGAAACGTGCAAGGATAGCTTCGCGCGTTGATTCCCAAGCCATGTAGCGGACAAAGTCGTCCATCGCCAAGCCGCTGCCGCCATACATGGCCGGCGCGTTGGGGGGCCCCGAAGAAGCCAGTGCCCGGACCTGTCCGTTGCGTGCTTTCCGACGATTCAGTTCTTGTTCGAGTTCTTCGCGTAGCCGCTGTTCTTCTGCCGCCGCTGCGTCGGCTTCGGGGCCAGCATCCCCGTAGGTCATCGCTGCGTTGACGAGATTGCTCCAGAGCACCTCTTGCTTGAGAAGTGGCCGCGATAGATGCGACCGGAGTGACTCGAACCATGCATCCGAGTATCCATCGTCATGGTCGCTAATGCCGTGAACGTAAACGATTGTGTGCTCAGCCATCGGTGATTCCTTCCTAGCGGAGCTTGTTGGAGACGAGTTGAGCGACAACCTGCCGCCGCGACTCGGCAACGGCTAGTGCGGTGTGGTACGCGGCGTCGGAAGCCGCCAGCAACTCGACGAGTTCTTCTTGCTCAGCGGGCGACGGAACGGGCACTTCTAGCTTGGCTAGGGCGGACGCGGTCAGGTTCATCTGCACGCTGCCCGACTGACAGGTCGCTTCTAGGGCCGCTTGCCCCTCGCTGCTGAGCAGATAGGCCGCGAGAACGGCGGGCGCCAATCGAGGCCGCGAACGGACCCCCAGCAGGGTCGAGGCGATAACCGCCCCGTCGAGTTCCGGAGGCACGATTGCGACCTTCAAAGACGTGCTGCGAGCGGACAGCAACAGGTCGCCGGCGAGGACCTGGTATCGGGGCGTCGCCTGCACAGAGAGTTCGGCTGGCAGTGATAGCGACGCTTCGACGCCGCCGCCCTCAATCGATCCGACAGTCAGGACTGGGATGCCCCTTCCGATGACGACAAGCAGGTCCGACTTCACCGGCATTCCGGAGAAGATCTTCGCGATTTCAGCGAGTTGGCGGCGAGAGACGATCAAGGCAAGTACAGCCCGAGGCATTTGGGATATGCCAGCATTGTAGCGGATCGCCGCCGCAGTACAAGTCGTGAAATTGCGAGTTTCTGTGTTACGAAATCGACTATACGACCTTTTGGCAGTTAGTTCGTAAGTCGTTGTTGGCTACTCAGATCGAAATCCGCTCGACAATATTGCGCGTCACACACCGGCCGCGGCGGTCGTAGAGCCGAGTGGTTCGCGGGTCGGCGTGCCCGGCGAGATTCTGCACGTCTTCGAGTGGGACGCCTTGGCTCAGCAGGTCGGTAATCGTTGCCACGCGGAACGAGTGAGCGGTCAGTCGCCGAGGCAGTCCGGCGTCCTTCAGGCGTCGCCGCACCATGCGACTGACATCGTCTGCTGACATCGGTCGGTCGCTTAATCTGCCGGTACGTCGAATCGCCGAGGTGAACAAGGGCGAACCGCTACCCGGTGGCCCGCCAAGATTCCCTGCCGAATGCCGGGCTTCGATAAGGCCGGACAGCAATCTCTGCAGATCGTGGCGAACAGGGATTTCACGTACCTTCCCTCCTTTCTCCGAGAAACTAAGACAGAACTGATCCCCCATCTCGCAGAAGTCATCGATGCGTAACCGAGCTACTGCGCCGACGCGAGCGGCCGTGTAGATCAACACGGCGATGGCCGCCCTGTCACGCAGCCCAATGAGCCGGCGATCGTCGATACTCGCTAGCAGTTGACGAGCCTGAGCAACCGTTATCTCGGGCGTGCGACCCTCGACCACGCTGTGCCGGTCGCCCCGGACCGACGCGGCCGGATTGAGCGCGACTGCGTGCCGCTGTACGAGTCGGTCGAACAGGTGACGGATGGCGGCGAGGTAGACCTTCTTGGAAGCAGCCGATCCAGTCAGCCCGTCGAGGTAGTGACCGACGTCGGCGGGAGTGATTCGGTGGAGTGGTTTTCGCGTTGCATCCGCCCATGTCAGGAAACGCCTTGACGCACGCTCGTAGCTGCGGCGTGTGTGCGGGTTCCGCACCGCGGCGTACAGAAACTCTTCCCAGGCGAACACTGCTGCGGCGCCAGCCGCGGCAATCAGCGGGGGCGCGTCATCGACGAATCGACTCGTCGTCCTCTCCGCAGCCGCGATCGGCAAGTTCTTCGGGGGGCTCTCGTCTCTCACTCTTCTCCAAGTTGGGCGGCAGCCACTCATTACTGACGAGCCGACTGCGTAAAGTCTTTGGCGGTTGCGCCTGCATCGGCTCCGTCAAGACGTTTCTTGCTGGCTTGTTCCGATAGCTGCTCGCTATCCCGAGCAGCTTCATCCCGCAGCGAACCGGTCAGGAATCGCTGCCCGACTAGTTTTTAAAAGGCCTGACGACCGCTCGCGTTAACGCCTGATTACGTCCTTTATCAGTCACTACCTAACACAGGTTGTTAGATTCGGGCAACCAGTTTGAGTCATCAATCAATCACTGGCTCCAGCGAGCAATCGCATGGAAAGGGGGACGGCTCGCTCGTAGTTCGTGCGACTCATTGGCACGGTGTTCAGGTCGTGATTCAACTCGGCGAGGTCAATTCCCTTGAGGCCGCCGCGGCTGTTAAGCCAATGGTCGGCCATACGGATCAGCTCGGTGACCGACCCGGTCATGCTCCGGTCTACACCCACTGCATAACTGACGTCTCGGCACTGGTCGAAAAGCCCCGTTGCCTGCTCGCTAGCGAAGCCTTCGTCGAGCAGCAGCCTGAACAGTCCGTCTCGGAAGAGGTCGTCGAGCCGGCGGAGTTCAGCGCGGGTGACGGCCAGCCGCGTGAAGCAGAGCAAAGACTTTTCGGCTGCGAACAGGACGCACTTCTTGCGGTCGAAGAAAAACAGGTGGGCGTACCAGTCGCCAAGAAGCGATTTGGCCGCTCCCGTCGTAGCTAGGTCGGCTGGCTTGAGTCCCATCTCTTTCCGCAGCCTGGCGGTACAGCGAATTAGCGTCATCGTTCCAGGGACTCCTTCACTTCCTCAAGCGCCTCGTGCGTGAACATCCAGCGGACGATTTCATGGATTTTCGTGCCACTGGGACCGTTGAGCGTATTGCCATACTTGGGGTCGTAGTGCTGGCAGTAGGCCGCCGCCAGCTTGTATCCTTCGGAGGGATGCGGGCGACGGCTGAGGGCGATCGCAAGCCCCTTTTCAATCAGCAGCAGTTGCCAATTGTTGACGATACGAATGCGACCCCACCGGTCGGTGCGGTAGTCGTCTTGGTAGGCGACGAGCTTGGCGTGCAGCAGCTCAGCCGCCTCCGCGTTGATCGTCGGTTCCACCCGGTCGAGGTCGGTAAGAAGTGCACGCGCATCGCGGAAGAGTTTGCCGGCTTCGCCCTTGGTTTTCCCCCTGCGAGACGTCGCCCGGTCGGCGACCCAAATGGCAAATGGTCCCAGGCGCCCGGGCGTCTCGAACCACTTCTTGAGCACGGTGAGTCGGGTGAGATTGGCGGAGCCGGTCTCGCTGATGTCGTCAGCAATTTTGAGCAGTTTTTCTGGGACTGTCGTTCGCATGACAGGGCGGTCGCAAGTTCGTCGCTAGTTTGCAAGGCAATGTATTTATGGGTGTAGTCTACTGACGAGCTGCTTGGTGGAACAAGGCAGACGGTCTGCTGCTCAGATGAGTTCGCCATGAAGAGAGGCCTGCGACGGCGTAAGAAGGTAAAACCTTCGCAAAACCTCTCCTTGCCCAGAGTGGGCGATCGTCTCACCGTGTCAGTTTACAGCGGCGGCTCAGAACTCGGTCGCCGCACTGGCCAGTTGCTCGGCAGCGACGCCAAAGATCCAGCTATGCGCCAGGTCGCTGACTTTCGCCACGAGCGGTAGGTCGTCACGGCCGAAGCTGCCCGAGTCCTTCCACTCCTCGCCCTCCTTGTAGAGACGGCTGAGGGTGACATTGTGTCGGGGGCCGTTCTGAGTATCGTTCTCCCAGATTGCCGCGCGGACTCGGCCAACACGGACTTCGTGAACCGGACGCATCTTCTTCGCTTGAGTAGCCATCGCAAAACTCTCCTTGGTAAAGGAACAGGAAACCATCACGGAGCCGCAACACACGACACCGCGAACACACCACATAGCTCGTCGCGATTATCACGCGGCGAGTGCCAAGAGCGACGCCGCCTTTGCGTCAATCTCGACCCGGTCGCCCGCGTAGCGGACTTCTTGGGCGAGACGCGTGAGCGCATCGACCAGCGAGAAGATCGAGAACCGCCCGCTCTGCTGCGCCAGCTCGGTCGCCTTGGCCGCGAGGCCGCGGGGGATTCCTTCGCTGGCCAGTGTCTTCAGAACATCATCGGCTGCGGAGCCGAGCGTCTGTTGCATGGCGCCGGAGATCACCTTCACGAAGCCGTCGCGACGCTCGTCACGTTTGGCGACCAGCCGCTCGATAAGCCGACGGATCTCCGAAAGCCCGTCGCCCACTTTGGCGGTGTGCTTGCGGGTGAACTCGACGACCTCGACCGCGTCCCACACGATGTGGTTCTGGCACACGGCCTGGAACCAGAACGTCTGGATGCCCAAGGACCGTCTGCCAACCTCCGAGTTCCACACAAAGAAACCCGGCGCGAAGGCCTCGCCCTCGATCTCAATCCACCCGGTAGGGTCGATCAAGAACGCGAACAGGTCCTGCTCGCCGCAGTAGAGCCCGGTCGCGCCGTTCATGCCCACTTGCGGGGGCTCGAAGTCGCTCGCGAACTCACTAACAACTGACAACAGGTCGTCGTTCCAGAGCCGCGTGTAGCTGACGCCATGCAGCGAACGAATCGACTTGCCGGTGGCGAGCAGCTGGAGCGGCTTGTCGCTGGCGGGAAGCGTCTCCCGCAACGCTTGACTCGCCGTCTCTGCCGAGAGTCGATTGATTGTCTCCTTGCTCACGCCGGCGAGCCGGCAGAGCTGGGAGAACGACCAGTCGCTGAGGCGATGGATGTCGTCGTCCAGGGCGAGGGTCACCTCGCCGCCGACCACCTGCGGTCGCAGCGTTTGCGGCGGTTGCCAGTGGTCCGTCGAGAATCGCTTTTCTTGGCCACAGTGGTCGCGCAGCTCGACGAGCGAGCTGAAGCGTTCGTCGGGAGACCGCTCGAACAGTTGCTGGGAAGCTCGGGTAAGGGTAGCCATCGTGATTACTCCAGGAAAGAATGAAAGGGAAAGAAACAGCCGACACAGGGCTGAGCCGAACGCTGCGGTGACAGGCAACGAACGACTCAACCCCGGGTCGGCTGCTGGAGTAAGCAATGCTGATGGAGGAGTCGGGACGCACGAACTCGCACGAAATACGCACTCAACAAAACCTGAGTAGTTACGCCGCCGCCTCCTCCGTGCGCAGCTCGGTGGCTCGTGGGTGAACGAGCCAGGAGCGTCGCAAGGGTCAGGCGACTAGGGTCCCATCTATTCGAAGCGAGAAGGAAGAAAGAGCGTGGGCTTTGGCCGGTCAGAAAGGCTGCCTGCCAAGTTCCATACCACTCTTATGCCGGAATGTCACGCGGGTGTGCTGTTAGAAACAAGAAAAGGTGGGTTCATCGACACGGAACTGGTCGTAGTCCGGCAGGATCGCCCCTGAGTCGAGCGTCGACTCGGTTAGCAGCCACAAGGCCGTCCGCCGTTCTTGGTGGCTGATAAGCCAGCGAATTGCTTCGGCCTTCTCACACGGCAGCAGCGCCCAGTAACAGGCTTCGTTGCCAGCACGCATCGAAAAACAGCGGCGTAACAGAAATAAGGAGGTGTGGTGATGCTCGGGAGCGATTAACTCGACACCCTCGACCGATACCACGACAAGATAGCAATCGTTCATGCGATAGACGTACCACGCCGAGCTAGCCAATCGCAAGCTCATCCGTAGCCGGCTGCTTCGCCACGCAGAAGGCACATTGGAAACGACAAACAGGCGGAGCATTCGCTCCGTGGTTTCGTCACTCCTTCGCCGCCGCGTCATCGGGCAGTGCGTCTGACTTTGGCTGGGAAGCATCGTCCTCGTCCGATTCGCCTGTCACTGAGTCAACTGCCACCGAGTCGAGCGTCAGCGTGCCGTTGATATAATAGGCAATCGATTTGCCATCGGGGCTGATCCGGACCTCCTCGACCGCGTGTTCCCCCGGTGGCTCGACTTGGCGGATCTTCGACCCATCGGTAGCGGACCAGAGGGTCACTTCACCGCTGGGGGCGCCGATCGCCAGCACCCCGTCGGCGGTCATGTCGAAGGTCGTCAAGAGCGGATGGGGAGAGCGGCCCGAGGACTCCTTGAACCACCAACCGACGGGGCCTTTCGGCGAATCGCCATCTTCCGAATCGGCGTCGATTCGCATCGTCGGCTTCCATCCTAGATTGATCTGCTTGGTGAATTCACGCTCCCCGAGGTCGAGCACGTAGATGGAGTCGTGACTTCCAATGAGGAACTGCTGGCTGTCAGCGGAAAATTTTGTCTCTTGAAAGCTGTCGTCGAATGGGATCGAGAAGACCCTTCGCCGCGTGGCCAGGTCGAACACCTCGACCATGAATCGCGTGTCACCGCGCTGGCGCCGCTCTGCGACCACAGCGAACCACTTGCCATCCGGGGAGACGCCCCTCAGACCGGATGGTTTGACTTCTTCGGTGGCGATAATCGAATTAATTTCGCCGCTGGCCGCGTCGAGGAAGACGTAGTAATCATCCTTGGTAAAGATAGTGACCGGTACGCCATCCCGCCTCGCGAGTGGCGGCAAGAGGCGAACGGTGTCACCGACGATTTCTCCACGGCTGCGCACCATGTCGATGCGTTTCTCACCGCGTTGGCCTCGGGGGATGATGGAGATGCCGACGTTGGTGCCGGCCGGTCCCTGGAGGGCGGCAGTGGTTGCTTTCTCACCTCGCCCCAGGAGATTACGCCGCTCCCCAAACTCGTGCGTCGCGACGATCTCGTCTCCGACTTTGATCTTGGCTTCGTCGGCCGGACTGCCAGGAGTGACGCTGCTTACCAACAGCTTCCCCCCTTCTTCATCGTAACGCAAACCAACGACCCCTGGCGGCAGTCGCCAGCGGATGTTCGCGACTTGCCCCGTCGTCAGGTTCATCGCTTGGGTAGCGCGGGTGGATACCATGAGCGCCTGCTTGCTGTCGCGCGTCACGGCAATCGTGAAGGGCGTGATCGACTGCTCATGCTGGACCCGGAAGCCATCGACGGCAACGACCATCACCCCCTTTCCCGATGAGAACAGGACTTGTTTGCTGTCGGGCGTGAACTGCAACACGTTCGCCGAGTAGGGCTTACCCGAGCGGCTGAGAACACGGAGTGTGTAGTACTCCGCACTCGCGGAACCAGCTACGAAACTAACCAAGAGGAAGCAGGCGAAACATCGAAACATGGGATGGCCCTCAGCATGGGTGCATAGCTCGACAAAGGACGGGATTATAAACGGGCTACCACTGACTCTCAATCAGCCGCCCAGCCCACCGACGCCCATCCAAGCACCCTCAAAGCTCGCCCCCATCAACGCCTCTCCCTCGCGCCCCTTCCGCTGTCACCCTCACGTCGGCCTCGCCCCGCCGTATGGGCCGACGTGAGGGGGATGGCGGGAGGCGGCGCGGTCCCCCTTCTGCCGAGCCGGAACTGAGGTCGCGTCACGTCCAAACCGCGGTTTAGTTCCTATCTATTGCCCATGAACGCGTTAGAGCGACCGACGCTAGTTCCAAGCGGAACCCCGCTGGTTTACCATAAGGTTCTTGTCGGTTCCTGCCACGGCGGCGTTCCCGCTAAGTGTTCGTAGGGAGATGGCGGTGTTCGGATGTTTTGAATGAAAGGTTTGACAGATGCAAGACGGCGGCTCGGCCTCTCCTACTAGCCCTGACGAAGATGCCGAGCGCACGGGAAGCGAATCGGCTCCGCACCTTGCCATCGAGGCGGCCGACTCGTTCAACTACGCCGCCTGGCAGAACGCCGTGCCGCTGCTGCGAAGTGTGTCGATCGACAACTCGGGTGGCCCTGAACTCTCTTCGCTCGTCGTCGAGCTGAAAGCCTCGCCGGGTTTCGCCCGCGACCGGCGGTGGACAATCGATCGCGTCGGGGCGGGTGAGACGCTCACGCTAAAAGACGTCGATCTCGAAATCGACCCAGCTTATCTCGACGGCCTGGACGAGGCAGAGCGAGGCGTCCTGACGTTTCGACTGATACGCAAGGGCGAAGCTCTTCACGAGACAACGCACGTGCTGCGTGTGCTCGCCCGCGACGAGTGGGGAGGCATGTCGACGATGGGGGAACTGTTGCCGGCGTTTGTGACCCCTAACGACCCCGCGCTGGCCACGCTGCTCCGGTCGGCCGCGACGCTGCTCGGCCAACACGGTCACCCGACCGCTCTGGACGGTTATCAGTCCGGCGACCCCAATCGCGCTTACCTGCTTGCCGCGTCACTCTGGTCCGCCGTGGCAGGCCGGTCTCTTATCTACGCCAACCCGCCGGGGAGTTTCGAGCAAGTCGGGCAAAAGACACGTCGTGTCGGGACAGTGCTGAGCGACGGACTAGCGACGTGTCTTGATACGTCGCTGTTGTTCGCATCGGCCCTGGAAGCGGTGGGGCTCAATCCCGTTCTGGTGATGACCCAAGGACACTGCTTCACCGGCGTCTGGCTGGTCGAGAGGTCGTTCAAGCGGCTCGTCGAACGGGATTGCAGCGAGCCGCGCAAAGCAATCGCCGCGAAAGAGCTGCTGGTCTTCGAAACAACGATGGTGACCCACCAACCGCCCGGGCGATTCCCCGATGCGGTGACGATGGCGACCGGCGCCATTTCCGAGGAGAAAGAACACGAGTTCGTCGCGGTCGTCGACGTGTCGCGGGCCCGGATGTCCCAGGTCCTGCCGCTGGCTTCTCACTCCGCCCGGAAAGAAGAAGTCCCCGATGAGCTGGAGTCGGGTCCGCCTCCGTTGCCGGCGTCGCCCGGTTACGATTCGGCGCCGGCGACCGAAACCGAAGAGCGTCCCCAAAGTCCTGCTGGCCGCATCGAGCGCTGGCAGCGGAAGCTGCTCGACCTGTCGTTACGCAACAGGCTGCTCAACTTTCGCCCTTCCAAGCAGACCGTTCCGATCTTGTGCCCCGATGTGTCGCGGCTGGAGGATCGACTGGCCGACGGGGCTCGCCTGCGGCTGGTGTCTCTCGCCGACGGGAACCCCCTGGGGCAGCGGGACGCGGAGCTGCACCAGAAACGAACGAAGAAGGACATCGACTGGGAGTTCGCTCGGCAGGCGTTTGACCGGGACGAGGTGGTCTCTCCGGTCGATCTGCGGGACCTCGATGTACGGCTCACGGCGCTCTACCGGAAGGTGCGCAGCGACTTGGCGGAAGGTGGGTCGAACACCCTATATCTGGCGGTCGGATTCCTGCGCTGGAAGCAAAACCCCACCGACGAGAAGACCTACCGGGCGCCCCTACTGTTGGTGCCGGTGAAGTTGACGCGGCGCAGCGCTTCTTCTCCCTACTACCTTGCCAACCATGAAGACGAGGTCCGCTTCAATGCCACCTTGCTCCAGTTGCTAAAGAAGGACTTCGACTGCGACCTCACGGAGTTCGAGTCAGACTTGCCAATGGACGACAGCGGCGTCGACGTGCCGCTGGTGCTAGACCGGATGCGGCAAGCGGTGCGTGACATCCCGGGTTTTGAGGTGGTTGAAGAAGCGGCGATTGCGCCCTTTTCGTTCGCCAAGTACCTGATGTGGAAGGACTTGGTCGATCGGGTCGGACAACTAGAGCACAACCGCGTCGTGCGTCACTTGATCCACGAGCCCGACAAAGCGTTTGCGGCGGACGGCGTCGGCCCGATGCCCCAACCGCACGAGATCGATACGCGGTATGCCTCGGCGGAGATCGTCCACCCGCTGCCGGCCGACTCGTCGCAGCTCGCGGCGGTGATGGCCGCCTCCGAAGGGCATGACATGGTGATTGTCGGCC
The DNA here is from genome assembly GCF_007753265.1 of Botrimarina mediterranea. NCBI lineage: Bacteria > Pseudomonadati > Planctomycetota > Planctomycetia > Pirellulales > Lacipirellulaceae > Botrimarina > Botrimarina mediterranea. The sequence goes on from NZ_CP036349.1 coordinate 2,333,559, forward strand.
CCCCCGGCACGGGGAAGAGTCAGACGATCGCGAATCTTATCGCGCAGTGTCTCTCCGTCGGCAAGACGGTTCTGTTTGTCGCGGAGAAGACGGCGGCCCTCGATGTGGTGCACCGTCGGCTCAAGTCGCACGGGCTCGGCGACTGCTGCGTCGAACTCCACTCCAACAAAGCTGAGCGACGGCGATTCCTCGATCAGCTCGAGGCTTCTTGGAAGCATCGTGGCAAAGGGAAGGCGTCCGAGTGGGTGACGATCAACGAGCGGCTGCAAGTCCGCCGTGACCAACTTAACGCCTACGCCGCGGCGGTGCATACGGCCGACTCCAACGGCTGGACCGCTTATCGCGCAATGGGGGAATGCGTGCGGGGCCGCCAGGTGGAGACGCCCCGGCTCGATTGGCCCGCGTCGGTCCGCCACGATCAAGCGGCGTATACGCGGCTCCAGACGACCGTCGGGGAACTCGCCTCGACGTTCCAGGCCGTTCCGGCTGAGGCGGCGCTGTCGCGGGTGCAGGCGACCGAGTGGTCGATGGCTTGGGAGACGGGGCTGTTGGAATCCTGTCGTCAGCTCGAATCGGCGTCCGCCTCGCTGGCGGCCTCGATCACCGCGCTCTCAGCGAAACTTGAAACTCCGGAATTGGCGGACGTCTCCTCGGCGCAACTGACCCACCTCTACCGGTTGGGTCACGAGTTGACACGCCCTAGTCTTCCCGCCGCCGAAATCCTGCTCCACGAAAGTCTCGACGCGCTCCCGTCGACATTGGACGAACGACGTGGTCTGGTTGAGCGTAGGGACCAAGCGAATGACTCGCTGCAGAACGCACTGCTTGGCTACTGCCAAGCGCTCGGCGTCTCAGCGGCGGGTCCGGTTCCCGAAGCGATGAAGAGTCGGCTCTACCGATTAGCGAACGAGTTGGTGCGCCCTGAACTTCCGCCACCCGAACTGGTATTCCACCAGCAGTTCGATGAATTGACGCTAGCCCTTGCTGAGCGGCCGGCGCAACTGCGGGGTCGCGATCAGGCCTTCGACGCAATCGAAGCGCGCTCGTTCAACCCGGCTCTCATCGAACGCATCAAGGTTCAGGACTTGGAAGCCGAGTGGGGGAAGGCCTCAGGGTCGTTCTGGCCCGTCTCGTTGCTCAAGAAGAGCGGCGTGAAGAAGAAGTTGAAGGCGTACATGAAGGCGGGAGGAACTGCCGAACCCGAAATCGACCTGCCCCTGCTCGGCGAATACCGAAGTGCGTGTGAGCGCCTGACGGAGAACCTCGCAGCGCTGGGCCTCCCGCCGCACCTGCAAGCCGCCGTTGAGAAAGACGCCGGCGCGCTGGACTCCCAGCTCCCCTTGGCCGTGCGTCTGCGGGAAGCGATCATCGCGGCGGGACTCACCCCGGACGGAGTCGGCAAGACTTCGCAGGGCGCTCTCGAACCCCTGATCGAGGCGGCGCGGCGCCTCTATCCACCCGGGCGGGAGGTGGAAACTCTCCGCGTGAGCCTGGCGGAGAACCTCGCTGCGCTCGGCTTGCCCTCCGAGCTTCAGGCCGAGGTCACACGGGACGCTAGCGCCCTGGACGCGCAGGTGAAAGCGGTTCGGAGCATTCGTGAAGCGGCCACCGCCCTGGGCTTCTCGGGCGACCGCCGGTCGCAGACGCTGCAAGCAATTCTAAGGGCGGAAGAGCAGCCCCGCCGCGAGGCGGCCGCCGACTGCTGCCGGTCGGCCAAGGCGTTTCAAGTCGCCTGGGTGGCGTACACGAAACAAGCCGCCTCTCAGCCGGTCGCATCCGCGTCGGCGACCGTGGTGGCCGACGCGGCCGCCCAAGCGCAACAGGTGCTTGCTCGTCGCACGGCGCTGAGACAGTGGACCGCTTGGGTGGCGGTCAAGAAGCGGTCGGAGCAGCTCGGTTTAGGGTCGTTTGTCGAGGCGCTCGAGAACGGAAACATGACTGCGGCAGAAGCCGCGGCGCAGTTTCAGTTGGCCTACGCTCGGTGGTGGCTCCCCGCGGTGGTCGACAAGCGCGAGCCGCTGCGAGCTTTTCAAAAGTTCCTTCAGGAAGACGCCATCGAAGAGTTTTGTAGCCTGGACGACCAGGCACGCCGAGCCGCGGCGCCGAGGGCTCGGCACGCCGTGCTCCATGGCCTGCCGCCGACCGATCAGGTTCCCCGTAAGTCCGAGCTGGGGCTGCTGCGTCATCAGATGGGCCTCAAGCGCCCGAGCAAGTCGATCCGCGAAGTGATTGGGGGCATGCCCGACACGTTTGGGAAGCTGGCCCCTTGTTTGCTGATGTCGCCCCTGTCGATCGCGCAGTACCTGCCCGCCGACCAGGCCCTGTTCGATGTGGTGGTGTTTGACGAGGCGTCGCAGATTGCCACCTGGGATGCGATCGGCGCCATCGCCCGCGGCAAGCAGACCATTATTGTCGGCGATCCCAAGCAGCTCCCGCCGACCAACTTCTTTGGCCGGACCGACAGTGATGAGGACAGTGCGGAACTCGAGGACCATGAAAAGGACCTGGAGAGTATCCTGGACGAAGCGCAGGCTTCGGGATTGCCCACCCTTCAGCTCAACTGGCACTACCGCAGCCGCCATGAATCGCTGATCGCCTTCTCCAACTGGAACTACTACGGCAACCAGCTCGTGACGTTCCCCGCCGCCGAGTCGGAGCACCGGGGGGTCTCGCTGAAGCACGTGAAGGGGGCGCTGTACGATCGAGGCAAAAGCCGCACCAATCGCCAGGAGGCCGAGGCAATCGTAGCAGACGCGGTGGAGCGGATGCGGCGGTGCCTACGCAAGCCAGAAACAGAGCGGCTTACCTATGGCGTGGTGACCTTCAACAGCCAGCAGCAGGAGTTGATTCAGGACTTATTCGACGACGCGCAGCGGCAGCACCCCGAGCTGGAGTGGTTCTTCTCCGACGATCGCATCGAACCGACGGCCGTCAAGAACCTGGAAAACGTGCAGGGAGACGAACGGGACGTGATGATGTTCTCGATCACGTTCGGCTTCGACGCCGTGGGGAAGTTCCCGGTTGATTTTGGGGCGATCAATCGCGACGGGGGCGAACGCCGCCTCAATGTGGCGGTGACTCGTGCACGGCAAGAGCTGGTTGTTTTCGCATGCTTCTTGCCCGACCAACTCCGTGCCGAGCGGTCCGGCGCCCGCGGCGTTCACGACCTCAAGGCGTTCCTGGAATACGCCGAGAAGGGGCCCGAAGCGATCGTCGCACGGGTCGAGGGGTCGCTGGGGGGGCTCGAGTCTCCGCTAGAGGAGGCGGTCGCTGCGGCGCTGGAGCAGCGGGGCTGGCGCATCGACCCTCAAGTGGGCGTTTCCGGCTTCCGCATCGATCTGGGGGTCGTGCATCCCGACAAGCCAGGGGCTTACCTGGCAGGCGTCGAGTGCGACGGCGCGACGTACCATCGTTCGGCGGTGGCGCGGGATCGTGACAAGACGAGGCAACAGGTCTTGGAGAACTTGGGATGGACGATCCTACGGGTCTGGTCGACCGACTGGTGGTACGACCCGGAGTCGGCCATTGAGCAGCTCCACGCCGCGCTCAATGAGCAACTAGACCTGACACGTAAGGAAGCCGCTGGCGAGGCCTCGGCCGGCGGTCTCGATACCCCGCTAAGCGACGACACGACGGAGCCCCTTGATTCGTTGCCAGAGGCGCCCGGCGGCTGCAAGCTGGACGACTTGCCGGCGGACGACGGCGTCAACGAGTTGGCGGAAGAGCGATCGAGAGAGCTGAAGGCCCGTCCGCAGCTTGTCGCGAAGCAGGCCGCCCAGGCAGCCCGGCCGCTCTACGTCCGCGCCGCGTTGGCGGACGCCTCGGTCCATCAAGACCGCTTCTTTGATGACGACTATTCCGAAACGCTCAAGAGAATGGCGCAGGCCGTTCTTGAGTCGCAAGGACCGATTCTCGACGACGCTTTGGCGCGCGAGTTGGCCAGGGCACACGGGTTTGGCAGAACGGGCGCCCGGATCAAACAACGGGTATTGGAGCTGCTGCCCGGCGTCATCTCCACCGTCGAGTCCGTGGGAACGTTCCTGTGGCCCGGGGCCGGCGCCCAAGAGTCGATCCCCTTTCGGTACTCGGCTGACGACGCGGAGCGTCGCAGCATCAACGAGGTCGCGATGCCCGAGCTTGTCGGCCTAGTTCGTGCTCGTCCCGACCTCGTGGCCAGCGACGATCCGGCGCTCGCGTTGGCTCGGGAGATCGGGCTAGCGCGGCTCGCCCGCTCGGCGAGGGAGCGGCTGGAGGAAGCCCTGGAGTCTTGTCATTCCGATGGGTAACGACGCTGGTTCGGCCCGCAATGGGCAGGACGCACATTTTCATTCAGTACCGCGAGTTCATCGTCATCACTTGCAGTGCGTAAGGGCGGAAGGAGTTACCGGTGTTCAAGTTCTTGCACGCGGCGGACATCCATCTGGACAGCCCCTTGAGGGGATTGGACCGGTACGAAGGCGCGCCGGCCGACCAGATCCGCGGCGCGACCCGACGGGCTTTCGAGAACCTGGTCGAGGTCGCGTTGCGGGAAGAGGTTGCGCTGGTGGTGCTCGCTGGCGACCTCTACGACGGGGATTGGCGGGACTTCAACACGGGGCTCTTCTTCGTCAAACAGATGGCGAGATTGAAGGAGGCGGGCATCCCTGCGTATGCAGTCAGCGGCAATCACGACGCGACGAGCCGGATCACACGCCGCCTCCCCTTGCCCGAGAACGTCCATGTATTCCCGACTGGGGAGGCGACGACGGTTCGCCTCGAAGGGGTCGACGTGGCTATCCACGGCCAGAGTTTTGCGGAGCAATGCACGACTGAGGACTTGGCGAAGAACTATCCGGCGGCCGTCTCCGGCGTTTTCAATCTCGGCGTGCTGCACACCAGCATGACGGGGCGAGACGGTCACGGCAGCTACGCCCCTTGTTCGGAGGCTTGCCTTCGCGACCGAGGTTACGATTACTGGGCGTTGGGCCACATTCATCAACGGGAAGTCTTATCCGGCGCAACGACGATCGCCTATCCGGGCAACATCCAGGGGCGTCACATCCGTGAAACGGGTCCCAAGGGTTGCCTGGTCGTACACGTCGATGACAACCTGGCCGCCGACCCGGTGTTTGAGCCGCTCGACGTACTCAGGTGGGAAGTCGCCCGAGTTGAGCTGGAGGGCGCTGAAGGTCACAGCGACGCCCTTGGCCGAGTGGGGGACGCGCTCAGCCAAGTGGTTGAACAAGCCGAGGGCCGCTTCGTAGCCGTTCGCGTGGTCCTGGAGGGGGCGACTTCGCTTTCCGAAGCGATTGCTGCCGCGGGTCGCCAGTGGGTGGCGGACATCCGGGCGTTGGCGCTCGACATCGGCGCCGAGAGGCTCTGGCTCGAAAAGGTGGTCAACGAGACGACCCCGCCGGTCGATTCGCGGCCTTCGGCAGAAGAGGACACGCCGCGGGCGGAAGTCGCCTCGCTGGTGGGGGATCTGCTGGCTTCGGCGACTGCCGGCGCGGACATCGGCGTGGACCTCAGCGACCTCCAGCAGAAACTACCCAGCGAACTTTCGGACGCACTCAGGACGGCTGACTCGGATTGGTGGCGGGACGTTCTGGGCGAGGCTCGGTCGCGACTGCTGGCGGAGCTAAAGGGGTGAACGATGCACATTGAGCAATTGCGACTCACGGCGTTCGGGCCGTTCACGGGATGCTCCGTGAGTCTACGCCCGGGGCTCAACATTCTTTACGGGCCCAATGAGGCGGGTAAGAGTTCGGCCTTGCGGGCGATCCACTCGCTGCTATTCGGCGTCCCCTCGAGGACGGCGGACAATTTCCTGCACAGCTACGGGCAACTCCGGGTTGGCGGCGTGCTGGTTCGGGGAGATGACCAGCGACTGGAGTGCGTGAGGCGTAAAGGGAATAAGGCGACGCTGCGGGACGGCGAGGACGACAAGCAGCTGGACGAGAGCGTGCTCGACCGATTTCTGGGAGCGGTCGACGCGGAGTTTTTCCGTTCGGTCTTCGGGATCGACCACGAGCGGCTTCGCGCTGGGGGAGAAGAGGTGATTCGCGGGGAAGGACGGGTCGGCGAGTTGTTGTTCGCCGCTGGCGGCGTCTCCCACCTGCGCGAGATCCAGCAGAAGCTCGAAACGGAAACGTCGCAATTGTTCAGGGCTCGGGCCCAACAACCGAGCATCAACAGCGCAGTGTCGCGCTTAGACCAGCTCCGCGCCGAGGTGCGGGAAGCCCAGGTTTCTTCAGAGGAATGGGGACGGCACGACGCTGAGAGAACCAGGCTGTTGGAGCAAGCGGAGCGACTGGGAGTTGAACTAGCCGACGCCGAAGCGACCAAGGAGCGGCTGTCACGAATCAGCGCGGCGTGGCCAACGCTCAGTAGTTGGAAAGCGAAATGCGCAGACCTCCAGGCGTTGGAGGAAGCCGTCTTGCTGCCCGTGGACGCCGAGAAGCGGCGCACGGAGGCAAACGAGCAACTGAGTCTAGCTCATTCAACTCTGCGGCTAGCACAGTCGCAGTTGGAGCGGGTCAATAAACAATTGGCAGAACTTCAGACGCCCGAGGCGGTCCTGAGAGAGCAAGAACGTATCGACCAGCTCTACCGACGACTCGGAAGCCACGAGAAGAACGCCGAAGACCGCGGCACGCTGGAAGCGAGAAGGCGAGCGGCCCGAAACAACGCCCGGCAGACGGTCGATAGGCTCGGCTGGAGCGTCTCCCTAGAAGAAGTCGAGAAGAGTCGCTTAGCGGACCACAAGAAGGTCACGATCCGCACGCTGGCGAAACAACACGGCGAGATCGTGCAGCGGCTCAGCAGCGCGACGAAGCTGAACGCCAAGTCGGGCAAGCGACTCCAAACGCTTGAGCAGGAGCTTACCGGCGCATCTGTCGGGAGCGAAACCAAGGGGCTCACGCAAGCACTGGCGGAAGCGAATTCGTTGCTCGATGTCTTCGCAGGGCTCGAGGCAAGACGGGACACGATAAATCGCCTCCGGCGTGAAGCGGACGAGGCGCTCGCTCGTCTTCCGTTGTGGAGTGGCACGCTGGATGAGCTGCGACGGATGAAGACGCCGACAGAGGCGGCTGTCGAAGAGTTCGACGAGCGGCGACGCGACATCACGACGCGACTCAGCGCCCTTCAGGAACGAATGCAAGAGAATACCGAGAGCGAAGCCAGCCTGTTGGAAAAGCTGGCGGCTCTCGAAAAAGGGGACGTGGTTCCCACCGAAGCAGAGCTTCTGGAAGCCCGAGCGATCCGCGATCGTGGCGTGCGGCTCGCGGTCGACACCCTTGAGGGGCGAACGCCGGAATCGCGGGAAATTGAGAAGTTCATCGGCGAGGTCCGGGAGGGAGAAGCTTTATCGTCGGCCCTCGGGCCGAGCGTGCTGCGGGCGGACAAGGTGGTCGATCGCCTGCGGCGTGAGGCGGACCATGTTGCGGCGAAGGCCCAACTGGTCACTCAGCGAGACTCGCTTAGCCGTCAGAGGCAGAACCTCACGTCGAGCATTGAGGCAGCCGAAGCCGAGCAGCGTCGCTACGCCGAGGAGTGGAACAGCCGATGGGCCTCAAGCGGTCTGACTCCCCTTTCGCCACCCGAGATGCGTTCGTGGCTGCGTCAGCACGCCCAGCTGCTGGAGTCGGCTAGCGAGGTCACTTCGCAGTCCGAGGCGCTCGACGCGGACGAGCGACGATGCGAGTCGATAAGAACCGACTTGCTGAAAGAGCTGTCGGCCGTCGGCACGGAAGCTAAGGGAACGGGCCTGGATGGGCTCGCCGACCTCGCGCAACACCACATCGAGAGCTTGCGGAGCGAGCGGGCGCGTCGAGAGCAGCTAGCGGCGGACATCGAGCGGGTGAAAGTGGAATCGGACGAAGCTGGCGAGGAGCTGCGCGAAGCGGAAGAGTTTCTAAGCGCGTGGCGGGTCTCTTGGGCTGAAGCGATGGCTCTGCTCCAGTTGCCGGCCGACGCGTTACCCGAAGAAGCCGAGTCCATGCTCTCGAATCTTGATCAGCTGTTCCGCGAACTGGACGAGGCGGACGGTTTTCGGGGGAGGGTTTACGGAATCGACAAGACTGCCGAAGAATTCTCCCTGGCCGCCCAAGAACTCGCGTCCGTCATCGCCCCCGACCTCGCGGGACGGCCGGTAGAAGAGCTGGTCGCCACGTTAAACACTCGGGTCAGCGAAGCGCGTCGCGTCGATCAACAGGTCAAGACGCTAACCGAACAGCGTGCAACGCAGGAAGGGCTGGTGCGTGACGCCGAGGCGAGCGCCGCGAAGTCTCAGGCGGTCTTGGATGGCCTCCTCAGCGAAGCGGGGTGCACGAACACTCAGGAACTGTCAAAGGCAATCGAGCGTTCTGCTCAAAAGCGAGCGCTGCAACAGCAAGTCGAGGAGCTTAAGACACAACTCGCGCCGCATTGCGGTGGGCAGACGTTGGACGAGTTCCAGGAGGACGCGACGACGGAAGACCCCGACCGCCTAGCGAGCAAGATGGCAGAGGTGGAAGGCCTTGTAACTCGGCTGAGAGAACAGCGAGAGGCGTCGCTAACGGCGGCGGAACGTGAAGCGAGTGCGCTGACGAGGTTCGACGGGGGCGATGCGGCCGCGGAGAAAGAAGCCTTGCGGCAGTCGTTGCTTACGCAGGTAGAAGAAGACGTGCGCGAGTACGTTGTAACGACGGTGGCCTCGAATCTCTTACGGCGCGCCATCGAAAGGTACCAAGAACGCTCGCAAGGCCCCGTCTTATCCCTGGCGAGCGATCGCTTCCAGCAGTTGACGTGCGGAGCGTTCGCAGGCTTGAAAGCCGACTACGACGAGTCCGGGAATGACATTCTGGTCGGTGTACGGGCGGATGGTAGTAGCCCGCTACGCGTGGAAGGGATGAGCGAAGGCTCACGGGATCAACTCTATCTGGCGTTGCGGCTGGCGACGCTTGAACACTGGTTCGACCATCACGAGCCCGTCCCCTTCATTGTTGACGATGTCTTGTTGAGCTTCGATGATGCACGGGCGGAAGCGACCTTGGGGGCGCTGATAGAATTGTCGGCTCGCACGCAAGTGCTCTTCTTCACCCACCACGACCACCTCGTCTCCCTGGCAAGGAAAGTTAGCGATATCCACAGCGGCGATTCGAGCGTGCATGTCGTGACGGCTTGGAACGGCCAAAGTTGAACAAGGCCGTATCCTTCGGCTTCGAGGACGCGAGTCCGGTTGCTGAAACGTTAGATTCGCAAAATCTCGCTTCGGCTTCCTTCCCTTCATCCGTATGGCCCTCGCCCCGCCGATTGGGGCCGTGCGGAGGAAGGGGAAGAAGCCCGCACACACCCGCCACCTCCGCACCGGCTTTCTTTAGCAGATTCCGGTGGCCCCTCATCGCTATAATCCTTCGCCCGTTGACTCCCACGCCCGGCTGCTGGAAAATTAATCGTAAGTCTATCAACGACCGATAGAGTACTGAGGAGAGGAACCAGCAGAGCGGAAACCCGAGGAGAGCCAATCCATGCCCTACGAGCGTTCCTACGAGATTGAACAGCGCCTCAAAGCGGTCCTCCGTTGCATCGCGACGGGGAGCTACTCGACCCCGCAGATCGCCGAGGAGCTGGGCGTGTCGGTGCCCACCGTCTCGCGCAATGTGCTCGCCCTACGCGAACGCGGCCACGCCATCCGCTCCGAGAAGCGAGGCGATGGCTGGCGGTACGTCCTAGAGGGAACCACCGGCGCCGAGAAAGACACCCCCCAACCCCGGAAAGGCGCCCACGCATGAAAGCCGAGATGATCAAGAGGATCGTCCGCGCGATCGCTGACGGGTCGCAGGAGGACTTGTCGCGATTGGCCCAGCGGGTCGTCGAGACGGAGCGGGAGCGCGGCCACGAGCGGTTGGCGGGCGAGCTGTCGCAGATCCTCGCGGGGGGCAAATCCGCCAAACCATCCCGCCCGACTACGCAGGACCCGGGGAGTCATCTCCGCGAACTGCCGCTGAGCCGGCGCAGCGGCGAGCTGCTGCTGTCGGTACTCCCGCGCGAGTCGCTCGAACACCACATGGTGCTCCCGCCAGCGGTCGAGGAGCGGTTTGCGCGGGTCGAGCGCGAGTACGCCGCACGCGAACGCTTGGGCGCCTATGGTCTCCGCAATCGCAAGAGAATCCTGCTCTACGGCCGCCCCGGTTGCGGCAAATCCCTCGGCGCCCAGCGGCTGGCGTGGAACACCGGCCTGCCGCTGCTGAAGGTCCGCTTCGACGCCCTGATCTCGTCGTTTTTTGGGGAATCGGCCACAAACCTGCGGGCCGTGTTCGACGCCGCCCGCGAGCGTCCCTGCGTGCTGCTGCTGGACGAGTGCGACTTCATCGCCCGCTCGCGCACCAGCGGCCGCGACATTGGCGAGGCCTCCCGAATCGTCAACTCGCTCCTGCAATTGATGGAAGAGTACGACGCCCCGGGCCTGTTGGTGGCGACCACGAACATTGACACCGAGCTCGACAACGCCCTGTTCCGCCGCTTCGACGAGATCCTGGAGGTCCCTCCCCCGGGTCCGGCCGAAATCGAGCAGCTCCTGAAGATGACGCTCAGCGCGGTCGAGGTTTCGCCGAGCGTCAAGTGGCGTCCCTTGGTGGGCAAACTAGCCGGCTCTTCGGCGGCCATCGTCGTGAAAGTCGCGCGCGACGCGGCCAAAGCGGCGGTGCTCGAGGGTAAGAAGGTGGTCACACAGACGCTGCTGGAAGGGGCAATCGCCGATCGGCGCTGCGAAGGAGAGGACGCAGCAGGCGCCTAAGTCATGCCACCCGACCACCAGTTCGAGCACCTCCCGCTTGTTTTTAAGCATCACGGCCCGGCGCGCCTCACCGGAGGCGGCTCCGACGCCGACCTCACCAAAGAATTCCGTCGCAATCGCAAGAGCCACTCGACGACACTCCTGTCGAGCCTGACGGCGGCGTCCGACGCATGGCGAAAAACTCAGGTGGCCCGACGTGAGCAGGACGCGCCGGAGGTGGAAGCAGGCATCCCCCTGGTGCTCCAGGTCGATACGTCCTTGGACCTGGACGACCTGCGTCGGCAGTTCGCATTCGAGGTCGTGGCGGAGGAAGAGGATGGCTATGTGATTGTCGCTTCGGAAGACGTCGATCTGGCTCTCTTTCGGCAGAAGGTGAAGGATTTTGCGGGAGGGGGGACCGGATCGGGAAACATCGCGAAGGTCCACGAGCTGCTCGACAGCGACACGCAAGAAGATCGGCTTCGGCGCGTGCTCTCCGAGCGCCTCTTCGCGGAGTGGCCCGAAATGCAGGACGACGCCTTATACATCTGCGACGTCGGCATCGCCTGCACCGGTAACTGGGCGGCCCCGAATCCGTTCAAGCCACGCGCTCACTGGAAAGCGGAGACGAACCAGCGGCACGAAGAAAAGAATCGTGCTGAGGTTCAGGCAGCCTACGACCGCTGGGACGAGCTGCGTGAGGACCGTCGGGCGGAGGTCAAGCGGATCACGGACCACTACGGCGCCGAGGTGCTCGGCGAGTACGAGAAGGCCGTGCCTGTTCCCGATAGCTTCACGCTCCGCGTGCGTATCGCAGCTCGGGGGCTCAAGGACCTGGTGCTCAGCTACCCCTATGTATTCGAGGTGACCGAGCCGGACGAGATCGAGACGCCGCAGCAGCAGGCCCGCGACCTGGAGGACCAACTGGCGGAGATAGAGTTCCAGGCTCCAGCTCCCGACGCCCCGGTGGTTTGCGTGATCGACAGCGGCATTCAGGAGGAACACCGCTGGCTGGCGGCGGCCGTCGATGGGAGCGTGTCGAAGAGCTTCTTGCCGGCGCCGGACGCCGATTCGGTGGCGGACCATGTCGCTGGCGGCGGACACGGCACCCGGGTCGCCGGCGCCGTGTTGTACGGCCGCACAATTCCCAAGTCGGGGGTCGTGCCCCTCGAAGCTCGCCTCCAGAACGCTCGAGTGCTGAACGGTCGTTGCGAGATGCCACGCGAGATGTTTCCGCCTGAAGTGCTGGAGCAAGTCGTCGAGCATTTCCACCGAGTCGGCAATACGCGACTCTTTAATCAGTCGGTAAACGCCGACAGCCCCTGCCGCACCACGCATATGTCGGCTTGGGCGGCGGAAATCGACCGCCTCTCGCACGAAAACGACATTCTCGTCGTTCAAAGCACGGGCAATCTCAAGACCGATCGTCCCGCGCCACGCCCTGGGGTGGCGCAGCTTTTGGAGACGGGAAGGCCCTACCCGGATTATCTCGATCAGCCCGCCTGCCGGCTCGCCAACCCGGCGCAGAGCTTGCAGGCGATGACCGTCGGGTCGGTCGCGATCGAGACGCTTGAACAAGACGGTTGGCGGAGCATCGCTACGGCCAGCGGCGCTCCCTCGGCTTTTGGTCGCTCGGGGCCGGGCATTTGGGGCGTGATCAAGCCGGAGGTCGTCGAGCAGGGTGGCGATTTTCTGGTGAGCGATGGCGCTCCGCCGGCCGTGGCGACTCCTGATGTGGGCGCCAACTGCTATACAGAACTGGTTCGGTCGACAAGAAACGGCGGACCCGCACACGCCCGCGACTGCGTAGGGACTTCTTTCGCGGCGCCGCAGGTCGCCAGGATTGCGGCCCGCCTGCAAGCGGTGCTGCCCGAAGAACCTTGCCTGCTCTACCGAGCGCTGATTGCCCAGTCGGCGCGGTGGCCGGCCTGGGCAAACGGCCTCTCGCCCGCCGAGCAGGCCGCCCTCTTGCGACGCATCGGATACGGCATCCCCGACCTCGACCGGGCGACAACCAACACCGATCAGCGGGTCACGCTCATCACCAGCGGTAAGACGAAGCTCGAAGCAGGCGGCTGTCACATCTATCAGGTGCCGGTCCCGGAGCGGTTGCGGCGCCCCGGAGAAGATCACCAGATACGGATTGACGTGACGCTCTCCTACTCCACCGCGACGCGGCGGACGCGGCGAAAGCACGCCTATCAGGCGACTTGGCTCGACTGGGTGACCAACCGACGGGACGAGTTGTTGGAACCATTCGTGGAGCGCGCGATTAAGCGCGAAGCCGAGTATGCGAACCAGGGGCGCGAGACGTTCAATTGGACGGTACACCCGCAAGTGCAGTATGGTCTGAGCGGCGCCAACCGCAGTGCGGGCACACTGCAAAAGGACTGGGCCTATATCAATTCTTACAACCTGCCGAGGGATTTTTGCATCGCGGTGCGGGGGCACCAGGGCTGGAACACCTCGCCCGATTCATCAGCCGCTTATACGCTAGCCGTAACCTTCGAAGCGACGGGCGGCGAATTATCGGTCTACGAAGAAGTCAGGGCCGAGGTGCTGGAACTAATTGTGCAAGCTGAGCAAGAGGTAGAGATATCCGACTAGCTGAGATAAGACAGCGGACAAGATCAAGGGCAGAGTTGTTACAGGATGTTTCAATGATTTCGCACCTCCAGCTCCCGCGGTTTAGGAGTGAACACGCCCCTTGCGGCAATCTCCGTACTTGCAAGCAGATTAGGGTTTATGTCCCTGCGTTTTGCAATTGAGGCCACAACTTTACCCCGCCGGTACGCAGGAGCGACCTCGTGCGAGACTAATCGGTGTTTTCCTCGGAATGGGTCGAGCAACGCGATTTCTGATTCGGTGGGACTCGTCGGTTGTACGCCACCGCATCCTCCCACCGTCCCATTGTCGGTTTGGCCCTGCCCCGTCCCGGAGTGAGCATACAGAGGGGAGGGAGCCGCCAAATCCGTCGTTGCAGGCGTGCGTTACCCCCGCCTTGGCTTGCTCTAGCCGAGGCTACTGGCCCGAGGGCGAATAGACCTCCACACCAGTCGCGTGTCAGAGGTTAAACTGTGTGCTTCCGAGAAGACACCTCGCTGTCGCCGTCGTACGGACTAAAACGATGGTGTAGAACCACGACGATGGGGTGATAGATCGACGACGGCAAGGTCAATGAGCCCATGCCGAATTCAAAGCCGTAACTGGAGGGTCTGCCGCCTTGGCTAAAAAACGCCGACCAACCTGGGACCCATTCACCCGGCCACAGCCGACGTGGGAGTGCTTGACGCACCCCGCGCTCCTGGTGCAGGCCTGGAAGAAGACACACAGTTACCTTCGTTCAAAGAGCTGGTTTGCGGACATACTTGAGCTCGACTTGTCGGCAGTCGATCTTAAGGAGTATATCGATGTGCTCCGTCAAGATATCTGCGATGGACCAGAGCGCTTTGCTCCCTCGCCCATGCGACTGGTACCGGCGCCCAAGTCGGACCTCTATCCGTGGGTGTTCAAAGACGGGGCGTGGCAACCGGGGCCAAAGACAAAGAAGTTCGTCCGACCGCTGGCGCACCTAGCCTTACGCGACCAGGTGCTCGCGACGGCGGTAATGATCTGTTTGGCGGACTGTGTCGAGACCATTCAAGGCGACAGCGACCTACCGACCGCAGACGCGAGGAAGGCGGGTGTCACAAGCTATGGGAATCGACTTTTGGTCGACTGGGTCAGCGGTGACGCAACGCCGCAATCGGGTCACTTCACGTGGGGCAATGCAGCACTTTATCGCAAGTACTACCTAGACTACCAAGCGTTCCTAAAACGCCCCATCGACATCTGCCGTCAGCAACTTTCACTTACGCCGGAGGACGCTGAGCTTGGTGTAGTTACGATCGACCTACAAGGTTTCTACGACGCAATTCCAGTCGACGAGGCAATCGCCGCCTTGAAGAACCTCTCCAAGGAAGCGGGGCATAGAAACGACCTTCGCTTCTGGCAGGCCGTTAAGAGTTGCTTTGCCTGGACGTGGGACAAGTCGGACGCCCAGTCTAAAACGTTGCTTAAGAGCAAGAAGCTGCCGTCTGGGCTTCCCCAGGGGCTCGTCGCCGCCGGGTTCTTTAGCAACGCGTACATGGTCGATTTTGACCGCAGGCTGGCCCGAACGATTAAGCGAGCAAAGCCGGACGTCGGAAAGGGGTGGCGTATCCTCGACTACTGCCGGTACGTCGATGACATCCGACTGGTGGTCGCCGGACCGATCGCCTCCGATGGAGAAGACATACCACGGTTGTGCGGCGACTGGATAAACAAGCAGTTGACGAAGTATATCAAAGGGCAGCAGTGTAATGATGGAAAGTCGGCTTTCGCCACGCATGAAGAGGTGGAGAGTCGGACGATGCGACCGGTCTTGATGGCGGCGATCCAGGACAAGCTTAGTGGCCCGATCGATCTCCAGTCGCTCGAAGAGGCGGGGCTAGCCCTCGACGGCTTACTGAACACCGTTGGTAACAGTGAAGCCGTCGGAGGCGCTACGGAAGCAAAGCCGCAGGACGACCAGCACGACAAGACGCTTGCTTTGGAGCGGATACACGCCCCTCGCCACAGCGTGCGCGACGACACCGTAGCGCGCTTCGCGGCGTTTCGACAGCTCAAGGCACTCCGGGCTCGCCGTTTCTTGCTTGCGGCTGAGCCGGCCGGAGTACGCTCGACGGCTCTAAGACGGCTCGACGCGGAGGTCGAGTCCTCGGCGCGGCGGATGGTTTGGATGTGGAGTCGCGATCCTTCCCTTGTGATCGTCCTACGACATGCGATGAACCTTTGCCCTACGCCAGAGCTGATCGAGCCGGTGCTCGAAGCGCTTCGGTCGGTAATAGGGCCGGACGGACTCAAGAAGCAGGACGGTAAAGAGGAGGCATTTGACCAGGCCGCTGCGTGGTACACCGCCGGCGAGCTGCTCAAGGCGGGGGTGATTGAGACGGGGTTCGAGGCGTCTCCTTCCGAGCTGCCGGAGAAGGCCGACTTAGAGGGGTACCGGGAGTCACTTGCGGATTTTTCTGAAGAGCTGTTGAGAGAGGCTCGCACGCCATGGTTTGTCGCGCGTCAGGCGGCTGTGTTCCTGCTGTCTGTAGGTCGCATACCGTTGCCGTCCACCGCACTCCGCAAAACGATCGGCAACGACTATATCGCTCTACTCAAAGTTGCGAAAGGCGGCATTTCTCTAGCAGGCGACGGCAGCCGCTTGCTGCCACTCCTTCTCGTACTCGACCAACTGTGTAACCATCGGTCGAAAACCCTCACGAGACTCAGAAAGTACTTCTTGTCCCTGACGCCTGAAGAAGCGCCGCACGAGGTGGAACGACTAGTGCTCGCGAATCTTCAGATTGCGATCGATCTTCGTGCGCATCTAATTGCGAAGCGTTCCTCGAAACGGAAGTATGTGCCGCTGATTGCCACACTACCCAACGACGACGAGCGCGACAAACACGAAACCACCGATCTTGGCAGGAACGCAACTCTTGGCGAAGTAATGGGGGCGCGGGACAACCCATTCGCACAGGAAACGGCAGCGCTGCAGCTCCTGAAAAAGCTCGCGGAAGCCTTGAGAGTGGGCGAGATCCACCAAGAACAACTGCAACCGCAAAGCTTGCGGCTCAGTATCAACGCGCCCTGGCGGACCCTAAAAAATCCTCGTCGCAAGCAGACTCTCGGCGTGCATCAAATTGACAGCAAACATGCCGACCCTCGCTATGTCAATCCGACGTGGGCCAACGGGGAACGGGGGGAGCTGTACGCGCTGGGGCGGCTCCTCCGGTCCGCTGTTCTGGGTTCCAATGACTTCACTGCTTCGAGCTTCGAGCTGTCGCAGTATCGTGACGGCTACTCCGGCCTCAAGAGTTCTTGGTTCAAGCGCCAGCACGGCCTATCGACCGACTTATCGGCCTCGGAATGGGACACGACCAGCCGGTCTCCCTGGTTCGCTTCCCTGGTAGCGCATCTGCTTAGCTGGCCAGGCAGCCGCGTTGATCCGGACGGCGAGTTTACCCAACTCCGGACCGTGGACGGCCTGCTGAAAGTAGTCAGCTCGCGGCTAACGGTGCTCAAAAAGATGTTTGGTCGCGCGACCGACCTTCCCGTGTATGACTGCGACCTACGCCTTGAGCTTAAGTCTCCGCCAACGCTGTCGATGGCGCTCGTGCAGACCGTCCGACCTACCCGTGACGATTTTATAGCACACGGGGCCGATCTCGGGTCGAGCGCTTTCCGGCCCGTGCATCGGGGGCACCTCGCCTCAATGCTCCGCCTAACCTACGAGCACTTGGCGCTGCGTCCTAGTTACGACAAGAAGGCAGTCGTCGACTTCGTGGTGCTCCCCGAACTGAGCGTTCACCTAGACGATTTAGACCTCGTAGAACGCTTCATCGACGCGACGCAAGCGATTGTTTTCTGCGGCCTCTCGTTTTTTAACGACGCGCGGCGAGGCGGCCTCGTTAATAGTGGATTGTGGCTTATCCCCGAGCGCCGGAAATCGGGCCGGAGCTTTCGTCGGCTGTTGCAGGGAAAGCACCACCTCACCGAGGAAGAAACGAAACTGGGTGTGCTCCCCCACCGCCCCCACCAACATGTTCTCAAGGTCCGTGGCCTTGCGAATCAGAAACCGTTCGCGATCTCCGCGGCGATCTGCTTCGACGCGACGGACCTCTCACTCGCCGCCGACCTGCGCGACCAAACCGATATGCTGATTGTGGCGGCGAACAATAAAGACGTGCCGACGTTTGACACGATGGCGACGTCGCTCAGCTGGCACATGTTTCAACACGTCGCCATCGTGAACAGCGGCGAATTTGGCGGATCGGTTGTCAGTGCTCCTTACAGGGAAAGGCATCAGCGGGTGCTCAAGCACGACCACGGAGGTCTCCAGGCCGCGATATCGATTGTCGAGATCGACCTCAGCGACTACCAGCGGATGCGCGAACATCCGCCTAGAAAACTGAAAACACCCCCCGCAGGCTTTGCACGGCACTAAGTGTCGATGGGGATAATGGCTATCCGCAGAATCTTCTCTGAGAAGCAACATCTGATGTCCTTGCACATGAGAGTCGGGACGTTTCGGCTTCCGTCGACAATGAGCTGGAAGGCGGCAAGCCGCTGGCGATTGTCAGGACTCGCTCCATGACACCTGACGAGGGAAGAATTCAATGACGTGGCACGCTCAATCTGGGAAACTGGTTCTCTCAGGCAACGAAGCCAAGCTATACCGGGAGGCAATCCTCTTCATGTGCGACCTCAGCGTCGGTGCGGCTGACGACGAAGAGTCGTGCTTCGAAGGCGCCACGGTTTTCGACCGAATGAGCAGGGTCCCAACAGTTAGCTTCGCTTGAAATCGTCGCCCTGCATCTCTTCCACGAGACGGCCGAGTGCCTGCCGCTGACAGCTTGGTCGCAGGCGACGCTCGCAAGCGTGCTTTACGAGGTCAGGACCATGATCCTTAGAGAGGTTGAGGAGGCAGAGCGGGACGACTTGCGACGAACGGTCGTGGACGCCCTGGACGCGCACGAAGATGTCACGGGGTTTGAATCCGAAGAAGGCTGGATTGGTCTGTTGGACGCTAACGACGAGCGGTTCCTGTGGGACCTCGATTTCGAAAACGACGACCTCTCCGACCTGCCACTCGAGCACTCATCGCATACCCGCCGGGCGCTACACTTTTCGACTGCCGATGAAGCATTCGAAACTACGAAGCATAGGGTGGCCCTCAGCATGGGTGCTTAGCTCTACAGCAACCCGAATTGTAGTCGGGGCATGATTGACACTCAATCAGCCGACCAGCCCACCTGTGGCCATCCAGGCATGCCAAGCCCCTCCCCAGCCTATGCCTCGCCCTGCGCCCCTTCCGCTGTCACCCTCACGTCGGCCTCGCCCCGCCGTATGGGCCGACGTGAGGGGGATGGCGGGAGGTGGCGTCATGCCCCTTCTGCCGAGCCGGAGCTGAGGTCAGGTGTCCGCGCCTCTCAATTGACGAGCCTTGCCAGCTATCTGGTAGGCTGAGGGATTACGGCGAAACCCTTCAGACGACAGCCGCCACGGACAGAGTGGCCCATTGTCCGTCCGTTCGAGTCAGAGTAGGCCAGGATGCGGCGTTTCCGCGGACAAAGCGGGTTTGCCCCAAGATCGCGATTTGGCTAAACTTAGGGTTGATCCGACCCGATTGAAAAGAACAAGAGGCAGACGATGCGCTCTTGCATTATCGATTCAGGGAAATGACCTTTGTTCCGCTGCTACCACAACACGAAGCGAGGAGTCGCCCTGCTTGGGGTGCTGCTCGCCTTGTTGTCGAGCACGGAGCAGGGACACTGGCTTTGCCAGCTAGGCGCCTGCTCAGTGGCTGCCGCGGACGATTCTAGTGGTCACCACGACGAGGTCGCTGCTGGGGGCTGCTCACACTCGCACGGGTGTTCCGTCTCCTGCGAGAAGTCGTCGGAACAGCCGTCGTGTGACACTCAGCGTCACCACGATAGTAAATGCCCCTGTCCTCCAAGCTGCTGGTGCAAGCAAGCGCCACAGCCGTTGGAACTGCCGAGGGATGGAGCCCAAACTTCCGAACTTGAGCTGGCTGGCGTCTCGCCTAGCCATGCGTCGGCGCTGCTCGCCTTTGAACCTGGGGCGAAGTTCCCGGGCGCTCAATCAGTTAGCGACTTAGTACAAGTCACCTCAGCAGAGCGCTGCGCTCTGCTCTGTCGCTTCCTGATTTGATTTCTCTTCGACGCAAGCCCTCTGCTTGCGTGTGACGCACCCCTTTGAATTTGGCGAACGCCTTATTCACCGCCGGGGAAGAGGTCCGTTCCCGTTTGATCGTTGTTACCCGCTGCGCGATGACGTGCGCAGTAGGGAAGCGGCGTTATTACAACCACCGATTATGAAGGAGAAGCTATGCGCACGAAGTGCAATTTCTTGTTCGCGGCCGTCATGTCATGCCTCGTAGGTCCAACGACGACAGCCCTGGCGGCGAATCCTGCGCCTGCGCAGCAGGTGCAGATCGTCGCGGAGAAAATGTGTTGTCAGGGTTGTGCCCGCAAGGTCACGGCGCAACTCTACGCGGCTCGCGGCGTGCAGAGCGTTAGTGTCGATATGCCGACGCACACCCTTACCGTGACCCTGCCTCAGCCCAGCGCTGTGGCGCTTGGCAGCCTCTGGGACGCGGCAGAAAAGGGGGACGGCGGTCCGACGACGATGGTGATTGGCGATGCAACCTTTTCCTTCTCCCGCGCGGAGTCCAGCGCGAACGAGAATGACCCTAGCCGCGCTGCTGCGGCCCCAATGACGATCGCCATCGACAACCTGCACTGCAAAGGCTGTGCGCAGAAGATCGCGGCCCAGTTGTATGCCACCAAGGGCGTGAACAAGGTAAGCGTCGATATGCAGCAGGGACTTCTCCACGTCGAAGCCGGGCCCGACTCGCGCTTGTCGCCGTGGGCGTTGGTCGACGCGGTCTTCAAAGCGGGAGAGCGGCCCCTCAGCGTCACCGGCAAGCAGGGTGAGCTATCGATCGCTTGGGCCACCCCTGCTGCGCCCAAAACCGACGATCCGAACACGCAAGCAAACCTTTCACAACCCAACGCACAAGGGATTCAAAGATGACAAAAATGCACTCGACGCTATTGTTTGGCTTACTAGGAACTGTCACCGCAGTCGGCTGCGGTACGGCGGCGGATTCTGGGAAGTCGATTCCCACAACAACTCGTGTTTCGAACGCCGCGGCGAGCATCGACGCGAGCCATTACAAGCTCGCGGAAGAGCCCGAGGGCGCGGTTGGCGTGATCGCCGCCCGTGAATCGGCCGAAGACGGCGCACCGCTGGTGCTGGTGGGCCGAATCGGCGGCGCGGCAAATCCTTGGATTGACGGCAGAGCCGCGTTTACGCTGCTCGATCCGTCGATGTCGGTCGTCGCCAACGGCCAAGATTCAGGCGAGACCGAGCTGTGCCTGGACGACTGTTGTGCCGTTGATCGGCAGAACTGCACGACGCTCGTAAAAGTCGTCGATGGCCAAGGCAAGTTGGTGGCGGTTGACTCACGCGAACTGCTCGGGGTGAAAGAGTCCGACATGGTTGTGGTGAAGGGGACCGCGCAGAAGGACAAGTCGGGCAACTTCGTGATGCTCGCCAGTGGTGTCTATATCCGTAACTAAGCGGCCGCAAGCAACCGCTCGCTTCGGGCTCGCTACAAGGAAGAACCTATGCTCGGTCAAAAACTGCTCCCCTGGGACTACGGCGTGCGGAATCTATTCCGCCGTCCGTCCCGGAGTGCGCTAACACTCGGCGGCCTGACGATTGTCGTGCTGCTCGTGTTGGTCGTGGTCGGGTTCATCCGTGGCCTAGAGAAGTCGCTCGCCGCGACCGGCAATCCCAACGTCGTGCTCGTGTACGCGCTCTCGTCGGGCGCCGACATCGAGAACTCGTCGATCCCCGGACGGACGCCCGCCTTGTTGTCGGCGAGCGTCGATGGGGTCCGTCGTCAGCACGGCGTGGAGTACGTTTCGCCAGAGCTTTACCTGGGGACGCGGATCACGACGACGGGCACGACCGAACCGGGAATGGGGCTCGTGCGTGGCGTCACGACGACCGCGCCGCTCGTACGCGGGCAGGTGCAAATCGTCGAAGGCGCCTGGCCCCAACGTGGCGAAGTGATGGTAGGTCGGCTGGCGCACTCGAAGCTTAGCGCGAGCAAGGAAGACTTGGCAGTCGGCCAGCAGGTGACGTTCGACGGTCAAACCTGGAACATCAGCGGCCTGTTCAATGCGGCCGGGTCGGCGTTCGAGTCGGAGATTTGGGCGCCGCTGGAAGAGTTGCAGACGGTGCTCAAGCGTCAAGATCTGAGTATGGTCGCCGTCAGCATGGAATCGCCCGACGGTGCCGCCGACGTGGAGTTGTTCTGCCGCGAGCGGATCGACTTGGAACTTAAGGCGGTGGCCGAAAGTTCTTACTACGCCGCGATGCAAAAGCACTACAAACCGGTCCGCATGTTGGGCTGGGTCGTGGTGGCTTTAGTGGCCGGCTCGGGCATCTTCGCGGGACTGAATACGATGTACGGCGCGGTGGTCGGCCGGATACGCGAGCTGGCGACGCTCCAGGCGCTGGGCTTCCGTCGCCGAGCCATCCTGCTGACGCTTGTGCAGGAGGCTACGCTGCTGGCGTGTGCCGCCGCCATCATGGCGTGTCTTGCTGGGCTGCTCGTCGTCGATGGGACGGCGGTTCGGTTCACAATGGGGGCCTTTATGCTCTCGGTCGATAGTGTCGGCATCGCCGTAGCCTGCGGAGTCGCCGCGCTGCTGGGAGTAGTCGGCGCGCTGCCCCCCGCGATTAAAGCGATGCGCCTGCCAGTTGTTGAAGCGATCAAATCCATTTAGTTGCCGTCCGTAACGCAGCGATGCGAGAGGCATCCAAGAATTATGTCAGAACAATCTTCACAACTCGATCTCAGCCAACTTGCCGTTGACCGCAGCGGTGCGGCCAACAAATCGGGCATCCGGATCAAGCGCTCTTGGTTCACGAAATACGTTTTACCGCTGGGCATTCTTACGGGCTTCGTCGGTTTGTTCGGCTGGGCTGCACGAGACAGCTTTTTGCCCGCCCAATCGATCACGATTACCCCGGTGGTGGTTAGTCGGGCCGAGGTCAAGCAAGAAGGAACGCCGTTGTTTCAGGCGGCGGGCTGGATCGAACCGCGGCCAACCCCAGTCATGGCCTCCGCGCTTGCTGCGGGCGTGATTGAGGAGTTGTTCGTGATCGAAGGACAGCACGTGAAGCAAGGCGAGCCGGTCGCCCGACTCATAGACGCCGACGCCAAGCTGGCGCTTGCCCAGGCACGCGCTGCTCATGCCTTACAGGAAGCCGAGGTGAGTCGCGCCGAAGCCACGCTCGCTGCGGCAAGGACGAACTTTGCGCGGCCTACCGAGTCGCAAGCGACTCTTGCTGAGGCAGGGGCGAGGCTTCACGAAACGGAAGTCGCCATCAGCAACCTGCCCTACGCAATCGAAACCGCACGCTCGCGGCTCCAACTAGCGACGGAGAACGAGCGTCGAAAAGAGCTGGCCGGCCAGGCAATCTCTGGGCGGGTGCTACGCGAAGCCCGCGCCGAGCTGGCGGCGGCGAAAAACACGCTTGCCGAGTTGGTCGCTCGCGAGCCGAAGCTCGAAGCCCAAGCCAGATCGCTCCGAGAAAAACGGGATGCACTGGGTGAGCAGCTTCGGCTGCTGACCAATGAGACGCGGGCCGTCGCCGAAGCCAAAGCGAATCTAGCGGGAGCAATGGCGCGACTTGATCAAACCCGCCTCCGCGTAGAAGTAGCCGAGTTGACCATGGCGCGGATGATCGTTCGCTCACCCATTGACGGTTGCGTCCTCAGCCTCGACGCGCGGCCTGGGCAGTGGCTTTCTGGCATCGGTTCGGCGCAGGGCACGAGCGCCGTCGCGGGGCTCTATGATCCCCAAAGTCTGCAAGTCCGGGTGGATGTCCGCTTAGAAGACGTACCCCAAGTGCTGATTGGTCAACCGGCTCAAATCGAAACCGCCGCCTTGGGCGCACCCATTGAAGGAGAGGTGGTCTCGGTTACCACGTTCGCTGACATCCAAAAAAACACGCTCCAAGTCAAAGTGGCGATCAAAGACCCTCCGGCGGTCATCAAGCCAGAAATGTTGGGCAAAGTGACCTTCCTCGCGCCCCCATCCCCAGTGATGGAGGGCGAGCCGAGCGAGTCGCCGCTGAAGCTGTTCGTGCCGCAGTCCTTGGTTTCGACGGGTGAAGGTAGCGCGAACGTCTGGGTCGTCGATCTGACAGCGGGGGTCGCGAAGCGCAAAGCGGTCGAAGTGGGACATGGCGCGACTGAGGACGGTCTTGTTGAGGTCACGAGCGGCCTGCTCCCCACCGACAAGTTGATCGTCGCAGGTCGCGAATCGGTCGCCGAGGGCTCGCGTGTTCGTGTATCTGGCGAAGACAAAAGCCTCGCAGGGGGCGCGTGGAATTCGCAATCAACACGCCCCGCCCCCCTGACCGCTCAAGCAGCCGTTAGCGAAGTCAACTAGCTCCGAAACACTAACCTCCGAAAGCAGGTTCACTATGCCCCTCGTTGAAGTATCCAATGTCACCAAAGAGTACGCCAACGGCGAGGAGACGATCCGTCCACTCGACGGCGTCAGCTTGACCATCGAAGAAGGGGACTACGTGTCTCTGATGGGCGCCAGCGGCTCGGGAAAGAGCACGCTCTTGAACCTGATTGCCGGCATCGACCGGGCCACTTCGGGCGAGATTGTCGTCGCCGATACCGATATCACCAAACTCTCCCGCGGCAAGCTGGCCGACTGGCGGGCCGCCCATATCGGTTACATCTTTCAGACCCACAACCTGATCCCCGTGCTAACGGCGTACGAGAACGTCGAGCTGCCGCTGCTGCTCCTGCCGATGTCGGCGGCCGAGCGCCGCAAGCGGGTTGAAATTGCTCTCGAAGCGGTAGACCTGACTTCGCGGGCCACGCATTACCCGCGTCAAATGTCGGGCGGTCAAGAACAGCGGGTCGGCATCGCGCGGGCCATCGTCGCCAATCCGACGGTTGTCGTCGCCGACGAGCCGACCGGTAGTCTCGACGACGAGACGACTGAACAGATTCTGCAACTGCTAGAACGAGTAAACAACGAACTCGGCATGACGCTCTTGATGGTCACGCACGACGCCGACGCTGGTTCACGCGCCAAGCGACGCATCCGCTTGGAACGCAGTCGCCTGATCGAGAACGGCAAAGAGATTCATATCGCTACTTTACGGACCGCCTAATCATGCTCAAGTTCATCCCTTACGTCTTGAAGAGCCTCTGGCGGCACCGCGCCCGGACACTGCTTACCGTGAGCGGCACGGCCGTGGCGCTGCTGGTCTTCTGCTTTATCGGCGCAGTGCAGCAGGGGCTGCTCGCACTGACCTCGGGTGACGACGCTGGCCGGACGTTGATCGTTTTTCAAGAGAACCGCTTCTGTCCGCAGAGCAGCCGGTTGCCGCAGGATTACGCGGGAGACATCGCGAAGCTTTCGGGCGTGCAAGATGTCGTGCCGGTTAAGGTGTTTACGAACAACTGCCGAGCCAGCCTTGATGCCATCGTGTTCCAGGGAATGCCGCCGGAGAAGCTGAAGGCATGGCGCGATCTCGACTTGCAATCGGGTAGCTGGTCGGCGTTTTCAAGTCAGGACGATGCCGCCTTCGTGGGCGTTGATGTCGCGACACGGCGCGGCCTAGGTGTTGGCGACAAGTTCACCATTGGTGACGTGTCGGTGGTGGTGCAAGGCGTGTTCCACTCCGCCACTGCCGCCGATAACAACCTTATTTTCACTCAGCTTGAGTTTCTGCAACGGGCGCGGGGGGCGAACGACGTCGGCACCGTGACCATGCTGGAAGTGCATCTCAACGACACGGCCGACCCCGAAGCCCTGGCGAAACAGATTGACCAGGCGTTTCACGCTGGCCCTGTCGGTACGACGACTCGCACCAAGGGTATGTTCCAAGCCGATACGCTTGCCGACCTCGCGGAACTGATTGGCTTTGTCCATTGGCTCGGCTACGCCTGCGTTGGCTTAGTGCTGTCGCTCGTCGCCACGACGACCGTCATGGCCGTCCAAGATCGAATCAAGGAACACGCCGTACTCCAAACGCTGGGATTGCGCCCGCTGCGTGTCTTCGGCCTCGTGCTGACCGAGAGCCTGCTCCTCAGCACGCTAGGGGGCGTCCTAGGCGTCGCCGGGAGCGTGCTCTTGCTGTCGCTCAGCGGGATGTCGATAGCAGCCGAAGGGGTAACGATCGCCTTTGAGCCCTCGGTCAATCTAGCGATCCAAGGTGTCGCTGTGGCCGTCGTCGTTGGCATCCTCGCGGGGCTCGCGCCGGGATGGCAGGCGTCGCGGACGGAGATTGTCTCGGCATTGCGCCACGCGTAAGTGACGCGGTTCGGTTTTAGCTAGGCCACGTCGAGTGACAAACCCGATAGAAATCACAAGATAGCTAAACTTTCGTCAAGGAGGTCAAGGATGACCCAATATCGAATCTACAGCGCGGTGGTTCTGCTGCTAGCAACAGGGTGTGCCTCAGGACCACAGCACATCGCTACGCAAACTGAAACGCCGGGCGCAGAGAGTGTCGTCTTGAATAAGCCCACAATCACCAAGGTGGATTATGAAGAAGCCATGACGCCCGAGCTGATTCAACCGCCAACGGTCGCCGAGGGGCTTGCTCTCGAAGCCAGTACAAACGCCCCTGAACGCTTACCGTCTGCTAGCGGACTGACGTTGACCGCTCTGGAGCAGATGGCGTTTGGGAGTAATCCAGCGATCGCCCAGTCCGAAGCGCGGGTGCGGGCGCTCAGGGGCAAGTGGGTGCAAGTCGGTTTAGCGCCAAACCCAACGGCGGGCTACAGTGCCGGAGAAGTTGGCAATGATGGAAAGGCGGGTCAGCAGGGCGGTTTTGCGGGTCAGACGTTTATCACCGCACACAAGCTCCAGCGCAACCGAGCAGTCGTTGCCGCTGAGATCACCCGCGCCGAGCAAGAACTCGTCCAAATTCAGCAGCGGGTGCAAACCGACGTGAGGCGGAGCTACTACGAAGCGCTTCTCGCCCAACGCCGAGTGGAACTAGCAGACCAATTGGTGCGTGTGACTTCGGAAGCGGTCACGGCGTCCAAGTCACTTCTTGAGGCCGAAGAAATCCCGCTCGCGGGCCTCTTGCAAACCGAAGTTCAACAGCAAAACGCCATTGTGCTATCGAGAACCGCTGCGAATGGGCTCTCGCAAGCTTGGCGCCAACTCAGTGCGGTGGTCGGCGGCTCTGACTTACCGTTTCAGCCGCTCGACGGCGACGTCACGCTGCTACCCGAGACCCTCGACTGGCAACAGCAGCTAGTCCGAATTAGCAACGAAAGCCCTGAGATGGCTGCAGCGATGGCCGACGTTGAGCGTGCCCGGCGCGCATTGGATCGGGCTAGTGTCGAAGCAATCCCCGATATCAGCACTCAGGTCTCGGTGCAGTACGATGCCTCGACAACCGACACAATCACCGGTGTGCAAGTCGGCATTCCGCTCCCGATTTGGAACCGCAATCAGGGAGGGATTCGCCAGGCGCAGGCCGAGGTTACCGAGGCGGTGCGGAACGTCGATCGCGTTGAGTTGAACTTGAACCAACGCTTGGCCAATGCTTTTCGAGAGTATTCGGACGCTCAAGTCACCGCTACCAGCTACGCCGAAGAACTCCTTCCCCGGTCGCAGAAAACCTTCGATCTCGTCCAACGCGGCTTTCAGCAAGGGGAGGTCGGATACCTCGACCTCTTGGTCGCTCAGCAGACCTACTCGCAAACCAACCTGATTTACCTCGACGCCCTGGGAAACCTCTGGCGGAGTTATGTCCGGATCGAAGGCTTGCTGCTTGAGGGCAGCCTGGATGCCCGTTGAAGACGCCTGTCCGGATGACGTAGACCCATAAGTAGTCGTCGAGTAAGATTAAGGTTCTAGCCACTTCCCTTGTGCCAGTTGAGTAGTCCCGATTTTGAGTCGCATCCTTCGTAGCCTGACAGCCGTGGCCATTTTGGCCCATGCCCTACTGGGCTGCTGCGCGCACGAAGCCCATGCAGCCGACCACGCAGATTGCGGTCAGGGGCATGGTGAGATCGCGAATGCCAGCTCACATAGGGTTGAGCAACCGAGCGTAGAGGACCATGCTGGGCAAGGTGAGGCGTATTCCATCTTGGAGTTAGGTCCTAGCGACTGCCAGCACGAACCGGCGCCCGAGGCGCCGCATAACTGCCAGCACAATAGCTGTGTGTGGACCACGCACAGCGATAGTGGACTCGATCTAACGCAGCTAACCGTTTGGTTTGCGCTCGGCAACTGCGGGGTGGATCAGTCAAAAGGCTTCGATTTTCATCGACCTCTGCAAAGCTCCTCAGTCGATGATGTCCACTTTGCGCTACCGGTGCGCTCGCATCTTGCGTTGAGTGTCATTCGGATTTGAGCCACTTCTTGAGACGCTGCACGCCTTAATCAAGGCGTCCGTAGCATGTCTCATCCCTCTTGTGTGGTTCTTTCTACGCTGACGTTTTCTGTCCGCGTAGTATCCTCCGTCCAACATCGCGTCTATCCACGCTGTCATGCGTAGGGGTGGACTCGTGGAGCATCGGCTATGTCGGCCCCTCAAAAGCAAACACAGAAGTCCCGCCGGTGGTGGGGTCCCTATCTGCTCGGAATCGGCTGCCTCTTGGTGATTGCCATCGCTGCCTTTGCAACCAAAAGCCAGTGGATGCCGCTGGTGAACGTGCCGGGCATGGCCGGCACCGATTCATTGCAGGAGGACGCCGCCGATCCGCACGCGGGGCACGACCACGGCCAGGCGGGTCATAGTGAGGCCGCGTCGATTGAACTGAGCGACAGAGGGCTCAAGAACATCGGATTCAAGCCGTTTGTCGTTGAGCCGACTCCGTATGAACGCGTTCTTACGCTACCGGCAATTGTGGTCGAGCGGCCGGGAGGCTCGCAGATTCACATCACCGCGCCATTGACCGGCATCGTGACACAGATCCTAGCGGCGAACGGCGAAGCAATAGAACCGGGCCAGCCACTCTTTGAGCTTCGACTAACGCAAGAAGATATCGTCAATGCCCAGCGTGACTACCTCACAACTAACGCAAATCTCGAAATCGTCAATCGTGAAATCAAGCGTCTTGAATCACTAGGTGAGGGGGTCATCGCCGGGAAGCGTATCCTGGAGCAGGAATACGAAAGACAAAAATTAGAAGTCGCATTGCGTGCGAACGAACAAGCGATGCTTTTGCACGGTCTCAGCGATGAGCAGGTGGCCGCCATCCGCCAGACAGGGCAGCTCTTTCGTAACCTTACTGTCTACGCCCCCGAGCATACCGACACAGAGGAAGCGTGTCGGGGGCCGCACTTGTTTACGATCCAGCGGCTAGGGGTGGCCAGAGGCGAGCAAATCGAAGTCGGCCGCGAACTGGCGGTGCTGGCCGACCATTGCGAGTTGCACGTGGAAGGTATCGCGTTTGAAGACGACGCTGCTGAGATACGGGAAGCGGCACGAGAACGCAAAGAAGTGAGCGCTCGGCTTCTGAGGGGCGATTCTCAAGGATCGCTAGTCCGTGGACTAACGATCCGCTACGTCGCAGACCAGATCGACCCCACGTCCCGTGCGTTGAAGGTCTATCTCAGTCTACCCAACGAAGTGGCCTTGGATCGCACCGAGGGCGACAGCAAGCGGTTTCTTGAGTGGAGGTACAAGCCTGGGCAACGAATGGAGATTCGCGTCCCCGTTGAGACTTGGCAGGACCAACTGGTGCTGCCAGTGACCGCAGTCGTCGACGAAGGAGCTGAGGTCTATGCCTACCGTCAAAACGGTGACCACTTCGACCAAGTGCCGGTACATGTGATTTATCGCGATCAAGAGTCGGTTGTCATCGCCAACGATGGGGCGCTCTACGCTCAAGACGTTGTTGCCGGCGACGGCGCGTTCCAGATGCACCTTGCTCTCAAGAACAAGGCGGGCGGCGGTATCGACCCCCACGCTGGACACAACCACTAACGATACGCCAGCGCAACAATCCAGCTCGATCGCTCCTTTCGGTATACCTTCTATGCTCAATGCCATCATCCGATTCGCTCTTCACAATCGCCTCTTGGTGATCGCCGCGGCGATTTTCTTGCTCGGCTATGGTGGATGGCAGGCGACGCAGTTGCCAATCGATGTCTTTCCCAACCTGAATCGCCCTCGCGTTGTGGTCATGACCGAGGCCCATGGGTTAGCGCCTGAAGAAGTCGAAACGCTGGTGACGTTTCCGATTGAGACCGTGCTCAACGGGGCAACCGGTGTTCAAGACGTACGCACCTCCTCGGGGATCGGTCTGTCGGTTGTCTACGTCGAGTTCGATTGGGGCACCAACATTTATAACGACCGCCAGATTGTTGCCGAGCGGATGGCCCTGGCAAGCGATATCTTGCCGGCAGACGTGTCGCCACAACTGATGCCGATTTCCTCGATCATGGGGCAGATCATGATGGTAGGCGTGACAGCCCAAGGGGAAACGTCTCCGATGGAGTTGCGAACACTCTCCGACTGGGTCATCCGGCAACGCCTGCTCACCATCCCCGGCGTCTCCCAGGTCATTGTCATGGGAGGGGACCGTAAGCAGTTTCAGGTGCTGGTCGATCCTGACCTGCTGCTACGCTTTGGCGTCACGCTTCACGAGGTGAAGCAGGCCATCCAGGACAGCAATCAGAATACCGCCGGTGGCTATCTCGATGAGCAAGGACCTAACGAGTTTCTAGTTCGTTCCTTGGGTCGAGTCGGAACCGTCGAAGAGATTGGCGACATCGTCATCAAGCAGAGAGATCGTCAGTCGATCACCCTCTCCCAGGTCGCCCGAGTCGTCGAGGGGGCTCAGGTGAAGCGTGGCGATAGCTCCGCGTTTGCCCGAAACGAACAGGGCGAAATGGTCGGGGGTCGTTCGGTGGTCTTGACCATTCTCAAGCAGCCCGATGCCGATACCCGCGCAGTGACCAACAAGGTGACCGCCGCCTTAGAAGAAATGCGTGCGTCGCTGCCAGCTGACGTCCGGATTCTTCCGGAACTCTACCAGCAAAAAGAGTTCATCGATCTGGCGATCGAGAACGTCGTCGAAGCGCTTCGTGATGGTGCGATCCTCGTCGTCATTATCCTCTTTCTCTTCTTAATGAATGTACGAACGACGCTAATCACGTTAACGGCTATCCCATTGTCGATCGTCATTACGGCGATGGTGTTCACGCTCTTCGGATTATCGGTCAACACGATGACGCTTGGCGGTCTGGCGGTAGCAATCGGTGAGTTGGTCGATGATGCGATTGTCGATGTCGAAAACATCTTCCGGCGTTTGCGCGAAAACCGACACGCGGAGAAGCCGAAAGCTCCCTTACTCGTTGTCTTTCAAGCAAGCGTGGAGATCCGTAACTCGATCGTCTATGGCACCGTTATCGTCATGCTGGTGTTCATTCCCTTATTTGCCCTCACGGGAATGGAAGGACGGCTCTTTACGCCCCTGGGGATCTCCTACATCGTTTCGATTGCATCCTCGCTGCTCGTCTCTCTGACGGTCACGCCGGTTCTCAGCTACTGGCTACTGAAAGGTTCCAGCACCGAAGGCGAAGAACGTGACGGACTCCTGCTGCGTGGCCTCAAGGCGATTGCCGACGTGGTAATTCGTCTCAGCCTGCGGGTTGCTTGGCCTATCCTCATACTCGCAACGATTGCCGTTGGTATTTCAGGGTGGGGTCTCCTACGGCTCGAAAACGACTTCCTACCCCCGTTCAACGAAGGCGCCGTACAGATCAATGTCTTACTCCCACCCGGGACCTCCTTGGAAACGTCGAACCAGGTCGCCGCACGCGTTGAGCAACGCCTCGCCCAGCTCGACGATCTCGTCGCTTTCGTGCGAAAGACGGGTCGGGCCGAGCTGGACGAACATGCCGAGGGAGTCAATGTTTCCGAGTTCGTGGCTACCGTTGATCCGAATACTGAGCGGTCTCGCGAAGAGGTCATCGAAGAGATTAGTGAGGCGCTCGCCGACATTCCCGGCATTGTCACCGCCGTCGAGCAACCGCTTGCCCACCTTATCTCGCACATGCTCTCGGGAGTTAAGGCCCAGGTGGCCATCAAACTATTCGGCGACGACCTCGACGAACTGCGTCGTCAAGCGAAAGGGATTGAAGCCGCGATTGCCGATATCGAGGGCATTCGCGATTTGCAAGTTGAGCAGCAGGTCATTATCCCACAACTTCGCATCGAGGCCGACGGAAAGAAGCTCAAGACGTTTGGGTTGCGTCGTAGCGATGTGAATGAATTTGTTGAGACGGCGATGCAAGGCGCGGTCATTTCGCAAGTGCTTGACGGACAGCGGACGTTTGACCTGATGGTTCGTCTGGGCGAAGAGTTCCGAGAAGACCTGGAAGCGTTGAAACGCCTCCAAATAGACCTGCCCGATGGCGGTAGCGTTAAGCTGGAAGACGTTGCCCGGGTTTATAAGGCGGGTGGTCCTAATACGGTCAATCGAGAGCAGGTGCGCCGACGTATTGTCGTGCAGTGCAACGTCTCGGGACGGGGACTCGTGGATGTCGTCAACGACATGAAGCAACGGCTAGAGCCTGTACGCGAAGAGCTTCCAACCGGCTACTTCATGGAGTTCAGTGGGCAGTTTGAAAGCCAGCAATCGGCCTCCCGGATGATTGCTATTCTGTTCGCCGTGTCCCTCGTCGGCATGTTCTTGGTGCTCTACAAGATGTTTCATTCGGTGAATTTAGCGCTTCAAGTGATGGTCGCTTTGCCAATGGCGTTTATCGGCAGTGTGGCTTCGTTGTACCTAACCGACCAGACACTCACCGTTGCGAGCATGGTCGGCTTTATCTCATTGTGCGGGATCGCGTCTCGCAACGGCATTCTTCTGATCAACCACTACCTCCACCTCGTGAAGTACGAAGGGGAAGGGTGGACGCGAGACATGGTTGTTCATGCCGGTAAGGATCGCCTCGCGCCGGTGTTGATGACCGCGTTGACCTCGGGTATCGGCCTAGTGCCGCTGGCAATGGCGGCCGGTGAACCGGGTAAGGAGATCCTCTACCCAGTAGCGACCGTCATCATAGGCGGACTGGTGACAAGTACGCTTCTGGAGTTCCTCGTTAGGCCGGCGCTCTTCTGGACCATGGGTATATCGGCCGCCAAGCAGGTCGTTGAAGCGGGGCAAGAACAGATCGAGCTTGTTGAAGAAGAAATAGTCGCAGTCGGCTGACGCTGATGTGCGAATTGTGCGGCCATTCGGCCATTAACCTAAGGAAGCCTTCCATGAAAACGCAGATGTTAACGCAGATGTTACTGTTGGCCCCCTTCCTACTCGTTTCGCTAGCGAGTGGTGCCCATGCTCAAGCAGACCGCAACGACGGCAATCAGGAACTAGTGATCGCGCATCGCGTGGTGGAGTGGCAGACCAAGCACTTCGATGACCAGACAAAAGCAAAACAGCATTCGGAGACCCTCACAAGGCTCGGCGCTGAAGTCCGCATGGACCAGCATGAGGGCCACATCGATGTCACCTATCGCTCGCCCTCTTGGCGACCTCTGCGAGTTGAGTCGGATACGCTCGCTCACCAGTGGCAAGAGTGGCTGCGTGCATCGGGTTTTGAGACGATCCACGGGCACAGTCCTGACCACGATGAGCACGCTCATCACGAAGGGCATGACCATGAGCAGGGCGATGCGGCATCTGATGGCGATATCGTCCTGTACCGTGCCCCGGCTTGGGGCGCTCAGCACTTTGATCAACCGGGGAAGGCCGACGAGTTTGTCATCCTCACTCAGGCACTACGTTGTCAAATCGAAACGACAGGCCACGCCGGACACACGGATATTCGCTTCGTTTGTCCTCAATGGACCGCTGTTGAATTCCCCAATCACAAGGTAGCTGAAGCTTGGATAAAATGGCTTGAATCGGCTGGGTTCGAGGTCAAGCACGAAGACTACCACGACCACTAGTTACCTCTTATTCACAGTCTTGTTCTTTATCACCCCACTTACCTCGGAGAGAACCATGAACATTTCACGTTTACTTGCCGGAACGATTGCCAGCGTTTCCGCTCTCTTGCTCACAGTAGTTGGCTGTGGCCAGTCTCAAGATGGCGTTGTTGGTACCGCACCACCCGCGACTGTCGATTCGCATGATCACCCAAGTGAAGGTCCCCATCACGGTGGGCTAATCGAGCTAGGCAATGAAGAGTACCACGCCGAGCTGGTGCATGATGACGCAGCGGGAACCGTGACGGTCTATCTGCTCGACTCGGCTGCAAAAGCGGCCGTTCCAACTGAGGCGCCTGAGCTGCTCGTTAATCTCAGCCATGACGGAAACGCGGAGCAGTTCAAACTGGTCGCGAGCCCGGAAGCGAGCGATCCAGTCGGTAAGTCTTCGCGATTCACGTCAAGCGATGCCGAACTCGCTGAAGACCTAGACCATGAAGGAGCAGCAGCCCAGCTCGTAGTAACCATTGGCGGAAAGCAGTTCCGTGGCAACATTGCTCACGACCACGACGGAGAATCGCATGAAGAGCATGACCAATAATACTTAACAACAACTTTGTGGATTTGACTTGGTCAATATGGGAAAGGTAGCGATCTCTATGAACGGGTTCCTTGTAGCTAGAGCGGTGGCGATTGCTGTGTTGGCGACCGCCTCACTTTCCTGCGTTCATGACCTAGCCTACGCTGCTGAGCTAAACCAGACGGCGGAGAAAAAGGACGAGACGCCTGCGCAGAAACTTTCGACTGAGTTTCGCGAAGCGGCAGAACGGGCGACTCCGGGGCTCGTGACGATCTACACGATGCGGGGCCCTCACGAGACCCCGGAATGGCGGAGCATGGAGGCTCGTGGGGGTACGCATCCCTCGACGCAAAAAACGTCCGGGCCTGCTGCTTACCCCGATGCGGGGTCTCCCGACGAGCAAGGGTCGGGGATCATCGTCGATTCGCAGGGTTTGATACTGACGTGTCACCACGTCGTTGCAGCGGCTGATGTTGTATTCGTTGTCCTGCCGGACGGTCGCCGATTCGAGCCAGTCGAAGTGTATTCCGATCCAGAAGCGGACTTGGCGCTGCTGCGAATTGAGGGAGCAGGAGAGCTATCTGCCGTTCGCCTGGGCAACTCGGATGAGTTGGAAGTCGGTGACTGGGTTGTCTCGTTGGGGAATCCTTACGAACTCAAGCGTTCGGTCAGCGCGGGCATAGTCAGTGCAATGGACCGATGGGTGCCAGGCATTCCACATCCCATGATTCAGAACGACACTGCAACCAACCCTGGTAGTTCTGGGGGCGCTTTGCTCAATCTCGATGGAGAAGTGATTGGCATCATCACCGGGGCTTTCGGCTCGCGTGAAGAGTTTCAAGGCATCGGATTGGCAATTCCTGTCAACCTAGTGACGGACTTTATCGGCTCCAGGAACAACGAGCGGCCACCGATGCAGGCGTATCTCGGCTGCCAAACTCAGAAGCTTTCTCCAGAAGTGGCGAAACAGCTTGAGCTGCCTGTTGCAGGTGGACTCTACGTTAAAGACGTTGAAGAAGGTTCTCCGGCCTCGAAAGCGGGCCTCTCCGAAGGCGACATCATCACTCATTTCGATGGCCAGCCAATCGACGAAGGTTTCCGGCCTGAGCAACTGCATGACGAGCCCAAACCAGAGGAAAAGCACGCATTCTCAGTTGTTCGTGGTGGACGTTCGATTGCCATGGTTGTGAAGATGACTGGATATCCCCACGAAAGAATGGACACTCAAGCCTTAGCTGCGGAACACGCCGTAACCCCTTGCGAGTACTTTGATCAGGCGCTCGGGATGGGGCTTACCACGTTGACACAAGATGTGGCCAGGGAGTTGCGTATCCCGATAGACCAGAAGGGCACCCTCATTACTGAGGTTGCGGTCGCAAGCCCGGCCTACAAGGAAGGGCTTGCTGCGGGAATGGTCGTCGTACGCTACAACGAGCACGCAACGGTCGATCCGAAACTCTACGAAACAGCGGCGAGCAGTGCGCCTGCCGACCGACCGGTGCTTATGCTTGTTCGCTCAAGTAAAGGCAATCATCTTGTCGTGTTTGACGTTCAGTAGTCTGCTTAGCGTACGTATAGGTGTCGATAAACACTAGAGTTGGAACACTGTCCCCTGTGAGTGTGAAGCAGTTGATGTATTGAAGTCATGCGGGCGATATTGATAGATATCTAATGAACGATGGCCAGCCATCACAACTCAACTATTCTGGCGTTAGAATGTTCCGACGTATCAATCTTGTTGTTCGAAAGGCTGTCGCGTTATGCCTGGCCGTCGCGATTTTGTGCCAGACGGCATTGGCGGAGCAATGCGTCTGTTCACCGTGCCCGACGACGGGTTCGTCATCCTGTGCTTGTTGTTATGACCAAGGCGATACTCACAACACGGTTGGCTGTTCAGAATGTTCCGCAATATGCTGTCCCGTCAGTAGCGACGACGGCTCGATTCCCTCGCAGCCCTGCTCATGCCAGTGCCATCAGGCTCCTTTCGGTGTCGTCCCACTCCCTTCAGATATATGGGCGGGATTATATGAACTAATTGACCATGCGGACTTCTA
This sequence comes from Botrimarina mediterranea, assembly GCF_007753265.1. Lineage (NCBI taxonomy): Bacteria > Pseudomonadati > Planctomycetota > Planctomycetia > Pirellulales > Lacipirellulaceae > Botrimarina > Botrimarina mediterranea. Next base: position 2,369,482 of record NZ_CP036349.1, read on the forward strand.
TGTGCCCTATTGGCCGATCGTGCCTAAGCCTTCGTCGCTAAGGCTTCTCCGCTTTCATCGGGCGAACGATTCTTGGTCGCCGCTGGAGACATGTATACTTCTCTGCCGGTTCTTGACTTGAAAATGGCTCTGAGCCTTTCGATGTGTCGCTAGCGTAGCTTCTCGTTGATTGGTATCCACTCAGCCGATTGATACCGTTCGTGTCCGCTTGCATCGCTGCCACCGTTGGTGCGATAGGTTTTCCCATTTTGACGGGCATTGCCGGCACGCTGTCTACATTTCAAGCCAAGTACAATAAAAGGAGTTAGCCATGTTAGCCTCTGAATGCGCGCCGCGCGACGTTGAAGGCCATGTTAGTACCACGGGCTTTTGCAGCCCCAGCAAAGCAAGGCAGCCTAAGCCTCGCGAAGTTATTCTGAACAGCGAGACGATTGGATCTGTGATCGTCGTCGAGTTTCGCGATGAAGTTTATGCCTCGATTGAGACACTGTTCCAGCAACATGGCTTGGTCATGGACCGGGCCGAGAGCGCGACGGAACTCGCGGACAAGCTAGTGCGCCATAAGGCGGAGCTAGTTCTAATCAATGGCACACAACCAGACGAAAGTGCTTGGCTCACGTCCGCCAAATTGAGAATCATTGACGCCTACCGATCGGTGTGGATCTACACGCCGAAAGGCCCTAGTGCGATCGACGAGTGGCTCAGTATGGCCGGTGCCGATGACATCATCGTTTACGGGGGCATACTTCACTCGCTGATTGACGCTTTGCAGCATCGCCTCGCGTCACGCGCGACAGGAAGCGGCCGCACCACAAGAAAAGTGGTAAGCCGAATCTCTGCTTAATACATTTCTTAAAACAAGACCTACTGTAACCTAATTGCTTTGCCCGTTGTGGGCGTTGCTATCAAGTTGACTTTCTCATGGAGGATGCCGAAGATGCCAAGTATAGGTATTTCAGCGTTGCTCGTTGCAGTCTTGCTTTGCATCACTGCGACGGGTTGTCAATCAACCAACAAGAACCATCGTCCCGGAGGAGGGTGCCCCAGTTGTGGACCTTAGAAGTTGGCGACTTACGCTTTGCTAGATAAGAGCGAATTGCCCGAAGTGGTTGGGCGGGGAGCTGCCCCGTCCGGCCACTCTGGTACTAACCCGACCCTTCGAACATATGGGTAAGGAATAGCAATATGAAAGATCAGCGTGTGAACGGTTTCGAGAGTGGCCTGCTACCGATGTGCGGGCCGTTGTTGCTAGCAGCTTGTTCAAGGGAAGTGTCGTCGTAAAATCCTGATCCAATTACTCGACATTACCGTAGGCGGAAGATGGCCACGCTCGATTTGCCCAATTTGATGACACCGTGGATAGCGATGATCAAGGCACCAAGAATGTGGATGTCTCCAGAGTCCAAGGCGTGCTTACGCGTCAGTATGAGGTCGTCCAAATCAGAAAGAGGGTTGCTTCGCTGCAATAGGAGGGACACAGCATGAGCGATGAACAAGCTAACCAGATTCGCAAAGGACGTCATCTGGAGACCGTCAGCCTGATCTACAACCTGCTGGAAGTCGGCGTTTCCTTGGCCGCTGGTTTTGCAACCGGCAGTTCGGCTCTGATTAGTTGGGGGATCGACAGCATTGTGGAGAGCAATTCAGCGGCTTTCATGATATGGCGGCTTCACGGTGAAGAGAAGGGCATCGGCCAACGCAATGTTCTGAAACGGAAGAAGATTGCGCTGAGCGTTCTGTCGGTTGCGTTCGCCATCGCTGTGCTGTTCATACTTTACGAATCAATCAGCAAGGTTGTCAGTGGTGAGACATCATCTATTTCTTGGTGGGGAATTGGAATTCTGATGGTGTCTTTGGTCGTTAATCCGATCCTGGCATGGGGAAAATACCGGTTCGGGATGGAGACAGATTCGCCGTCACTGAAGTACGACGCTATCGACACGATGATCTGTGAGTATCAAACGATCGTGGTGTTGCTAGGAATCGGACTAGTGCATTGGCAAGGGTGGTGGTGGGCCGACCCTGTTGCGGCCCTGCTGATAGTTCCCTACGTCGCCTGGGAAGCCTTTCATGCTGGGCGCGATGCCTGGAACGTACACCCGGAGGATGCGGCTGTAGGCAACGATGCTTCGGCTTGATTCCTCGTCAAAGAATGCGGTGCTGGAACTCAAGCCGAGAAGGCAGCCAAATCCCTGAGAAGTAAAGGCGACCTATGAACAAGACGAAGATTTCACTCAGCTTGCTCCTGCCCGGCGTGCCGGACGTCCGTGATGAGTGCGTCCGGCGAATCGCTGAACAACTCAAGATAAGAGGCGGTATCAGTGACGCGCATGGCATTGAGGCCGATGAGAGTCGAGCGGATCAGTTGTGCATCCATTTTGATCCATCTGTCATTTCGCTCTCCGATGTTCGTGAAGTGGCGCAGCGAGCGGGTGCGCGACTCGACGACTGCTATGGACACCTTGTCACGCGAATCGGATCGATGCATGCACGCAGAGCTTCTGCAATAGAAGCTAGGCTATCGCGTATCGATGGGGTCGTTGAAGCCGTCGTCTCGCCCGATGGCACGATGCGTGTGGAATTCGATCGCCAAATTACCAACGAGGAAAAGATAGATTCCACGCTTGGTGAGTGGTCAAAGAAGGCAGTGCGGAAGGACGAAGATCATGCCGGTCACCAGCATGACGATGAAGGCCACGAGGGTGCTCATGATAGTTCCGGGCATGACCACGCCCACGGTGGAATTTTTGGCCCTCGAAGCGAACTGATCTTTGCCGTCCTGTGTGGAGCCTTTTTGCTCGTTGGATGGCTGCTTGAGACATTTACGGAGATGTCAGGATGGGTTCCGCTGGCGTGCTTCATTGCGGCCTATTATTTCGGGGGCTACTACACCGTCACCGAAGCCGTCGAGAAGATTCGGGCAAGCAAGTTCGAGATCGACTTCTTGATGATCGTCGCCGCTGTCGGCGCGGCGGCTCTGGGGGCCTGGGCCGAGGGCGCGCTACTGCTGTTCTTGTTCAGCATTGGGCACGCCTTGGAAGGCTATGCGATGGGGCGCGCCAAGCGGGCCATCGAAGCCCTCTCAGAACTGGCGCCGCGAACGGCTCGCGTGCGCCGCGACGGCGCTGAAGCCGAAGTCGCTGTCGAACAACTGGTCGTCGGTGACGTTGTTATCGTAAAGCCGGACGAGCGGATACCGGCGGACGGCTTTGTGATCGAAGGAGAGTCGAGCGTCGACCAGGCGCCAATTACTGGCGAGAGCGTTCCTGTCGACAAGCAGCCCGTCACCGATCTCGAAGCGGCAGCGGCAGACCCGGAGTCGATTGCAGCGGAGAGTCGGGTATTTGCTGGCACGATCAACCAGGCCGGGGCTATCGAGATTCAGGTCACCAAGACGGCGGCAGAGAATACGCTTGCTCGCGTCGTCACTATGGTCAGCGAAGCGGAAACCCGCGTCTCGCCAACACAGCAGTTCACGAAGCGATTCGAACGGTACTTCGTGCCGTCCGTGATCGCGACGGTTGTGTTGCTGCTGTTCGCGCCGTTGGTGATTGACGAGACACTCTCCGAATCCTTCTACCGGGCCATGGCGGTTCTGGTTGCTGCGAGTCCTTGTGCTCTGGCGATCGCGACCCCCAGTGCGGTGCTCAGCGGAGTTGCTCGTGCGGCCCGCGGGGGCGTGCTCGTCAAAGGGGGTGGACCGCTAGAGCGTCTTGGCCAACTCGATGCTGTCGCGTTCGATAAGACGGGCACTCTGACTGAGGGCGAACCACGGGTTACCGACGTTCGTGCAGCAGAAGGTTTCGAGGAATCTGAGCTGCTTCGCATCGCGATTGCAGTTGAAGACCTCAGTAAGCATCCCCTGGCCAAAGCCGTGGTGCGTGACGGACGAGATAAACTGACTGAGGGAATGGAAGTACCCCAGGCAATGAACCTCAAAAGCATCACGGGCCGAGGTATCCAAGCCGAAGTGGAGGGTCAGTTGGCTCACATCGGCAAAGATGATCTGTTTGGCGAAGTCGAAGGCCCGCCGCTGCCGGACGCGATTCGCGAATTGGTCGAGTCACTAGAGCGTGAAGGTCGCACGACTATGATCGTTCGCCACGCCGACCGCTACCTTGGCGTCATAGGACTGATGGACACACCGCGTGAAGCGGCCAAGCGGACGATTGCCCGACTGAGAAAACTCGGCATCAAGCGGATGATCATGATTTCCGGTGACAATCAGCAAGTTGCGGATGCGGTGGCCAAAGCCGTCGGACTCGACGAAGCGCGTGGCGACCTGATGCCCGAAGATAAAGTAGCTGAAATCAAGAAGCTGAACAGTGAAGCTGGCGTAGCAATGGTAGGCGACGGCGTCAACGACGCCCCCGCGATGGCCTCGGCTTCAGTCGGCATCGCGATGGGGGCCGCCGGAAGCGACGTGGCTTTGGAAACCGCCGACGTGGCCTTGATGGCCGATAACCTCGACCACCTGCCACTGGCAATCGGGCTGAGCCGCGCGACACGCAGCATCATCCGCCAAAACCTCTGGATGAGTCTGGGGATGGTCGCGTTTCTCGTACCGGCGACCATCTTTGGTCTCAGCATCGGCCCGGCAGTCGCACTTCATGAAGGCAGCACGCTGGTCGTGGTCTTCAATGCACTTCGATTACTGGCCTACAGCCCCTAAAACTAGTAGGAGAACTAGCCGTGGAACTCAGGCATATTCTCCTCGGCTTGCTCGAAGGCGTCGTCTGGCACTTGTTCATCAATTACCTTCTCGACACCATTTGCAAGTCAGACCGCAATCTATGGATCGCTTCTGCTGTACTCGTCGGCCACTTCAATCCTGGGTTGGCCATACTGCGAAAATCCAGCTTAAGAGAGGTATGCCGAGAGTGACGAAGGCGTTGAGGAACTAGGTGCGGAGGGCGATTTCGGTCTTTTGACTGGGTGGTTCGCGGTTCTTGAGACGGGTGCCGAAGGTCATCTTCAAGCGGCTCATGGCGGTTTCGGCCAGACTGTGTCGGTGGTAGCCGATTTCTTCCTTCCATACCGGCTTGCCGTCACGGCGGATCTGCCGGAGAAACTCGTCTCGCTCCAGCGGTTAAACCTTCGAGTTGCCGTGTAGACGGCTCTTCGCGTTGCCGCGTAGCGGGATGATCTGGCACATCTTCTCTTCTTCCAAGTGATCGCGAACGCCGCACGTGTCGTACGGCCCGTCGCCGTAGAACGCTTCGACTTCTTGCTTGACTTGCTCCCAGAGTGGCTTCACTTGCATGGCGTCGTGCGTCCGCGATACTGTGCCGTGCGCGTTGAATCGCATTCAACTTGGACGAGAAGGCGTCGTAGGCAAGGAGCATGATGGGCATCTGAGAGCCACCTACCGCGGATTCGCATCCAACCGGTCGCACTAGCAGCGCACTCACGCCCGCAATCCACGCCTTAGCGGTTGGTCAGCGATCTGCGACCCGTTGCAAACGTTTTTGAGCCACGGCCCCTCTGCGCCATTTGGAAATCCCCAGTTTTTCATCGGCTCGCGTGAAGAAGCCAGGGCAGCTTTGCATCCAAACAAGTAGTCTGTGACCATGCCTACCAACAACACAGCGATTTCTGATCGACCACGGCAGAGCGTGTGAGAATCACACGTGGGTAGTCGCCGCCCCACTCAGATGCGATTTGCTGCAGAGCGCCAAGTGCTAACTCGCAAGTTATTCCGAATTCCCTACCTATTTGCCCAACGGGTGATTCCAATGGAGGCGGTGCGTGTGTTGGTACTAGACGTAGATACGCAAGATACTACGCGAAGCATGGATACTCACTCAATTCGTTTCCTGTCACCAGGGTTAGCAGCGGAGTACGCGGCCAGTGGCCAGCTTCTCTATTCGGAAGCCTACCTGGAGAGAATCGACGAAGATCGGATGTGGTGCGTTGGAGCCGAGTCCGCAGAGGGACTTCAATCGTTTGCGTGGCTGCACGAAGGAATCGCAGAGAAGGAAATGAACGAAGGCTACCATTCCGCAACGGCCACAGAAATCAGGCTTTCGGCGGACGCAGCGTTTGTGTTCAACGTCTTTACCACACCTGAATCGCGCGGGTTGGGGCTTATGCCGGCCATTCTTGGACACGCAGCGACGAAATTGCGCCGGACACGTGGCGTCCGATGGCTCGTGACGACCACGGAGATAACCAACGATGCGGCGCGAGCCGGATTCCTCAAGAGCGGGTTTCGTGAGGTTGGCCAATACTTCCGTTACGGCATCGGGAAACAAGCGTGGGGATCGTACCCTAAGCCAGAGGGACCGATTCGAGGATTCGCCTAAGAGCAGAGTATCATCGATCGCCATAGGCGAATACGTAACAACCTTGATTACGGAGGAACGTCATGGACGCCATGGACCGATTTAAGCGAGAGGTAGACCGCCGCCTCTCGAAAGCAACAGAACGGGAGGGCGACGAGAAGACTCAGCTGGCCTTAGAGATGGCAGTTTTAGCTGCCCGCCACGAAGAGTACGACGTACTCGCCAGCAAGCTGATTGAGAAAACGCTTCTGCCGAGAGTATTGGCACTCGCCAGCCGGTTTGAGAATGCCGAAGTCCAGCATGTAGAAGGTCGGTGCCTGGTGAGTTGTCGGTTCCGCCACTCGGCACGCTTTCCGGCAACGGTAGAGTTGCAGATGGGCGTCACTCCCGACGAACGGATCGAAAAAGTGGTCGTCTACTACGATCTCTCCATCCTACCGATATTCATGAAGTTTCAAAAACACGACCAGGTGATCTGGGATTTGGATGACGTGGACGAGGAAGCGTTCACGTCTTGGGTGGAGTCGCACCTCGTCAGTTTCTTGGAGACTTACCTGCGGATCGAAGAAGTCGATCAATACCAGCAGGGGAGCCTATGCACCGACCCGGTGTGTGGGATGCGAATTCGCAAGTCGGCGGCCGCAGCGACTGCAAATTACGACGGTGCGACGTTCTATTTCTGTGTGGAGGGGTGCCGGGACACGTTTGTTAGCGACCCCAAACGCTACGTGGACACACGATAGCGCGCCTTCACCAGATCGCCAGTGTTCCCTTGTTTCAACAGGAGTGCTCAATGATCGCTATGATTCGCTATCAACATACAATCGCTATTGCCGCTGCTTTGATGGCGATTGTAGTCGCCTCTATCGCGTATGCTCAAGAGAATACGGCGAGTCGTTCGTCGCTTGACCAAGCAGATCTTGTAGCCGAACTGCAAAACCTCCATGCCAAGGTGGCGGCCCTGGAAGCTGCGCTGGAGACACAGCATCAATCTCTCTACGGGGCTCCAACTTCGACAGATTCTTCTACTGCGTCTATGCAGCAAATCGGCGGAATGGGGGTGGGGGCGACACAGGGTAAGGCCGCAACGCAAGCCATGCCAAGGGATTCGGACAGCTCACTGTCAGGGATGGGAATGGGCATGATGGACGAAGGCATGGGCGGCATGGGAATGATGTCCATGATGAAAGGAAAGAAGGGAATGATGGGCATGGGTATGATGGGAATGAACCCTGCCATGGCATCGGACTCAATGGCCGGGATGGACATGCCATCGGCATTGCCCGGATTCCCCGGAGCGTCGCATGTGTATCACATCGGCCAGACCGGGTTCTTTCTCGATCACCCCGAGCACATCACGCTGTCCGACGAGCAACAAAAGAAACTCAACTCGATCAAGGAGTCATCGTTGCTGGCGACTTCAACGGCCCAGCGCGAAATCGCAGAAGCCGAACAGGAATTGTGGAAGCTGACGGCTGCCGCTGAACCAGACATCAAGAAAATCGAAGCAAAAGCCAAAGAGATTGCCCAGCTCCAAGTCGCTACTCGGATTGCATTCATCCGCTCTGTCGGAGAAGCCGCCAGTGTACTGACGAAAGAGCAACGTCAAGCGTTGATTGGAGAAGGAAAGGAGTAGTGCCGAAACCAAACAGGACAAATAGTTACTGAACCTAACAGAAAGCAGGAGACCCTCATGCAAACGAAAACCAAATGTATTGGTGGAGTCAGTGTGGTTGCGGCAATCGCTCTTTGCATAGCGATCGCATTCACCGGACTGGCACACGCTCAGGACAAGAGTCACGATTCGCACAGCGGGACGCACGATCACGGTCCCGAAATGAAGATGATGAGAATGACGCAGATCAAGACGCAGGCCGAAGCGGAAGCACTCAAGCCGGGCGATTCGATCGCGATGGTATGCAGTATGTGCAAAATCGTGACCGTTCATGCTGTCGGCAAGGACAAGTCACACGTGAAAATGATGACGGTCGGTAACAAGCATACCTGTTCCGCTTGCGACGGCAAGGTGACGGTTGAAGGTACTGGCAAAGGAAAGGGCAAGCATCAAGAAGTAAAGCATGTCTGCGGCAAGTGCGGCGATGATGCGATGTTTGTGGTTGCGACGAAGGCGGACGATCACGACAAGCACAGTCAGCACAAGTAGTTTGACTTGTTGGAATGCCCTGAAGAACCGCGTGGCTCGTGCATCAAAGCTCACGGAGGTGCGCTCGGTGTTCGGGCCGCGTGTTGTTTGCTGAACGGGAATCTGAAAGGCTGCCATGTCAGACCATGACGACATCTTCGAGAACGCGCTTCTTCGACTCGACCGAGCGGCTCAGTTTGTACAGATTGATCCAGAAGCACTGGAGCGCCTGAAACATCCGAAGTCGGTCGTGCATGTCAGTATTCCAGTTCGGATGGACGACGGATCACTGCGAAGCTTTGAAGGCTACCGTGTCCGACACGACGACACTCGCGGACCGACCAAGGGAGGAATCCGCTTTCATCCGCAGGTGCATCTTGGTGAAGTCAAAGCACTGGCGTTTTGGATGACCTGCAAGTGTGCGGTTGCGGGCATTCCTTTTGGCGGTGGAAAGGGAGGCATAATTGTCAATCCGAAAGAGCTTTCCCGAATGGAACTGGAGCGACTCAGTCGCGGGTTCGTCCAGCAGCTCGCCGATTTCATTGGTCCTGACACAGACATTCCGGCTCCTGATGTCTATACAAACTCAATGATTATGGGCTGGATGATGGATGAGTATTCCACGATCCAGCGGCAACGCACCCCGGATGTCATTACTGGCAAACCGATCCCACTTGGCGGCAGTCTTGGTCGCGATGATGCCACCGGACGCGGCGCTTACTACTGCATCAAAGAATTGGAGCGGTTCAACAACTGGACTCGCGGAAACGTGCGAGTTGCCGTTCAGGGATTCGGAAACGCTGGTCAGCACGTAGCACGCCTGCTTCATAAGGACGGTTACCGGTGTGTGGCCATCAGTGACTCCAAAGGCGCAATCTATCGCGAAGATGGAATAGATATTCCGCGGGCGATCGAACTTAAGCAGTCTCAAACGTCCATCTCGAACGTGTACGACGAACGAAGTGTTTGTGACTGTCCGGAATGTGGATGTGTGGACTGTCATTGCAAATCAAATGATGCTGGCAGTGGTGCTGTTATCACGAATGAGCAGCTACTTGAGTTGGACGTTGACGTGCTGATTCCGGCTGCCTTAGAGAACCAGATCACCGGCGAAAATGCCTCGCGAATCACGGCTCCCTACATCGTCGAAGTTGCCAACGGTCCAACAACGACGGAAGCCGACAACATCCTGAAAGAACTGGGGGCGACAGTTGTTCCCGACATCTTGGCCAATGCTGGCGGCGTCACAGTCAGCTACTTCGAGTGGACTCAGAATCGAGCGGGCTACTACTGGAGCGAGAAGAAAGTGCAGGAGCGGTTGCAGCGGATCATGGCTCAAGAATTCGAAGCTGTTCACGATTTGAGCGTCGAAGCCGAAATCGACATGCGAACTGCTGCCTATGCCCACGCACTCAATCGTATCGGCGAAGCGATGGAATCGCAGGGAACAAGTCGATACTTCAACTCAGTGATGAAGGTGACATGAACGAAAAGAATGGAAACACAATCAGCAAGTCGACACCCGGTCTAACATGGCTTGCCACGTTGTTTGCCATCGTGTTGTTGCTTCTCACGGCTGCTTCGACCACAAACGCTCAGGTTTCCCAAGAAGAACACGCCCAGCATCATCCGGGGCAAACCGGGGATGCAAAAGGCGGTCCCGGAATGGGAGGCCCACCCGAAGGTGCCGGTCCGCAAAATGGCATGGGCGGCGGTATGGGCGGAATGATGGATGGCATGATGGAGAAAATGGCTGCGCCCAAGCCCAAGGACCTCTACCCGTCCTTGATGGAGCTGCCTGACCTGCCGATAGAGCGTCGGGGCGAACTTGAGCAGGAAGCTCATGGCCGAATGATCGCCGGAACTCGCTTGTTGGGCGAAGGCTTTGAGGAGTTATCTCGTTCTGCTGCCGGCGATGACTTTGCGGCGATGCAGTCTGCCACGGCCAAGATTCGCGAAGGCTTGAGCGACTTTGAAAGCGGGCTGGCCGCACATCGTGCCTTGCGAGAAGGGAAGGCACCGCGAGACGTCGCTTTGCAGTGGTTCAAACGCGAACTGAACATCGACGACTCGGTCAATGTAGCCCGATCTCAGGCACTACTCTGGGGAATGTCGCCGTTTCATGCCAGCGTGATGGTTGTCTTAATCGCGTTTGCGGTCGCCATGATCTGGATGTACTTCTTCAAGATGCGACGCGCGGCGTCACTGCTGGAAAAGCTGTCCACTCCAAACGCCATCGCCGAAGGTGTCGGAGTCCAAAGCGGGTCCGGTCGTACGGCCCCATCGACCGAGAGTGCCTCGTCAGTCGAAACGACGCCTAAACAAACGGCAACTCAACTTTCAGAACCTGCTGATTGTTGTGCGACCGGCGACGGCTGTCCTACCGAAGCTCCCGCCGACGGGATTGATTCCAGCGGGTTGATTCCAGTCGCCAAGAAAACTCTCTGTCGACTACGAGTCGCAAAGATCACGCAGGAAACCGAAGACGTGAAAACCATTCGCCTTGTGGCCTGCCACGGCGGTCGAATTCCGTTTAACTACCTACCCGGCCAGTTTCTGACTTTTACGCTGCCGGTTGGCGAAAAACCGATACGACGCAGCTACACAATTTCGTCGGCTCCAACCCAAGCATACTACTGTGAAGTCACCGTCAAACGAGAAGATAAGGGTGCGGGGTCACGGTACCTCTGCGATGAACTTAAAGTCGGTGACACACTGGAAGTTAAAGCCCCCAGCGGGCGGTTTACGTTCACAGGCGAGGAGTCGGACAGGGTGGTGCTGATCGCTGGTGGAGTTGGAATTACGCCGATGATGAGTGTCACGCGAGCGCTAACAGATATGTGCTGGCCCGGTGAGATTCACTTCATCGTCGCCTGCCGCGATCCAAAGCACTTTATCTTCGAGTCAGAAATCAAACGGCTTGAAGAACGATACGACAACCTGCACGTTCACGTTGCCATGAGTCGCATTGATCAGGAAATCAACGGCTATCGCAAGGGAAGACTTACTAAGGAATTGCTGGCCGAGTGGGTGCCGGATATAGCATCACATCGAGTTCACATCTGTGGCGCTCCAGCGATGATGGACGCCACCAAAGCCATGCTGTCCAAACTCGGTGTTCCGGTTGAGAACATCCATACAGAGAACTTCGGTTCCACGCAAAAGCCCAAGGCTAAAGTTGCCAAGGGTCAGGAAGCCCATGAGCCGAAGGCGACGGGAGCCAAAATCACGTTCGCGAAGTCTGATAAGTCCACTGAACTTTTGGCCGATGAAACGCTTCTCGAAGCGGCTGAGCGAGTCGGAGTAGGCATCGACTATTCCTGCCGTGTCGGGACGTGCGGCATTTGCCTCGCGAAGTTGCTCTCCGGCGATGTGACGATGGAAGTCGATGACGGCTTGGAGCCGGAAGACCGCAAAGCTGGCATGATTCTGTGTTGCCAAGCGAAAGCGAAGCAAGACGTGAGCATCGAAGCGTGATGTTGGAGAAGCCGATTCGATGAAAGAGAAGGAAAAGATCGTCGTCACGGGCTTGGTCATGCTGATGTTGCTTGCATGGCTTGGCTTTCCGCTGCACCACGCTCATCGGTTTGCAGGGAGTTTCTGGGGAGGAGTCTTCGGAGTAACCGGAGCGGCCCTGATGCTCGTTCCGTTGGCCTACCTAATCGTCAAGCGAAACAAGAAACTCAAGCAGACCGTCACCAAACACGTTTCGATGCGAACGCTGTTGGCTTGGCACATTTACGCGGGAGTGCTTGGTCCGATTTTGGTCATCATTCACAGCGGACATAAATACGAAAGCGTCGTAGGTATTGCGCTGACGGCAATGACCCTGCTGGTCGTCGTGAGTGGGTTCATCGGACGCTACCTGATGTCTGGTTTCGCCAAGGAAATTCGCGAGAGGAAGGCGATGTTGACGGAATTGCAAACAGCCTATGATGAAGCCAGTGTTGCTGTCGGGTCCAATCCGGAGGCGGCAAATACCCTGCGGCCGTTCTCTGGATTCTTTAGCCGCTTGATGGCTGGCTTCTTCTTGTCGGAACCGACTACGGAGCCGTCGGTTGCCAAAGCCAATTCGATCACGCTGGTCCGTCTGGCTGAGTCCATAGCAGACGTGGAATACGCGATTCGGACTCACGAAGATTTCAAAACGTGGTTCGGCAAGTGGCTGAAGTTTCACATTGCCATTTCGTTCATCCTGTACGGGTTGATGTTTATCCATGTCAATTACGCCGTCTACTTCGGCTTGCGTTGGTTCGAGTAGAAGGAAATCGGATGATTCGCTGGACAATCGTTACTCTTGTTCTCATCACCGCGGCAATTGCCTACGGAGCCGGTTGGATTCCGAACGAAGCGAAGGAGTTTGCTGCGCATTCGATGCATCAAGCCGTCAATCCCGGCGATCTCTCGGCGGCTCACGCAAGTCTGGCGAACAACTGCCAAGCCTGTCACACACCCGTGAAGGGAGTCGATACGGCAAAGTGCATCCTGTGTCACGCGAACAACGAATCGATCCTACAAAGGCAACCAACTGCGTTTCATTCGAGTGTCAATACATGTAAGGAGTGTCATCTCGAACATCGAGGCCTCGACGCGAAGTTGTCGCAAATGGACCACTCGTTGCTGACCGGCATCGGAATGAAACAGATGCAGAAGGCTGAGTCCGGTAGCGAAGAACTGGCGGCCTACTTACGGCTTAGCGAGAAGCTGGAGACAAGTGTTGCCCCACATTCGCGGATCGGACTTGAAGAATCCGTTCTGGATTGTGCCTCCTGTCACTCGAACGATGATCGACACCAAAGCCTGTTTGGGGCGAATTGTGCTCAGTGCCATGCAACCGACCGCTGGACGATACCGGAGTACAAACACCCGTCAGCCAAGTCGAATGATTGCAGCCAATGTCATCAGGCTCCGCCGAGCCACTACATGATGCACTTCAACATGATCTCCGCCCGTGTGGCGGGCAAGCCGCACGCCAGAGTCGATCAGTGCAGCCAATGCCACCAGACAACATCGTGGAACGACATCAAACGAGTCGGCTGGTACAAGCATCATTGAGGAGACCATGAGCTATGCCTGAAACCACCACCATCGTTGAACATAACGTCATCTTGATTGTCGGCTGGGTGAAGCTGGCGATTGAAGTGTTCGGGGCGACGCTGGTGACGATTGGCGTGTGTGTGGCAATCGTTCACTGGATTCGCACGGTTAGGAGTGGAAAGGAGCAAGACTTCGCCCAGACACGGCTTATTCTCGCTCGATACCTTTCGTTGGCTCTTGAATTCCAACTTGGGGCGGACATTCTCGGGACAGCGGTGTCGCCAAGCTGGGACCACATTGGAAAGCTTGCGGCCGTAGCTGTCATCCGCACCGGCTTGAACTACTTCCTCATGATGGAAATGAAGGCTCAGGCCCCAACAAACAACGACTTAGCGAAGTCGAGGTTAATTGAAGCAAGGCCGACAGAGGCCGAGCCATGATGCGGCTGGCTTCGTGGCGTCAAGCGTCTGTCGTGCTATTGCTTGGGCTGCGCAGTGAAGAAACGAGGAAACTGAGCATCTAATGTGAGAACGGAACTAGGGAGACTTGTATGAAACACTTTTTGCACATGCTGATCGGTTGCGGCCTGCCGATGCTGCTGATTTTTGTCTTGCCACTATTCGGCGTCAGCGAAGGAATCACGTTGACCGTATTCATCGTCCTGATGCTCGTGTGTCATCTGTTGATGAAGCGAGGACACATGACCGCTCATTCAGAACAACAATCCAAGCATCAGGAGCACCGCCGTGAACAGACTTAGCATTCCCCGATTTGGTTTTGCGGTTGGCGTTGCCTGTGCGATTGCCTACGTGGGTTGCGTTTTCGTGATGCTGTCCGTACCGCAGGATGTGGCGATCCGCTTCTTTAACAGCCTGATGCACGGCGTCGATGTGACGACGATCATGCGGTGGGACATGCCGTGGTGGGAAACAGTCCTCGGCGTAGTCGACATTTTCGCCCTTGGATGGTTGTTCGGAGCCTTGATTGCGGGCTGTTATAACTGCTGTGAAAAGTCAGCTTCAAAGCCCGGTCGCTGACGCGCGGCAGTTTCCCGAGCAGAGTGGTCGCGCAGCAGGCAGCGGCAGCGGGGACTCCTTCCCGTGCAGCTTGGTGCCGTGATACCCTGGCGCGGTATTTGCCATTTGAAATAGCGACAGACGAAACGCACTGGAAATCAGGAGGTAATCTCACACCGTGGGCGATTCAGAAGAAACCGGAAAGTACGAAGAGAACAGCCTGTCTTTGACGGGATCGGTCGCTATGGGTACCGGTGTCATGATCGGGGCAGGAATCTTTGCGCTGACCGGGCAAGTTGCCGAACAAGCAGGAGGACTTTTTCCGTTGGCATTTCTAGCGGCGGCGATCGTGGCAGGATTCAGCGCCTATAGCTACGTGAAGATGGCCGAACAGTATCCGTCGGCGGGTGGAATCGCCATGTTCCTCATGAAAGCCTACGGTAAAGGAACCGTGACCGCAGGCATGGCGTTGCTGATGTACTTTTCAATGGTCATCAACGAGAGCCTCGTGGCGAGGACGTTTGGAACTTACACGTTGCAATTGTTTGATGCGAAGGACAATGCCTTTTTGGTGCCTGCGCTTGGTGTGGGGCTGCTCGTGGCCGCGTTTATCGTGAACATCCTTGGCAACAAGTTCATCGGTACCTTCTCGACAGTAACGGCCGTCATCAAGATCGCTGGAATCCTCATCTTTGCCGGTGCGGGGCTATGGGTTTCGGGTCTGACTTTTGAAAGCGTGGGGGTTACAGAGCGAACATCGGCTGGCAGCTTTCTCTCCGCAACCGCTCTGGCGCTATTGGCCTACAAAGGTTTCACGACGATTACGAATAGTGGCTCGGAGATCACAAACCCGAACAAGAACATTGGTCGTTCGATCATTATTTCGCTAGCGATTTGTCTGGTTGTTTATTTGCTCGTTGGACTCGCCGTCGCGGGCAATTTGTCCATCTCGGAAATCATAGAGAGCCGCGACTACGCGTTGGCCGAAGCGGCTCGACCGGCGTTCGGGCAATGGGGGACCTACTTCACGGTTGGACTTGCGATTGTGGCCACGATATCGGGTCTGATCGCTAGTACGTTTGCCGTGTCGCGAATGCTCGCAATGCTAAGCGAAATGAAGCTCGTTCCGCACAAACACTTCGGCTTGCCCGGCGACATCCAAAAGCACACGCTTGTCTATACGGTCGTGTTTGCGATTACACTGACGATCTTATTCGACCTCTCGCGAATTGCATCTCTGGGAGCTATCTTCTACATCGTGATGGATATTGCGGTTCACTGGGGTGTGCTTAGGCACGTGCACGGGAAAGTTAAGGCGAACCGATGGGTGCCAATCACGGCCATAGTGCTGGACGTGACCATCTTGGGGGCATTTCTCTGGCTGAAGGCCACCAGCGACATGCTGGTGATATGGGTGGCCTTAGGCGGCATGGTGGTCATATTCGTTGGAGAGCGGGTGTTCCTGAGCTGGAAGGATGACGATCAGGAGGCTCACGCCGACGGCAACCGAGAATAAGCAGCCTCCCGGTTGCACGGGCGGGCCACTCTTCTCAGGTCACGATTCACGCGATTGGACCTCAAGGAATGAAGACGCACGCAGGGTCGTTGCTGCGTTGCTGATGCTTATCCGAGCGAGCGCCGTCATGACAACAGGTTCTTCGCCGCTCTTGTTGATGGACGCGCCAGCAAGGTAACGTTGACCGAAGTTGTTGTTCGTTGAGAGCCGACAGTCCCGCTGGTCGGCCTGTCAACTTGGTTGTGCAGTCGTCGATTAGCATTGCGACTCCGCTAGTTGAGTTCCTGACCATCGACCATATAACCTCGACGCATGAGGGAGTTAATAGAGAAGCGTCAGGTTAAGTGTCTGCGATTGACTCCAAGTTGGGCCTACGACTCTTCATTGGGTCCAGCTTATCGCGTCCCGGGAGAACATGGCGTTTGAGTGCATGATGAAATCTCGGCGACCTGGGTGAGGATCCCGGCGATGGGCAATAGAGCTTGTTCGGTCAATCGAACTACGCATCCTTGGCGAACCTTGGGTCGTCGATCCCAAGTTTGAGCTTCCATTCCATGGCCCAGCAATACAAGACTGGGACGACAAGCATCGTCATAATTTCGATACTCATGCCGCCAAAACTGGGGATTGCCATCGGCACCATGATGTCACTACCGCGTCCGGTAGAAGTTAAGACCGGGATCAACGCCAGCAGCGTTGTGGCGGTTGTCATCAGGCAGGGACGAACACGTCGCATGCCGGCAGTCACAGTTGCTTCGCGGGCATGCTTGGCGTTGGCGATCCGGTCTTTGCGAAAACTCTCGTCGAGGTAAGAAGCGATCACCACTCCGTCGTCGCTCGCGATCCCAAACAGGGCAAGAAAACCAACCCAGACAGCCACACTGAGGTTTATTGTGTGTACTTGAAACAACGCCCTCATATTCGTCCCAAAAACCTCGAAATCTAAGAACCATTCCGTGCCGTAGAGCCACAGCATGATAAATCCACCGGCCCATGCAATCAGGATGCCACTGAATACAAGCGAAGTCGTGATGACGGATTTGAACTGGAAGTAAAGAATCAAGAAGATAATGCCAAGGGCTAACGGAAGAACCACCATCAAAGTTTTCTGGGAGCGGAGCTGGTTTTCATAGTTTCCGGCGAACGAATAACTAACTCCTGCGGGCAAGACCAACTCTCCGCTCTGAATCTTTTCCTGCAAGAACGCCTGAGCATCTTCGACCACATCGACTTCGGCGTTTCCGGCCTTCATGTCAAACAGAACGTACCCGAGCAAGAAAGTGTCCTCGCTCTTAATGACTTGCGGACCACGTACGTATCGAATATCGGCCAATTGTTCGAGCGGAATTTGCTGGCCCATCGGTGTGGGGACAAGAATGCGCTCCAAGGACTCGGCGTCGTCTCGAAGTTCACGAGCGTAACGCACGCGCACCGGATAGCGCTCCCGGCCTTCTACCGTCGTCGTGATGCGGCGACCGCCGATTGCAACTTCAATGACATCTTGGACGCTACGAACATGCAGTCCGTACCGCTTGATTGCGTCGCGGTCGATGTCGATTTCCAAGTAGGGCTTGCCGACGATTCTGTCCGCGATCACTGCCGACGCTTGAACGGAAGGGACTTGCTTGAGCAATCCCTCGATCTGAAGAGCGACCCGCTCGATGGTTTCGAGGTCCGGGCCTTTGATCTTCATGCCCATTGGGGCACGCATACCGCTTTGTAGCATGACGATGCGCGCCGCGATTGGCTGCAGCTTCGGCGCGGAGGTAGTGCCGGGAATGTCTGCCGCCTCGGTGATCTGCTCCCATATGTCATTAGGCGACTTGATCTCTTCTCGCCACTGACGAAACGGGCGGCCGAGCGGGTCTTCAATCAATTCACCCAGCTCATCGCGTACATACTCACCGACCTTTTCGTCATAACGAAATTTCAGTCGGTTGCCATTTTGGTCTGTCTTGTATTCAGACTTGTAGGCGATAAAGGTCTCGATCATGGAGATCGGCGCCGGGTCGAGAGGGCTGTCGGCTCGACCAATCTTACCGACGACTGATTCGACTTCGGGAATCGATATTAGGAATTTGTTCTGCAGTTGCAGTACGTCCATCGCTTCGCCAATCGACGCGTGAGGCATCGTCGTCGGCATGTAGAGAAATGAGCCTTCGTCCAGTGGCGGCATAAACTCTTTGCCGAGCCCAGGGAAGGCGTTGCTGGCCGATTGCCAGGGGCGCGAATCGCGAATCGCCGATTCGGAGACACCGACCATCGAAATCGTCTTTGGAACGAACTTGAAAAGCTTATCAAACCCCTGCCATGAACAGGCGCCTAACAATAGGATCAGCGTGGGTAGCGTCAAGAACAGCAGCTTGTGATTGAGACACCACCTCAACAACGGCTCGTAGATGAAACGCTGGAACACGGTAAAGAAACCGAGTAGTCCGCCAATAAGCAGTCCCACGAATAGGAAGTTCCGCAACAGTCCCTTCTGAGGCCCAAGCGGTAGCCAGTGTTCAGTCAGCAAGACCCCAACAACTAAGACGGCGACTGCACTGGCGGAGTACGGAGCGAACTTGTGATAGGCAGCGGGAATCTTTTCCTCCATCAGTTTGAATAGACCTAAGCCAGCTACGATGGCACCAACCCACCATGTGACGAAGAACATGGCCAGCACTCCGGCAGCGACTAGAGCCATCATCATGTACCTGCGAAGCACGCCTGATTTTATTCGGCCTCCCATCAGAATATGAGCTGCGGGAGGAATAATCGTCAAGGCAACGATGACGGATGCCGCTAGTGCAAATGTTTTAGTAAATGCGAGCGGTCGAAATAGCTTGCCTTCGGCGGCAATCATTGTGAACACTGGAAGAAAGCTGACGACCGTTGTCGACACAGCGGTTAGCACTGCACCCGCGACCTCATGGGATGCCCGGAAGATCACGTGACCGCGATCCTCGTTCGGATCAGCTTCATCCAAATGCTTGAGAATGTTCTCGCATACAATGATTCCCATATCGACCATTGTGCCAATCGCAATCGCGATACCCGAGAGAGCAACGATATTGGCGTCCACACCAAACGTCTTCATCGCAATGAAAACGATCAGCACGGCTAAGGGAAGCAACGCGCTAATCAGTATCGAGCTTCGCAAATGCATCACCATCACGAGGATGACGATGATCGTAACGAGAATCTCTTCGCTGAGAGCCGTATTGAGCGTGCCTAGTGTTTCGTAGATGACGCCGGTGCGGTCATAGAAAGGAACAACACGAACTTGGCTCGTAGTGATCCAGTGTGGCCACTGGTCTCTCGGTGTGCCTCGCAAATGTTTGACCCAAGAGTCATATTGCTGAGAAGTCGTGGTGATGAGTGGTAGGTCAAAAGACTTGGCGTAGGCCTCTACTTCAGCGATTGTCGTCTGCGTGTAGTCAATGACGACCTTGCTCGGAAGGCCCGGCGAGACCTCTTCAATCTTCTTCTTGACGTTCTTGATCGCTTCGAGTGGATTGAATCCGTAGCGAACGACCGTCACGCCGCCAACTGCCTCAGCGCCCGCCTTATCCAATGCGCCGCGTCGCAACGCCGGACCAAGAGTGACGTTTCCAATGTCCTTGATCGTAATCGGAACATTGTCGGTGACCCTGACGACGGCTTTCTCAATGTCTTCCACTCGCTCAATAAAGCCCAGACCGCGAATCACGTATTCGGCTTTGTTGAGTTCGATCGTTCTCGCACCGACGTCGACATTCGACATGCGAACGGACTGAAACACGTCGGCCAACGAGACCCGGGCGGCTCGCATCGCATCAGGGTCAACGTCGATTTGGTACTCCTGAACGAAGCCGCCAATGGACGCGACTTCGCTGACGCCTTCCGCAGACGCGATTGCGTAGCGGACGTACCAGTCCTGTATCGTTCGCAGCTCATGCAGATCCCACCCGCCAGTTGGATTTCCATCGGGGTCTTGTCCTTCGAGCGTGTACCAGAGAATTTGGCCGAGTGCAGTGGCATCCGGACCCAAGGTCGGTTGCACACCTTCAGGGAGCGTACCGGCAGGCAGGCTGTTGAGCTTCTCAAGGACTCTTGAGCGGGACCAATAGAATTCGGCCTTCTCGTTAAAAATCACGTAGATCGTCGAGAAGCCAAACATCGAATAGCTGCGAATTGTCTTAACTTCGGGGATGCCCAGTAGTGCAACTGTCATCGGATAACCGATTTGGTCTTCCACATCCTGCGGGCTACGCCCCATCCATTCAGTGAAAACAATCTGCTGGTTTTCGCCAATGTCAGGAATCGCATCGACGGGCACGGGATCACGAGGGAGACTACCGACTTGCCAATCGAACGGGGCGACCATGATGCCCCAGCCTACAATCGCTAATACGAGAAGAAAGACAACCAGCTTGTTTTGCAGGCAAAACCAAATGACGGCGCCGAGGATCGTGCGGCGACCGATTTCGATATCGGGGGCCATGCCATTGGAAGTATTAGTCATCACAACCGTGAGTTCTCGATGCTATTCTTGAAGAAGTGCTGCGGTTCTGGACTGAACCGCACGAAGTTTTCTTACTCTCGATTGTGCCCGGCGTGCTCTTCGGGTGGAGGCTCTTGATCAGCAAGCGGCGCGACCTTATCGGCACACTTCAGCATTGATGCACCGTAGTAAGGATTGCGAACGGCGGCGTCGGTTTGAATCCAACTTGCACCACGTCCATCGAAAGCCATCGGGCAATGCAACTCATAGAGTTGATCGCTATTCGGCAGGCCGAAAGTGCGTTGCAGCGTCAGCAACTCCTCCGACAGAAGAGCAAAAGCCGAACGGAGGGATTCGAGGTCGTTGGCCGTCGCCAAACGGGCAGCAATTGTCGACAAGCTGCTCAATTCGGCCGTCCAACGTTCAGCCGCCTTTCCGTCGAGTGATTGGGAATTCAGGGAACTTACCGCTTGGTGAAGGCCGGAGATCGCGGCCGCCGCAGCACGTGCGTCATCAGCCGCCAGAGCGTTGGAGATTGCAAGGTATGGGCGAACAATCTGGCTCAACTGATTGCGAAACTCAGCCGGAATATCGAGACTTTGTTCTTCCATCTGATGTTGTCCGTGCGACAATCCAAACATTGCCTGAAGCCGCTCGGTGTGACGCTTCGTGACCAAGTAGATGCGATCCGCATCTTGTAACGAGTCTATTTCTTTGCCTTCCACGGCATCATTTCTTAGCAGCATCTCAAACTCTTCGAGTTGGGCGCGCATGTCACCAGACAATAGACCTTCGTCTAATGAAGACACGGCCGTGCCAAGCTGTGAGTAGGCATTGCGAATCGCTTGCAGCTCCGCCTCTTCAATTGCCTCACCAACGAAAGCCACGGATCCCAAGACTTGATGCAACTGCGCTTGCAACGCGGGTGGGAGTGACATACCGGGCGGCCCCGCCATTTGCATCGACTCGCCATTAGCGGTCGGCTCCGAATCGACGCCGTGGTTGTGGCCGCCACCTCCCCCGCCGCCTTCGGGCGTCATCATTGAGGGCTTTGCGGAAATCTGCAGGGCACTGTCGAGCTTGAAAGTGCCGTTAGTAACAATCAGCTCACCTTCTTCAAGCCCCGATTTGACGAGGTAGTAGTCGCCGGCACGCGGGCCAAGCACAATCTCTCGGCCTTCGTAGGTTGGCTCTGGCGCATCGGGAACCTGGACATAGACGATGGCCCTCGTTCCTGTTAGCAACGCCGCCGAAACGGGAATTACCAATGGCTTGGCAGTGTCGCTGGGTTCGGCTGTAACGTAGCCCAGCGTCTCCGCTCGAACCAATGGCATCCCGCAGATGTCGCAATTTCCTGGTCCATCTTTCACGATTTCTGGGTGCATTGGGCTGATCCATTTTCCCGCCAGCGACGCATCAAGCACTCGACCGCCAGCAGCAATCTTTGAGCGAACGATCGCTCGCACAAACATTTCGGGTTTCAGCCGACCATCCTTGTTGGATACGTTGACTCGTACCTTGACCGTCCGCGTTGCAGCGTTGAGAACCGGATCAATGAAGGCGATTCGCCCATGGAAGACGTCACCGGGATAGGCTTCTGTGGTGAATTCGACGTCCTGCCCATAACGCAGCCAAGGCAGGTCAGACTCGTAAGCATCCAACTGCACCCATAATTGCGTCAAGTCAGCTACCGAATAGATTCTGTCACCGGTGCGAACTCGATCACCTTCCTGCCTGAGCTTCGCAATTACGATGCCGCTTACAGGCGAGTAAATCGTAAGATGATCACTCGGACGGGCCCGCTGCTCAATCTCTTGAATCTGCTTGTCAGTGATCCCCAGCAGTCGCAACTTTTCGCGAGCCGACTCGGCCAAGTCAACAGACGGCGTGAAGCGAGTTGAGCTTGGTCGCTCGGATTGATACTTCAGCGACTGGATAAGCTCTTCCTGCGCGGAGTAAAGTTCTTCGCTGTAAATCGACACCATGTGGTCGCCCTTGTCGACTTGCACACCCGTGAAATCGACGAAAAGGCGATCTAACCGGCCCGATACCCATGCGGTAATGTGGGCCAAACGAGTTTCGTCGTATTCTACCTTTCCAACCATTCGCACTTCCGCGGTGACGTAGCGATGAGCAACCGGGACCGTTTCGATATTCATCAGCTTTCTTACATCAGGACTGATCGAAACGGTGCGGATGCCACCGACGGACTTCTTAACGGGAACCAAATCCATACCGCAAATTGGGCAACTACCCGGTCCATCACGACGAATTTGCGGATGCATTGAGCAGGTCCAGATGCTTGGCGAGTCCTTTGGTGCGGAAACGCCTGGCTCCGACGCTGAGGTCCCGTCTGTTGGCGCTCCGCGAAAGCTCCAGGCCAAAGCGAATCCCAATGCGAGGAAACAAACGGCCTGTACGACCAAGAGTTTCCAGCGGTGCTCGGCAATGAGTTTCGACAGAAGTCCTGACTTGCGATCTACATTCACGCTGCTACCCTCTTCCCTCTTGATATCCAGGACTTCTAAGAACGCCGACCCGTTTCCGCAAGTGGCATTCGCACAACGACTCCGAGTTTGTTGACAATCTGCTGAACCCCTTCCATCAGTTTACCGATTTCCTGTGCCCGCTGCTTAATGTAGTACGAAGAAACACGGCCGCGTAGAACCAGCACGCGACCGTGTTCGGTGAAATCGATTTCGAGCTTACCTAGTTCAGCATACCCGCTACTTTG
This sequence comes from Botrimarina mediterranea, assembly GCF_007753265.1. Classification (NCBI taxonomy): domain Bacteria; kingdom Pseudomonadati; phylum Planctomycetota; class Planctomycetia; order Pirellulales; family Lacipirellulaceae; genus Botrimarina; species Botrimarina mediterranea. The sequence goes on from NZ_CP036349.1 coordinate 2,392,680, forward strand.
GAACATGGCCGCTAACACACGCTGCTTGTTGTCCATCGGACCAAACTACCTGCGGCCGCGTTCAGTTGGCGAATACTTCCAAGCCTTCCTGCCGAGTGCATCAGTAACTTCGCGAGCCGGGGTGAAGTCTCACATCCGGAGGACTCGCGCGGCGATTGGCAGAATTGCGACGGACGCCCCGCTCGGGAGCCAGAATGGCAGCCGGCTCATACGAAAACCTCCGGTAGGTCACGTTGGGCACTTTCTGACAGGGGGACGCGGATGTATCGACCTGCACAGCCGCTGGCTCCTCTATGTTTTGTGCGTCAGCGGTGTCTCCAGGAGTTGGCTCGTAGGAGAAACTGCGGTAGCTATCGACAGCTTGAGGACTTTCTGTTTGATAGAGCCGTGCCTGCGGAACCATCGTTCTTTGAACCACACGTGTAGATGCACGATTAGAACCCGAATTCCAGAACCCTTTCCCAAACTCGCCGCGTGCCTTAGCGCCGGCGTCACGTTGCGCGAGCGCGTCGGAACTCAGTAACATCCCCATGACCGCGGCCGCCGTTAGAACTGTCTTGAACATCTTCCGCCTCCTGGCCCTTGCGAGCCGCAAAATGTGTGGCATCCTGCTTAGAAACAGCGGTGGCCGCCTCCCACCGCTCCAACTTGCCTCTTCTACCCTGTTTGATGCATGACGGATGGCTTTTCTTCACTGATGCCAACACGATTTCTAGGAACTGCTTGAGCCGTTTGTGTGGAGCATAGGCGTACACGAGCATTGCCTGATTCCTTTGCAAAGTTTGCCAGATTTGGAGGCAGTCCTTGGCCTACGCGAGGCGGATTCGTGAGTGCCACTACGAGCCATCGATCCACTGATTTCCCCACAATGTTGCCGTTTCAAGGTTCGCTAGCCAGGATCTCGTAGAGACAGGTCCAGATTTGGCGCGGGATTTGATTCTACGTGCATATCCCGTTTCCATCGGCTCACTTCAATCTGCGATTGGCAGCGTCGGCGGCCGCACCACCTCGCACCTTCCTCCTGGATCGCTGCTCTATGCGGATACTCTCAAGGCGGACCCTAGTGTCGCAATTCGCTGCGATGGCCCTCGGGGCGACAGCATTCGCTACCGAGTCTGGGGCGGCGACTCGCAACGCGTTCACAGCGACTGCGCCAAGCTTCCTAGTCCGATCGTTCAAAGACGGACCTGATGCTGCGGAGGTAATCGGGAAGTCTGTGGAATTGCGGCGGAAAGCTCACGAGCTTTGGATGCCGGAGAAAACTTGGGCTTCATGGCAGCCACGATGTGAGATTGTCCTTCATTCAAATCGCTCCAGCTACCTCCGCTACGTGGGACCTTCCGGCTCTAAGACATCGGGAGCAAGCCTGATTGAGAGGAGTGGTGACGGCATTGCAAAGCGCCGGATCGACTTGCTCGTTGATCAAGCAGGAGGGTATTCCGCACTTGCGCACGAGTTGACGCACGTTGTGCTTGCCGACTGGTTCGGGGGCCGTCAGCCACCGCCTTGGGTTGACGAAGGGATCGCAACGCTTGCCGACTCCGAGGAAAAGCAGTCTCTCCATTGCCGCGATTGTCGGCGGGCATTGGCGAACGGGAGCGCGATGCAATTGGTGGAACTGGTGGAGCTTCGGAAGCTGTCATCCCGTGACCAAGCCGCGGCGTTTTACGGTCAAAGCCTGTCGCTAGTGAGTTATCTTTCGGCGTGTGACAAGCCGGAGAAACTTTTGCCTTTTGTCGATCTGGCAACGGCGAGCGGATACGACAGCGCCATTCGTGAGGTCTACGGGATCGATGGGATAGGAGCCCTACATCGGCTTTGGCTAAATCATGAACTTTCCAACGCCCGGAGTGCGACCTTGCAGGCGTTTGAGCGGCGGTAGAACAGTGGTCAATCGAGAAGGGTGCAACCTACCCGTTTGATTGCTGATTAAAATCGGCCACAATCCGCGTCACTTCTTCTAGGTCACGCACGCCAATAATCGTGATGTGTCGCTTATCCTGCCGCCAACTTGCTGCCAACTTGCCGTTCAACTGCACGACGCTGGTTGGCACTCCGTCGCAAAGGCACTCGATACGTGACCGACTTCCGAACCAGATTGGCTGGGGCTCTAGATGCTCCAATACCGTCATTACGCCACCGTCGGATCGACGACAGACCGAAAGTGTGCACTGACAGCAAGGCATGTCGAGCGCGTACATCTCCTCGACGGTCACGCCGGCGCGACCTTCCAAACTCAACGGTTGGTAACCGAATCTTTTCTCAACCTCATCAGGTGTGACCGGCTGCCCGTCATAGGTGGCGACTAGAGCCTGATGCGCCTGCTCGGGATCAACGGCGAATTTTGCCAAGTAGATGTCGAAATTGGCAGCCATCGATTCATGCCCGTGTTCTCCCGATAGGTTGTGGGAAGCCCAGAAACCCGCGCCTAACAATAGAAGGACTGATGCTGCGAGGGCCCATATTTTAGAAGGCAGCCTCCACCACGGGGCCCGATACTCCAATTCTACCGATGGTTTATGTTCTTGCCGCAACGCGGAATCGACGCCTCTCCACAAATCCGAGGGAGGTGTCGGATCAACAAGCAATCGTGTCTGGTAAGAAAGGGACTTGGTAAAAACAACGCTTTCCGCACAAGCCGGACACGTCTTTAGGTGACTGTCGATCAGTTCACGCTGCGAAGCAGGTAGTTCATTGTCTATGAAGGCTGACAATCGCTCTTGTAGTTCTGAACAATTCATCGTCATGGACCCCAGCCAAGTTGCGTTAGACGCTGCTGCAATTCCCGGCGAGCGCGGTTAAGGCGCGAGCCTACCGTCCCTTCTGGAATATCGAGCACGTCAGCAATAGCGTTATAGGGCAATTCCTCAACCTCGCGAAGGAGAAAGATCGTTCGCAGCTCTAACTCAAGGTCAGCGAGGGCTGCTTCCAGCACCTCTGCTAAGTCAGACCTACTCTCGTGCGACTCCACGTGATCGATCGGTTCGTATTCCAACGTCTGTGTTTTCTTTCGATTCCTTCGTCGAAGGTGCTGTAATGCCTCATTGACTGCCAAGCGATAGATCCACGTGCTCAATCGCGAACGTCCGGAGAATTTTCCGAGTTGTCGGTAGACCTGTAGGTACACTTGCTGCGTAACGTCCGCCGCGTCCTGCTCGCCGACCATTCTGGCCATCAGCCGGAAGATACGACCATGGCTCTCGTCGAATAGCTGTTGCTGTGCGCAACGGTCTCCCTGCTGGCAAGCGGCAACGAGTTTGGCGTCCGTTGGATCCATGCTTCATGCAATTCGGCGCTCCTGCACTCTTTATGATGCAGCCAGGAGCAGCTTTCTTCGCGACAATTCCAGTCGAGGAGGTCAACCGGCGGGTCCGCAACCATTGCGAACAGCGTCTGGGGACTCAGGGTCGCTAGTTTAGCAGTTTTGGTCGCGGGCTTGCAGTGGCGTATCGCGGGGCTCCGGACCCGGAGATACCAAAGCGTCGAACCGTTGGTGTGACTGCTTAGTTTCTTGGAAACACGTGAAGAAACTGCTCGGGCCGGGCATCAGAAGGGGCGTAGGCGGGAGGAGTTGCCATTAGCGACAATTCTGATACTCGCCATCCATGCAACCGCTCGAAGCAACTAGACCCTAGACTTGGGATCGCGGTTTCCGAGCATTTTTTCAGAGGATGTATTGAGCCATGTTTTACGATCGTAAGAGGCTGTTGAATCTGGGTGTGGTCATTCTGACAGCCGCAGTCGCGGCAGGACCGGCCATTGCAGTTGCCCAAAGAAAGAGTCCAGGAGGACTGACGGGCGGAGATCGCTTGCGGCCTCAGGCTACTTACAGCAATCAACGAGCGTCTCGGAGTATGAGTCACGCTCGCGATTACTCTCGGGGCATCTATCAATACTCACGAACTCCCCAGACTATCGAGCCGAGCGTTGCCAAGTCTGAGGCAGAAGAACTTGGACGCAACATCATTAGCGCACAGAAGGAACTCGCCGTTGTCCGCAAAGAAGTCGGTAGCGATGCCGCCGCGGCGGCGCCACTAAAGTCAATCGATCAACATCTTGCCGCCGCCGAGAAACAGCACGCGATGCTTTTCGAGGAATGCTGCAAAGAGTCAGTCGACGGCCTAGCTTGTATGAAGCACTGCAATCAGATTCTGCTGCAACTAGACAAAGCCCAGGCGGAACATGATGCGTTGATGCGATCGATGGAAATAAAAGAGATGACTTCGGAATAAACGTGTTTGCCGTTTCGCTCAACGCAAGGACAACACCAAAGAGCCCGCGCTGGTTCATTTCGCATATGCCAGCGGGGGCTACCTAACTCGTCATTTCAAGGTGCAATCATCATGAAGCGACAGATGTTGGTTTTGTGGCTGCTGTCTTTGTGGATGAGCCCCCATGAAGTACATGCCTAAGCATGTATGTGAGCAGCTGAAGGGATAGCGAGGGCTGTCAAAGTTTTTGTCTCGCCTTCGAAGACGAATAGTGGATTATTGTGCTTCGGCTGTACGAGGCCCAGTGGTGTTTTGGTGAATAAAAAAAGTAGGAAGACGAAGACGATGAGAACTCGAACGATGACGATGGTGTTGGTGACCGTGGCGTTGACAGGCCAGTCCGTCCGGGCACACGAAGAAGATCACCAGACGGAGGATCAGCTACGACGCGAACAATTGCGTATCGCCGTTCAGGAGATCTGCCCGATCTCGGGCGAAAAGCTTGGCGCGATGGGGACGCCAATCAAGGTAGCGGCCGGCGATTCCAAAGAAGAGGTCTACCTCTGCTGCGAGGGATGCACAAATGGAAAGATCGATCAGAAGCTCTGGGGAACAATCCACCGCAGTATCGCTAAAGCGCAGGGGAAGTGCCCTATTTCAAAGAAGGACCTTCCGAGGAAGCCAAAGTCGACAGTAGTCGAAGGCCAGGTCATCTATGTCGCTCGTCTTGCAAGCATTGAGGAGGTTCAGGCAGAACCAGAGGCAGCCCTCCTCCAAGTTGACGAGTTCTACGCGTCCTACATCAAAGAGAAGAAACAGCGGGAGAAAAAAGAGGAGAAACGAGAGCACAATTGATGCCATCCGCTAGTATTTTTTGGAGAAGACTCGTGTCGTCCCGCCCTCATGGTCGGGACTCGCGATGCACGACTAATCTTTTATCGAGGATCGTTATGAAATGCGTGATTATTTTGGCTGTTGCTGTCTTGTCGTTGGGCGTCTATGGATGCAGCACATCAGAGGACTCCACGACGCCGGCTCCATCAAGCTCTCCTTCTGCCCAAGACGGTAGCAGCGCTCATGCGGATCATGAACACGGAAACCATGTCGACGAGGGCGATAACGGTGTGACTGGCATGGAGAAAATGAAAGCTGAGTTGGCAAATCTCTCGCCAGCAGACGCCACCTCAGCTGAGAAGCAGCACATTTGCCCGGTAAGCGGTGAGATGCTCGGTACGATGGGCGCACCCATCAAGATCGATTTGAAGGGGCAAGAAGTATGGATCTGCTGTGACGGCTGCCGAGAGAAGCTGCTTGCAAACCCGGACGACTATCTGGCCAAGTTGAAGAACTGAGCGGCCATCGTAAAAGCATGTTGTAGGTTGCGCTATCTCGTTGCGGAAGGATCTACAGAATGTCTGACCTCACCACATTTGCCAGCCACGTTCAAGAGGTGGTCGACGATGCCTTCAGGATTCGTCGCTGGGAGCCGGGGGAGGCTCACAAGTACATGGCCAAGGTCGGCCAGCGGCGCGCCAAGTGGGAGGCCTTGGCTCGCCACCTGTGTCAGGATGTCGTTCGCCCGCGACTCACAACCGTAGCGATGTTGTTTCCGAACGCTACGATGTCTGATGAGCAACCGCCGCACTCGGTGACTTGCCTCTTCGAGTACTGCGACCGCTTTCCGGCGCTCGCAACTATCGAATTCTCCGTTGAACACGACGTGCGGTTTGAAAACGTTGTTCTCCACACGCGTACGCGCCTGATGCCGGTGTTTGTGTTGTTCAACGAGCAGGATAACCTGCCGCTGCCGCTGGACGGTGTGGATGACGAAGAAGTCGCCGATTGGGTCGAAGAGAGACTCCTAGAATTCATAGACACTTATCTACGGATCGATGCGGTTGGTGGGACATTGGGTGAGCTGTCTGCCATCGATCCTGTGTGCGGAATGCAGGTTCTTCAATCAGCGTCTGTAGCAACCGGCTCTTATTGTGGGCATCCTTACTTCTTCTGCTCGGAGGACTGCCTTGCTGAGTTTGAAAAGGATCCGACTGATTACGTTCAGGTCAAGACGATGTAGTAAGTCAGTGAATACGATGGAAGCCCATGGTGCAGGAGACTTTCACTCAAGACCGTGAACAAAAGAGTGCGTCCGCTCGTGCGCGGCAGAGGCCAACGATTCGTTCTCGTCTACTCTTGGCCGTCAATCTGCCGTTGGCCATGCTGGCGGCGGTATTCTTGGCCTACGACTATTCTCATGAGCTTGCCCGGCGAATCGATATCAAACGGGTCGCTTTGGAAGAAGAAGCCAAAACCCTCTTTCCAGCAGTTATCCGACTTAGTGGCCGCGGTCCAGAGAGCGTGCAAGATTTCATTGACGAGGTATGTGTACGAATGCAAGACGCAGAGTCTCCCGGCCACCACATCGCTGTTGAGAAAGAAGGCGATACATTTCAAGCATCAGCTCATCACCGCGATTCGAGAGAAATGCTGCTGGCGATGCAGGAGGCGGCGGAGTCCCCCCTCTATAGGGCTCCTCTGGGTAACGCGGAGTTGGTCGTGGGCGCTTACGCAAGCGAGGGAACTACGGTGTACGTTTCCGAATCATTGGAGAATTTACGCCGTTCGGCAACGGGGGATACCATGCGTCGTCTCGTAGGCTTCCTCTTCATGGCCACCGTCGCCGCCGCGGTTGTCAACATGGTGCTCTTCCGTGTGGTCAGCAGGCCCCTTCAGGTTCTCGTGGGAACGGTCAAGAAGATCGGAGAGGGCGACTTTCGTTTGCAATCCGATTCATTTCGAACCAACGAACTAGGGTACTTGGCGGACGAAATCAACTCCATGAGTCAATCATTGGCGGCGTCCGAGAAGACACGTCTGCTGCAAATGGCACAAGCCCGTGAGATCCAGCGCAATCTGTTGCCGAACGGGGTCGAGGCCGATGGTTTTGAGGTTGCGCAGCTATTTGAACCGGCAGAGGACGTGGGCGGCGATTTCTTCGACATACTCATGCTCTGCGATAGATCATGGTTGGTTTGTGTCGCCGATGTATCCGGGCACGGCATACCAGCGGCCATGAACGCCGCGATGCTGAAGACGCTCGTGATGCAAGCTGCAAAAACTCTCGTATCTCCGTCCCAGATACTGCAAGAAGCAAATCAGCAGTTCACCTCGATGAGCCTCGAAGGAGACTTTGCAACGGTCTTCATGCTCCGGATAGATCCCTGCGCGGGCCGCTTCAGCTACGCCAGCGCGGGACATGATCCCGGATGGCTGCTCACGGAAGGTACCAACCTAAAGCAACTGCCATCCACTGGGTTAATACTCGGGATAGACGAGGACGTCACCTGGGAAGAGCCGACCGGTGAATTTGCCGCAGGAGACAGGATGTTGATTGCCACAGATGGCGTTTGCGAGACCTCCGATTCCAGTGGGCGCCTGTTCGGACGAGATCGTATCGGCGAACTACTGGCTCATTACCGCGATGCTCCTGCAGATGGGGTGATCAATCTGCTGAATCAGGCGTTGAACGAGCACAGGGGTGCAGCTCGACAAACTGATGACGTGACCGCACTACTTATCGAAAGGAATCCTGGCAGCAACTGCTAACTGATGGCCGTACGTCGGTTTAGCTCACGATTTATTCAGACGCCTGATGATCTTTGGCGTCTGGAGGCGACGAGGGATTGATCAACTGCGGCGATGGGCCCGTGAAGTAGGGCTCTGCTGCACGTGAGTGACAGGGGCATCCGTTGTAGCTTTCGTAAGGTAGCGGACTGGGGGCGCAGTACTTGCAAGGAATGCGACATTGGTCGTACCAGTGATATGCAGGAGCGCATCCACCTGCCGCTGCTAGCGACAGCAGCAATAGCTTCACTGTAATTTGACGTATTCTCATTTTTTCGTCCCAAAAGTGAATGCAGACCCTCGTTCCAGGCCAAGAATTTCCTTCGCCTAATTCGCTTCGGTCGGCGCTGGCAGCTGGTTAGGCTCGCCGTCATTCTCATCGTCCACCTGCTGTGGCGGCGGGACGGTTTCGGCCGATTGGGGTAGCGGACCTCCTACAACACGTTCGAGCGATGCGGTTGTTTGCCGCAATGACGCTTCGAGACGGCGGTAGGAGACTTCGTAGCGAAGCAGCAATCTGAAGTTGTCGATAAGCTGCAGAAAGTCGACCTCACCGACAGAATAGGCGCGGTTGGAGACTTCCAGTGTCTGCCGCGCCTTAGGAAGTATGTCTTCGCGAAACAGGAGCAGCAGGTCTTGCTGACTTCGGGCCTTGGCGAACAGGTCTGCCACTTGTTCAAGCGTCGCGTCGCGCAAGGCGTCGTAGTCCCGAGCTGTCGCCACGGCGCTGGCCTCAGCGGATCGGACTGCCGAATCAAGACGTTTGCGATAAATCGGCAGGTTTACACCTGCTGTCAGGAGCACGGCGTCTTGTCCGTTGGCGACTGGGCTAATCCCAGCGCTGGCCGTATCAATCCAAGTAGCACCGAGCGTGACGTCCGGCACGTAATCCAGCCGGGCGAGCTGCGCCGCCCGGCGGTCACGCTCAAGAGCGGCGAGCTGAGCGTGTAACTCTGGCCTGGCTGCGACCGCGCGCCGCTCCAGCCACGCTAAGTCTTGCGGCGCCGCTTCGTTGGTTAGTCGATCAACGGCCCGCAAACGGGTCTGGGGCGATACGTGTAGCACTCGGGCAAGCCTTGCCTGAGTGCTGTCGAGCTGCTGGCGCAGGCGAATCAACTCGTTGGCGATGTTGGAAAGCTCCAACTCAGCCCGCAGAACGTCTTGTTGACTGGTAAGCGTTGCTTTGTAACGAGCGTTTGCCGTATCACGAATCTTAACCAACTCCTCTTCCTCGGATTCCGTGATCGAGATGGCTTGCTGGATGAAATAAAGTTCGTAATAGGCCTGCTTGACTTGTTCCACGGTCGCAAGCTCTACGGCGGCGAGTCGTGCCCTTGCCACGTCAGCCTTTGATTCGGCCACTCCAGCTCGCGATCCCAACTTCCTGCGGGCAGGGAACTTTTGGTTGACGTTTAGCAGCAGTTCTTGTTGTCCAGCCGCCGTTTGCACCGGCTCCGGGAAGGTTGTTACTCCGAGCATCGGGTCAGGAAGACTGGCTTCCACTGGGACCATGAGAGCAGCCGCTTCAATTCGCTTGCGAGCGGCCTGAACTTCGGGGTTCTGAGCAAGGGCAAACTGGATCAGTTCTTCGACCTGTTGCGGTCCTTCAAACTGCGGCGTCGGGGGGGCAACTGCCGAATCGGCAGCAACGAGTGTCGTGTTCGCATACGTGACCGCATCGGCCACGCGGGCGTACTCGGCGTCACGGATCTGACGAGTGCCGCGGCATCCGGGTGTGAAAACAACCGCGATCGTTGCTAGCGCGTAGAAAATTGCTTGGTTTCTGGCCATCCTTGGCCCCCTGTCGTTTAGCACAGCCCTGTTGGCAGTCACTCCCTGAGGTGATCGGCCAATGCGGCATCATGATTACAGCTGTTATTGTTGCTACGACCAGACTGCCCGGAATCAGAGTCGGGTCGTACCAGTTAGGGAATTTCTCTCGTTCAACAAATCTGCGAGTCTTCGTTAATGAGTAGGGAAAGAGCCGGCCCGGGCGCCCCTGATGCGGGGGGAGGCGAGACGCCCGAGGCCGGCCAAAAAACGCAAGGCAGTCGCATTAACGCTGGGCACGCTGACTGTCCTCCTTCGCTTTCTTATCAAGGTGCGCGGTATAGAGTGCATCCACCTTTCGCAGGTACAGTTGCGGCTCGGCAGCAAGTTTTTTGGTGCAGGGCGGGCAGCAGACATATACGACTTGCCCTTCGACAATCGTCCACTTAGGCGTCTTGGGAAGATCGTTACCCATCACAGGACAGATGCCCTGAGCTTTGGCGAAGTTGGCGTGAATCGTCCCCCAGTGCTCCCGCTTTATCTGCTTGCCCATGCAGCCTTTGCAGCAAAGGAACACGGTCTCCTCGCCGACTTGCACTTTGAGCGGTTCACCCATCGAGCCGAGCTTCTCGCCCGATACGGGGCAGATATCCTGAACCGCAATACGAAGTTGATCGCGGACAGACGTCGTGTAGAGGGCGCTGACCTGTTCGATGTAGGCCTCCGGCTCGGCGGTGATCTTGTCCTCGCACGGAGGACAGCAGATGAAGATTGCCTGCCCATTCACAACGATCGATTTCGCGTCTTCAGGCAGCGGCTTCTTCATGACGGGGCAAATGCCCTGCGCTTTGGCCATATTCGTGTGAATCGTCGCCCAGTGCGCGGGATCCACTTGCTTGCCTGCGCATCCTTTGCAGCAGAGGAACACGGTCTCCTCGCCGACTTGCACCTTAAGCGGCTCGCCCATCGAGCCAAGTTTCTCGCCCGACACGGGGCAGATCTCCTGCACGGCGACCCGCAGCTTGTCCTGCTGCTTTTGGAGCTGCGCTGCTTCTTTCGCGTCTTGCGCGGTTGCCACGTGTGAAAGTGCGATGACGCTTACCATCGCCACGAATACTGTTAGCCGATTCATCTCAAAATCCTTTCAAAGAAAGATAGGGAGTGGCACGGATTGTGCACTGGAAGCTCCCAGTCAACAAACGCACGGCGTATGCCTCTTAGGCCGCAGACGTAGTGGGCGACCCTGCTGATGTTGACGCCGTATCTTCCTGGGCGGACTCTGCCCAGTAGTCATCTTGCAATCCGGCACGCATCTTGAACTCGACATAAGCGCAATACAGCGTGGGAACGATAAAGGTTGTAAACGGTTCGATCAGCATTCCTCCAAAAATCGGTAAGGCCATCGCCCGCGCGACGTCGGCGCCGCGACCGGTTGACATGAGTACGGGGACAAGCGCCACGATCGTGGTGATGGTGGTCATCATGCACGGGCGGATTCGCTTAAGCCCGGCGTCGTAGATCGCCTCGCGGATGTCGCGCACGCTATGGATTGTCCGTTTGTTCAGGGTGTCTCGCATGTAGGTGGCCATCACGATGCCGTCGTCGGCGGCTAGGCCGAAGAGGGCGATGAAGCCCACCCACATGGCAGTGTTCATCTCTACGCCCATCACCGCCACCGCAATCATCCCCCCGGCCGCTGCGACAGGGATACCAGAGAAGACCACTAGCGAGATCGCGAAGTTGCGGAAGTGCAAATAATGCAGCAGCAGGTTAATGAGGATCACCATGGGGACGATCCACATTAGTCGCTGGTTGGCTTCGATCTGGTTTTGGAACGACCCGACGGACTGCAACTCGAAATTGCCATCCGGGAACGTGAGTTCGCCAGTTTCGCGGGCCGAGCGAAGGGACTTCATGACGGCCTCAACCGTTTCGATGTCACCAGCGCCGCCTGAAGGCGAGAATGATACGTGGGCCACTAGCCTAGCGTCTTCACTATTGATCGCGCCCGGTCCCCACGTCGTCCGCACGTCCGCAAGCCGATCCAGTGGCACAACCTCGCCCTTCGGTGTCACGACAGAGACTTTTTGCAGGTCCTCAAGCTGCTCTCGGACGCCACGGTGGAACCGGATTTGGATGGGGTAACGCTCACGGCCCTCGACAGTGGTCGTCACATCCACCCCCCCAAGACCTGCCGAGACAATCTGATTGACCATCATCGTCGTCATGCCGTAGCGGGCAGACTCTTCACGGTCAACCTCGAACTCGTAATAGGGTTTGCCCATCACGATGTCAGGGTTCACCGTCCCAGCGTTCACGAGATGATGCTCACGCAGGCGCTCGGCGACTGCCATGGCGGCTTCACCGAGTCCTTCGAGGCTGTCGCCGTAAATCCTTACGGCCATTGACGCCTTGATGCCGCTTTGGAGCATTACGACTCGGCCTTCGATCGGTTGCAGTGCCGAGGCGGGCGTTACGCCAGGCAGCGTCGCAACAGCGTTGATTTCGTCCCAAATGTCGCGGGCGGTGACTCCCTCACGCCACTGGTCGCGCGGCTTGAGCATCACGTAGGTCTCAACCATCGCGGCGGGCGCCGGGTCGAGCGCCGACTCCACACGACCGATCTTACCAAGGACATTTGCCACCTCGGGGATGCTCTTGATCAGCACGTCCTGCGTTTGAAGCACTTCCATCGCCTGCGAAAAGCTGGCGGCCGGGTAAAGACTCGGCATGTAGAACCAGCTTCCTTCATCCAGCGCAATCCAGTCGTCGCTTTTGAGGCCGGTGAACAAATGCTTGGCTTTGACGTAGCCCGGAACCGCATTCAGGTCGGCGCCGAGCATCGCGAAAGTGCTCTCCACCGGTTGCAACACGGTCGGTAAGCCAATCCATGCTCCGAGTCCAAGCACAAAAATCATTGCTGGGATGGACAACATGAGCGCTTTGTGTCGCAAGGCGAGCCGTAACCGGCCGGCGTAGAGCCATAGCACAAAACGGCTTACGGGATTCTCTTCCAGCGGACGAATTTTTTCACAAGTCATCCACCATCCAATGAACAGGCCGACTGCACCAGCTAGGGGCGCCGACACCAATGGCGGGAGTGATGTTAGGTGCTGGAACTCGTCTCCCCAGACGAAATAGCTGAGCCCTGCCAGTAGCGCGCCTAAACTGATTCCGGCAAGGATGCTGGTAGGCTGCTTCGCCCGCGAGCTTCGAAGAAAGACTCGGCAAAGCATGGGAACAACAGCGACCGCGACGATCAAACTGGCAGCCAGCGCGAACGTCTTTGTCCAGGCAAGAGGCGCAAATAGCCGGTGGTCACGGCCTGTCAAAAAGAACACCGGCAAGAAACTGACGATGGTCGTACTCACAGCCGTAACTACGGCAGGGACGACTTCGCTAGCCGATTCACGGATCACCGCTAGTCGCTTCTTCTCGCCGCCTGGCGCGCCTTTGGCTTCCCAAGCAGCCAAGTGACCATAGATGTTCTCCAGCACGATGATTCCCATGTCGACCATCGTGCCGATGGCAATCGCGATTCCCGCTAGCGACATGATGTTGGCGTCGACACCAAACAGGTTCATCGCGATGAACGCCATCAATACCGCGAGTGGCAGCGTGATGGCGATTACGATGCTGGCTCGTACGTGCAGCAAGAAAATCACCATCACGGCAATGGTAATGGCGATCTCGTGCTTTAAGGCACCGGTAAGTGTTGCGACGGTCTCATCGATCAGCTCGGTGCGATCGTAGACTCCCCGAATTGTGATGCCGTCGAGTTCTGACTCGAGCGACGCGATCTTCTGCTTTACTCGCTCGATGACGTCGCGGGGATTCTCACCATACCGCATCACGACTAAGCCGCCGACTGCTTCCTGCCCGTTAAAATCGAGTGCACCGCGACGAAAGGCTGGGCCTATCTGCACCTGGGCGACATCGCGCACGCGGATCGGCACGCCGTCGCGCGAAATCACGACCGTATTCTCGATTTGCTCAAGCGTTTCCTCCTCAGTCTTTCCGGAGCCGATGAATCCCAGGCCACGGACGAGAAACTCCATGCCGCTGGTCTCGACCGTCTTGGCGCCGACGTCGATGTTCGACTCTTTGACAGCCCTGATGACGCTGCTCAGCGGGATGTTGTGATACCGCAACGAGTCAGGATCGACTTCAACCTGATACTGCCGGACGTAACCACCGATCGACGCGACCTCGGCAACACCGTCGACCGACTGCAACGAATATTTAATGAAGAAATCTTGCTTCGACCGCAATTCGGCAAGGTTCATGCCGGGCGGTGGTTCTAAGACGTAGTAGTAGATCTGACCCAGCGCAGTCGCATCGGGAGCAAGCCTCGGATACACGCCCTCGGGCAGAATGCCCGAAACGGTCGTCAATTGCTCAGCGACGCGTGAACGTGACCAGTAGAAGTCGACGCCGTCTTCAAACGTCACCTGCACGAAGCTGAACCCAAACATGCTCTTACCGCGCACGCTCTTCGAGCCGGGGACCGCCTGTAGTGCGACCGATAAGGGGTAGGTAATTTGGTCCTCAATATCCTTGGGTGAACGCCCTGGCCACTCGGTCAGCACGATCACCTGGTTCTCGCCGACATTGGGGATCGCGTCGAGGGGGACCTTCTTCGTGGCGTACCAGCCGTAAGCAATAACGCCAACAACGGCGATCGCCACGACCAATCGTTCTCGGAGACAAAAATCAATCAGTCCATTGATCATTTGGTCGCCTCCTCTTCAGTCGAATTTGAATCCAGCTTGGCAAGATACTTCGCAGGTTCAGCCAATAGCCGCTCGCGGCAACCCTCGCAGCAGATAAAGACGGGCCTTCCTTCGACCATGACTTTGATTGGTGTTCCCATCGATCCGAGTTTCATGTCGGCGACCGGACATAGTGCTTGTCGTTTAGCCAATCTGGCGTCGTCGGGGGATAGTTCGGCTGAAGCGTTGCTGTCTTCCTCGACAGGGCTAACAAACCCGATCTGCGGGGTAGTCACTGAGTCACCGGCTATCAACATCGGCGCGCCGATTGGAGGCATGTCTAGTTCGTCAAGTTCAAATTCGATAACTGACTCCGCCTTGGTGGGGTCGATGAGCGAAGAATTCCCAGCCAATTGCATTTGCGAGTCGATCAGGAAGTTGCCCGAAACGGCTACTTGATCACCTTCAGATAAACCGTCGAGCACGACGATTTGATCCCCACTCCGGGGGCCGAGGACCACCTTGCGTATCTCGAACCGCCCCGGTTCGGTCTCGACGTAGAGCACTGCGTTATCGCCCGCGACTAGGACCGCGCTGCGCGGCACGACCATCACGCTGCCAGCAGCGTCTGGCTGATCGGTGAATCCAAACCGGGAAGCTGGCACAAGGTCGACTCCGCACACGCGACACTTGCCGGGCGAGTCTTCCACTACATGGGGGTGCCTGGGACTGATCCATTTGTTGGCTAGCTGTGGGTCATAGATGAGTCCTGAATCTGGTCCTGATCCAATTGGTGTATCGATAGTCGCTTTCGCAAAGTCGCCCACTCGCAGCATTGCGTCCTCGTTGGGAATAACGACCCGGACGCCTACGGTCCGTGTGTCCGTATTTACTACGGGGTCGATAAACGCGACACGTCCGGTGAAGGTACGACCCGGAAGCGATTGCACCTCCGCTTTGACTTGCTGCCCGTATCGCATAGAGGAGGCGTCTTCCGGGAACAACTCCAGCATTAGCCAGACCGTCGACAGGTCAGCCAATTCATAAATCGCTTGGCCCTCTTTGACGTATTGTCCCTCGGTCGCGTACTTCTTGATGACCGTTCCGCTGATTGGAGCACAGAGATGCAAGCGACTGTTCGCCTCGCCAGCCGCTTCAAGCTGCTGAATTTGCTCCTCGGTCATTCCCAGTTCGATCAATCTTTGCCGAGAGCTTTGGTACATGTCGCGGTTAGCGTCGTGGACCCGCGTAAGCGTCGCGTCGCGGCTGTTCTCTCGCGACCTTATTGCCAGCAACAACTCAACTTGCGCCGAGTAAAGTCGAGGTGAGTAGACCAGGGCTAGGTGGTCACCTTTTTCCACAACGACCCCGGTAAAATCCGCGTACAAGCGATCAAGGCGTCCGTCGACGTAGGCGGAAATTGTCTTGAGCGATCCTTCGTCGTAGTTCAACTCACCCACAGCACGGATCACACGTGTGAGCGGAATCGATTTGGCGGACGCGGTCTGGATATTGGCCACCCTTCGACCAGCCGAGTCGATTTGTACCGACTTCCCATCTGACGGACCGCCACCCGAAGCGGCTGGCACGAGTTCCATCTCACAGACCGGGCACCTTCCCGGACCAACCTGTGGTGGCGTACATAGCATCGGACAAATGTAGGTGCGCGTGTCGGCGCCACCACTCGTGGCGAGATTATTGTTTCCACCGCCATCACCAGCCGTGATCCAGCCAAGTCGCTGGGCGACGCCTAAGGAGGCGATAAGCGCTGCGCCTGTCGCCACCAGCAGCAATGGCCCGGCGATCAGCTGTACCCACCAGCCACGCGAAGCACGCTTCTCGATCGTCGATTCGGGCGTGTCGACTGCTTCTTTCACAGGCGGCTCTTTTGGCTTGGGAGCTTCGTCCGACAGGTTCTTCTTGTCATTCATAATGCGTCTCTCTTATCGTTCAGTCGACGCTCCTCAAGCGGCAGGGGCTTTCACGCCTGCCGCTGATTGCAGGCAACGTCGGTATCTAACCACAATGTGAACAGCCACCGCTTGATGCTGGCGCAGAGTATCCCGATGGTGCGGGGCGGCTGCCAGGTGTGGAACGACATCCAACCGCGGACAAACAAACAACCAGGGCAAGCAAGCAGAGAATCTTTGTGTACATGGTCTACCTCGATTCCTTTCGAGTCATTGTAAATTCCGATTGTGCATGCCTGGCGACCATCGCCAGGTACGCTTGGGGACTCTCATTCGCGTTGGCGACGCCCACTGACAGCACACAATCCATGCTGATGGAAAACACCTGAGCACGCGAAGAAGCCACTCTGCTCTTTGATGCAGCGAAGGGCAGGATTCTTCTCGCAACGAAACTGGTGCGAAAGAGAGCGGCGAAGACGCACGGCTGCTAGCGGATTACGACGCTAATGAGAGCGCGCACAGGTGCCGTGGAGAGTGGTTCAGAGCGTGAACCGACATAGAGAAACGCAACGATCCACGGCGGGCAGAGAGGCTGCCAAGGCCAAGAAATCAAAGCGGCATCGTTCAGGTAGCGAGAGTGCCACACCGTTAGGTGCTGAAGGCATGGTCAACGCCAACAACACTCTCTCAGTCGGTGTGTCCTCTGCAGGCGGAGTTGACGGTTGCGACGGCGAGTCACTTTGGCCGCACTGGCAATTATCGCCGCAGGAGCAGCCATTGTTGCTAGTCTCCTCGGAGCCGCCGGAGCAGCATGAACGCCCATGGCAGCAGGACGCGCCTGAGCACTTGGGCAAAGCGGTAGAGCAACAACTTGCTTTGGGTTGGCAGCACGAACTGTCTTTCCCACAACGACACAGTTCCGCGCCGGTGCAAGGACACGCGCCTGTAGTAGGCTTTCCACAGCATCGCGCGGGACCGCCGGAATGGGTAGCGTTAGAAGCTTGCGTGGAACTGTTCGTACATCCACATGCCGATGTCTGAACCCCTTGCAGCGGCATCGCAATGGCTGCGAGCCAAACAAGGGTTCGGGCGGCGATGTGATGTACAAAACGCATGATAAGTGCTGTTCAGAGCGGACTAGGCTCTGATTACGTGAAGTCTATTGTCTTAAATATCGGTCCGATACGGATTTCGTCTGTAAGCCAATTCCCTGGGCTCAATGCGACGAGCGAAGTTTCACGGGGACTTCCATTCGTGAAGAGTCCTAGACTTTCGGATTGCCGTCAACCGCTATCTAGATCCTAACATTCAATAATAGCAGCAGTGAGGTAAGTGGGGAAACATAGGGGGAGCGGCTCGAAGGCAGGATTCTGCACAAACTGTGCGGCAAGCCGCTTCTCTGCCGATTGAGTCGTGGATTAACGGCGTGCGCCTTCACTTATTCGCTTACCCGACTGTATTTTCGGAAGATCTTAATCAGTTCTTCCAGCTTCTCATCTCGCTGCTTGGCATTGCCACTTTCCAGCGCGCCTGCCACGCAGGACTTGATGTGGCTTTCAAGAATCTTTTGGCCCACTTTACCAAGGGCCCCGCTCGCAGCGGCGATCTGGGTGAGGATCTCTACGCAGTAGGCGTCCTCGTCCATCATCCGCTGGACGGCCGCTACCTGACCCGCGATTCTGCGCAGACGATTGCCGAGCTTCGTTTTTTCTTCGTCGGACAGCATAGATGGTTCACCGACGCGTAAGCCGGTAAAGATGGGGCATTGGCTTATACCCCATCTTACCGGCCCTCGTCTGACTGGGCTACTAGTCGCACTGGCATGCTGCAAATCAGCCTGTTTGCCTAAGCTGCAACCGATTGGCCCGCTTCGGCGCAACGGCGGCAAGCCTCCGCACACTTCTGGCAGTGGTCGTGATCGTGGGCGGCGCATTCCTCGGCGCACCACTGGCAAACCTCGGCACAAAGGCGGCAGTAATCGCTCGCGAATTTCGCGTCGATGGTCATCGCATGGACGCAGAGCGTGCAGATCGCAGCGCACTCCAAGCAGCACCTGGGGCAGGCATTCTTGCTCTCTTTGCCGAGCATCGCGACGACATTCGCCAAACAAGTGGTCGCACACTCTTGGCACGCTTCGACACACTTCGAGTAGGAAGGATTGGATGCCATGGGAGTCTCCGGTGTGAGGGAAAGGGAAGTACAGAACCGATGTCTGAACTCATCCTGCAAATCTTATACCCCAATGGGGTATCCTCACTCTTGGTTTACATCTGTGTGGACTACATCATCCCTTTCATCATCACCGGCGCAGCCTCGTAGCGGCCGGGCGTCCCGAATCGGCGGACGATTTCGGCGAACACGGCCCCCTTCTCCACCTCGTCGTCGCTCTCCATCACAATCTGGTAAAGGTCTTCCGGCAGCACGCGGAGCACCGTCATCAGGCCCATGACCGCCATCGGCCACATGGACCGCATCCCCTGCACTTCGCGGCGGTTCCAAATCGTCCGCATGAACTCGTCGGACATGCTCATCCCCTGCATCTTTTGGGGATAGCCGGGGGTTCGGAAACCGGGGTCTTCCTTCGTCAGAGCAACCGACGGATGAACGTCCAGGTTGGCCATGTAGCGATCAACCGTAGTGTCGCGGACTCGCGGACCGACCTGTCGGGTCATGTGGTTCATCATGTGATGGACCATGTGGCAATGGAACATCCAGTCGCCCGGATTGTTGGCGACGAATTCAAAGTCCGTTGCCTGAGCGATTCCGATCAGTTCGGTGTTTCGCGGCACCCAAGCGCTCTTAGGAATGCGTGCCCCTTCATGGCCGGTGATCCAGAACGTGTGACCGTGCAAGTGGATCGGGTGGTGCTGCATCGGCGCAAAGTTCATGATGCGGATGCGGACCCGCTCACCGTGCTTGCACACTAGCGGCGTTGTATACGGACCGCTACGTCCATTGATGGTGTGCCAATTCCAATCCATCTTCCACGAGTCGGCGATTGTCTGCGAAGGCTCGATGAAGAAGTTCTGGAAGATCAGCCCAAAGTCGCGATCAACAGGCGGTTCGAAAGCTTTCTTGGGGTGGATAATAAACCAACCTACGGCGCCGTTCGCCTCCTGCATCGGCACGTGCGAGTGGTAGAAGTACGTGCCTTCTTCGTGGACATCGAACTCGTAGACGAAAGTCCCACCTGGTTCGATGTAGTTTTGAGTCAGCTCCGAAGCCCCGTCCCACTGAACGGGAAGTTCCAGCCCGTGCCAATGGACGGTGGTCGGTTCGGGCAGCTCGTTGGTGACCACGATCCTCACACGGTCGCCTTGCGTGACCTCGATTGTCGGCCCGGGCATGCTGCCGTTGTAGCCGTAGACGTTCATTTTGTACCCAGGCAGAAACTCGCGCTCGACCGCCATCGGGACGAGGTGAAACTCCTTGACCCCGTCAACCATCTTCCACGGCAGCTTTTCCAGGTCCGGAGCTACAAAGGGAACCGACTCGGCCTCCGCACTGCGGAAACCGGGCATTAGCTTTCCGAGGTAATAGTCCGAGTCGGGACTGTTCCCACGACTGGGCTTGTAGCGAGAGTAGCCGTCGAATGAGTCGCGATCGCCCGAGGGACGTTCGGCTTTTGCGTCGCCAATCGGCTTGGGCAAGCCTCCCTCGTGCTTCATGCCCGGCATCGCCACCATCTCTTGAGCATCCGCTTGACTTCCCGCAAGTCCGCTCAGCAGCGAACCGCCAGCGACCATCGCGGAAGTCTTGAGGAACTGCCGACGCGGATTTTGATCGTGATTGTTGGAAGACGTGCTCATGGTGATTCCTCATTTGAAACGACGTGACTAGCGCGGCTTCGGCACCGAATCGATATGGCCGGGCGGAGTGATTCCTTGCGCGGCCATCAAGCCGTCGTGAAGCAGATAGCCGTAAATCAGCACTTCCTGGGTACGGGCGTGTAGCAGATTATCGACCTGGGTCAATCGGCCGTCAAAGTAGTCGTGCTGCGCCATTAGCACGTCGGGCCAATCGACACGGTTTTCCTTGTAGCTTTGCAGCAGCTCGGCGTAAGCCGCTTTCAGCTCGGGGAGGATGAGGCTTTCGTACTCCGCGGCGTGCTGCAAGCCGGTTAGGTATTGCTGGTAGGTCATAGCGAGGCGATTGCGAAGGTCGAGTTCAACACGTTCGATCTCCCGTCGCTGACGCATGTAATCGGCCTGTGCCTGGCGAATCGTCCCCTGGTTGCGGTCGTAGAAGGGAATTTCGAGCGACACGCCCGCCACGGCCACGGTCTCCTTGGCATCAAAGTTGTAGCCCGTACCGCCACGCACCACGACATCGGGAACCCACTGGACACGTTCACGCTGGACGGTGGCCTGATCGACTGCCAATTTAGCCCGTGCGGCGGCCAGCTCGGGGCTCTCGGCCACCAAGCGAGCCAACGCCTCGTCGAACGAAAGTGGCGGACACTGCGGGAGCAACTCACCTGACAGGACGCCAACCTCGATCGGTGTTCCCACTAGCGACGCCAGCCGGCGAAACGATTCGTTGTAAGTGTTTTCAGCACTTAGCAAGTCGAGCCGAGCGCGTTGCAGCATGACGTTTGCACGACGCACTTCGGGTCGCCGCGCTTGGCCCATGTTGTACGACTCTTGGGCGGTCACTGCTCCGTCCTCGGCGGTTCTTACCAGCTCACGACGGATGGCGAGCGTCTCACTTGCCGCCAAGGCGTTGTAGAAATGAATCCGCACGTCGTTGCAGACCCGGAACTGCTGGACCATCGCCAGATGCTCCGAAACGTGAGCCCTTCGCAGGTACTTCTCGCGACTCAGGCGGAGCTTGCCTGCCGTCACGAACCGTTGCTGGAGAACGCCCCCTTGAAACTCACCCGGCGAATCCTTGTCTCCCGCGACATCGAGAAAAATCTGTTCGCCTTCGTAAGAGAAAACTGGGTTTGGGTAGAGGCCTGCTTGCAACGCTTTGCCCAATTCGGAAGAGATGTGCAGTCTTGCCTGCACGAGCGTGGGGTTGTTGTTCGCTGCAAGGGTAAGCAGGTCGTCGAGTTGATAGGTAACCGAGGCCGTGGATAACGCGGAGCGGTCCAGCGCGGCCATTTCGTCGAGCGACGAAGGGATTCGTGGCGGAGACGTATACTCGTCACCCGCTCTGGCGGGAATCATCGCCGCAGGCGGACGCAGCATTTCTTGGCCCAAGACACTCCCCGGGAGTGCTAGCAGTAGCGCCGCAGTGATCGACTTTGTGAGTGTCTGGAGCATCGATTGGCCCGCCTGCTGTTCCGTTGTCGATAGTCGTCTATTCTGATATCGGCCGAATACCCCAGTGGGGTACAGCCGCCTGTTCCGGGTAGGCAAATCATTCGGGCCGATGATGTCAAACCTTGCGGGTTAGGTAGCCATCACCGGACTCCGGTAGGAGCGCCAGCACTCTAGAGTTTTGCCCCCCGTAACCTCAAGGCGTTGCCGATGACCGAAACGCTGCTGAGGCTCATCGCCGCGGCGGCGATCATCGGGCTCAGCAACCAACCGAACACGGGGTAGAGCACGCCGGCCGCGATCGGGATGCCCAGGGCGTTGTAGCCGAACGCGAAGAACAGGTTTTGGCGGATGTTCTGCATCGTGGCGCGACTCAACGCAGCCGCCTTAATGACACCCCGCAGGTCGCCCCCAACAAGCGTCACGCCCGCCGACTCGATCGCGACGTCGCTGCCAGTGCCCATCGCGACGCCGACATCGGCCGCCGCGAGTGCGGGGGCGTCGTTGATGCCGTCACCGGCCATTGCGACGACTTTGCCTTGCTCACGGAGCTTGCGGACGTAGTCGTGCTTATCCTCGGGCGACACGCCCGCCGAGTACTCGTCGATGCCCAGCTCGTTGGCCACCGCTCTGGCGGTCGCCTCGGCGTCGCCGGTAAGCATGACGAGTTCCAAACCCAGCTCGTGCAGACGGCGTATCGCGTGGGGCGTCGATTGCTTGATCGGGTCCGAGATGGCCAGCAGCCCGAGTTGGCGACCCTCCGCCGCGACGAACACCACCGTCCGTCCCTGCTCTTGAAGCGACTGACTTCGCTCGTCAAGGTCGGAAGAGAGTTTGATGTCATTGCTCACCAGGAAACCGCGTTTGCCGACCAAGACGCGTCGTCCTTCTACCGTGCCTTCTACTCCACCGCCTGTTGTGCTGTTGAATCCGTCGGCGACAGGCACGTCTAGTTCGCGATCCTTGGCTCCTTCAACGACAGCGCGCGCCAGCGGATGCTCACTCGACTGTTCGACGGCTGCCGCGAGCGAAAGCAACTCCGCTTCGCTGGTTCCCTCGGCGGGGATCACCTCCGTCACGCGGGGTCGGCCCTCAGTCAGCGTACCGGTCTTATCGACGATGATGGTGTCCACCTTCTCCATCGTCTCCAGCACTTGGGCGTCTTTGATTAGCACGCCCTCGCGGGCTCCGCGACCAACACCCACCATAATCGACATCGGCGTCGCCAATCCCAGGGCGCAGGGGCACGCGATAATCAGGACGGAGACGGCGGCCAAGAGAGCGTGCGCCAGCCGCGGCTCGGGTCCAATCGTCGCCCACACACCGAACGCGACGATGGCAGTAACAATGACGATCGGAACAAACCATGCGGCCACCGTATCAACGAGACTCTGAATCGGCGCGCGGCTCCGCTGTGCCGCAGCCACCATATCGACGATGCGACTCAGCACCGTCTCCGAGCCGACCTGCTCGGCTTCGATGAGCAGCGTGCCTGTTTGGTTCAGTGTCCCGGCAGAGACTTTGTCTCCCACAGATTTTTCGACTGGGGTTGGCTCTCCCGTGAGCATCGATTCATCGACCGAGCTTTTCCCTTCACGCACGATGCCGTCGACCGGAGTCTTCTCGCCGGGTCGCACGCGTAGTCGGTCGCCGGCTTGCACCGCGTCGAGCGGCACATCCTCTTCGCCGCTGTCGGTGACGCGATGGGCCGTATCGGGCGCAAGCTCCAACAGTTCGCGGATCGCGCCGCTGGTTCGTTTCCTGGCACGAAGCTCCAGGACCTGACCCAGTAGCACGAGCGTGATGATCACTGCTGCCGCCTCGAAGTAGAGCGGCGGGCGGCCAGCTTCATAGAACGCGGTGGGGATCAGTGTCGGAAAGATGACAGCCAGCAGGCTGAACCCGAACGCCGTGAGCGTGCCGAGCGCGACGAGCGTGAACATGTTGGGGCTGCGATGGAGCACCGATTGCCATCCACGCACCAGCAGGGGCCAGCCGCTCCATAGCACAACGGGGGTCGCCAACAGCAGTTGGAGCCAACCTTCGACAGTCGGCGAAAGCCAACCACGAATTGGCAGTCCAACCATGGGTCCCATCGTTAACACCAGCAGCGGCAAGCTCAGCGCGACGCCCACCCAGAATCGCCGTGTCATGTCCGCTTCCGTGGCGTCCGATTCCTCGCCGTCGTCACGCGAAATGGTCTTCGGTTCCAGGTCCATCCCGCACTTCGGGCAACTCCCTGGGCCGATCTGTTCCACCTCGGGGTGCATCGGGCAGGTGTAGATGCGTCCTGCTGGGGATTGAGGAGACGATTCAGCTCTTTGTTTCGGACTGGGCTTGTTGCTCGGTTCGCAGCAACTTCCCGTTTTGGATTCCGCTGAATCAGACTCGTTCTTCTGCGCGGCGAAGCGATCACGGCAGCTCTCGCTGCAAAAGTAGTGCGTCTCTCCTTTTGATTCGAGCGAGATCGCAGTGTTGGGATCGACTGTCATCCCGCAGACGGGGTCCAACTCGGTTTGCATTGCAAATGCCTCCAACGACTGGGGCTCGATTCGAGTACGGAGTCGCTATTGTATACCCACGTGGGGTATAGGGCGAGTGCGTAGGGGTTGGCGTCGCTTGGGAAAACGCCTCAATAGAGTTACTCGATGTCTGATGTCCACGGCGAGAAGTAGCTGCCTGATCTGGACAGTCGGACAGAGGAGTCTGAATCGCGAATCGGCGCAAAATGTAGCCGATCGAGGCTGCTTCCTTCCCTTCCTCCGTATGGCCCTCGCCCCGCCGATTGGGGCCGTGCGGAGGAAGGGAAGGAAGCAAGCATAGCGGCTCGCGTGAACCAGCAAGCACCTGGGTCCCTGTCAGGGCATCTCGTGCCTTGACCTACCGCCAGCGCTGCTTTCTTTAGCAGACTCTGGTGGCCCTCGTCACCGAGCCAGGTCGGGTATTCAAACTCGTGGGGATGGGGTTTGGAACAAAGAACCCAACGAGATCACTTGCCATAGAAGAACGGTCACTCTTTCGATCGTTCCCGAAGCAACCGCACCGTCCATTGGCGAAGTGCCGGGCTATTCTCATCGTCGCAGTCTTTCTTCGCCTCAAACGAGTCGACCTGTTCCACCCGAACCGAAGTCCACGCAGGAGCACTGAGCGACGATATCCCTTGCGAAGATCGACCCGAACCTGTACTTTCGGTGTAGAAAGTAAGGTCGATTTCCGCAGGGAGGCAATCCCGATGGCAAGCGCAATCCAATCACCTTTAGAGCGCCTCGGGCGTCGCCTGCGTACGCGCCTGTCGCCGAGCACCGGACAGCGTCCGGGCCGGCCAACGGACCCAACCTGGACGGTCCAGCGTAAGCTGCCGATGAGTCCGGCGACGCTTACAGCATTGGAAGAACTGGCGGCCCGGTTCAGCAGCGACCAGCGTCAGGTCAGTCCGATGCAGGTCGCCGCCTTGTTAGTGGAGGAGAAGGCCGAAGCATTTGCGAAGTCGCTGAGGCAGGACGCCTCGGCAGTATCCGAGTCGTAGGAGCCAATGATGGCGACCGCCCAGCAGATCAAATCACTCCTCAAGAGCTACGGCGACGCCGACAACGAGCGTTTCGTTTCCGTGGCGCTCCAGATCGCTGCGCACGAAGCCCGCGGCGGGAAAGGGAAGCTGGCGAGCGAGCTGAAGCGGCTCGTGGACGAGATACGAAACAAGCAGCACTCGGTGCAACCGGGGGGCTCCGTGCCAATCGCCCGGCCTCACGGCGAACTGGCGACCCTGTTGGCGGCGAGCTACCCGCGAACCCACCTAAGTGAGATGGTTTTGGGGGAAAGCCAAGCGGCGCAGCTTCACCAAGTGCTCGTCGAGTACCGACAACAATCCAAGCTCCGCGAGCATGGCCTGGAGGCCAAACGCAAGCTCTTGCTCGTCGGACCTCCGGGGGTCGGCAAGACGATGACCTCTTGGGCTCTGGCGGGCGAGTTGAAACTGCCTCACTTCACTGTGCAGTTCCATTCGCTGATCACCAAATACATGGGCGAGACGGCCGCCAAGTTGTTCGCCGTGTTCGAAGCGATGCGTCACACCCGCGGCGTCTATCTGTTTGATGAGTTTGACGCCATCGGCGCGATGCGCGGTAGTCAGCACGATGTGGGGGAAATCCGCCGCGTGCTAAACTCGTTCTTGCAGTTTTTGGAGCAGGACGATTCGGATAGCCTTGTCATCGCGGCGACAAACCTGGAAGCGTTGCTAGACGAAGCGCTGTTCCGACGGTTCGACGAAGTCATCACCTACCACCTCCCTGGCGCGATCGAGATCGCCAATCTGCTTGCCAATCGCCTGGCGGCGTTCACCGTTGATCAAACTTCGCTAGAGCAATTGGGGAAGCAGGCGGTGGGCCTGAGCCATGCCGAAGTCGCTCGCGTCGCAGACGAGGCGGCTAAGGGGGCTGTGCTCGCCGATAGCCGTACCATAGTCGTGCAGGTCCTGGGCGACGCGATCACATCTCGACTAGAGCGGAAGCGTTCACTGAGCCGAGGCTAACATCGCCAAGTACCCCCACATTGTGATTCAGCGTCCGCCCCAGTCGGCGGCGTATACCTACGCGGGTACGCGAGGGGGAGACTTTACGAGTCCCCCCAAGCCCGAGCGCACGTCACATGGGTCCAAGCTGCTCGGGGATCTAGACCGGGCGGAGAAAGATGCGCGAAAGCGGCTAGCTACTGAGCCGGTGCGGGAGGGATTGCAGTTCCTGCCGCTGGTGTTTGGCGAGAGCGAAGAGTTTGAGCTGCCGCTAGAGCGTTTGGAGGACGAGCGTAACGGCGTACGCGTCGTCAACATGC
The DNA here is from genome assembly GCF_007753265.1 of Botrimarina mediterranea. Lineage (NCBI taxonomy): Bacteria > Pseudomonadati > Planctomycetota > Planctomycetia > Pirellulales > Lacipirellulaceae > Botrimarina > Botrimarina mediterranea. The sequence continues at coordinate 2,418,998 of NZ_CP036349.1, forward strand.
GAGTGGAGGGGGACCAGCGTCGCTACTTGGTCGCCGTCCCCGATTCTCAAGTTGCCGAGTTCGTCAAGAAGTTCCGAGAATATCAGACCGACGACACGGCCAAAGGGAAGCCGAAGAATGAGCCGTTGGCGGCGGGGACGGCTTCCATCGGCTCCGGTGACTTGGCCGATTACTGGACCGAGGTGGGCGAGAGTCTTCCCGCAGGCGACGAAACCTTTTGGTGGGAAGTCTGGCTTGACGAGGACGCCCGGGATGAGGTGGAAAAGGAGTCTGCCGAAGGGGTGGAGGAATGGTTCCGACGGGTCGCCAAAACGCAATCGATTCTGTTAAGCGACCGGGCGGTCTCCTTTCCCGAACGGGTCGTGGTCCTCGCGTTCGCGTCGCTCGACCAGTGGCGAGCGTTCCCTGGCTTGCTCCGCCATCTCGCCGAGTTCCGTCGAGCAAACCTTGTCGCTAGCGAATTCACCCGCCTTGCGCCGAGCAGTCAAGCTGAGTTCGTAGAGGATCTGCTAGAGCGGGTCCGGTTCGCCGACGCCCAGGCGCCGACGGTTTGTTTGCTCGATACGGGCGTCAATCGAGGCCATCCGCTTCTCGCGCCCGCCCTGGCGAGCGGCGACAACCAAGCGTACGTCTCGTCGTGGCGAACAAGCGATGACACGGGACACGGCACCGAAATGGCCGGCGTCGCCCTCTACGGAGACCTCGCCAAGAAACTGGCCAGCGACCGTCGCTATCAATTGCGGCACCGACTAGAAGCGGTCAAGGTCTTGCCCCCGAGCGGCAAGAACGAGCCACCCGACTACGGCCCTATCACGGTTGGCGGGATGGCGAAGGCCGAGCTGCGCAAGCCGAAGCGGCGACGGGTGTTCTGCATGGCGGTCACCGCCGATGGCGGCGACTTGTGGTGGCCAACACTGTGGTCGGCGCAGATCGATCAAGCAACGGCTGGCGGCGAGGAAGGCGAGCGGCGACTGGTGGTGCTGGCCGCTGGGAATGTCCGCGAAGAGGTAGGCAAGAATTACCCCAACGAGAACTACTTGAGCAGCGTCGAGGACCCCTCGCAGGCGTGGAACGCACTCACCGTAGGGGCGTACACGAAGCTTGCATGGCTCGACGAAGACGGGCTAGCGGGATACCGACCGGTGGCGGAGCCGGGCGGTCTGTCGCCCGCGAGTCGTACGTCGTATTGCTGGAGCGGTTCGGCTTGGCCGTACAAACCGGATGTCGTCTTCGAAGGGGGCAACTACGCGGTCAACGAGCAGGGGTTTGTTACGAGCAGCGAGGACCTTGAGTTGCTGACGACTCAGTCGTCGGCCGAGGGGGACGCCTTGCTGGGAACGGTCCGCGACACCTCCGCGGCGACGGCGCTTGCGGCGCGGATGGCGGCGCAGCTTATGGCCGAGTATCCCACGTTCTGGCCGGAGACGATTCGGGGTTTGATGGTCCACTCGGCTGATTGGACACGACAGATGCGGAAGGAATTTCCTCACAGCCGTCGCAAGGAGCGCCTGCGGGTCTACGGGATGGGGGTGCCCAACATGGCCCGCGCCCGTCGGTCGGCAAGCGGCTACGCGACGATGGTCGTCCAGGGCATTATCCAGCCTTTCCGCATGGAGGGGAGCCAAGGGAAGTCGCACGAGATGCACTTACACGATCTGCCGTTGCCGCGGAAAGTACTCCAAGAGCTAGGCAACACGTCGGTCAAGATGCGCGTCACGTTATCGTACTACATCGAGCCAAACCCACCGCGCCGTGGTGAGGTCGCCAAGTACCAGTACGCCTCCCACGGATTGCGTTTTTCCGTAAAGCGACCGACTGAGTCCTACGAGCAGATGCTCAAACGACTGTCGCGTGCCGCGTGGTCGGATGGGGAACGGCTTCGAAGACGTCGTGACGAGAGCGTCGTCAAGGATGAACGCCATTGGGAGTTGGGGCCAGAGTCAGTCGCCGTGCGTGGTTCGGTCCATTCCGACTACTGGCGTGGAACAGCAGCGGAACTCGCTGATTCAGCGCTAGTCGGTGTCTACCCGGTTACTGGTTGGTGGCGCTACCGCCGTGACGCGAGCGTCGTCGAGCAGAAGACGAGGTACGCACTCGTCGTGAGCATCTCGACCGATTCGAGCAATGTAGATCTTGTGCAGGCAATCCAGGCAGAGATCGCGGCCCAGGTTCCGATTGCCTCAGATATAGACATCGATATTGAGACTTAGCCTGCCTACCAGAGTATCACGCTCTGATTGACAGCCCTGGGATCAGCGTAATGGCTCCACTATCGAATGGGCCTGCCCATGCAAGGTGCATTTTCACGGGAAGCCTGTGCCACTGGAGGAACTTCATGTCCAGACCCGTGAGCGCCAACAGCATGCTTCGCGTGAGGTGATCGCCCTGTGCTGGGCAGCTACTAGTTTGAGGTTCAAATTCCGCTAACGGTCGCCAAACTACGAGCAAACTTGCTGTCCCTTGCAAGCCTCGCAAACTAGTAGTAACGTTAGAAAAAGGCTATAAACGTAGTAGTTTCATCGCTTGGCTTGGCGGCCCCTCATAACCTCGAGGTCGTCGGTTCGAATCCGGCCCCCGCCACTTTCTCTAAGTCCTGCTGAAACCGTACTTTAGGTTACCGGCCATAGGTTGGCCGAGCGGCTTGCTGGAGCCCAAGCGAGGTAAAACTACCTCGCTTGGTAACTCGTAGTGAGTTTCCGCCGTGCCCAACCTCGTTAACCGTCCGCCCAAGTACCGTTTTCACAAGAGCACCGGCCAGGCTGTCGTCTCGATTGACGGCAAAGCCATCCAGCTGGGGCCCTTCAACTCGTCGCGCAGTTTCGAGCGCTACGAGGAGCTTATCAAGGACTGGCGCCGTCGCCGAGACGATCAGCGCCCCGACCTCGCCGAGCTCGACCCCTACTCGGTCGTCACCGTCAAGCAGCTCCGTGCACGGCTGCGCGAAGGTCATGCGGTTACGCTCAACGAGCTGGCCCTGGTCTACGAGGAGCACGCCCACTCGTACTACCGAAAGAATGGCAAGATCACGCGGGAGGGTGAGCAGGTCAGCGAGATCCTGCGGTTTCTCCTGCGGCATTACGGCGACGAAGACGCCGCTGAGTTTGGGCCGGTAAAGCTCAAAGACTTCCGCGAGCTGATGATCGACCCGAAGGGGTGGTCTAGAAAGCACATCAACGAGAACGTCAACCGCATCCGCCGGTTGTTCGCCTGGGCCTGCGAGAACGAGTTGGTCTTGCCGGCCGTGCACCAGGCGTTGCAGGCGGTCGCCGGCCTCAAGAAGGGTCGGAGCAACGCCCGAGAGACGAAGCGCGTCACCGTAATCGATGACGCGACCGTCACCGCCACGCTACAGCACGCGCCGGAGATCATCGCCGACATGGTGCGGTTTCAGCGGCTCACGGGAACGCGGCCGGGCGAAGTGTGCAACCTACGCCCCTGCGACATCGACCGCACGGGCGAAATTTGGGTCTACGAGCCGGACGAGCACAAGATGGAGCACTACGGCACTCAGAGGCTGGTGATGATCGGGCCGAAGAGCCAGGCGGTGCTGCGGCCCTACCTCGAAAGGGCGGACAAGACGTTTTGCTTCGTCCCGGCCGAAACGGCTTGGATGGCCAAGCGCCGGCGGGGCGCCGAGGGAGCGGCTGAGTCGTTCGAGACAATCCTCGCGCGGGCCCACTTCGTCGCCAGGAAGCGCGGCGCCACGAAGCCCTATGACGCGGGAAGCTATCGGCTGGCGGTGAATCGGGCCGCGCTAAAAGCCGGTGTCGAAAAGTGGTCGCCGAACCGGTTGCGGCATACGGCGGCGACCGAGGTGCGGAAGCAGTTCGGGCTCGAGGCGGCCCAGGTGGTTTGTGGGCATCAAAGCGCGGACATCACGCAAGTTTACGCGGAGCGCGATCTGGCACTGGCGATCAAGGTAGCTCAATCACTCGGGTAAGCTAATCCGGTCTTTGCTGCCAAGTCGCGCACAGACACTTTCGCAGCCAAGAGCTATTACAAAGATTGGCAGAGTCGAAAATGCGTAGGAGACCGCCGCGGTCCCCGAACCGTTCAGATCGATCGGAAGACTAGCCGCGGCGCAACACATCATTCTGCCGATCTGTTTGCCGGTACGGAACTAATACCTGTCGGGCAGTTCGCCACGGCTATGACGATCAAAGTGCGATTCGGAAATGCCCTCTGGGCGAGCGTTGCTCTTACATCGCAATATATCCAGACGCGGTAAACTCGATGGATATCCTAGGTCCCATGTCAACGATTCATGATCGTCATTCTCCTCCCAGCGGCAAATCTTGTTTATTACTTCTCGCCGGTACTTCTGGAGGCGAGCGTCGTTAAGGTTGAATGCATCTATCGCATACTCTCCCTCCTTAGTCAGAGCCGTAGCAACTCCGTTGTCTTCAATCCGCAGATGATTTCCCAATCCATCAACACAAGGGTCAAGCACTTGTGCAGTCAGTTTGGCGGAGTTGCAACGGTTGCAAGCGTACACAAGATTGTCATACGCACACACCAGCGTTAGCTCGACGCTCTTGGGAACGACATGATCGACGCCAAAACTATCCGGACCGTTGGGATACCAACGCTCTCGCAGTAAGCAGTACACGCACCGAAAGGAAAACTCGTCTCTTAACCAGGGCTTGAAGGAAGGGTAATGGGTATATCCGATGGGACCGTGGCGCCGAATGTGGGCATCGGTCGGATATGCAAAGACGGATCGTCCTGTCTCACACGACATAGTCATTGGCCCGGGAGGGGGCATATTTCGTGTTGATAACTTCCAAACTCACTCTGGAGTTGTAGAAATTCAGTCAACTCATCTGGAGTCAGGCCAGAGCGATACTTCTTATCCACAAGTATTGCACGCCGCCTGGACTTCTCTTCTGTCCAACCGTCATCCACAAGCTGTTCATGCTCCTGGGTAGCGGCGATCAGCTCTGCTAGGTGAGCGGCAGGCCTATCCGGAATCCAGGGAAGTTGAATGTCGTTAGCTTCTTGAGCGCTGCTTTCACCCTTGGCCTGCACATCGCTTTCTGCTTCAAGCACTAGCGGCGACGAAGTCTTGGCAGGAATCCAGCTCAGCGCAGGTAGTTCGCTCGATGCAACACCAGACAGGCCGACAAATGCAGCCCATCGCGTACCGGAAGGCGATAGCGTGATATTCGAGCGGCGAGCCCAGTTCACCAAGGCAGCGGAATTATGTTCCGAGTGGTCGCCCCAGGGAATCCAAAAGCGAATGGGCAACCCCTCTGGGGCTCCGTCTCTAATTTCCTGCACTAATTGGGTGGCAAGCCCACGACGGCGATAATCGGGTCGCACGAATAACTCTTCAACGTCTATCGCTGTAGACGTTTGCAGGACGTGAGCCCACGCAACGAGTACATCGTTGTCACCGTCGCAGAACTCAAAAATCCAGGAAGTCCCTAGATGTGACCTCGCGCCGGGGAGGACGCGGAGGCTAATGCCTGGCTCAAGAGCAAGCGGAGAAAAACCAGATAGGTCCGCGGTCCAGCCTTCAACCAGTCTACGGGCGAGGTAGTCGAAAGATAGTCTTCCCGATCCGTTATCTCCCCATTCCCCGCCCCAGGAGTTCACAAATACGAAAGAACTTGTGGCGAAGTCGATATCGAGCAACGGCAACGAATGCACGCCAGTCACGGGCAAGTCGTAATCGTCTGGGATGTTGCCCCGGGCTGGGTTTTGCCATGCGGACGTTATCTCCAACGCGACGCTACAGATCCGAGATTGTGAGACTGCGTAAAGGCATTCCCGCTCGCTGCGTAACCGTTGGTAGTGAAATAGGCGGAACCGCTTAGATACTTTATCAACGTTGGCCGGCTCGTGCTTCGCTGCCTCTGTGACATCGCCGTTATCAGGCCAGAATCGTTCAGGGAGCATCCCCCATCCCTTAGAAATTCTGAACCATGTGATAGGCCACGCACCGTCTATTAGGGCATCGCTCCCTTCCACCAGCGTGCGCCGCGCCACATAGTAGCTAATGCTATCAGCCATGGCTTTGCTATCTGGATTTCAAAGGTGAGTACGAAGTGCGTGTGGATTAGAAGCCCTGGCCAGGGAGACCGACTACAGCCGCCCAACGCTTGTTCGATGCCTTTAGGGCTAGATGAAGCTTACAGGCAATAGCGCGAACACTACTCTCGTTTTCCAGCCAGTCAGAGAATGACACCCACATTCGCACCCGTCGCTTCTGATAGGCAGCTATTCCTAATATGTCTGCAACCATCGCTGTTGCCAATCCTTGCCGACGGAATGTCGGTTTGACGAAGAGCTCTTCGACGTCGAGATACGTGCCGCGAACGGTCAAAAACGCCCATCCCAGAGACTCATTTGCCTGCGGATCGAAATGCTCCATGCAAAATACTTTGTGGAAATCGGCCCGAGGTGAAGCGAGGATGTCTGCCTCATTCCAACGTAGGAGGGAGGGCTCAGATATCTGGTATCTTTCTTCGGGTCGTAGCGGCTGAGTAATCCAGGCATCAATCAAGTAGCGATCGAAGTATTCAAATGGCATGGTTCCAAAGCCCGCATTTCCCCATCCTGGACCCCATGTGTTTTGAAAGACGAAACTCTCGTTGATCAAGTCGAAGCCAACTAGTCGTACGTGATGCGCAGCCGCAATCGATTCGTCGAGCGGAGGCATCTCTATACATCCCATCTCAGCCGTCGCCCACTGCCGAGTTATCTCAAGGCCCACCGGTACTTCCACTCTGTACGAGAGAGCGATTCTCGCGTCGAGTGAAGTCCGCACACGTTGGTAGTGGCCGATTCTTAGATGCTTGGCCTGCTCATCCAGATCTTTAGGTTCCGGACCAGGCCAAGCTTCCTTCGTAACGCTCCGCCAGGCGGTTTGCGGAACTGCTCCCCAACCCTTGGCAATGCGTCTGGCTGAGATTGGCCAAACGCCCTTCATGCAGTCGCCAGGAAAAGTTCCTTCCAACTGTCGTGACCGTACGTCCGAATACATGGAGCTTAGTAGCATGTGACGGGGAGAACGGTGAAGGGCGGACCAGCTGTGTTGCTGAGACCGAGCTATAGTACTGCGGGCATGAATAGGCGGCCACTCGAGTATGTTATCACGGCATCGTGAGGCCACGGTTCGATAAGATGACGTCGATTTGAGCTTTGCGATGCGATTCTTGAACGTTGGTGGTTGTAGTTCCTAGGAATCGCTGCAAGGCTTCGAGGCTAGTGTAGCGGATACCGCCGAGGAGGGCCGATTCCAGGACCTTGCCGCGGACCCCTTTGAGGACCCAGCGGTAGATCGTCGTGATATGGACTTTCTTGCCGCGGCGGGTGGGCAGGTAGTCGGGAACTTCCTGGAGAGAGACGAGCTGCTCGCCATTGAGTGATTGTGGTTTCATGTGGATTTGGACGAGTGAGAGGGGGTAGATTTGGTTGAGGTGGATAGCGTCTCGTGCGCGGAGTTCGTCATCCTTCGAAGTCCATGCGGCGCTTGTGGGCGTGGTACATGAACTCTTGACGGCCTTCTGGCGATAGGAAGAGCGAGAAGAGAAGATCGCCTGCCTTCGTGGCGAATTGGGAGTAGCTGCTGAACTCAACTCCCATTTGCAGCAGGCAGCCCAAGAGGCAGCCGCGGGCTTGGGCGGCAAGCTGAATGGGCTCGACCTTAGTCCGGTCGAGCGGGGGCAACGGTGCTTCTGGCGGTCCGAAGATCGCCGCAAAGGCTTTTTGAATGGATTGCCAAAGCGGGTGGACCGTCGCTCGACTTTGGTGCTTGTTTTCCGAATCGACGGGCTCCGCGGTTAGACGGAACCATTCGTCGGTGAGGTAACCGGTCAGCCTCCCCCGCTGGTTGAGGAAGTCGCTAGGCGAGTCGATATTCAGGTCTCGGAGCTTATTTCGTCCGAGCTGGTATTCGATACGGGCCGCCGTCGTCGGAAACCTGCCGCCCCAACGTCGTTGTTCGAGGGCTTGCAGGTAGAGCGCGTCGGCCTTACCAAACTGCTCGCGGACCTTGTCGTAGACGGTAAGGTAGAGCGGAGACTTTCCAGCCGAGAATCCCGACCGCTCCCCGTTGAGAAGATTCTCGTGGGGTCTAACCGTAGTTGCGCGCGTAATGACGCAGTGGCGTTCGACCAGAGCAAGCAGTTCTTGAACTGGTAGGTCGGGGATGTCGAGGCAGAGGTCAACGCGGCTCAAGCATTCTTTGAGCCGGCGCCCGCCAATGGCGGAGAGGAATGCTTGCGCTCGCTCGTAGCCCTCATAGACGCCTACGAGGAGGCAGTGTCGGCCGGTCTGCTGGTAGGCAACGTTGGGTTGTCGCTTCCAGATCGCATGTTCGGCTTGCTGAGGGGTGACATTACGCGTCGCCACACCCAACATGGCGCCGCCGATGTCGATCTTGTACTCGTAGTGCTGGCCGCGATCGCCGCCGCGATTGAACCCGTGCCGGTGGACTCGCACTGGTCCGTAGCCGGGGACGATTACCTCGACGAAGGGGATGCGCTTTTCTTGGCAGCGTTTCTTCGCCGCTTGAAAGAGCGCAATTGCCGCTTCGAAAGTCTTGGTGTCTTCCCAATTGTAGTAGGCGAACCACTCGAACCAATCGATGCCGCCGGAGACGCGCAGTGTCTGGCAGCCCTCTGTCTCAATCTCGATAAGGCTACTTGGATCCCGGGTGTTACTAAGGCACCCGGGATCCGCAGTCGGCTGCGGTGCGGCGCCTTCGGAACGGCGGCGCTCCTCGCCGCCTGCGGCGTCGTTCTGCTCTTCGTTGCTATCGTGGTCGTTGTCTTCGCGCTCGTTGGGCGCATGGCTAGAATCCATTCTGCGTACTCCTGGGGCCCCGGGCGCCTGCCTCGTCGCCAAACAAGTGACAGGCGTTCGGTGGCCTCTTCTTGTTGAAGGGCTAGTTACTGAAGGAAAAAGACCTCTGCTCGGGCTCGACAAAAGGGGGGTCGCCCCATCCGTCTTCACCGCCGCGTCGGCCTCAGCTGACGTGAAGGCCGACGCGACGGTGAAGACGGAAGGGGCTCAGCGGGACCGGTAGGTTACGACGGCCGTAGCACTGGGCGGATTGGGTTACTTTTTGGGCGGCATCTCGGCCGACTCGTAGGCTTTGGGCTTTCTGCCGAACAAGCTCAGGAACATCTGGCCGAATTTGGTGCTTAGCAGTGACATGGCCCATGCCTCGTCGGCGAGCGCGAAGTCGATGAGCAGCGCCGCCATGCGAACCGGTGTGTGATTGAGATCGTCCGCCGTGCTATCGAGGCGGGATTTGAGGCTAGCAGGGATGGGCACCTGCAACCGCACTTCTTCTCCGCCCCCGCGTTGCAGCCAGCCGCGTTTGATTCCTTTGACTCGCTTTCTGCTGACTCTCAACGCTAGCCATCGCCCGATATTGTCGAGATCGTCCAGGGCGAAGCTAAGTAGCGTTTTCGCCAGCTCAGCCTGCGTCAGATGGAGAGCGGTCGCCCATCGCTGCAATTCGTCCGCTAGCTCGCGCGTGACGGGGATTTGCAGCTTGATGCTGTCGTCGAGTTCGGATTCGCGCTTAGCCATGGTATGCCTCTGATTCGCGGTGAGTGCATACGGAATCTAAGGAATCGGAAAAGATTCTGCAAGGACAAAAAAGAATGGCGACCTTTTTGGTGATCGCCGCTAGCGAGAGCCAGGCTTGTCATCGCGAGCCATCAATTCCGACAGAGCGAATGCGTGCGGGGCTTTGCCTCGGGAGCATTCGCAGACGTGCTTTGACTTGCGTTGAGTCACGATTCGAAACGCACATTTGCACTGCTCAACGCGAGGTAATACACTCCCAAAATCATAGCTCCAGCAAAGCAGTTGAGACTTAGGGCCGGCAGCCTCTCATAACCTCGAGGTCGTCGGCGGTGGATGACCTTTTCCTTCTGCAGGGCGGCGTCGACTTCCTCGGGCGTGACGATCGTTGACAAGCGACGAGAACAGCACCGCCCGACATGCGGCGAGTGGCCGGCGAGCCCACCAGAGGTGCAAGGTGGAAGGGTGACCGTGGCGGATCGACTTTTCACGAGCCGACTCGGCATTAATGGCCACCAGTGGCAGCGCCACCTCGATCAGTTTCTTGCGGTAAGTGCTCATGTCGCGGTCGGCTCTGCTAAATTCATGCGGGGCGAGCGACAATTTCGGGGCCTCGTGGCGGCGTGCCCGCCTTCCAATATTGGCCAGACTTGTAACTCTGCAGGGAGGAAATTGCTCGGATTTCGGAATCACTCAGCTTGGCAAGCTCATTTACGTGCCAGTAAACGGCCCAGTAGCCGGCTTGGTCGTCCTCGTACTTCAGCGTGGTTTCCGGACGGTGCTTCATGCCGTCCGGGTGTTCGCCAGAGTCGGATTCGACCGACCCGATGTACCAGCCGGTCCACTTAATCAGGTAGTCGAGCTTGCCCTCTTCATGATCGTGAGAAGGATAGATTAACACTGGCACCGTTTGGTCGCCACGGAGGTCGTCGATTTGGCGGAACAGCTCCCACTTTCGCGAGCCATAGGCCACAAACCCCGAAGCGGCGACCACCTCGGGACCGGCGTCCAGATGCTCTTCGGGCACGGGCGCCAACAAAGCAAAATCAATCGAGCTTTCCATGGTGCGATCAGTTCTCCGTATCGCAATGAACGAGGCGGTAATTGGCGGGGTGCAGTGTCACGTGCCCCTCCGCGTGCAAACGCTTGAGCTCGACACCCGCCAGAACATGGACCGAGTCGTCGAGATTCCGCAGGAGCAGTGAGTACTTCTCGGGGTAGCGATCGCAAAGGTTCCAGACCTCAGCCGGCAAATCGAGTGAGTCCTTGAAAAGGCAGCTTTCTTTGGGCCAGTAGCTCTGGATCAGCTGGCCTCCAACCGCATACTCGTCCCAGGCGAAGACGGCCCCTGGAGACTTCTGTAGTGAGCCACCATCGTCACGGTAGTAGCGATCGGTACCGTCCTTCGCGTACCCCTGCTCCGAAGCGAACAGGCTAATGAGCTTCGGCTTGGCAGCCTTGGGCGGATCGGGAGCCGCCGCGGTGGGCGCGAGGGTCTCGCCGTTTAAGCCTGAGGGTGATTCAACTGCGTCTACTTCCGCAGTTCCTCCTTCGATTCTCACAGAGAGATACTCATCAAGGCTATCGGCGTCGTCAGACCCGGCTGAGCCCGCGAGTTCGATCACGGGGTCGACATCGTCCGAGGTATCGCCCCGTTCCACTTGCTCATCGCCATTGCACTCAGCGGTGCTGCTGGGGCTTTCGGTAGAGTGCTCGCGATCGATCGGTTGAGCTGAACACTGGGCTTCGCTAGTGCTGCCTGAGTCGGTCTGAGTGGTTGCCGTGGGCAGCTGGCTGGACAGCGTGAAGTTTTCGTCCAGGTAGTCTTCGATAAAGCGATCTGAGCGATCGATGCAGGCGTGAATAGCGGCTCCAACGTCCGCTGAGTCGAACGCACTCGCCAGTTCGCGAGCGATGGAACGAAAGAGCTGCGCGACCGGCCGGTCAATCACGAACAGCCGAGTGTCACGCCAGACGGCATCGACTGGCCGCGACGTCCCCGCAGGTACGCCATCGATGTAGGGGACAGACTCCAGACCGTTGGCCACCTGCCAATGCGTATTGGCCAGTCGCAGCCCAAGCTCGCGGAGTGAAGCTTGCTTTGCTTCGTCCTCCAGTTCGATACGGGCAATTCCCTGACCAAGCGACCGCAGCCAGGGGCGTGGTTCGGCTTCAGCCAGTTCATCGACGGATTCCTCGAACTCCTCCGTGAGCTTACTTGCAAGGGTTGGCAGGAGATTAAATGGCGGCTGCTGGCATGTGTCGGAGTCCAGGAGTTGAAAGTCGGCCGTCGCCTGGCGTATCCGTCCGAAAAGATGCTTGTGGCCAGTGAGGGACTGCATGGTCAGGCAGTAGCGAAACTTGTCAACCGGAGCCCATTGGCCTTCCAGGTTGAGCCAATGCCCGCACTCAGTCCAAATCCTCTGCGCGAAGCGAGGTAGTAGCGGCTTAACGCGACGCAGCTCGTCGGCGGTGAGTTTCTGATCGGGTTCGAGACGATCCAGCCATCCCAGGGCGAGCTCAGCGGTAGGTCGATCGGCAACGCCTATCTTCGACCAGATCGCCAGACGCCGCAGAGCTGGATGCACAATCGCCGCGTCGGGGACTTCCTCGTTCGCGGTATTCAAGAAGGCTTCCCGAGAGGTGACCCATTCGCCACTAGTCGTGAACAACAGACGCTCCTCAGAAAAGGCCGCACGGATAGCCTCTGCTTCATCGGTAGAGCACTTGTTGAGCAGCTGATCCAGCCGGGTGCACCACTTCTCAATCTCGAAAATCGGTGGATCTTCATGCCCCGAAAAATTGCGAAGTCGCTCCAGCAGGCGATCCGGTCCGGTCGGCGTATCGCCCACCCCCAACGCGATCAGTAGTGGCCGGTTCCTTTCCGTGTCGTCTTCAGCGCGCACGAAGGGCTCAACGTCGAGCAGAGCCTCGGTTTCAGGCGTACGGCGAAGCAGCTCGCCCGGCTGACGTAGCTGGCCGCGATTATCGAGCAAGCATGGGAGGCTTCTCAGTCGACGTATCCAGTTGGAACTTAGAGTTCCTGAGATCGATTGCTGCGTGCCAGTGGTGGCGATCTGGTAGACACCGGCATTTAGAGCCTTGGTCCAATACGTAGACGGCTGCAAGAATACCTGCTCCATAAGTCGCTGCCAGATCGTAGGATCTTCGTCAGATAGCTCTTCCCAATGAATCCAATGCTGTGGATCGAAATCGATATCCTTCAGGACGAACTGGCTAGTTACGTAGGGATAATACGGTCCGCCGTCGACACCCCGTTCGCTTAATAACTTTGCTGCTTCCTTCCTGCCGCTGAACCACTTAGACGTCTCCGTCAGTGGAATAAACGTTTGCAAGCCACTCTTGCCGGAGGTGATCCAATCTTCCCAGTCGCTGTGAGAACAGGAGATGAATCCGTTGTAGTACTCCTCACTCAACACGTGCTCCTCGTACCACTGCTCATCTACGAAGTCGTCGAACGTTCCATGAACATCAGCAATCACGGGATGACCACCGGCGCGGCAGGTTCCATCGCGGGTTACAAAATGGAAACTCCCACCAACCTTCGCACCCAACTTGGCGGCGATTTGGGCAAGGCGAACATCATCCTTGGTGGAGTAATCGGGGTCTTTTGGCAGGCTACTTGCAACTTGTTCAATGACTTTTCCCGGGTCGCTCGCTCCGTCGAGCCCTAGCTTGTTCAGCAAGCCGGTTGCTGCAAGCCAGTCATTCCGCAGGCGATCGTCCATGGACTCATCCGCTTGGCGTCGCTGCTCAGCAAGGAACCGTGGCCAATTCTGATTGACCACCAAGAGGTACTTGGACAAAAACTCCCAGTCCTCATCACGCTGAAGCAGTCGTTTTTCGCCAAAGCGAACAACTTCGTTTGCTCCATAGAGCACATTCTTACCTTGCACGGGTAGAATGCGGATCTTCGTGCGATCGCGAGCGAGGTAGCTCTCGGCACGGACGTCGGACGAAACATAGGACCATAGGGCAAGCAGCCCTCCCCACGAGTCGGGACGTGGCAGATGACGGCTCTCGAGTTTATCGAGGACTGAGCTCTTCTCGATCTCTTCCGACAATCCCCACTCAGTGAGTTTGGCTCGATCGATAGCGCTAATCTTGGTGCATAGAAGTGGTCGAGCCGCGCCATCAAAGAGCTGCGACACCTGAGTAGGGCTCCAGACCCGAAGAATCTCCCGGGGAGCTCCTACACAAGCTCCAGCTGGTACTACCTTTCCCTCTTCAGTCAGTAGTACCGCCTGGTCATCAAGCGTGCGCGCGAATGCGTTCTGGACGATCGATGCCGACGCTCCCTCGATTGTCTGTGAGTGTTCTTCAATGTTGGGCATCAAGCCGTAAGCGCCTCCGCGGTCTTCGAGCCTGAGCGCCGTGTTGCCTAGCCACTCCAGCATTGCCTCGCTAGCCGTCTGTCCGGCCAGCTGGAGTAGCCAGCGGTTCGTGGGGGACCCGATTGGGTCTTTGATCTTCATCCGCGCCGGGTCTTGAATAAACGGCCCGTTGCATGCGAACGGCAAATGAGTCTTCACGCCCGTCGGCAGCACTACGTACAGCCTTCCCTCCATGCCCAGCACTATTTCCACACGGCAGTCGGGTAGCGGCGTTTCATCCTCCGCGGACACCATCCGTTCTAGGCGGATTTCCTCAACAGCTTCGTCTGGAATTGATGCATCGGGAGAACGCAGCAGTAAGAATCGCGTCTCTCGGTCGTCCTTCAATTTCATCCACTGTGAGCGAGCAACCGGACCGGCCCCATCCGGAACCCACTCGACCTTGGTCTCGCCTACCTTTAGCGAGCGAATTGTTTGAAAGAATAGCAGAGATGCAGGACTACTCAGCCAGTCATCGAGGTTCTTCTCAATCTCTGCACGGTGATTCTCATCTCTGATCTGAACTCGAATCTCAGTGCCATCAATGGGTGATGCGGGCACCCATCGAGGCTCAGTAAAGCGGCTCCGTTGAAACGCAACCGACAAGGTGCCCGTCCGTAACCTCACTTCGTCACCGAGACTAAAGGTGCTCTTGAAGCCAATGCCGCGGAAGCCGATGGTGTGAAGGTTTCTCTTGTTGGAGTACCCGAAACGACAGAGAGACTGGAAATGCTCCGCCACAAAGTCGCCGCCATTGTGACGAAAAACGAAGTCTCGCCCTTCTAGCTGGACACAAGCTCTCGTTGCCCCTGCGTCATCCGCATTCTGTAGGAGCTCCGAGACGACGTGCCGTGGGCTTTGCACCTGCTTGAAGAGCTGATGCCAAGGACCTGCCAGCTCTGGGTCCTGCTCAAGCTGGTCCCATCGGCTGCGAGCCTTGTCGCAAATTGGCGCAAAGTAGTCTGGCGGGTTCATTGAATAGACAGCTGATTAGGTTCGATAGGCAGGCCTAGGTGGGTGGTTGGCCCTTTGCCAGCAGGTCCCGTAAGTTGTAATTGACGCTAGTCACATCGAAGTCGGGCTCTCGCTCGAAAGGCTTTCTGACGTAGACCGGTGGGTGGACAACGTCCCCATCAACTTGCACCACGGCAAGGATGTAACTTGAAGCAGTGTTTATTCCGGTCACGATCTCATTGCGGGTGATCGTCACGGTATCTGCGCCCGCCACGCGTCCTTTCACTTCTAGAAACCGCAGCAGTTTGGTCTGACCGTCAGTCGACTCAACATCGTAGCCGCACTTCGCTTCACTGACGTCGCGAGGATCGTGTCCCAGCTGCCGCTCAGCGTCCATCACGGCCTTCATGGCCAGCATTTCAATTCGCTTCGTCTCTTTTGCATGCGCCGGCTCCGCGACGGGATTTCCTTGCAGTCGGCGAAGAAGACCGATGGGCACTACGAGCGCACCCCCGATTGCGAACGGTGCTTTGGGAGACAGCTGCTTCTCTTGCTCCAGCTCTTCCAGACGCTTCTGGAGCCTGCCTTGCAACTCATCAGCTCGTTGCTCTGCCTTACGTGAGTTGAGCTTTGGAGTACGCCCCGCCTCTTCTTGTGCTTTGAGCTGCTGAGCTCGATTGTCCCAGTGCATGTACTCTTTTGTTAATCGTTCAGTAACGGCGGAAATAGTTTTCTCGATCAGCTCTTCCTTGCGTCCTCGCACTTCCTGGACATGTCGCGGCACCAATTCAGAGATCGCGTGAGCAACGGCTCGCTCCTCCAGGTCTTGCTTCAGCCACTCCTCGTCGAGCAGTGGTTGCAGCTGCTTTGTCTCTTCTTCGGTAGCGGCGCGATAATCAAGGTAGGGAGCATAGCCAGCCGCCGACACGCTGCCTCCACTGTCAATCGACACGAACTGCAATTGGCGACTCACAACATGCCTACCCCCTCGGGGATTTGGACGAGCGTCGTGGATCGAGTGCTCTAGATAGAAGAGGGCCCGCGCCGCCTCCCCGGCATCTGTCTCGTCTACTAGTACAGCACCCTGCTTTAGCAGGTCCCGGTACTTTTCCAGAATGAGATCGATCGTAGAGTCCAGCAGCGGGTGACCAGGGCAGACGAACGCCGCCTGCCGCTGACCCTCAAGGTTGACAAGGTTTTTTTCAAAGGTGATCCGTTCGTATTTTTTCTGCAGTGTGTTGCGAGTCCCGATCTGCCTGTCACGGTTACGGATCTCTGCGGGAACATGCGAGATCTCGTATCGCTTACTTTCACGCTCGCGTAGCTTGCCTCCTAGGTGGGCGAATGCCTCATGGAAGAACGCGGCGATAAAATGAGGCTGCAGACGGCGGGCGTTGGCTCGCTCCATCTCGTCCCTAATCTGCCTGACTCGGGAGGTGTCCATCGTCTCTCGCTCAAGAGACTGGCTCTCAATGAGGGCCTGCAATCGGCTGTGATCCAATGCCCCCTCAACCCGTTCCTTCAGTCGCGCGCGGACTTCGGGCTGGCTTCCATAGAAGATTGCTTCTTGGAGAAGCTCTCGGAGTTGCCGCCCTTCAATTGCCTGGCCTAGAACATCAAAAACAGCACCGCCGAGAGCGTCGCGTTCGACTTCCAGTTTCTCTAGTAGTCGCCTAAAAACATCGCCCTCTCTCGTCTCACCGGCAACAAGGTTCCACAGGTGGCAAACGTTGGTCTGACCAATTCTATGGATACGGCCAAATCTCTGCTCTAGGCGATTAGGGTTCCAAGGAAGGTCATAATTGACCATCAGGTGCGCCTGTTGGAGATTGATGCCTTCACCCGCTGCGTCCGTGGCGAGTAGCACAAGAGTTTCTTTGTCGTGGGTAAAGCGATCTTGTGCGTCCTTCCGCTGCTCTCGTAGCATACCGCCGCTAATTGTTACAACGGATTCGGGATAGCCGAGAAGTGTTGTGATCCGGGAATGCAGGTAATTCAGCGTGTCACGGTGCTCAGTAAAAATCACAAGCTTCCGACGGTTGCCGTGCTCGTCGAACATGTGTTCATTGTCTTGAAGAAGCGAGGACAATTCTTCCCATTTCCTGTCCTTGCCACTGCTTCGCACCTGTTGTGCGAGTGTCTCAAGCTGGCGAAGGCTCTCGATTTCAAGCTCAAGTTCTGCGATCGTCTGTGCGGCAGTTGCTTGGTCAAGTATGCTCTCCTCGGCTGCCTCAAACTCGTCGCCTGGTCGATCCTCGAAGTCCTCAATGTCGTCGGGTTCGCTCAGGCTAGGCAGTGCGTCGTTAAAGTTCAGTCGCTCCGAAGCGCCCCGCTTCATGAGTTGGATCTCGCTTCTGCGACCCTCCAACCTCTCGCGACGCCGTCGTAGTGATTGGTAGATTGCCTCTGGAGACGACGCCAGTCTCCTCTGCAAGATGGTGAGTGCAAACCCAACGGTGCCTTGGCGACCTTCGTTTTGCAATGCCTTCGCCCGATCAAACTCTTGTCGCACGTAATCGCTGACTGCCGAGTAGAGGTGAGCTTCTTCGCGACTTAGCTCGTAGTTGACGGTATAAGCACGGCGTTCAGGAAACAGGCGAGTCTCATCGAAGCGTAGAAGATCCTCTTTGACCATTCGCCGCATCATGTCTGTTGCGTCGCACGTGTGCACGCCTGGTCGGAACGCACCTTCAAAACGATCGGCGTCGAGCAATCTCATAAACAGCTGAAAGTCCTCTTCCTTGCCGTTGTGCGGAGTTGCTGACATAAGAAGGAAATGCCGAGTCAACGTTGAGAGTCGACGCCCTAGCTTGTGGCGCTGCGTTTCCTTTACCTCGTTTCCGAATAGCGACGCCGACATCTTGTGCGCCTCATCTACGACGATGAGGTCCCAGTCGGTCACCTGCAGCTTGTCTTGGACGGCCTCACTCCTACTGAGTTTATCCAAGCGGCATACGACGAGGTCATTCTCTGTAAACCAGTTTCCACTGTAGGCAGATTCGAACTTGTCGTTCGTCATAATGTCGAACGGCAACTGAAACTTCTCGCTCAACTCATCCTGCCACTGCTCAACGAGGTTTCCAGGCGCTACGATCATGCACCGCTTCAGGTCGCCTCTAACAATTAGCTCCTTGATCAGGAGCCCGGCCATAATGGTCTTGCCAGCACCCGGATCGTCAGCAAGTAGGAACCGAAGAGGCTGCCTAGTCAGCATTTCCTCATAGACGGCGGTAATCTGGTGAGGCAATGGCTCGACCATTGACGTGTGCACAGCAAGAACCGGGTCAAAGAGGTACGCCAGTTGTATTCGCAAAGCCTCCGAGGTTAGCCGTAGCAATTCGCCATCGCCGGTAAAACTCCAAGGACGACCAGTCTCTACTAGTTCAAGTGTTGGCTCGCGATCTCGATAGAGAATCTCTTGATCCGTGGCTCCCTCCGGCGTCTCGTAGACTATCTTGAGTGCCCCGCTCCCAAACGGTTGTGCATCGATGATTTTCACCGTCACATTCGGGAGTATGCCTCGGACCGCCGAGTTCTTGGTGATATCTTCCAGTCGTGTCACGATCAGCCCTCTTCTGTGTTGATCCCTTAGGTCATCTGAACTAGCGAGGCCTTCTGGTCCGAGGTTGACGCTGTGTCGGATGGTCTACCTCGTGGAGAAGCCGATCGAGATCTTTTTTGGCGTATAGGCGGTAGCCGTTAATGGGATGACGCCTTTCCATAAGCTTTCCACATCTTCCCCAATTGCGGAGAGTGTTCGGAGCAACGCCGACATACTCAGCCGCTTCGCTTATGCGGAGATACTCGTCGAGTTTGGTCATGGCCGGATTGCCTGGGTGGTTTACGGCAAAATGCAGGTTCTCAACCTTACCAAATCCTGCCACGCTTGAGAATCAGGCGGGCATCGGTGTCAGCCTGGTGTCCCCCAGCCTCACGATTACTTCAGAGCGGGCTCATCAAAGGTTGCGCCCAAGATATGATCCGCCGCCCGCTGACCCTGCCCGGCGGCCTGGACGACCAGCTTCTTGTCATCCTTGAGCTTCTTCTGCCAACCGTCGATGTAAGCGGCTGACTGCTCGATTGTCGGTGGGCTGATGCCGGCGGATGCGCACAGGAACGCCGAGCCCATCTCGGCCACTAGCTCTTCTTTCGAATAGTCGGGCGACCCAAACGGAGCCGGCGCCTCGTCGAAGCCTCGGTTAAGTCGCGACTTGTGCCCGGTTGAGTGCGACAGTTCGTGAAACAGGGTGGCGTAGTAGGATTCCCGGGTTTCAAACCGCTCCGGTGCAGCGATTCGCACGGTGTCGGTCTTCGGGAGGTACATGGCAGCCGAGCCGGTGTGCATCACGAGCGGTCCGCCCGGGTAACTCGTGACGATGCGGTCGGCTTCTTCGATCGGTTTGAAGGGCTCTGCGTCGCCTCCATCAGCGTTTTGGTCCGGTGCCTCGACACCCTCGCACTGCTCGGCGTTGAAGACGTTGTAGTGTCGCAGGACCGGGATGGTGATCTCCTCGCCACTCTCTTTGTCCTTGGTGGCTGCCTGCTTCCAGAACACGACGAGGGTCGACTTCTCACCCTTCTTCACCTTGCCTTGCTGCTTGGTGACTTGGTTGAACGTCGCCCAATAGTCCGACTCGTAGCCGTGAGCCCAGCTCGTCATTGCTAACAAGAAAACGTTGATGCCCCGGTAGTTCTTGCCGGTGGAGAGGCTCTTGGGCATCCCGTCGCCGTTCGCGGATCGCTTAATCGGTTGCCTCCAAGGCGCCACCCCAGTTTCCAGCAGCTCCAAAATGCGGTTGGTCACCTCTTGGTAGATGTCTCGACGAGGCTTGTGCCCGTTCTGTTTCCTATCGCCCCGCTGCACGCCGGCCTACCCGAAGGTGGGCGTGATCGTTTGATTGTCGATAATTGGTGGCACGACTACGCTCCTTGCTACTCAGTTGTTTCTCCCTCTTGGTTGCCATGGATTCGGCACGCAAGTCAAGCGGTTTCTCTTGCCGTTCGTTCTTGCGGGTGTGCTTGCGGGAAGCCTGAGCCCCTCGGCTCTTCTCCTCTACCGGTGTGTGTGAACAGACGCCGGACGATAAGCGAGCGTCGCGAACGGGCGTCAAGGGACGCCTGCAGACGCACGGGGGCATCTTCGGCGTGCCGTTGGCAAACCCTGGACGCCGCCGCTCGGGCCGCTCGCTTGTTTCGCAGGCATCGTTCAAACAACCCCTCAGAAAGGAGGAACCTACGATGTCTCAACACAAACCCTCAGCAACGACCCTGCAGTACGAACTCGGCCAGTTCACCGGCGACCTGGAGCGCTACCGGCACCCGATCAACCGGCGGGTGATCTACACTCCCGGCGTCAAGCACCTCGCCGAGCGGGCCGGAGCCTATTGGCTGATCGACTCGATCGCCAGTTGGATTGGGAGCCACCCATTCAACGTCGCAGTTCGAGAGGACGAGCGGGTACAGTCTCTGCACTTCTGGAAACTCTCGGTCGACCTGGACGAGAGGTCCGCCCTCTTGGCGGCGGTAGCCGACTCGGGGGAGCCGCCCTTCATCACACAGCGCATCCCGTTCACGGACTTTCCGCTAGCGAGCGTTGACGTGTGGGCCGGCTTCGATGGCCAGCACTGGACGCTGTACCTGCCGAGCGAGCACTGACCGGCGGAGCGGCCGGGCCCCTCGCGGGCTCGGTCGTTTCTTCAGTCCTGAGTAGGACTCATACCAAGACACTATAGCAGCGTTACCCAGCTTGCAGTCAGTTCTGAAAAAGCCCCCTCAGGCACCGCCGCGGTAGTCGGTGGCGTTAGAGACGCGCATTCAGGATTACTCTTGTACCCTAGCTGGCTGAACGATGATCAACTGCGTGGCGTCTATGCCATCGGCTACAAACAACTCGGGGATGCTGTCCTCTGGTATGTCTTCCAACATCAAGGCGGCCTTGCCTTGCTCAAAGGCAGTATGAACAGATTTGCCAAACCCGACAGCAGAATAGAACTGTGAAGCAAACACCCTCGCGGCGTCATCGCCAATCGAGTCGTTCATCCCAATTGCTGCTTCTAAGTGGTCGACGACGGCCTCCGCTTGCCCGCGTGAATAGCATGTATTGAAGAACACCAGCCGGATCTTCCCCGAGGATGCTTTCATCATTTGGACGATTGCGGCCAACGAAACGATCTTTGCGTTTCCTTGCTCATCTTGAAAGACAATCTCATCTTGATCCGAGCCATGGCCGCTAAAATGAACAATGGTCGGCTCTACCTCGTTGATTGCCTGCAGGGCGTCGAGCGGACGAACCGCCCATCGTGATTCCAGCCGGACCGAGTCTCGGTGCTGCGACTTGCGGATCATCTCATGAATAGAACGCGCCTCTTCATCGAGTCGCAGTTCATCTTCGTCCAATGGATTGGCGGCAAGGAACAGAACCGCAATAACTTCTGGCAGTCGCTTCAATGCTTCAATGTCTTCCAAGGCGCAGCTTAGAGTGGAGTCGATCTGGTTGATTTTTCGTTTCGTACTGTCTGCGGAGCGTTGCATAGCACGCTCGCGGGTTGACGCCTCCCTTGCTTGCTCTTTCGCGAGTGCCTTCTCTGCGTCGCTGAGCTTCTTCGACTCTTGGGCGCTCTTGCTTTCGATCTTTCCGATGTCGCTCTCCACTTTGGCGAGGTCCTTTGCCGCACGCTCTGCTTCCCGCATTCTCGATTTCAGCGTCGACGGGGTCGACGCCTTAGCCGCGCGTTCGTTCGCGCTGTTCATTTTGGTCGTCAACGACGCCCGTTTGGTTGCGAGCCGACACTTGTCTTTGTTGAGTTGCGCAATACGAGAACGAGACTGCTCTGCTTTGCGGCGATAGTGGTCGGATGACACCTAAATGCCCCGTGCGAATGATGTTTACATGAGCGGCATATTCTTGCCGGAAATTTCTTCGCAGACGAAGGGCCCTTCTTATCAATCCTTTGCTGAAGCGGCTATATGCCGTCGGCGCCGAGAACACACAGACGTGTATCCACGGCACTTCCGAGAATGCCCTCGAAGAACTGAAATCTATCACGATCCCGAACCATTGGAAATGCTTCAATGGCAGCCCTCCTCCGGCGACGTGCCCATCCGCAGCCGCCTGCACGCCAGGCGTTTCTCTGGTCGAAGGGGCTTACATTCCTCGCCGGTGCGGCTTCTCCCTCGCTTCCTATCGCCCCGGCTGCCAGCCAGCCTTAATGAACTGTAAACACTTCTTTGTTCGGTGGTAGTTCTGGCGTCTGCTGGCTCCGCGCATGTCGAGAAGGTTGTCCCTTTGGCCTCGTTCTATCCCGAAGAGCGATCGCCCCGCCTTTCACGCGGCCGGGTGCGTTCGAGGTAGTTGGCTCGTAGGCATTTCTTGCTTTCATGTCAGATTGACTAGCGCTATCCTGTCCCCCGCACCGGTCGAGTCAAACGCCAAAAACAATTTCTCGGGACGCTCGCGCTAGAAATTCTTTTGTGGTCCCTCCGGGCAGACGTTGGACACGCCCGCTTCCGCGGTGGACGGTCGGCTGCGTAGGTCAACTAACAATGAAAGGAGAATGACCATGACGAACCAAACTACTTCCTCGAACGAACCCATCGCCCGCATCAAGGACGGCCTCTTGCAGATCGCCATCTGGAAGAACTCCACCGAGCAGGGACGCCCCTTCTACACGACTTCCGCAGTGGAGCGGAGCTACAAAGACGACAAGGGGGACTACCACGTGACGAACAGCCTTAGTGGTACCCAGCTGCTCCAGGCGGCCAGACTCTACGCCCTGGCGTACGATCAGATCCGCGAGAGGGAGGAAGCCGACTACCAGGCGAGCAAGGCGTAACCCACCTCGCCGACACACCGAGAGCCGCCTGGCGACAGGCGGCTCTTTTTCTGCGCAAGTATGGTCCCGCCGGCGGGAGAAGCCCGCTAGTAAAACCTCGCCGCCAACCAGAGTGCCCCTACACAGCAAACTACAAGCTGCTGCACACTCGGCGTTCCAAGTCCTCGATGAACTCTTCGTTTGTTGGTCTATCGTCTTGGAACCAGCCGCGTTTCGGCGAATCTAGATCGGCTTCGTAGGCCAGGTAGCGTTTCGCGAGTGACGAGGCCATTTCTGACGGCCACGAACGCGCGTACTTGTTACGCACCCACTGTGCCGGCTTGAGTGATGCGTCGCCCGGCTTCGCCAGTAGTTCTCCCGCCACTTGCCGCAACACCTTATCGAAAGTGAAGATCAAGTGGAACGGGTCGCCGGGATTTCGCTTCCCTTCGCTCTCCGCCCAGTTCTCCGCCAACACCAAGTCCCAGGCGGCGTTTTGGCACATAGGAATCACGGTGTTCCTGTCGCATTGATCGATCCCCTTGAGGACTGTTTTCGTGCGACGTGACCCCCAAAGCTGATCCGCAACCAAAAGAGGCGAGGCGCAGAACAGAAAGTCGTCGTACATCCAATCCAAGAGCGCGGAAGCTCTTGCGTGGCGGGTTGCAAGATCGCGCTTCTCTGATAGTCCAGGAGTACAGCGGTGCAATTCGACGATCTTGAGCAGACTTGCATAGGTGAGCCCCCACATTCGCAGCCGCTGTTGGTGGGTCTTGTCGTGCTTCGTGCGTGGAAGCGTGGCGGGGGCCGGAAGCGGCTTTCGACCACGACCCAGAGCCATGTCTGCGAGCTGCTGCGGGTGCAGGTTGTCGAGATGGTAGAAGGCTGCCAATCGGATATCGGGGTCGTCTGAGCCAGTATAAGCGTACTCGTGACTCGCGAAGGTTGGGTTCACCTTCATGTCGAAGGTGATCGCCAGGCACATCAGCGCGGCAGCCTCCTTGGCCGGTTGCGATAACGGGCCAGGGGTGAAGACTCGCAAGAATTGTGACAAGAAGTTCGCGTCAAGGTGCGCGAAAAACTCAGTCCCGTGCCGAACGTGCTCGTGGAAGAACTCTTCCCATTCGCCGTTGCCGAAGTCGGGTAGCGTGGAGACGATTGGCGGCTTGCCCCTGAGCAGGGCTGATAATTGGTCAAGGTCGTCGGTGTTTACTGGGGGCACCCATACAACATTCATCGTGCTCAATCCGTTCTCTGCTAGCAGCGGCCTTCCTCATGACCCACTGACCAAGACATGCCTGTGCAGGTTCGCCTCATTTTGACGGATTGTATCCGATCTTTATGAGCGGGTTGAGCCTACTGGGTGCGTCGCTCGGGCGCAGCACAGGTCGTGATATTCGGCGGTGCTGCCTGCGGCGCAAGAACATAGCGGTTCCAAACGAAGGAGCACGCCACGCACAGACGGCATTCACCGTGGAGGCGTTTGAGCAGCTCCTTTGGGGTGACGCTAAGCCGCTGCTCGCTCGTAGTGCTTGAGTACGCCGCCTAGCCGTTCGCGACACACCACCTGTTCCGCATTCTCCGGCGGGTCGTCTTTATCTGGCCAGATGCCCTGGAGCGGCTTGTTGTCTTTGCGTTGGTGAGGGCGCACCTCGTTGTAGAAGTCTGCATACTCCTTTATCAGGAAATCGAGGTGCCCAAGACCGAACGCGATGAAGCGGTCCAGGCACTCCCGCTTGATCGAGCCGATCCACCGTTCCACGAAGGCGTTCTGGTTGGGCGCGCGTGGGGCGGTAGGTTCGACCGCTACATCCGCTTGTTCAAAGACTTCATCGAACTTCTGACTGAATTTGTAGTCCTTGTCGCGGACGAGGTAGCGGACCGGCAGGCCGGCCTGCTCCGCTTCTTCGAGGAAGGACTGGGCCTGCTCGACCACCCACTGCTCGTCGGGCTGGAAGGTGGCCGGGGAGCACACCACCCGCCGTGAGTCGATGTGTAGGAACGCCAGCGCAAACGACTGCCGCAAGCCGGTTTTGGTGACCACCATCTTGGAGAAGAAGTCGACCTGCCAGAGCGTGTCGGCGTGGACCTTCACGAACTCGGCCCAGGTGCCGCCTCCCCGATCCGGGCTGGGCTGCAGGCCCTCTTCCTTGAGTATCTTCCGCACCGTCGAGCGGCCCGCGCACTGGACGCCGAGCTTCTTCAGTTCGCCGACGATCCGGCCGTACCCCCAGCCGGTTTCTTTAGCCAAGCGGAGGACGATCGCTCGGATCGATTCGGGCGTTCCCTTGCGGCCCATCTTCTTCGCCGGCTGCTGGCCCTGGCTTACTCGCCGTTGCCACCTCTGGTAGGTTCGGGGGCTGACAATAGTAATGAGCTGCAGCACTGCTTTTCCTATGGCCTCCCCCAGCTTCAACAGCCGTTCTCGCTCTTCGTTGTCGAGGAAGATGCGGTCCTTGAGGACGCGCTTGCGGAGCATCTCGTTCTCCGCTTTGAGGAACTCCACCTGGCGACGCAGTTGGTCTTCGCTAGAGCCGGCGAGGAGGAACAATAGTGGAGAGAACCAGCTCGACATCGGCGCCCCAACTCGGCGAAGAACAGACGAAGAATTAGGGGTGACAACCTTTGCGAACCCCTGGTGTTCTACTCATTCTCACCTTCTCGGTGAGCGCCGCAAGCGACTACGGGTTTTCGATGCAAGAGATGCGAAAACCTGCTAACGGATGACAATCGTTGCCATCCGTTGCATGCGAATTGGCTCCGTAGTAAGCTTCATTTTTCGCTATGAATCGAGGGGTATCAGCGCGCGCGGGCCAGTTTCTCATAACCTCGAGGTCGTCGGGTCGGCGACATCGACTTCGTCTGGATGCACCCGCCCTACTGGCGGCAGATCGTCTACAACGACGACCCGCGGTGTCTTTCGACAGCGTTAACGCTCGACGCGTTCTTCGGCAGGCTACGGCTGGTGCTACGCAACTGCCAGAGCGTGCTGACGCGTCGCGGAAAGATCGCGGTCTTGATCGGCGGCTACAGCGAACGCGGCGTCTTCCAGCCGCTCCCCCACCTGACGGGGTTTACCGATCGTCGTTCATCCCAGGGCTGCACGATCAATGCCTCGTGTTCGAGCCGGGTCGTCTGTGACCGGCGCTACTAACTCTGCCACGCCTCGCTGTGCCTCAGCGGGGCGTTTCTACTGCGCGTCGCTACGCGGTTCAACTCCATTGGCTACCATCGACGGGCAAAGCGCCAGAACACCAGTCCGCTAAATGAGAGCCACGCGAAGGCATCCCGCTACAGAAGGTCGGCAGGACATCGGTATGCGGCTATTCATCGCACTGTTAAGCGCTGTCCCATAACCTTGAGGTCGTCGGGTGGTGCCCACTTCGGCTGCCGACCGCAGCTGTTCTGAGTGAGCCATTCGCAGGCAGCTGATTAGCCGTGGCGCGGGCGCAAAGCCTCCTCCCGAGGGCTATCTCTGCTTCCTCTGGCGAGCGAGGCGCAAGTAGTGCTAACCGATATTGAGCTGTGGCCGAAGTCCGTCGCCGCGTTCTGACGGGTGAGCTGAGCCGCCGCCAGGCGGTCCGAGAGTACGACATGAACTATCGGACTGCCGGTCACCGCTTCCGAGCGCGGCTATGCTTTCACGATCGCGAACAAAAATCGCTCGCATGGTACTACTATTCGGGACATGTTAATACTCGATAAGCAGTATCCGAAGCTCTACCGAAGCAGTTCCCCCACCGTGATGCCTAGCATCGTTCCGATCACATAACCCCAGATGCCTACGAGCAACGCCGGCGCTGTCAGTCGATGCCATCCCTTTGCGATCGTCAGCGCGAGAGCCGTCGGCGGCCCACCTAGAGTGGCGCTCACGCAGATCACCAAGTCTTCTAGGTCGATCTTGAAAATTCGCCCCAGGGTTAGCGTCACGACAAGGTTCGTCGTCGCAATTATAAGGCAGAACAGCAGCAATACGGGGGCATTCTGGATGACCGCGGGGATATCCGCGGGAAGTCCAATCGTGAAAAGGAACAGGTACAGCAAAAAGCCGCCGATCGCTTCATAGCCGACGATACGGCTCACCACCGTCGAGAGCACCGTGGCCGCCAGCATCGAGTAGACGGCGATCATCACGAATAGATTGCCGAGTATCGACGCCACAAAGGACGGTGCGAAGCACCTCACGACGAGGCCACTGGTTTGGTTCGCCAGCGCGACCACGATCAACGCGATGGCGATGCTCGCGGAGATATCGCGTATGCCTATTGGCCGACTCCCCCCTCGTTCTCCTTCGCCGGCTTTGTCGTGATCGGACTCTTGTGGAGTTACTTGTCTCACCTGATCAACGAGCGGTGACGTGGCGTAGCGGCGTCGAATCCAAGCGTTACCAGAGATCGAAATGAGCACTAGGAACATCCCCGCCATGATGAAGTTGTCGGCCACCAGCAGCGGGTTCGTTAGGCTCTCACTGACCCCAAAAGTCTCCTTCACGGCAAAAAAGTTCACCCCTCCGCCTATGTAACTCGCCGTCATCAGGGCCGCGACATCGGCGACGTCCTCGATTCTTCGATGCAAGAGGAGAGTAGCAACCGCCGCGCCGAGTATCGTTCCGAGGACGCTGAAGTGGAACGCGAAAAGCATCGAGCCAGAATCCCGAACGATACGGACGAGATTCGCACGCATCAACAGAAGCGGGATCGCCAGTGGCACCAAATAGTCACCCACAAACTCATAACTGGCAGCCTCCGCCGGCATGACGCCTACATTGGAGAGCAGCATGGCGGCGACCAACGCCAGGACGGGGCCGCTGATCGTCGCCGCCCATCTATACGACTGCTCGAGCCAGATCGCCCCTGCCGTGCAAGAGACAATCACCGCCCAGAGCGTCCACGCGTCGTTGGGATGGATCAATGGGTGCATCGGCGCCAACCGAAAGGGGGTGGAATGAGTGGTTTTTAACGGACAACAGCATGCTTGCTGAGCCAATCCGCCTATTGCTGTCACGCCGATGACGGACGGCGCCCGCCCGCAGGTAGGCGGCGCTCGTCAAAGGCGCCGGGCCAAACATCCAGATAGATCACGCAGGTCCGCTTCTGTGTGCGTGGCGAAGACCGCGATCCGCAAGCCCCCGCAGGGACCGAGGCCGGAATATTCTCTTGCGTAGGCGATTAAGACTCCGTCATCCGCCATTCCCTGCTGTATTCGCCGCATGTTGTTTTCGTCCCCTATTGAGAGACCGACGACAGGTGTTGGGATGTCGTCAACTTCGAGGCCCAGGGAACGGAGTCTTTGACGGAGGGATCTCGCATTATGCTGGAGGTGCGTGACCAACTCGGGTGTCGCGGCGACGATTTCGAGCGCTGCGGCGCTCGCCGCAGCCACAGGAGTAGGCGGCGCGCTCGCACCGCTAAAGTAGCGTGACGAGTTTCTTGCTTCCTTGATGAAAGAACGTGAGCCGGCGACGATTCCGCCGTACCCCCCAAAGGCCTTACTCAGCGTGCCAAGCGAATACAGTCGCGTCCCGCTTGGTGGGTCGAGATCGGAGAGAGATTGGTTTACCCGGCTCAACGCGATGCCGTACTGCTGATAAACGCCCCGACCGGTCTCGCCGAGCACCCCGTACGCGTGGCATTCGTCCATGCAGAGCATGGCTCCATCGTACTCCTGGAGCACCTCGATGTACTCTCGAATCGGAACGATCTCGCCGCTAGTGGCAAAGACACCGTCGCACATGACCAATGGCGCATTCCCCGGCTCCGCGTTCGCTCGTAGAGCCTCTTGCAACGCCTGCGTATCGTTGTGGGCGAACCGGACGACAGGCAATCCAGAGCTCTTACAGGCGTCAATAATGCTGTAGTGAGAGTGTTCGTCGAGAAGGACGACTCCAGCCGACTTCGCCAGGACCGATAATACGACCTGGTTGCCCAGATAGCCCGACGCGAAGTAGAAGGCGTCCTCGGCTTCCCAGAATTGAGCCGACTTCTTCTCTACCTCTGCGACGGGGGGCGCGGTCCCGTAGCCCGTACGCGACGTAGCGGTCCCCATGCCGTATTGTCGTGCAGCCTCGCATGACGCCTGGATGAGCCTGGGGTGATTCTGGAGGCCGAGGTAGCCGGTGCCGCAGAAGTAGAGATACTCCCCGTTGTCGATAGTGTTTCGTCGGCCCGGAGCGCCGTGCATCAGATGCATCGTGGGATCTCCCTCTATGGCGGTACGCGTGTCGTCGGGCTAACACTCAGTGAAGGCGACGGCGAGTCCGCCGCGTGAAGTCTCTTTGTACTTCGTCAACATGTCTCGTCCCGTGTCACGCATCGTTCGGATCACCCGATCGAGGCTTACATGATGGGTCCCGTCGCTGTTGAGCGCCATCGTAGAGGCGTTGATCGCCTTGACCGCCGCCATGGCGCAGCGTTCGATGCAAGGGATCTGAACTAGACCGCCGATCGGATCGCAGGTGAGTCCGAGATTGTGTTCCATGCCAATTTCAGCCGCCATTTCTACCTGTTGAGGGGTTCCTCCGAGCGCCTCAACCAACCCTCCCGCCGCCATGGAGCAGGCGACGCCGATCTCTCCCTGACAACCAACTTCGGCTCCGGAAAGCGAGGCGTTCAACTTGTAGAGAATCCCTATAGCACCCGCGGCGAGCAGGAATCGCACGATCCCTTCTTCATTCGCCTGAGGAACAAACTTGACGTAGTAGTGGAGCACGGCGGGGATCACCCCAGCGGCTCCATTGGTCGGCGCCGTCACCACGCGACTGCCAGCGGCGTTCTCTTCAGCCACCGCCATGGCGAACACGTTGACCCACTCCATAATGGCGGTCTGACTCGCCTGATTCTCGCGTTCTCGACGTGCGAGGGAGTCAAAGAGTTCCGGCGCTCGACGGCGGACCTTCAATCCGCCGGGAAGTATCCCCCGCTGATGGAATCCACGCGTCACGCAATCCTGCATTGCCTTCCAAATAGTGAGTAGCCTGGCGTGAGTCTCCGCCTCGCTTCTCCACGTCGATTCAATAGCGAGCATGCAGTCGCTTATCGAGAGTTGCTTGTCGGAGGTGAGTTGCAGCAGTTCCTTCCCCGTCTTGAACGGATAAGCACTACCGCTGACCAAGGGCGTAGCGGAGTCGGCGCGAGCCTTGTCTTCACCGACGACAAAGCCGCCCCCGACTGAGTAGCACTTCGTGACCGCTAACGGCTGGCCGTGCTGGCCAAAAGCTGAGAACTGAATTCCGTTGGGGTGGAATGGCAGAGACTCCTTCCGGAGAAAGAGGAGGTCCGTTTCTTCGCAGAAGGCGATCGTCGGCCCTTCCGGCAGCTGGCACTGTTGCGATTCACGGATCGCTGCGACGCGGCCCTCCATAGTGTCGGGATCGACCGACTCGGGCCGCTCTCCCTCAAGGCCTAGTAGCACTGCTTTGTCGGTGCCGTGTCCTTTGCCTGTAAGGGCCAAGGAGCCATACAGGCGAACCTCTATGCGAACACAGTTACTCAGGTGACAGGCTTCCTTGAGACTCACAATGAATTGGTTGGCGGCCCGCATGGGACCGACCGAGTGCGAACTCGAGGGCCCAATTCCGATGGTAAACAAGTCAAGCACACTAAGGGGCATCTTTTATCCGCATGGGGGTAGGCGAAATCTGTCCGATGGGAGTCGACAGGCGGCGCGGGGATTGCAAACGGCTCGGTGGCGCCACGGATTGTTTCGAAGGAAGGGCCAGCTGTAATCCTCGCTAACTCTCGGGGAGGACTACTCCGTGTCGAGAACCTGAGGCCGAAGCTCACCGCTTGGCGCCTCGGAGGGGTCTACCGCAGTAGTAGGTCGGCGCGGAAACCGTACTCCGCCTGCGATCGCCTGCGTGACGTCCCCCGAGGCATCGCGAACAAAGACGATTTGCTCATCCTTATAGAGTCCTGAGTCGGGAAAGCCGAACCGATCGTTCCCCAGTTCGGTCATCGGGTAATCGTAGAACCATTCGATCAGCGCCCGCAACTTTCCGTGATCCTCGTAGACGTAGAGGACGTTGTGGTCCCATCCGTACTCACCCACAAGGTCAGGGTACGCCCGACTCTTCTCGGGGGAATCCTGAGTGTTGTGGCGCGACCAGATCTGTCCGTCGAGTTTGATCGTCCCCGCCGTCTCGTTCCATTGCAGGGCGGGACCGTGCCTGAGCACGTCATCAATGACTAGGTTCTCGCCTTCCCGCCTGATCTCTCCGAGCGAGTTGCGATACATTACAAATGCCTTGCTTCCTTTACCGACCACTACTATGGACTGTTCTCCGCATCGGTAACGCCCGGCCAACCGGTCGGCTTGGCCCAACGCCAACGATTGGGACGTCTCATACTTCGGCAAGGGATGCCCGGACTTCTGCGCCAGCATCAAACGTAGGGCGTAGTCGCCGATGCGGTTTGCGACACCGTTCGCGCCATCGAGAGCTATCGCCACAACGACGCCTACTTTCTCTTCAGGGATACCTTTGAGGAGCGTCGCGTAACCATAGACCGCCCCGCCGTGCTCAAAGCTGGGATGGCCATCTAGGTCGCCGAGCCGAAATCCAATGCCGTAATCGTGTCCTGGTTGGTGTTCCGGGCTGTCAAACTGAACCATCGACAATAGCACGTCTCGGTCAATCCCAAGTTCAGTGGGAGGCGACTCCTGGAACATCGTGATCAGTAGTTGCGAGAGATCGGTGACCGTGGAGTACAGATTGCCGGCTGGCAGAATGCCCATTTCGAACGCGGGCGCAGGAAACCGTCCGTAGTGGTGGGCCCACATCCATGCTTCAGGTAAGTGCTCCTCGATCGCGGCCGTCGGGCGGAAGGCGCTCGCCTTCATCTTCAGCGGATCGAGAACCGCGCGCTGCAAGTAGTCGTTGTAGGGCTCTCCCGCTACCCGTTCGACGGCGAGGCCCGCGACTGACACGGCCGCATTGGAATACTTGGTCTGCGTGCCCGGTTCGAAAACGATACGGGTGTCGTTGAGCGACGCCACCGTTTCGGCGAGCGACGGAGACGTCGCATCGAAGTAGCTGCCAATTGGCGGCTCCCGCACAACACCCGACTGATGCGACAAGAGAAACCGAAGCGTAATCGCCGTGCCGAACGTATTTGCGGGAGCGAATTCGGTAAGATAGGTCCTCACGTCCTCATCCAGGTCAAGCTTTCCCTCACCGACCAGCCGCATCACCGCCAAGGCATTGAACAGCTTGGAGACCGATCCCACCCGGTAGACCGTGCTTGCAGACGCAGGATTATTGTTGGATCTGTTCTCCGAACCAAACCCAGCGGACCAGACCAAGTGATCACCCGTCACGAGGGCGATGGAGGTCGCCGGCAAGTCCTTGGCGGCGACCTCGTCGCGGATGAAAGTTTTCAGTTGGTCGATCACGGGCGAGTAATCCACCGGGCGCTCCGCCGCCGGGAGATGCGTGCCGACCATGAGAATGACGCCCGCAAAGACGCCGACGTGGTAAGGCACTCGACCGATGAATTCTTTGTCAGAAAACATAATCCAACCCGTAGAGGTAGGTGCTGCTGGTCGCCACCCGATCACATAGTGAAACACGTCTCGTCTCGGAGCACCCCGCCACATCCGGCCCGCCGTGGCCGGGAAACCACGCCTTGCTCGACGGTCACGCCAACCGCCGGGTCGGACGCAAGTAGCAGGGCGCCGTCTAGATCGCAATAATCCAGGAGCGGCAAGAGCTGCGTCGCCGCGGAGATGCCAATCGAACTTTCGACCATACAGCCCACCATCGTCCGGAGGCCAAGCGATCGTGCTTCTTGCAACATTTGTACTGCCGGCGTTAATCCGCCGCACTTGCAAAGCTTGATGTTGACGCCGTGGAAGAGTTCCGCACAGCGCTCGATGTCGGCGGGAACGCAACAGCTCTCGTCGGCGATGATCGGCAATGCGGATTCCTCTCGCACCCATTTATGCTCGGAGGGGGGGGCGTTGGCGGGGAGCGGCTGTTCGATGAACTCCACCCCCAATTGACTAAGCGCCTCCGATTTTTCGACCGTTTCTCTTGAACTCCAGGCGCAGTTGGCGTCAACACGGATGAGCGCGTCCGTGTGCCCACGCAATGCGGCGATGACCTCCAAATCCTGTGAAGTTCCCAGCTTGACCTTGTAGATTCCCCAGCCCGGATTGAGCTGAAACTCTCTGACGACCTGACTAGGAGTCCCGACGCTTAAGGTCCAACTCGAAGGCGGAGGACTGCCCCACGACAGCCCTAGGGTTTCCCAGCAGCACTGCCCCGCTGACTTGGAAAACAAATCGTGTGCGGCCATGTCCAGAGCGGATAACGCGAACAGATCGCCCGCCAAAGTCTCGTTCAGCTCCTTCCAAAGCTGATCACCCGAGGCAAGTGAACACGACTCAACCTCTCGATTGACGCTTTTAAGCGAAGCGACGATCGATTCGACCTTATGCCCGTAGTAGTCGCTTTCGTTGACTTCGCCGTAGCCGACGACTCCCAACAGCTCGAGCCTAACGATCACCGTCCGCTGACTAGTGATCGTGCCACGCGAGATGGTGAAGGGGCGCGCCAGGGGTGAATCGAGGACCTGGATTTCTAACTTCATTGGAGTATCTCGTCTCGGTAACTCAGGACAGCGTCGACTAGCACACCCGCTCCGTCTCGATACACGTCGCATGCTGGAAGCTGAAGCGATTCAGAGACCCTGACGCATTCATGCGCGGCTTCGGATTCACTAAGGCCGTGGCTGTTGATTGCTATTCCGATGACCTTGGCGGCGGCGCGTACGCTCGCGATCCTCTCGTACAGTTCCACCAAACGGATCAGTGGCACAAGCTGCGCGTGAGGAAGACCGAGAACCGCTTTCCGAGCGGGCGCGTAGCACATCACTAGCCCTTGCGGCGCGCAGCCGTGCAGCAGTCCGAGCGTCACACCAGAGAAGCTCGGGTGCGCCAGACTCCCTTGCCCCTCGATCAGTACAAAATCGTGATGCTGTTCCGCGACGACTTGCGATTCGATCGCCCCGCTGATGAAGTCAGCGACCACGGCGTCGACAGGTATGCCTGCGCCGTCGATCATGATTCCCGTTTGGCCCGTGGCCACAAAGCTAGAATCATGGCCGCGCCGTTTAAGTTCACGGTCGATTTCGATCGCCGAGACCATTTTTCCAACGCTGCAGTCTTGTCCGACCGTGTGGATACGCAGATTAGACCTGCGGAAGGCGACGCCGCCAGCTACCCGCGAATGCCCGTTCTTGCGGATGTCGATGATCCGAACATCGTGCCGTTGTGCGAGTTCAGCAAACTCCGGATCTTCGGAGACGAACTCGTGAAGACCGGAGACGATGTCGATCCCACGCCGCAGGCAGCCAGCGATCGCAGGCCGCCACTCGATGGGGAGCTTTCCGCCGGCTGGGGCGATACCGATGAACAGAGCATCTGCCGGGGGGATCTCATCAAGACTACCACAGATCGGAGTTTCACCCCCGGCTCCAAATACCTC
This sequence comes from Botrimarina mediterranea, assembly GCF_007753265.1. Classification (NCBI taxonomy): domain Bacteria; kingdom Pseudomonadati; phylum Planctomycetota; class Planctomycetia; order Pirellulales; family Lacipirellulaceae; genus Botrimarina; species Botrimarina mediterranea. The sequence continues at coordinate 2,453,182 of NZ_CP036349.1, forward strand.
CTGACAACGCTTCCCAGCGACGCTGCTGTCGAGGACGGCAGTGACGTGCTCTTGACGATAGCGCAACAAACTAATGGCGGTCTTCGCGAATCCCGAGTTGGCCTGCCCCTCGGTGAAAACGATAATTCGCTGGTAGTTGCGGAGCACCTCCGCCATAACGCCTGACTCAGCACAAGTCCTAAGGGGCGCGTTACCGACTATCTGAGACATTCGCAGTGATTACTTCGAAGGGGGGCAGACACGGGGCAACCTATACGCGGCGCCGTCGATATCCTTGAAGATGACGTTAGCAGAGCCGTACGGCGAGGACGCTATGCTGCAGCGCAAATCTCCTGTAATCCGCGCCCACATTACACGGCGAGGACATCGCACCGTGCTATAAGACTGGGGACACGCTATGGCGGGGAAGCTCGCTCTCACGGGGAGCCCACCTCGACTTTCCCCGTCGGATTTCTCGCAAATCTCAGCCTAGTCACGTGCGGTGCTTTACTATCAAGAATTCGATGTCCCTCTTTATGCTTTATGGTTGAGTTCAAGAGGCTGTTTCGACTCTCCGTCATCCTGCTGGCTGCCCTAGCGCCGCTGGCATGCCTGGGCGATCAAGAGAGTGACAAGAACATCGATACTCCGTCGCCGCTTTCCAGGGACTCGACTACCGCGACTCCACAAGAACGCATCTGGAATGAAATACCCGATGATTGGGAGCCCCCGTTCGAGAAGTATCTTCTCAATCAGTTCGCCAAGCACCAGATCCCCGGCGCATCGATGGCGGTCGTTCGCGATGGGAGGGTGCTATACGCGCGAAACTTTGGATGGGCCGATGTTGGAAACAAAACACCGGTTCAGTCGTGCAGCCTGTTCCGAGTCGCCAGCCTCTCGAAGCCACTGACGGCCACGGCTATCTTCCGTCTCTCTGAATCGGGGAAGCTGGATCTCGACGCCCCTGTGCTTCCCTTGCTGGAAGATACCGACTACTTCCCGCAACAGAACGCCTTGAGTGACGCACGTCTCAAAGACATCACGGTCGAACTCCTCCTTCAACACCGCGCAGGATGGGACCGCGGCATCTCGGGAGATCCTATGTTCGAGTCGGCCCGTGTCGCTCAGGCATTCCGAAAGCGACCACCCGCGAGTCAAATCGACACGATTCGCTACGTGCTGAGCAAGCCACTCGACTTTGAGCCGGGCGAGCGGTACTGCTACTCCAACTTTGGCTATCTACTGCTCGGAAGGATCATTGAGCAAGTGAGCGGCATGGATTACGAAACGTTTGTGCGAGATGAAATCCTTGCTCCGGCAGGCGTCACCGACATGCGGATAGGACACACTTTGTCACAAGGCAAAGATCCGCGAGAAGTAAAGTACTACGACCCCGGGGTTGGCCCGTCGGTCTTTGACCCCGATAGTCAGACGCTAGTTCCCGAACCCTATGGGGTGTGGAACCTGGAAGCGATGGATGCCCACGGGGGATGGATTGCGACCGCCACGGATATGGCGAAGTATGCGTCGACCTACTATGCCGACGCGGTTGGCCCTCCGCGCTCAAACGCGTTGCTCAACGCGACCGTCGCCCGCCCCTCGGGCGCAGCGGGATACGATCCTCAGGGCGCGCCGACCAAGGCGTACTACGGACTGGGGTGGAAGATTCTCACCGACGATCAACATGAGTGGACGCACCTCACCCATCTTGGGTCCCTGCCGGGCTCCAGCACCATGCTGATTTGCCAGAGAGATGGCGTCTGCTACGCGCTGCTCTGCAATGCGAGGAAATCGCCATACACAGATCACTTCTGCAACTCGATCTTCGACGACCTCGTCGCCTTGGTGCAAGAAACCGACTGGCCCACTCCTGCAGAGCTTCCGGCGTCAACTAGTCCGAGATAGACCGTGCAACTTAACGGATCTCCCTGCTCGCAGATCGCTAGGCGTCTTTCCATAAACTTTACGGAAGACGCTCGTTAGGTAGGGGCCACTCGAGAATCCGCATGCAGCGGCTACCCCCGAAACGCTCATCGACGAATTCAGCAGCATCTGACGCGCCTTTTCGACTCGTACACGCCGGATCTCTTCAGCCGGGCTTCGGCCGAACACCTCTCTAAATCGCAACTCCATGGAACGCCGAGACATCCCGGCGACGCGTACCAGGTCTCTTATCTGGAGTTGCCCCGTCGCGTGTTGCTGAATATACCGTTGAACCGACTCCATGCAGGAGTCGCCGATCGCGTTATGGTCGGTCGATCGCCGCGCACAAATACCAAGCGGCGCCAGCAGCTGCGGCTGGCTCGGTGGAGTTCCCGTTCGAACCATCGAGTCAAGGATCTTGCAGGCTTCCCACCCGATCCGATGGCTTGCCAGCTCAATGCTAGACACCGATGGAAGAATCAGGTTGCACAAGAGATCGTCTTCGTCGCCAGAAAGCACAAGGACTTCGCCCGGGACATCGACACCGTGCGACTGGCAGGTTTCGACGAGCTCTCTCGCCGGGTACGGGTCCGACACAAAGACCCCGACGGGCTTCGGCAGGATGCTAAGCTTGGCGGCGATACGTTGACGATCACTTGACCTTTCGGTTCTCGCCGCATCTGCTTCTGAGACGAGGACTTCGCAAGGATAACCTCGGCTGTGCACATAACGCACAAACTCTTCCCCGCGAAGGTCCGCTTCCCGACGAAGCGAGGGGCAATAGGTGGCGAAGTGCGTCACTCGCAAACTTGAGAAGTGCTCGTAAGCCAGACGGGCCCTGGCAAAATTGTCCGTCGCCACGTGCCCCAGCCAACGAGCGTTGTGGAACATACCCGAGATGTTGACGGTAGGCATTCCTCGTCGCCGTAAGTGCTTCAACAGTGAGACGTCTCGTACGAGAGCGATCACGCCATCGCCACTCCATTCCTCTGGTATCCGCAGGCGGCGCTCGGCGTCCCGCGGCGCAATTAAGAGCTCCCAATTTGCCTGGCTTGCGAACCGGGCGATCGCTTGAAGTACGCTTCTTCCCCACGCGTCATCGGCTTCGATCAGGACGGTGATTTGTCTCTTGCGATCGTCAGCATTCATGCCCGACGAGGGGCCTGGAGATTGCGAGTCAGTCATCTTATGCCTCGACATATCGAGTCAACACCTGGGCGATGGGATCACGGCTAATTGGCAAGGAAAGAAATGTGCGCCGGTAGGTTAGCTGTAGCTGTTGCGGTACTTACCTGGTGACAAGCCCATCTCCCTTTTGAACATGACGCCCATGTACTCTGTGTGTTTGAAGCCGGCCAGCCTCGCGATGCCTTCTAGCGACAAATCGGTCATCCGTAGAAGCTCCTTGCATCTGGCGATCTGGACGTTCCTTATTTCGGCTTTGGGTGAGCGGCCGAAATGCTCTCGGAATCCCCGTTCGAGCCAGCTTCTTGAGACGTTCATGTAATCCAGAACGTCCTGGACGGTGACGCCCTCGCAAGCGTGCTCTCTGATATAGCGCAGTGCACGGGCGATTTCGGGATCGGGCACCGCGAAGATATCCGTGGACCGCCGCACCACAATGCCGCGTGATGGTATCTCTGTTACTTCCTCTTCTGCAGCATCAGCGCCCCCCCCGGTCATGATCTGATCTAGTTTTTTCGCCGCCTCAAAGCCGATACGTTCTGGATCGAGGACAATGCTCGACATGGGGGGGTTAGTTAGATTGCATAAGAGTTCGTCGTTGTCGACTCCTAGGACGGCGACCTGCTCGGGAACCATCAATCCAGCGCGCCCACAAGCATCGAGGACGTGGTGCCCTAGTAGGTCATTTGTGGCGAGCACTCCAACGGGCTTCTCTAATTCGGCAAGCCACTCGGCGAGCCGATTCTGATCTTGGTCCCATTTCTGCGCCTGGACTCGGAACGGCTGCTCATAGACAGCGCAGTCGTGGTTTGAAAAGGCTACTTCGCGGGCGTATCCCTCGGCTCGCTGCTGTGACCAATACTGCCCCCGGTAACTGCAGCAGGCGAAATGTTTGAAGCCCCGCTCGATGAAGTGTTGGGCTCCCACACGCCCGCACGCGCTGTCGGCCGAACAGATGCGAGGAAGACCCATACTCGGCTGGAAATTGCTCAAATCGACGGCGGCAATTCCTAAGCTTTGGATGGCCTCTTTTGCGTCGCTGGTGAGCTGACGGGTGATGATCCCGTCCCCGCCCCAGCGTGAGAGAAGACGGCGCACATCACCACCGATCTCGTGTTGCTCGATGTAGATCGACCAGGGTCGGCTGGAAACGAGATAGCTGGAAATCCCCTTCAAGATTCCTCGTCCATAAACACGGGAAGTCTCGACATCAAGGGCAACGCGGGGACGTGGAGCCATTGCTGTGGTCTCTCTGCCAAGTCTTACGAAGGGGGATTGTCGCGCGTCCTAGACGCTGTGCGGCGACATTCCTGGATCAGATGCGGCCGGGAGAATAATTCTCTAGCGAAGAGAGTAAAAGATCTCCGCTGACATAGCAATGCATTCCGAGCGGCCAGCCCGAGCACGCCAGCCACCCAAGCCGCGACCCGCCTATATACGCTGCTTTTTACAGGACGATCGTGACAGTTGCTGCCCGGCGATCCGCTCCATCTCCTTCCTGGCACCTCTGCAAAGAAACTCATGCACCCGGGCACAAAAGCTCCTTTGCTTTCTCCAGGTCGCTTGATACGGTTGGGGGCGTGACGCACGTCTGCCAAGATCATTCGCTTTTCCAGACACGCAATCTCATGGCGGGCGTCCATCTGCGATCCAGCATGGATAGAGACGCTCGCCGGGCTTGAGTTGGCCATGTCGCCGCGTTCGGCGGTGACCGGTGAGGGGGCTATTTCAAAAACGGCCCGCTAGCGCCGGAGCTGTCGGCTACTTTTCTTTTCGGACTAATCAACTAGGAGTCCTCGATGCTTCGAGAAACGCTTCGCTGTGGGTCACTAGCGACCCTGTTGCTTACGGCAATCCCAGCAGCCGACGCCGCGAACCCCATTTCGATCCTGGACGCCTCCTTCGAGTCTGTCACTGTCGATCCCAATACCGAGGTGATCGATGGTCCAAGGGAATGGGGAAGAGGTTGGGGAGGCGGATTTGCGTCCTTGTTCGAGACCCCTAGCCCGCTTTACGCCAATCAGGATGGCAACTACTTAGGCAATATCTTTGTAACGGCAGAAGCGGGATTCGCCGCTCTGTACCAGGATGTCGCCCGGATCGAAGAGGGCACCTATAGCTTTACCATCGGTGTCGGACACGAGCCGGGAGCCGAACCGACCACCGCTCCTTTCAACATCAACTTCGAAGCAGTCGGCTATGGTCTTGGCACTGTGCTGGTGCAAGAAAATTCCTTTCCCACTGGTACATTTAACAGCACCGCTTTGACAGACGTCACGGTCGAATTGGAATTTCCTTCGGGTCACCCGGAGATCGGGAGAACCTTACGCCCTGTCCTACTCGCGACGGGGGCTGATGGTGGGTCTAATCCCGAGGATCCGCGGGCTAGCTATATGATGGATAACGTGCGGGCTACCTTTACTCCAACCTCCGGCCCCGCACGATCTGTCCAAGTGGGCGAGCACTCCTTCGATCCACTCGATTGGAAAGTGCCGGCATCCGGTGGGGCCAACGCAACGCAGTATCGTCCCGCTGAGCCACTTTTCAGCAACCAAGATGGAGATCAGTTTGGCGCCTTAACAGTGCGCGCTGATAGCGGTTGGGGCGCGGCGTTCTACCAAGATACGACGACCATCCAGGAGGGCCTTTACAGCTTGACGGTCGGTGTCGCCCATTTTCCGGGCTACGAGCCCACGACCTCGCCATTCCAAATTAACTTCGAGTCCGTTGCGGCCAACGGCAGTGTGACCCTGCTAGGTGAGAACATTTTCGCCGTGGGGGCGGCGAACAGCGTCGAGTTGACTGATTTGACCGCGACACTCGAGATCCCGCAGGGGCTGCCGAACATCGGCGAGACGCTCCGCCTAGTCCTCCTGGCCACCGGCGCCGACGGCGGATCCAACCCCCTCGCCGACGACCCTCGGGCGATCTATCTGCTAGACAATGTCCGACTTGAGCACGCCCCCGCCTCGGCAGGCCCCCTCGCAGGCGACTTCAATGGCGATGGGTTTGTTAACGCCGCCGACTATACCGTCTGGCGTGACAATCTAGGAGCCGCCGATGAAGCGGCCATCAACGGCGCCGGCAACGGCGTCGATGGCGTCGACCCGGCCGACTACACCGTGTGGCAGGCGAACTACGGGTCCTCTGCGGCGGTTCAGTCACGGGAGATCAGTATCCCAGAACCGGCCGCATTAGCAACGCTTTCGATCGTCATGCTGACGATGGTCGGATACCGCCGCCGTTGATACTTCGATCGATTCAAGTTTGGCGGAGTCGTCGTCCAGCAGCCGGGCGACTTCTAAGATCGTCATCTGCCGCGATCGCTGGTCTCTGCGGTTCGGGGTGGCCGTAGAGACCATGCGATTGCCCGAGTTGCCCGGCGCGTAACGTCGGGGGCGGGGCAACGTCTACCACGAAATGCCGAAGGGAGAGTTACCTTGAAGGACACTTGCAAGACTCCGACACAGTTCTGGAGCGAGCACGAGCGATTGCCTGCTGCAAGACCACCAGCCGCCAGCGGGCGTCGGAGGGCGATGGCGTTCACTCTTGTCGAGCTGCTTGTCGTCATAGCGATCATCGGGATCCTGGTCGCCTTGCTCTTGCCCGCCGTCCAAGCCGCGCGTGAGGCCGCCCGACGCACGCAGTGTATAAATGCTCTGAAACAGGTCGGCCTAGCTCTACAGAACCACCACGCCAGTAAGCAGCACTTTCCTCCAGGCTCGCAGGCAGACAACGAGGCGGAACGTACCGTCGTCCATCAATGGACGATCTACTTGATGCCCTATCTGGAGGAGGCCGCAATCGCCGATCGTTACGATTGGGACTACGGCGATCGGAGTGCAGGCTTTGCGGATAGGAATGGTCCACTATTCCGGACCGACATCAAGGCGCTGCAGTGCCCCAGCGACCAGCACGGCTACGTGAAGGACTGGGGCTGGTCACACTCCAATTACGTCGCCTGCTTTAGCGCGGACGGTTCGTGGGTTGAGCCGGGAGGCTGGTCGGCCGACAACAACATCAACCATCCCTACTACAACCCTTCTGTCGATTCACAACTACGCGCACTGTTCAACTTCAACCGCAGACGGTCCACCAAGCACGTAGTAGATGGCACATCGCACACGTTCGCTTTCTCGGAAGTAATCAGCGGCGCTGACGGCGAGCCGGACTTCCGCGGCACATGGGCGGTGGACCACGGCGTCGCCTACACCCATCGCTTGGGTCCTAATTCGACCCTCGACGACAAGGACGCCTACGGATGCCCCACACAGAAGCGTCCCGAGGCCCCTTGCTCCAGATCGCCAAGCTTTGGCACCGCCTATTGGGCGGCGCGGAGCTTGCATCCAGGTGGCGTAAACGGCGCCCGTGTGGATGGCTCGGTCGCGTTTGTGTCCGACAGCGTCGACACACAACTTTGGATCGCGCTAGGGAGCATCAACGGCGGCGAGGCCGACACCAGCCTATGAACGTACGACACCCACTAGTAGTTGTCTCCACGACCGTTCAGCGCTTTCTGGGCGCCGCTCTGCTCTCAGCTATCATCGGTTGCGGCGGCTCACCGGTACGGCAGATACAAGGGGTCGTCACTTTGGACGGCCAGCCGTTGGAGTCCGGCGAGATCCAGTTTACGCCAACGGCCGGGAGTGTTGGTCCCACCGCTGGATCCTCGATCTCCAATGGCAAATACGTCGTCCCAGCCGTCGAGCAGGGAGTACGCGCCGGAGGCGAGTATCGGGTTTCGATCACATCGATGGCTGCCAGCGGACGTATGGCGCCTGATCCCAATTCGCCGACGGGCCAACGTGAACTGCTCGAGAACATCGTTCCTGATCGCTACAGCACGGGATCGACTCTGTCGATAACGGTCGCCTCGAGTAGCTCGGACAACACTTTTGATTTCCCCCTCACTACTTCATCAGCCGAATAAGGCGCCAGCCTTACTGAGCCTGACGCTCTGCCGCGTACTGCATTACCAATCAATGTTTATGACCGATAAGTCGTGTTCGCGAATCGCTCGGCAGGAGAATACCCCGGCTGGTTCGAGGCTCGTCGCAGCGCGATGGCTCATCGCCGGAGCGCTCGTGATTGCCGAGGCTTCGGCCTTTAGCCCCGCGCACGCGGAGACGAAGCCCGTCTTCACGCCGGCGGAAACTGCTCGGCTAGAACTTTCTGGACCGGTCGATGAGTTTGTGCAGGCGGTCGTCGAGAACTGGCTGCTGCGGGTTCCCCGCGACAACCCCGCCATCCTGACGATGTTCGCCGATCGTGACCAACGTCCCTACCGCAACCTACTACCTTGGTCTGGCGAGTTCGCGGGCAAATACCTGACATGCCTGTCACAAGTGCTCCGTCTCTCGGATGACACGAGATTAGAAGAACTAGGCGGCGATTTTGTTGAACAACTCGTTTCCCTCCAAGCCGAGAACGGCTACCTAGGTCCCTTCCCTGAGTCATGCCAGCTGACCGGCGTGAACGCCGAGGGAGGAAGAACTTGGGACGCTTGGGGCCACTACCACGTGATGGTTGGGCTGTTGTTGTGGTACGACCGCACCGGTGATGAGAAGGCGCTCGCTTGCGCAAGCCGGATCGGAGACCTGTTTTGTGAGAAGTTCCAGAGCGCGGACGAGAAAATCTCGTCCATTGGGAGCGCCGAGATGAACCAAGCCGTGGTCCATTCGTTGGCGATGCTCTTCACGCGTACAGGAGAGCCTCGGTACCGCGATCTCGCCAACGAGATCGTCCTGGACTTCTCGGCGCCGAACGCGGGCAACTACCTGGAGGCCGGACTGGAAGGGCTGGAGTTCTACCAGATCCCCAAGCCGCGATGGGAAAGCTTGCACTCGCTGATGGGCATGGCGGAACTTTACTGGAACGGTGGCAACAAGGACTATCGCGACGTCTTTGAACACTTCTGGTGGAGCATCGTCAAACTCGATCGTCACAACAACGGCGGCTTTTCCTCTGGTGAGCGGGCCCACGGCGACCCATACCACCCCGGCCCCATCGAGACCTGCTGCACCGTCGCGTGGATGGCGATGAGCGTCGAGATGCTCAAAATGAGCGGTGATTCACGGGTCGCGGACGAGCTGGAACTCTCGACACTGAACCAAGCACTTGCCACACACGCCCCCAGCGGCGAGTGGAGCACTTATAACACGCCGATGGATGGTCGTCGCATCCCCAGCACCATCGACATCGCGTTCCAGGTGCGCCCTGGGAGCGAGGGATTGAATTGCTGCAGCGTAAACGCCGCGCGGATGTTCGGCATGATCTCTGATTGGGCGTTGATGCGCGACCGCGGTGGCCTGGTGCTCAATTGGTACGGACCGTCCAAGTTTGCGGAAGAGGTTAACGGGCAGACGGTCACGATCACTCAAGACACCACTTACCCACGCGATGGATCGGTCAAGGTCCGCATCGATTTGCAAGAACCGAGCCGCTTCGGTTTAAAGCTGCGCATTCCCCACTGGTCGGCGAAGACGCAAGTCTCAGTCAACGGCGAGCGGATGGCGGTTGAGCCGGGCGCCTACTTGGAGATCGATCGGGAATGGAACTCGGGAGACGTCATCGACGTCGGGTTGGACATGTCGCTCCGGTGCTGGACAGGACAGAAGGCCTACGATGGAAAAGCGTCGATTTATCGCGGCCCTCTCCTGATGGCCTACGAAGAAACCAATTCGGCGGCGGTTGATTTTAGCGAGACTTGGCAGGCCTACGGGCACTTCCGAGCGGCTGCTGAAAAAGGAGCGAGCGTCAGCATCGCGTTCCAAGGCGAAACCCTCGAATGGCGTGGCTTCTATATGGACGATGCTGGCAAAGCGAAAGTAACGGTGGATGGTAAAGAAGTCGCCGTTGTCGATCAGTACGGCCCCAAGAGAGATCGGCCTTTTGAGTGGAAGCTTGATGGCTTAGGTCCTGGCAAACATGTCGCCAGAATCGAGGTCCTCGCCGAACAAGCCACCGATTCAAAGGGCTGTTGGATCAACGTTCAAGATCTGAAGTCAACGGCTGATATCCCCCCTCTCGACGCGTCCACACTCTCGAAGTGCGTGGTCAAACCTTCTCGCCCAGGATTTTTACTGCTTGAAGTAGGCGGCGGTGAGACTGCTACCGTGCAGTTGAGAGACTACGCCACCGTTGGTCAGGGTGGCGCATCCTACTTCTCATGGCTCCCAGCCGTGGGCCTACCGGAGACGCCTTTCAGCAGCGACAACCCGTCACGCACCTCGACGATTTCGCCGTAGGGACGCGGTCGCCCGAACGGTTTCTCCTCCAGTGGCGCACCGCCTGATTACAGCCAGGAGATCGGGAAGCCGTTAAAACTGCTGCCGACAACAACCCAAGCAGCTCCCAGGCAGTTGTGTAGCGATTGCTTGAGTACGGCTCGGCATCAGCTGCGCGACTGCTCGGCTGTTCCGTGAACATCCTTTAAATCAGCCTATCGACCGAGATGAGCCTGTTTGGCCCGTCCCGGAAAGAACCATTTGGCACAAACGCGGACGTTATGCACCAAGCTGTTGACGCTACTCTGGCTGACGCCGACTACCAGCGGACTCCGGTCCCGGAGAAAGCGCAGTTAGGCTTCAAGAACTTTGTCGGCATGTATGCGGGAGAGCATACGGCTGGCACGGAATTGATGATTGGCCCTCTGTTCGTCGCGGCTGGCGTTAGTGCCTTCGACATGCTTCTTGGTTTGTTGGTAGGCAATCTTCTAGCGGTCCTCTCCTGGGTTCTCTTCACGGCGCCGATTGCCACGCGTGAACGACTAACGCTCTACTACCAACTCGAGCGGATTTGCGGTCGCAAGCTTGTCGTTGTCTACAATTGCGTCAACGGCGTCATGTTCTGCTTGTTGGCGGCTTCGATGATTACCGTCGCCGCAACGGCGGTGGGTGTAGCGACCAATATTTCGATGCCACAGCTGGATGACGTCTACCCCAACAGCCTCGGCTGGGTGTTGGCTGTGGTGTGCATTGGGGCTTTGATCTCGGCCGTCGCCGCCTACGGATACGAGACCGTATCGCACTTTGCAAACATCGCAGCGCCCTGGCTAGTGGCGGTTTTTCTTGCCTTAGGGATTATCGCGCTGCGGCAGTTCATCACCGCTACGGGAACCGAGATCGGGTCATTCTCCGACCTTTGGGCGCTAGCAAACAACGATATTTGGAAAGGAGGCGAACCGCTCGCTGGCAAGACAAAGTTTACGTTCTGGCATGTGATGTTCTTCGCCTGGTTTTGCAATATCGCCATGCATCTGGGAATGTCTGATCTGACAGTTTTGCGATTTGCACGCAAGTCGTGGTACGGATTTGCAACGGCCTCGGGGATGTACCTGGGTCACTTCGTCGCCTGGATCGCGGCTTCGCTCTTGTATTCGTTGCAGCTATATGAGGATCCAAGTAACACCGAGGTGCTGCCAGGCCCCATGACCTACAAGGTGCTTGGCGTCGCGGGGGTGATATGCGTGGTGCTCGCCGGCTGGACGACCGCTAATCCAACGATCTACCGAGCGGGTCTCGCCTTTCAGTCGATTGTTCCCCGGGCGTCCCGCTTCTCAGTCACCCTGTTCGCAGGCGCCCTCGCGACCGTCGCCGGTATGTTCCCAGCGATCGCGATGCGGTTTCTAGAGTTCATAGCATTGTACGGATTGCTGCTGATGCCTGTTGGCGCCGTAATCTTTGTCGACTTCTGGCTCAGTGACCGACTCGGCTTTCGGAGCAACTATGCCGAGCGGACCGGCAGGTCCTTCAATCCTGCCGTAGCGATCGCGTGGATCCTCACGTTGTTGCTCTGCTTTGCGAGCGTCATCTGGGGTGGCGTCCAGATCTACTTCATCAGCCTGCCCGGCTGGCTAATAGCGGCAGTGCTCTATGCCGTTATGAGCCGAATTCTCTATCAGAGCGACAAGGCAGCGCACGCCGCCGCTAACGCGTAATCACCTATGAAGACTATTTCCCAGTTCCTGTCACTGGTCGCCATAGGCGGGGTCCTCGCGCCATCGATGTTGTATTTCACTAACGTTATCGATCTGCCCCAAGTCAAGTCTCTCACCTTGATTGGTACGGTTGCTTGGTTCGTAGTCGCACCGCTGTGGATGGGGCTGAAGAGCACGGCTCCTTCCGGATACCAGGAGGAAGCATGAGTGGTTCGGAAATTCCTATGGCGCTCGTCTTGGAACGAGCGGGCGAACTTAGCCTGCGTCCGTTCGAGATCGACGAAGAACTCGGGCCGAACGACGTGCGGATAGTCATCCATACCGTTGGGATCTGCGGTTCCGATGTTCATTACTATCAGCATGGCAGGATCGGACCCTTCGTCGTTGAAGAGCCGATGGTTCTCGGGCACGAGGCATCGGGTGTTGTTGCCGAGGTCGGCTCGCGAGTGCAGCATCTCGGTGTCGGCGATCGGGTATGCATGGAGCCGGGTATCCCGGACCCCGAGAGCCGTGCGGCTCGACTGGGGATGTACAACCTCGACCCGAAGGTGCGGTTCTGGGCAACCCCGCCAGTGCATGGCTGCTTGCGGCCATCGGTGGTGCATCCTGCCGCGTACACCTTCAAGGTTCCGGACAACGTGAGCTTTGCCGAAGGGGCAATGGTCGAGCCACTGGCTGTAGGTCTTCACGCTGCAAACAAGGCCGGCCTACGAGCCGGCGACCTAGCCGTTGTAATTGGGGCCGGCCCGATTGGGATCGTGACCGCCCTGTCGGCGATCGCAGCGGGAGCGAGCCGCGTGATTATCTCAGACGTGCAGCAAGAAAAGCTCGACCTCGCCGAGACGCTAGGCCCAATCACTGCCGTGAATGTTGCAGAAGTCTCACTTGCCGAAGAGGTCAATCGGCTGTCGGACGCTTGGGGCGCTGACGCGGTGTTTGAAGCGAGCGGCAACGAGCGCGCAGCGGCAAGCGTGTTTGACTATCTGCGACCCGGTGGGTGCGTGGTCTACATCGGTATGCCCGCAGGCCCTATTCCCTACGACGTGATTGGCGCTTCGGTTAAAGAGGCGAGAGTCGAGCATGTCTTCCGCTACGCGAACGTCTATCCACAGGCCCTCTCTCTGTTAGGCAGCGGAAGGATCGACGTAAAACCGCTGATCACCGACCGGTTTACGTTCGCCGAGAGTGTCGAAGCCTTCGACTATGCCGTCGGCATGCCGGCAAGCAGCGTAAAAGTGCAGATTTCCCTCCAGTAATTCCGTCGCGACTCTATCCAAGCGTGGCGCCTTCAGGCTCGCGCGCCATTGCTCAGCCAGAAGACAAGACTCTCCCTCCCCCGCCTTCCCTTGCTATGTCCATCAAGCTCACCGAATGCGCCCAAACGCACGCCGCCCCCCGCCCCCAGGGTGCTCCCCGAACCAGCGGCATGACAATTGACCTTTCGGGTAGGCGGGCGTTGGTTACCGGCGCCGGGAAGGGAATCGGGCGAACCATCGCCAGTCTACTTTCGTCGTGCGGGGCGGAAGTGGTTGCGCTGAGTCGCACCGGAGAGGACCTCCACTCCCTGGCAGAAGAGATCTCTTGCGAAACCCTCGTGGTGGACCTGGAGAACCCCGTGGCGGCGGCTCAGGCGACTCGAGAGGCGGGGGACATCGACTTGCTGATCAACAACGCAGGGATCTCGATACCACAATCGTTTCTCGGGACGACGATCGACGCGTTCGATCGCACGATGTCTGTCAACTTGCGTTCGGTTCTGATTGTCAGTCAGATCGTCGCCAAGGGCATGGTTGAACGCGGCGCTGGCGGCTCCATCGTCAATGTGTCGAGCCAGGCGTCCCTGGTCGCCATAGCGGACCACGCCGCGTACTGCGCATCGAAAGGCGCGCTCGACCAGCTCACGCGTGTAATGGCCCTAGAGCTCGGCCCTCACCGCATCCGGGTCAACGCTGTGAACCCAACTGTCACTCTGACTCCGATGGGAGAAGAGGCGTGGAAAGACCCCGCCAAGCGGGACGGGATGCTCGCAAAAATACCGCTCGGTCGTTTTGCCAAGCCGAATGAGATCGCCCAAGCGGTCGCTTTCTTACTCAGTAACCAGAGCGAAATGATCAATGGCGTCACGCTGCCTATCGACGGTGGCTACCTCATCGCCTGAAGAACACCTTCACAGGATTGATAAGAATGCAACTCCGGAGCATCAAGCAGCTTAAGTTTGCCTACCCCTTCGCCACGTTGGTTACGCTTCTAGCGGCAGGGACACAAGGTGCAGGTGCGCAGACGCAACTGGTGTGGCCTATGGGAGGAACTCCCTTCCACGACTGGGTCATTGGCAACTACGTCGATATCGATACTCGTCCTATAGCCCGAGGTGACTACCGCGGCGGTAAGCTTACCTACGACGGGCACGACGCCTTGGACATCGGGCTTGCCCACTTTCGTGCGATGGAAGAAGGGGTCGATGTCTATGCGGCCAAGTCGGGGACCATCACCTCTGCAAACGACGGGGCTTATGACCGCTGGTCAGCCATGAACCCAGCCCCCCCCGGCGAGGCCGGAAATCTGGTTGTCATCGATCACGGGAACGGTCTGACGACTCTCTACGGCCACCTGAAGAAGGATTCCGTAGCAGTAAACGTGGGCGACATCGTTGCCGCGGGGCAGGTGATCGGTCAGGTGGGCAGCTCTGGGCAGTCGACAGGCCCACATTTGCACTTTACCGTGCGACAAAACGGCAAGGCGGTTGAGACGTTTGAATCGCCGGACGAATGGTGGGACAACCCGCTCCCCTACACTGGCGATGTCGCCGGCGTCCTCGATTCGGGTGTGGCGAGTGAGTGGCCGACCCAAGCGGAAATCGAATACGGCGTCGTTCACGAAGCGTTTCTGGCGTCAGATGGATCAACGGGGCGACTTGCCGTTATGTGGAACTACGTCCACGGCGTCTCGGAGGGATCCCAGGTCAATGTGGTCTTCCGGCGCCCCGACGGCGGCATCCACGCCAACTACGCCTGGATCCAGGATCGCACCCTCGGTGTCGGCTACTGGCAGCACGGCACGGTGATATCCGGATCGCAAGTAGGGACGTGGAACGCCGAGTTACGCGTTAACGGGATAGTGATATCGAACAAGCAGTTCTTACTGGCTCCGGCCATCCCAGAGCCAGTATCGATCACCCTGGTCGGAACGATATCAATTTTGTTTTCGTGTTTGGCATCTGGTCGATTTCGACGTCTGAATGATAGGCGTAGCTGTTTTTAGACGCCGCATCTGTCGCGCGACCCTCTGCCCCTTTTCAATTCCAAGCAACACACGCTACTTCTGCATGAGTATTCCCTCTAGACGTCACGCCAACTTTCTCGTTGTGACACTCATTGGTTTCATCCTCTCTACCGGTCAAGCACGAGGGTCTGACACCGAGAGCCCCGTGGCGGAGAGCCCGCTGGCCGTGCTAGCTCCTTTAGAATGGGAAACTGATGCACTGCGTGAGGGCGCAAGAGCCTTCCTGGATGTTGACCTCCGCTTCAACAGCGTGCCGAAAGAACTTGCTGGAAAGAGCTTTCTACGCACCCATCTCCTAGGGACACGCAAAGTCTGTCTTCAGGCGGGAATCGTTTATGCCATTACTCCTAGCCCGACGGTCAAGGAATACACTCAGGCGCCCGCTCTCGAACAACTCGGCTTCCGCCGTGTCGAAAGCATTGCTGAGTTCAACGCGTTTGAGGGACAGTGGGAAGAACTCCCATGCTCTGTCTACTCCAAAGAGATTGCCGAGGGCGAGCGGATCGATATTCCTTCGGCACAGATTGTTCTCAAGTCCTATCCGCCCGAGGAGGATGTCCGTTCGGTTCCGTACAAGCGACATAAGTGGGTTGTACTTGTTGCCAATGCGCCACGGTCGAACGGAGAAATTGGAGACCTTTCGCCCGAACCCCGCTCTCTATTTAGCCCGCCGCTCGCTCAAGACTACACCGTCGCTGCGCAAACGCCAAACCTGGCCTACTTCATCCACGATCCGGGGATGATACGGCTACCCAACGGAGACCTGCTCTCATTTAGCCCCTGCTGGAAACGGCCATCTCGCGTTGGAAAGGCCGAAGGCGGCTACTTGATTATCACGAAGAGTACGGATGGCGGAGGAACTTGGCGACGATTGCCTGACCTCCCTTACGCCGAGGCGACCCCATTCATCGCCCAGGGCAAACTCTACCTCTTCACCCAGATGAAGCAACACGAGGATGTCTATTTCACTCGGAGCGATGACGGAGGCGAGTCGTGGGCCAAGCCCGTGAAGGTGCTAGAAGGACCTTACTGGAACTGCCAGACTAACTTCGTCGAGAAAGATGGCTACATCTACTGGGTTCTCGACCAACGACATCAAGGCGTCGTGGCCATCGCCGGGGATCTATCGGAAGACCTGCTCGACCCTAAGGCCTGGAGGGCGTCCAATGTTCTTGAAGCGGTCATGACCCCTCCCGAATTCCGCCCCTCGGGGACTCGCCTCTACGCCACAAAAGAACGTGAACGTTTCCACGACTGGAATCTTGAAGGCAACATGATGCTGGTTGGCGACCGCTTGCGTATTGCCGCGAGGGTGAACCCCAGCCCTGGCGACACACCTGGAATTGCGGCGCTCTTTGACCTCACCGACAAAGACGGCCATCTGATCCTCGCGTACGACCAGCACTACCCTTGGCCTGGCGGTCAGAGCAAATTCGCGATCCTGCACGACCCGGTTACGAAGCTCTTTTGGATGACGTGCAACGTGGCGGCTGGGCCTCTCAAGAAAGGTGTGTCCCCCGATCGGCGCTTTTTGATGCTCTACTTCGGGCATGACGGCAAGAACTGGCTGCCGGCGGGGTGTGTCGCTTTCACTGCCACGCCCAGTCAGTCATTCATGTACCCCTCGATGGTGATAGACGGGAATGATCTGGCCATCCTTTCACGTACCGGTAGAGAGTCTGGCCACTTCCATGACGCGAATCTGTCGACCTTTCATCGCGTCAAGGATTTTCGATCACTGGCCTGGTTCTAGCCGGTGGTACAGGTTTCGGCTCCACTCACTTGGCGTTATTGACGCTGTCCGAATGGCGGGAAGATCGCCAAAAACGATCGTATCACGGCGGTAAACTATGCGACTTGAGCACGAGGCCGTCCCCCACGCCCACGACCTCGCCAGCTAGCGCTGCAAGGACTCCGCCACACCTCGCTGTGCCTCAGCGGGGCGTCTCTACTACGCGGTTCGACGCCATGGGCGACCATCGACGGGACGAAGCAGCAGAAAGCTGCCTGCCAAGAACAGAGCTACGCAAAGGCGTCTCGCTACATAAGGTTAGATCGACTTCTGCAAGCGGCTCTTCGGCGCGTTGTGTAGAACGGTAGCTACCGCACTTAAACAAACGATATTATCGCGTATTAATTCTACTACCTCTTTTTCGCTCGCAAAAGTGCGAGCGATTGCGTCAACTTGCGAGATTTTGCGGGTGTTTGCAAACAAGAATAGAAGGGTGTAAGATGCGACGAAACACGTTCATGCAAGGCAGATAGGACTTAATTAAGGGCTGTCTCATAACCTCGAGGTCGTCGCTGTTTGGTTTCCAATCAGCAGGTTTCCGCCGTGCCCAAACTCCTCAGCCGCCCGCCCAAGTACCGCCTCCACAAGAGCACCGGCCAAGCCGTTGTCTCCGTGCATGGCAGGGTCATCCAGCTGGGCCCTTTCGGCTCCGCTAAGAGCCACGCCCGCTACCAGGAAGAGATCGCCAACTGGCGGTCCGCCCGGCAGAAGCGTTGCGTCGAAGAGGCCGCCGAGCCCGAGGTCTCGCTCAAGGAGCTGCAGGCCCGCCGCCTCCGCGGCTACCCCGTTACGATCGACGAGCTGGCCCTGGCGTACCTCGATTTCGCCCGCGGCTACTACAAGAAGAACGGCCGCGTCACCCGCGAGGCCGAGATCATCGGCGACGCGCTCCGCGTCTTGGTCCGCCACCACAGCGGCGAAGCGGCCGACGAGTTCGGCCCGGTGAAGCTCAAGGAAGTCCGCGAGCGGATGATCGACGAGGTCGATTGGTGCCGCAAGCACATCAACAAGCAGGTCTCGCGGCTCACGCGGATGTTCAAATGGGCCGTGTCGAACGAGTTGATTGGCCCGACGGTCTATCAGGCTCTCACCACCGTCCCCGGCCTCAAGCGGGGCCGCAGCGAGGCCCGGGAGACCGGGCCCGTGCTCCCGGTCGATGACGCGGTGGTCGCCCAAACCCTGCCCCACTTGCCGCGGATCGTCGCCGACATGGTCCGCCTGCAGCGGCTCACCGGCATGCGGCCCGGGGAGGTGTGCTCCCTGCGCCCGTGCGACCTCGACCAGTCGGCCGACGTCTGGGTCTACGAGCCCGGCGAGCACAAGATGGAGCACCACGACACCCGCCGGCTGGTGATGATCGGCCCCAAGGCCCAAAAGCTGCTCACGCTGTACCTCGACCGTCACCCGATGGCCCCCTGCTTCCTCGGCGACGAAACCGTCTGGCTCTCCCGGCGTCGCGGCGACGAAGCCGACATGCCGCTCAACAGCGACCTGATGCAGCGAGCCCACCGCTTCGCTATCGGCCGTGGGAAGCTCGAACCCTACAACGTCAACGCCTACCGGATCGCGATCCACCGGGCGTGCGAGAAGGCGGGGCATGCGAAGTGGTCGCCCAACCAGTTGCGGCACACGGCGGCGACGGAGGTGCGAAAGCAGTTTGGATTAGAGGCCGCTCAGGTGATCTGTGGGCATCAGTCGACGGACGTGACGCAGATCTACGCCGAGCGAGACGTGACCTTGGCCAAAGAAGTGGCTCGCTCCGTTGGTTGAGGGCCGCGATCGGCAGCGCCGTGGCTTCCACGGCAACCGTCTCAACGCCAAAAAAGTTGAGCGAACCTGGCCTGGTCAAAGGCGGTCGTGCTTGGCTCTGAACCCTATCCAAAATAGTCAGGAGGTGTGCCATGCGACCTTACATCGAAGGGAGCCCATCGTTTCGAGCCGATGAGCAAGCGACGTCGAGGCTACCCCTCTGAGAGCAAGGTCAAGATCGGCGTCCGCGTCGTCCACGGCGACAAGCTGCTCGAAGAGAAGCTCGGCCGGCGGGACCTCTGCCCGTGCGGGAGCGGCAAACGCTTCAAGCGGTGCTGCCTGAAGCGAGGCCGCTTTTGACGGGTCGCTGCGGGACCACTACTTTTAGGGACGGGTAGACAAACCCTCGCGAGGCCCGCGCCACGCAGGCGCGGGCCTCTTTCGTAGAGCGATCCGAGGCCGGCGCTATGACCAATTGGTTCTCACCACTCTTTGCCGCCGGCTCAGCGCGAGTGCGCCTGTTCGCCCATCTCGGCCGTGAGGCCGCTCGGTCGCCTGTCGTCCGTCAGGTGTTCCAAGAGTACGAACGCCCCAATCTGCACTTGGCGATTGAGGCGGTTCTGGCGAAGTCCCAAGCCCCGTCGCCGATCGGCCTCGTCGAGAGACAGACGAGCGCGACTCTGTCGCAGATCGTCCATTCGACTTTCGGGACGAGCTTTCCCATTGGGCCCGTCGAGTACGTCGATGTCAGCCTGGGTGACGGCGAACGCATCGCCTGCGTGAAGCGTGGGCTTTATTTGACCGCCGACGACGCCGGACGCCCGATTGCGCTATTGATCGCCAGCGACGGGGATTCGTACCCGCCCAAGATCCTCGTTGAGGTGATGGCGAACGAGCGCGCCGTCGCCGAGCAATTCCTCCGTCGCGTCACCGAAGCGGTCCAGCACGGCAAGGCGTATCGCGGCCGTGTCTTCTCGTTGGAACGCAACTGCTACGGCGAGGTCGAGGTCAAGTTCCATCGGCTCCCGGCGATCTCTCGCGAGCAGATCATCCTTCCCAACGAGCTACTGGAACGGATTGAGCGTCATTCGATCAGTTTTTCACGCCACGCCGAACGGCTTCAGAAGTGCGGTAGGCACTTGAAGCGAGGCCTCCTCTTGCACGGCCCCCCGGGGACCGGCAAGACCCTCTGCGCGACGTACTTGGCGACGCGTCTGGAGAACCGCACCGTCATCCTTCTTACCGGAGGAGGAATGGGCTCGATCGAGGCGGCCTGCCATCTCGCGAGGCTGCTCGCCCCGACGACGGTGATTCTAGAAGACGTCGACTTGATTGGCGCCGAGCGGGAAAACCAAACGGTTGGGGCGAACGCGTTGCTCTTCGAGCTGCTCAACCAGATGGACGGTCTCAACGAGGACTGCGACGTCCTCTTCATCCTCACGACTAACCGGCCTGATGTGCTCGAACCCGCTCTGTCGGCGCGGCCCGGTCGGATCGATCAAGCCATTGAGATTCCGCTCCCTGGCGAACCGTGCCGGTCGCGGCTTATTGAACTCTACGCCGAGGGACTAACGCTCGCCATCGACGACCGGTCCGACTTCGTCCGCCGGCTCGAAGGCGCCAGCGCCGCCTTCATCAAGGAACTGCTCCGCAAAGCGGCCGTGCTGTCCGCCGAAGAACACGACGGCCCGGATATCGTCGTGGACTACGGCTGCCTCGACCGGGCGCTCAGTGAACTGCTCGTCGCCGGTGGCTCACTCACACGCACGCTGCTGGGCGCGAAGATTTCTCCGAAAGAGCCCGCCGCCAATTGAACCCGCCATGCTCCTGACCATCTCTACAACGCACCAGCCGGCGGCCGATCTCGGTTACCTGCTGCACAAGCACCCGGACCGCTGTCAGTCGTTTGACCTCAGCTTCGGCGAGGCGCACGTTTTCTACCCGGAAGCGAGCGCGGATCGCTGTGCCGCGTGCTTGCTGCTGGACGTTGATCCGGTCGGGCTGGTGCGGGGCAAGGGCAACTGGAAGAGTGGGCCGCTGGACCAGTATGTCAACGACCGGCCCTACGTCGCGTCGTCGCTGATGAGCGTGGCGATCTCGCAGGTCTTCGGCTCGGCGTTGGCGGGGCGATCAAAGGAGCGTCCCGAATTGCTGGGGACGCCCATCCCGCTGACAGCTCGGATTGACGTGCTGCCCGTTCGTGGGGGTGTGGAGCTGCTGCAGCGGATGTTCGGGCCGCTTGGCTACGAGGTCACCGCCGCGCGGCATCCGCTCGACGAGAAGTTTCCCGAATGGGGAGAAAGCCCTTACTACTCGGTCACGCTTTCGCAGACCACCACCGTCGCCCAGCTGCTTCAGCACCTCTACGTGCTGATCCCAGTCTTCGATGGCAAGAAGCACTATTACATCGGGCCCGATGAGGTCGAGAAGCTGCTCTCGAAGGGACAGTCATGGCTGGCGGACCATCCCGAGCGTGACCTCATTACCCAACGCTACCTGCCTAGGCGATATAGCCTCATCCGCCAAGCGTTGGCGCAGCTTGTTCCCGAAGAAGCGGTCGAGGAGGAAGCCCTTGAGCAAAAAGTTGAGACGAACCAACCGACACCGTCGCAAGAGCGCGAGTTGAGCTTGCACGAACAGCGGCTCGGCGCCGTGCTAGCCGCGATCCGATCGTCGGGAGCCAAACGGGTCGTTGACCTGGGCTGCGGTGAAGGGAAGCTGCTCCGGGAGTTGCTCGCCGACAAGCAGTTTACGGAGATTGTCGGGATGGACGTGTCGGTGCGTTCGCTCGAGATCGCCCATCGGCGATTGAAGCTCGATCGGCTGCCCGAGCGGCAACGGGAGCGGATCCGGCTTATTCACGGAGCCCTAACCTATCGAGACCAGCGGCTCGCCAACTTCGACGCCGCGGCCCTTGTTGAGGTCATCGAGCATCTCGACCCGGCGCGGCTGGCCGCGCTGGAGCGGGTCGTCTTCGAGCACGCGCGGCCACGGACCGTCGTGCTGACGACGCCCAACCGTGATTACAACGTCATCTGGGAATCGCTCGCCGCAGGGGAGATGCGGCATAGCGACCACCGATTCGAGTGGACACGAGCGGAGTTTGAAGCCTGGGCCGGAGGTGTCGCGGAACAGTTTGGATACGCCGTTCGGTATCTGCCGGTCGGTCCCGAGGAGGCAGGCGTTGGTACTCCTTCGCAGATGGCGGTGTTCGAAGTGCTGGGGGTGTCATGAATCAGCTTGATAGTGCCTATGCCGACTACGCCCGCGAACACGGTCTTAACCTCTTCGAGGTTCCGGGCGGTTGGGGCATACGCTTCAGCGACGGCTACGACGTCTATTGGATGCTGCCGGACGAGCGATGGCACTACTTGCAACGGTCCGATGCTACCGGTGATGCGGGTCGTTTGTCCGTACTCGACGAGCGACGCGAGCGTGTTGTCGACGCGATTCGTCGCTACTTGGCAAAGCAGAAGGTAGCCATTCAGCGAATGCCGAACGGAAACTGGCTGTGCATGCGTGAAGGGGCGACGAGCGAATTCTCGGTGGGAGCGAACCTCACACAAGATTTGGTAACTGATTCTGACCTAGTCGCAATCATGCGGCGTGCGTTCGAAGGCACCTACCTGCGTGGTCCGAGTGAACGACGTGCTCAGCGGCACTTGGGGGAGTTCGGTGAGCCGTTCGAGGAGCGGCCGTGGCCGGATGACGAGGAGTCTATTGGTGCGACTTCTGATTCACCGCTCACCGCACTCGGCTGGATGGGGCTCTGCAAAGCCCTGAAGAACGAGTCCAGCTTTGAGTCCCCCGAAGCGTTTGCCGCCGCGGTCGAGCCGAAAGGTCGCATCGGACGGGCACTCTTGAAGGTCGCCCAACGCCTGCCTAGTAGTAAGGCCTCAATGGAGCTGCCGGATGGCTCGATGCTGATTGAGTTCAGCGACGAGTACGACTCGTTCAAGATTGCTCCGAAGTCGCGGGAGCTTCGCGACCTACTTCACGCCATGACTCCAGAGGAGGCCGGCGACCATCTTGCAGACCAGTACGAAAGGCTGAACTCTTCCAGAAGCCGTGTTCTCAAAGCGGTTTTCGGGAGCTTGAGCCAACGTGGATACTACCTCGACTCGAACACGGTGCTGGTCGGCCTGGAGGCCAAGCAAATGGTGGGACGGAACGTTCGAGAGTTCGCCGTGGAGCTTGGGGAAAGCGTCACCAATGCGATCATCGAGTCTGGCGAGGAGGACGCCGTACGCCGAGCTCTCGCTGACGACGAGAAGCTTGCCGACAAAGCCGTCGAACTCCTGGGCAACTCGGGAGACATCTGGCGTCTTGATGAGCGTCCGCTTAGGCCCAAAGTCCCCCCTAAGCGAGAGCTGCCGGTCCCGTCTGCCGAGCAGCTCTCCCTGCTGGATAAGCATGCCGACATGCTCCTCAAGAAGTTTATGGAGTCGGACGACGCCCTGCTCGCCTACGGCAACCCGTTGATGTGGGATGCTCGGTCCGACAGTTGGGCGGACGCCGGTCAGTGGACAGCACTCGCCCAACAGCACGTGCGTGGTGACTACCCTCGTTGCGACGCAGAGATGATTCTCATCGATCACGGCGACTCAGCAGCTCGTAAGCGGTTCATGGCAAAGCTACAAGTTGCGGAACCGCACCATGAAGTCTGGGACCAAGAGGTCGAAATGGTTTGGAACCTGCGTCATGAGTCGCCAGAGCTCGCAGAAAAGTGGTTCGGCCCACGACAGCATGAAGACACGCCGTACGCAGAGGTAAGGGCTCGGCTCGGAGACCCGATTGCCGCGTGCTATGTCCTTGGGGGCATCGGGCCACGCGGACATAGTGAGAGCCCCGTACCAAGTGTCCTGAAGTGGGTTCCGTCAAATCTGGTCCCCGTATTTCTTGGGGCCTCTCAAGTCGAAGAGTGGCGACAAGCAGCACTGCAGTGGGCCGATGAGTGCTGGGAGTGGAACTGGGGTGGTGACGGCGAGGTACTGGCCGTTGCGGCGAACATGTGCTGGCCAGAGGTCGCCAACCGGCTGGAGTCCAACCCGTTCCTGATACCTGGCTTGCTCGATTCAGCCGAGGGCGACCCCGGCGTTCTGTTCGCGGAGCAGCTGTTCCTGGCTTGGTCAAAGCTCGCTCCATCAGCATTTTTGATGAGGCTGGTCGGTCACGTCTTGAGCTTGGACCTCGAAAGAGTTTCTGAGTCACTGGCTCTCCGTTGTCTTGGATCTGAGGATCTCGCCAAAAAGCATCCGACCATGGCTGGTGAAATTTCGGACACGTGGCTTGGGAAGATAGGCGTCGCCCTTGCAATCAGCTGGCATCGTTGCAGAAACCGAACGCAGCAAGAGTCCGTATGAAGTCCCGCGTCCACAACAGCCCGAACCTCATCTACTCGGCGGGGACTCAAGTCGTCGTCCTTAAGTCGGTCCAGGGTTCGAACGGCCGAGTCGCCCACCCCGCCGGCGCCGTCGGCGTGATCGTGCGGTCGCCGCAGGACCGTCATCACTCCTACCGCGTTCGGTTCGTGGACGACTTCGAGGCGGCGTTACATCACGACAACCTGATGCTGCTGGCCGAGTACAAGCAAGGAGCCATCAACGACACCAACCAAGTCCTCTCGACCCACGGTCTCTTCGACCGGGTCATCTACCGCTGCGTGGTGGGGTCACGTGCCTTTGGACTTGGGACTGAAGAATCGGATACCGACCGCCGTGGGGTCTACCTTCCGTCAGCGGACCTCCACTGGTCGCTGTACGGCGTGCCTGAGCAGCTCGAAAACGAACGCACGGAAGAATGCTACTGGGAGCTGCAGAAGTTTCTCGTCATGGCCCTGAAGGGAAACCCAAACATTCTTGAATGTCTCTACACGCCGTTGATTGAGTTCGTGACGCCGCTTGGACAAGAACTTCTGGCGATGCGGGAGGCGTTCCTCTCTCGGCTGGTCTACCAGACGTACAACGGCTACGTCATGTCGCAATTCAAGCGGATGGAGGCCGATCTGCGTAATCAGGGCAAGGTGAAGCCCAAGCATGTGATGCATCTGATCCGGCTTCTCTTGTCGGGCATTCACGTGCTCCGTGAGGGGTTCGTCCCCGTCGACGTCGGCCAGCACCGGGAGCGGCTCTTCGCCATCAAGAATGAAGAGATGGCTTGGGACGACATCGAAGCGTGGCGGAAGCAGCTGCATGCCGAGTTCGATCGGGCGTTGGAGGAGACCAACTTGCCAGAGCGGCCGGACTACGAACGTGCGAACGAGTTTCTCGTGAAGGCACGACGGCTCGCCGTGGCGGAGAAACTGCCGTGACGACTAATGAAGTTGTGCCAGACAGCAGCCGAGGGAAGTTAACGCGAGTTCTACCCGTCGTCGTAGGGCTGCTCGTCTTTGTTCTTCTTGGAGTTGTCGCCGCATCCATGATTGCGAGCGCTCGACACTCTGTTGATGAGACGCTGTGCCATTCGAACCTCGTTAAGCTACGGCATGCGCTGGTGGAGTACGCCTCTGTGCACGGCTCACTACCGCCAGCAGTCCTTCCAGGGCCTGATGGCAAGACGGCTCACAGCTGGAGAGTTTTGATACTTCCTTACCTCGATTCCTGGGGAATCGACGGCAGAGCCATCTATGAAGCCTACGATATGGCCGAGGAATGGAACGCTCCCGGCAATCGTCGACTTTTTAAGCTCGTTGCACAGAGCAGGTTCGCTTGTCCCTGCGGTCCTGAAGAAGACACTACGCTGACGAGCTACGTCGTAATCGTAGGCGGCAACACGCTTTTTCCTCCGGGCGGCACGGTATCCGCCTCAAAGCTGCCGAACAATGTGGACCCGATTCTGGTCATAGAAATATCCAGCTCGGATATCGAGTGGCCAGAGCCGAGGGACCTCTCGGTTAGCGAGCTATCCAAGTCTAGTCGGTTGAACTCGATAGCATTGTTGAAGCCACACGGTGGGGTGATCCGTTACATCACGCTCAGTGGCAGGTTGGGCGTACTAGCCGGCGATATGAGTGTGGATGAAGTCAATCGGCTCGCTAGCATCGACGGTCAGGCTGCAAATGCTGACGAGGAACTGCCATGAACGCTCAAATCATCCCGCACGAACTGCTTCAGCGGCAGGTCGAAGCCCACCCGTACCCGCTCGTCTTCGCGACGATCAGCGGTGCTCACCTGTATGGCTTCCCATCCGCCGACTCCGACTTCGACCTCCGAGGCGTGCATCTACTGCCGCTCGACCAGGTCGTCGGTCTTGAAGTGGGTGAAGAGACCGTCGAGAAGTCGGGGGTGAGGGAAGGCTTCGAGATGGACCTCGTGACCCACGACGCCAAGAAGTTCTTCACCCTGATGCTAAAGAAGAACGGCTATGTGCTTGAGCAGTTGCTCTCACCTCTGGTCGTCCATACGACACCCGAGCTTGAGGAACTGAAGGCGATTGCGAAGGACTGCATCACTCGCCATCACGCTCACCACTATCTTGGGTTCGCAGAGACCCAGTGGCGTCTGTTACTCAAGGAGAAGCCGCCTCGCGTCAAACCGCTGCTGTACGTCTATCGGGTGCTGCTGACCGGCATCCACCTGATGCGTACCGGCGAGGTCGAAGCCAATCTTCTGAAGCTCAACGAGACGGCTCAGCTCCCCTACATCGTCGAGCTCGTGGAACGGAAGCTTGCTGGTCCTGAGAAGGGAAGACTCGACGAAGCTGACGTCGCCTTCCACGAGAGAGAGTACAGGCGATTGGTCGCGGATTTGGAAGTCGCGATGGAAGAGTCAAGGCTGCCGGATCGACCAAGCAGCGAGCCGGCGCTCAATGACCTGCTCGTGCGATTGCGGGTCAAAAATAAGTGAGGAAGGCATGGAAACTGTCGTGCTCATCGGCTTACAAGCTTCGGGCAAGTCGTCCTTCTGCAGAGAATATCTGTTCGAATCGCACGTCCGAATCAACATGGACATGCTTCGGACTCGGTATCGAGAGAAGCTGCTCATTGCCGCCTGCCACGAGGCGAAACAGCCTTATGTCGTCGACAATACGAACCCGACGCGCGCTGAACGTGTCGGCTACATTCAGGCGGCTAAAGCAGCGGGCTTCCGCGTGGCTGGGTACTACTTCGCATCGAAGGTCGAAGATTGCAAGCTTCGGAACAGCCGTCGACCAGCAACGAAGATCGTGCCGCTCAAAGGGCTCCTGGGTACTTTCAGCAAGCTCCAACTGCCAGAGAAGGAGGAGGGATTCGATGAGCTGCACTACGTATCGATCGCAGAAGATGGGGGATTCGCTGTAAGCGTTTGGTCCAATGAAGTTTGACGACCTCGACACCCGGATGCGTGTTTTCGAGACCGGGCACGACCACTGTGTGCTTCCGGGCATCTACATTGTCGCACGTCTCGACGGAAGAGGCTTCACCCGGCTCACGAAAGAGGTCCACAAATTCGAAGCCCCGTTTGACGTGCGGTTCCGCGATTTGATGGTCCAGACGGTCCAACACCTGATGGACTGCGGATTCCAGATTGTCTACGGCTACACGGAGAGCGATGAGATCTCATTGCTTTTGGACCTCGAAGCCGACGCGTTCAGCAGAAAGACTCGTAAACTCAATTCGGTTCTGGCAGGCGAAGCAAGTGCTAAGTTCTCACTGCTGCTGGGCGGTATCGCTTGCTTCGACTGCCGCCTCTCACAGTTGCCGAGAGCCATCGATGTCGTGGACTATTTCCGCTGGCGGAACGAAGACGCTCACCGCAATGCCCTCAATGCCCACTGCTATTGGCGACTCCGCAAGGAAGGTCAGGACGCGAACCAAGCGACAACAGCGTTGATGAAGTTGTCGGTTGCCGATAAGAACGAGTTGCTCTTCCAACGGGGGATCAATTTCAACGATCTGCCAGGCTGGCAGAAGCGGGGCATCGGTGTCGTGTGGCGGGAGTTCGAGAAGCAAGCCGTTAATCAGATGACGGGCGAGCCCGTGACAACGACTCGACGACGGCTAGAGACCATCTTGGAACTACCGATGCGAGACGATTACAGCGATTTCGTGTACGGGCTGCTGAGAGGCGCAGACCAACGTGCCTAGTTTCTCCATCCCGAATTTGTCTCTGGTTGTCCTGATCGGCCCCAGTGGCTCCGGTAAGAGCACGTTCGCACGCAAGCACTTCCTGCCTACGGAAGTGCTGTCGAGCGACTATTGCCGTGGCCTGGTGAGCGACGACGAGAACAATCAAGCGGCGACAAACGATGCCTTTGACGTGCTCCACTTCATCGCTGCCAAGCGACTGGGGGCAGGTCGGCTCACCGTCGTTGACGCCACCAATGTGCAGCGAGAATCACGTCAGCCCCTGGTCGCCCTTGCGAGGGTTTACCACACGCTTCCGGTCGCCATCGTCTTCAACTTGCCCGAGGACGTCTGCCAAGAACGCAACCGGGGACGATCCGACCGGGACTTCGGCCCCCACGTCATCCGCAACCAGCGTTCGCAGCTGCGTCGATCGCTCAAAGCGTTGAAGCGGGAGGGATTTCGGCACATCTTCGTCTTCGATTCCCCCGAGCAGGTCGAAGCGGCCGTCATTGAACGGACGCCTCTCTGGAACGACAAGCGATCCGAGCGGGGTCCCTTCGACTTCATTGGCGACGTTCACGGCTGCTGCGACGAGCTCGAGGAGTTGCTCGTTAGTCTTGGCTACGAACCGCAACCGCTTGCCGACCCCGGCCCAGGATGGACCGACTACTGCTTTGCGCACCCCGAGGGCCGTAAGGCGGCGTTCGTCGGTGATCTCGTGGATCGTGGGCCGCGGGTGCTCGATACGCTAAGCCTCGTGCGGAACATGATGGCGGCCGGCTCGGCGATTTGCGTCCCGGGCAACCACGACGCCAAGCTGCTCCGCAAGCTCCGCGGCAAGAACGTGCAGCTCACGCACGGCCTCGCCGGGACGATGGAAGAGATCGAGGCGGTCGCCGCAGAAGAGCAAGACGCATTCCGCAATGAACTCTCGACGTTCCTCGACAGCCTAGTCAGCCACTACGTGCTCGACGACGGCAAGATCGTGGTCGCCCACGCCGGGATGAAGGAGTCGATGCAGGGCCGCGGCTCGGGCAAGGTTCGCGAGTTCGCCCTTTACGGCGAGACGACCGGTGAGACCGACGAGTTCGGCTTGCCTGTCCGCTACCCGTGGGCGAGCGAGTACCGTGGCGGGGCGATGGTCGTCTACGGTCACACGCCCGTACCGACGGCCGAGTGGCTCAACAAGACGATCAACATCGACACCGGCTGCGTCTTCGGAGGAGCCCTGACGGCGCTGCGCTATCCTGAGCTGGAAACGGTCTCGGTCAAAGCGAAGCGGACCTACTGCGAGCCCTCGCGGCCATTCCTGGAAGACAATGCCAAATCGCCCGCGCAGTCGTCGCAGCAAGCAAACGACGACCTGCTCGACTTGGCCGATGTCACCGGCAAGCGGATCGTCTCGACCCGATTGCGCCCGAACATCACGATCCGCGAAGAGAACGGCGTCGCCGCCCTCGAGGTGATGAGCCGATTTGCCGCCGACCCGCGGTGGCTCGTTTACCTGCCGCCCACAATGTCGCCATCGGAAACCAGCACGAAGGAGGGCTACCTCGAATACCCCGAGGAGGCGCTGGGATACTTCCGCAGCCAAGGCGTGCCGACGGTCGTGTGCGAAGAGAAACACATGGGCTCACGAGCCGTGGTCGTGGTCTGCCGTGACGAAGAGGTTGCGGCCAAACGGTTCGGCGTTCAGGGCGAGGCCGGCGTCATCACCACTCGTACCGGGCGTCGCTTCTTCAACGACTTGGCCATGGAAGCGGCTCTGCTCGAACGAGTCCGAGCTGCCTTGTCGGCCGCGGGTTTTTGGGAAGAGCACCAGACCGAATGGGTCGTGCTCGACTGCGAGCTGATGCCTTGGTCCGCCAAGGCCAAAGAGCTGGTGAAGTCGCAGTACGCCGCCGTGGGCGCCGCCGCCAAAGCGGCGCTGCCGCCGGTGGTTGACGCCCTGCGAACGACCGCCAAACGGCTCAACGGCGAAGCGTCGGAGTTGCTCGAGGGGCTCGCGGAGAAGTTTGGCGGGCAGCGGCAAGCGGCCAGCCGTTTCGTCGACGCTTATCGCCATTACTGCTGGCCGGTCGAGTCGGTCGAGGACTACAGGCTGGCGCCCTTCCACCTCCTCGCGACCGAGGGCCGGGTCCACGTCCAGCAGAACCACGAGTGGCACATGCAGTCGCTCGCCAAGGTCTGCCGGCAAGACCCGCGAGTGCTACTCGCCACGCCCTACCGCGTGATCGACGTGACGGACCCCGAGCAGGTCAACCAGGCCGTGCGGTGGTGGACCGAGCTGACCGAGGCCGGCGGCGAAGGCATGGTCGTCAAACCGCTCGACTTCATCTCCCGCGGCAAGCGGGGCCTGCTCCAACCCGCCGTGAAGTGCCGCGGCCGCGAGTACCTGCGAATCATCTACGGCCCCGACTACACGAGCGGGGCCAACCTGACCCGCCTCCGCAGCCGTGGGCTTGGCGCTAAACGGTCCCTCGCCCTGCGCGAGTTCGCCCTGGGCATCGAAGCCCTCGAACGCTTAGTCCGCCGCGAGCCTTTACGACGGGTTCACGAGTGCGTCTTTGGGGTGCTCGCCTTAGAGAGCGAACCGGTGGACCCTCGGCTATAGGCGATCGCTCAATTTCTTCAGGGGGGCAGCCGGTGACCCATCCTACTTCCACAGCCCGGTTCATGGATCAGCCCCCCCGCTCCCGCAACTCGCGGAAGACGCGCAAGGCGGCGCCATTTGGACAGTTTGCCAGCTTCGCGTACTCGGCAACTCGCACCACAAGCGTGGAGGCAGAAGAGAAACCGCTTGACTCTCGATGGCTCCCTGCGCTACCCCTTCTGCTATAACCACAAAAACAGAAGGAGTGACGTGATGAGCAACAACGGCAATCAACCGGTCCAGGAGGTGCGCGACGGCGGACTGCGGATCGCGATCTTCCGCAACGAGCCGAAGCAAGAAGGAGACCGCCCCCGCTACTCGGGCAAGCTGACGCGGAGCTACCGCGACGCTCAAGGGGAGTGGCGTGACACTGAGTACCTCTCTGGGACCGAGTTCCTCCGTGCGGCGCGGCTCATGGAGAAGGCTTACGACGCCGAGCAGGCTCAGAAAGCAGCCGATAAGGCGGAACCGCCCGAACCGACCGCGTAGCGGCACACACCGTTGAGTTCAACCGCGAAACAGCCGTGACGAGCGCCGTTCATTGAGCGTCAAGCTGACTTCGGCTTGTCGGTTCGACGCAGGTCTGAGCGGCGAGCCAAGGCCGTATACGCCTTGGGAACTTCTAAGTCTGCACAGCTGCATGAGTCGAATTGCCACGTGAGGATCGGCGAACGGCTAGCCCTATTTTTGAATGACAATGCTCTGATAGCATCGGCCGAAGTTGACTTGGCGTGCTCCGCTTACTCACTTCCTCTCTCTTAGTTGCGGGGCGACTTTCGGCGTGAGTCACGTCGCCGTGGGCAGTCACAGCGTGGCGAGACTATAGGGAGGGCGAGCGCCAGATATGTGCAACTCATCGAACCTGCTGGCTCCCCGGCTACCGACCCGAGCAAGCCTAGACTCATGCTGTGCATGAATAATGGCGGTCTTAAGTCATGGACGTGATTTCCAAAGTCGGCGCAAGTCGCCCAACTAGACCTGCACCGACTTCTGCGTACTTGAAACTAGCCGCCGACTAGCAAGGTCAGCTTAACGAACGCCACTTGCGACCCCGGTCCGAGAATGAGCACCTCGTCGAGATCTTCGACCTGGTGGTCGTTTACCAGGATCAAAAAGCCGTTCGCCTGGAAACCACCCAGCGCCTTCTCGTATTGATCCTTCCAGTCAATCTGACGACGCCCTTTGAATCGAAATTCGGCTCTCGCACCATTCAAAGTGCGCTCGGTGTCGTTTGGTTGCACCAAGCCGCGGAAGACTTCGGCGTCACGCGTGCGATTGAAGTCTTGCACTTCCTGGTACACCCGTTCTCGGATGAGGTCGCGGACCGTGATTCGTTCGCTCGGAAACACGAGCGGAATCTCGTTGTAGGCCTCTCCTACAGCGGTCTCGTCACGAACCGTCAATTCGATAGCCATCTGGACACCCCTTGAGGCCTGCGCCATTTCGCTAGTTAACGATTGATTTGTCGGAGAATCGTCGTGTCTTGGATATTCTTGTCGGCCGCCAGCATCAACGCCTTACTCAGGATAATCGATAGCGTCCTGTCTCCCTCGAACGGCAAGTAGACCTCTTCTTCTTTTGCTCGGCTCCGGGAATCCGGGACGATGCAGAGGTACTCGTCGTTCGGCTCCATCAAGATGTTCCCCGAACCGAGGTGGATCTTGTAGGTACGGAGGTCGCCTTGGACGACAAGGAAACGATCAGTGAAGGAACACCGGCTTGCGATCTTGAGGCGAGGAACCAGGCGTTCCAGCACCTCCTTCCTAGTGGCGGCAGTCGCGGACAGGTCGCCGAACGAGTAGGACGTCCAGTAGTTCTGGTATCGCCCATCGGGACCCCCATCGTTCCAGTTCGGATCGTTGCCAACAGACGCCACGCCAACGAAGAGGTCAACATCGCGCATTACCTCCGAGAACACCAGCGGAGGAATCTGGTCGAGCGGCAGGGGCTCGTTGACGCCTTGTTCGCCGGCGTCGGCGGCGGCTGTCGTGTAGCCGCCGCCGCCCGCGTGGGCCCAATTCTCGGCGGCCCCGTCCCGATAGAAACGGACTTGATCCGTTGCCAGGTAGAGGTAGCTCCCCGACTCGTTCGTGTCCGTCTCGTACTCTTCGCCGATCCCTTCCACCCAGAACTCCGCTCGC
This sequence comes from Botrimarina mediterranea, assembly GCF_007753265.1. Classification (NCBI taxonomy): domain Bacteria; kingdom Pseudomonadati; phylum Planctomycetota; class Planctomycetia; order Pirellulales; family Lacipirellulaceae; genus Botrimarina; species Botrimarina mediterranea. The sequence continues at coordinate 2,485,870 of NZ_CP036349.1, forward strand.
AAGCCCCAACCTGGCAACCGCTTGGTCGGCGGCGCGTAGCTGTCATCCACCATCAGCCGCAATTGGTTCTTCCAACCACGGGCGCTGCACAGAGCATTGAACTGGTGCTGCCGAAGGACGTGCGCCGCGAATCGGTTAGAATACGTGCGGGTGTTCTCCTCGGCGGCCGTCAACAGGTAAACCTCGCGGTGCGCCTGTTTAAACGGCTGCGTAATCCGCAGTTCTTCCAGACGTCGCCGCCAAGCAACCACTTCCTCGACCGGCCGCCCTACCGGATGCCACAGGGTGATCTCGGCCGTGGCGCCGTGGCCAACCACCGAGCCGTCGAGGTCGGTCGCGACGCCTTCGATGAAACTCACCGGCTCGCCATCGACACACCAGATCAGACGCCCGGCAATCGTCCCTACCAGGGGGTGTTCGAGGTACCTTTCTCGCCACGCCGAGATCGGCCACGTCCGCTGGGCGAGGAACATCGAATCGATCCGGTCTCTTTGAGCCGGTAGGATCGCCTTGATGTCCTTAAGGGACTGCCGCAAGTCCTTCAACTCGTCCGCGTGCTCCTTACTCACCTTCGCTGGCACGGACTTCAATGGTTTCCCATGGCGGTCGCGCCACGCCAGACACGCGTCGGCACCGGTGACCTCAATCTCGGCTTCATACTCTCCGAATTCTTCAATAAGGCGTCCCACCTCCGTCAGGCCGTAGGACGGGACGCCCATCTCCTCGATCTCGTCCCGTGGCAGACCGAGGGACGCGGCGGTCTTTGTGAACGCTTTCTCGATCTCCTTCTGGGCGGTCCCGAACTTGACCCTCACTTTCAGTACGGCGAGTTGACCAACGGCGTCGATGGTTCCCATCTCGGACAACGCATAGACGCCGGCGTTCCCCACCTTGACGGCCCTCGGCCCGACGCCGGGGACCTTCTTGTAGGCCGAGAGCGTTACCTCGGAAATCAACCGCGTCAGTCGCTCGCGGTCGCCGAGGGTTGGCATAAGCCACAACAGTCCGCGGAGAGCTAGGGCGTTCTCGTCCTGCATCGTATCCGCAGCCCCGCGGGCGTCGCCCGCGTAGTAGCCGAACTGACTCACCGTCCGACCCCGCGCCACCTCGGGAAGCCATCTCGACAGGTGCTCCAAGAGCCGCGTTTCTCCCACCAAGGCGACCGCCTCGGACGCGCTCTTCAGCCACTTACTCGATGGCTTCGAAGCCGTCGCTGTCAGCAGGTGCGAAAAGAAGGAAACCCACCGTTTCTGTTCACGCAGCGACCACCGCGAAAAATCTTGATTGACGGCGTCCGACCACGCCTCTCCGGGCGCTAAGCAGAACGCAGCGCCATCGCCAACTAGGTCCGTCACGCGTCGCACATGGTCCGAGACGCTTCCGAGGGCGGGCCCAGCGACAAGCGTCATTCGAAAGCGATGCAGTGCGAACCGCTCGCCTTCAGTCAGCGCCTCTTCCTCGGCGTAACGCTCTACCAACTCGATCAGCTCGCCGAGGGTCTGATCGCCCACCGGTCGCGACTCGGGCCTTCTCGTTGACAGGTACAGCAAGGCGTCGAATGCCTCACCACGTGTCCAGGGAATACGCAGCCTTCGGACAATGCCGATCATCGCGTTGGCGGCATAGCGGGCCTGCCACTCGGCAGGATTTCCCAGATCACCTTCGGGCTCGAGCAAGGTCTCCATCTGCCTCTCGGCAGCCGCCAGGAAGAGTGAGGCGGCTCGGTCATCGGGAGGGTGCGAGAGCTGCTTGCCGTGCTTCAGCTTCTGCGGATTGGGGCTGTGGTAATCACCGGTTCCAGTAACTTCTTCTAAGACGCCGGTCAGGAGGCGGTGCTCGTCCGCCAGCGGCGAGTCGCTCCGCAAGGCAAATGCGTCGGGGCCGGTCGGTGACGTCTCGCACGGGAGGTCTGCATGAAGGACGCCAAGATGCTGCTTGAGGCGAGTGAGGACCGCTTCGGTCCCAACGGGAGCGGGCCGCGGCGTCGGCCGCCACTCGGCCATGTTCGGCTCGCTTTCTTCGTCGTCCGCTGCGGAAGCAGCCATCTGCTCCACGACGGTTGCGTAGCGCTTCGTGTCTTTGTCGTAGACCCCGCGCAACTGGCTCGCGAAGCCCTGCAAGGCGCTGATGAACTCAGCGTCGAGCTCCGTCTCCTCGGCGAACCGCTGCAAGGCGCGGACAATGTTGCCAATCGGGTACCAACGCGAGTTCAGCTGGTTGCTTTCGGCGCACCACTGCAATGCCAGCAGTAGGTCAGCCCTTTCGAAAGGGAGCTTGCGTCGAGTCAGCGTCTTCACGACCGTCGCGGCGGCAATGCGTTTCCCCCAAACCTCTTCCCATCCTGGCAGGTGGTGCGCGTTGATTCGCGCCAGTTCATTCTCCCCTTGGCTACGAACCCTTTCCGCCATGCGGTCCCAATGACGCACTTGTTGGACGGCGGCGAGCACAAACTTCCGCGCTGCCTCGGGGCTTGCGCCTAAAAGCGACCTCCCGGCTGCAATGCTCTTCAAGTCGAGGTCTTGGTAGTAGCGCTGACGGGTGGCGTTCACCTGCTCGATGAATGCCGCGATCAGGGCCTGTTCATCGGCCAGATCGTCCCCAGCGTCCGCCACAAACGGTTCGATCCTGGGCGTCTTGCTCATTTCCGGGCCTCCGTAAGCTCACGAACCAACTCGGCGACGACCTCGCCAGGCTTCTCGAAATAGTCCTTGGCCAACACTTGCGAAATGCGCCAGCCGAACGCGCGAAGCAAACGCGGCCGCATCATGTCCCGTTCGATCAGGTCGGACTGCTCGTAGTAGGCGTCCGAATCGATCAACACGCCGAGCCGATAGCCTTCGTCTCCCTCGCAAGCAACCGCCAAGTCGCAGCGGAAGTGCGATTGTCCAACGGAAAGATCAACGCGGTAACCACGTTCTCTCAGCTCCTCTGCTAGACGGCTGGCGACGGCGCCATCCCCCGCGGATTCGCTGCTGCTATCGTCTCGCCAGCGGCTCAAGCCGCCCAGGATGCGTTTGGCGGTCTCGACGTCACCAACGGAGGCGGCCTCGGCGTAGCGGAGGTAATTTTTCAGGCAGTTGGCTCCATCGTTGTAGTCGTTGGTGACCTCCGCCGAGGCGATCGAGCTCACGAGCGCCATGTGCCGCTTCGCCCTTGAGAACGCGACGTTGAGCCGTTTTTCGCCACCGCTCTTATTGATCGGTCCAAAGTTCATCCGCATCTTGCCGGCCAGCGGGCGGCCATAGCAGACGCTCAAGATGATGAGGTCCCGCTCGTCTCCCTGGATGTTCTCCAGGTTCTTTACCAGGAGGCCCACGTACTGCCCGCCTTCCTCGCGCTCGTACTCCGCCTCCAGGCGCTTGGCAAATTCGTTGTCCTCTTCGGCGAGCCGGTTCAGCGCCTGCTCGATCTCGTCCTGCTGCGCCTCGGAAAAAGCGACGATCCCAATCGTCGGGCTTTGGTCGCCGATCAGGCCGCGAACCATTTCCGCAATGTACTCCGCCTCGCCCCGGTTACGGCTCTTGTCGTAGGTCGCGTAAGGGACGGAGTGGAAGCTGACGGGACGCCGCAGTATCTCCCCGGCGCCGGCCCGCCCATCGGTCGCCGTGCTTGCGACGATCGGCGTTCGCTGCGTGCCGGGCAGCGACTCCTCGGGAACCGTGAGTAGTCGGCCATCGTAGAAGGCCCAGTTGGAGAAACTGATCAGCGACTCGCTCCGGCTGCGGTAGTGCCAGCCGAGCATCGTCGACGGGAGATTTTTGGCGACGTGGCTCAGGAAGCTTCCCGAGTCGAGGTCGTATCGGACAAGCTCTCCGTCGGACTCCACAAGCGTCTCATCGTCTTCGCCCGCGGATTGCTTGGCGGAAAAGAAGTCGGTCGGTGGCAGCTGCATCTCGTCCCCAACCACGATGGTCTGCGGGGCGCGACACAGCGCGGGGGCGGCCTCTTCGAGGGTCACCTGACTCGCCTCGTCAAAGATCACCACGTCAAAACGCCCGCCATCTAGGGGCAACGTGTCCGACACGCTTAGCGGACTCATCAGCCAGACCGGCTTGAGGTCATTGACGACCTCGCCGGACTCGCCCGACACCAGCTCCCGGATCGGCTTGTAACGCATCTGCTTGCCAAACTCGTGCTCCAACTCGCGGCGGCCACGCGTGTAGACTTTTTTGAACTCCTTCTGCTCCGAGGTGAGGTTCGCCGCCGACGTCTCGGAGATGGCGAGGTTGTCGAGAAAGCGCCGCTGCACCCGTGAGCAAACCTCGCGGGCGTTCTCGCCGAGCCAGCGGTCGAAGTGCGACTCGATCTCCGACGCGTGCCCGCGGAGCGCCGCCGCATTGAATCGTTCCGCTTCGCGGTCCAAGCGGAGGGCGTCCGCAAGACTGCGTTCGGCGACCGCCGCCTCGATCTCCGCCACCGGGTGGGGCAACTCGCGAAGGACGCCGCGCATGGACGGCGGCACGGCTTCCAGGTCGCGCAGCGCCTTGAGGAAATCGGGGACGACACCCGCGTTCTCAGCGGCGAATCGCAGCGAATGACGAAGCTCCGAGAGCGTCATCTCAGTGAGCCCTTCGGCGACGCCGTCCAGCTCCGCCAAGGCCGAGGCGAAAGGAGCGGCCGCTTTGTTCACGCGGGCGATGATCTCCCCTCCCCGCGGGTTGCGTAGCACGGCGGCGTGCAGTTTTTGGAGCCAGGGCGGCTGACGAAGCAACCACTCAGCGACCTGCTGCACCGTCGCCGATAAATCGGCCGCCCGGCCGGGCGCCACTCCTAGCGCGTCGCCCGTCTCGGCGAGGCTGCGATCGTAGACCTGCCGGGCATCGTGCTCTTCCTTCAGTTGCGTGAGGACGCGTGACCACGTCGGACGCACCTTGTGGGCTTTAAAATCGTAGCACTTCTTCAGGACGCCACGCAGACGCCACCACCCGGGCCGAAGCCAGGGCAGTAGCGCCTTTTCTAGCGTCTTGGCCTGATCGAGCGCTACATCGGTCTCATCAGTGCTGAGGCGGTCGGTCCAATTGGCGTTGGCCGACTCTTTCGCTGCGAGGGCCGCCTTCGCTTGGGCGAGCCGCTTGGCGACCTCTTGGTATGCCAATGATCGCTCGTGTACCGGGTCCATAACGCACTGGGCCCCCACCTCGCTTAGCGGCGTCAGACGCACCGAGTAGTCGGTCAGTAGTCCGGCTTGCCGCACCCCTTCCCACTGCTCCCTCGGCACGCCGCAACGCTGGAGCTCCGCTTCCGCCCGCTCTAGGCACGGCTCGGCGGCTGCGACCGCCTGCAGCAGCCGATCGAGAGGACGTTCCTCGTCGGCCAGTTTGCCGCTCAACAGACGCAAGGGGTGCGTCGCCAACACCGCGCCGCCTCCCACGTACCTCAGGTTATTGACGAACCGGCCAATTACCGCCGAGTTCTGCGACCATTCGGCGTAGGTAGGGAGCCTTTCCGCCGCCAGCAGATCGAGTGGAGGCGCCAGCCCCCGCATCTCGACACACCGGTCAATCAAACGCCGCACGGTGAGTCCGATCCTGTCCGGAGTCGACTGCATCACCCGGTCGAACCGCTCCAGCGGCGCCAGGTTGTCGTGCACGGCCGCGAGCGTGGCGTCACGTCGATTCTTGCCGCCTGCGTCGGCGCCGCCTGCCAACGCAAACCGTTCGTAGGTCTGCTTGAGACCCATCACGAACGCTTTCTTGTCCGCCTGGGAGTCGTGGATCAAGCAACAGAGGTCGTCGAGGCCAACCTGCTTCAGCCGTGCGTAGACGACATCGATCGCCGCCCGCTTTTCGCACACGAACAAAACGCGCTTGCCCCGGGCGACGAAGTCGGCGATGAGGTTGGTGATCGTCTGCGACTTACCCGTCCCCGGCGGGCCTTGGATGATGTAGCTCTTGCCGCCGGCTGCGTCCGCGATCGCCATGGCCTGCGTTGGGTCGCAAGGGACCACGTCGAAGCGGTCGCCCAGCGGCCTGGGATCGGTTGGTTTGCTGCTCCGTGGGCGCGGCACGAGCGAGAAGACCGCTTCGAACGCGGGGTTCTCGTCGTCGGTCGCCAGCAGCGCCTCGTAATCCCGGACCAGCGACATCCGGCGATACCTGAAGTTCGCTAGGGTCACGCTGCACAGGTCGAAGGTCCAGTCGTAGGGACTGGCCTCCGCGCCCGACTGGAGGACATAAGTCTGGCGTTCCTTCTCGGCCGATGGCGTCGAGTCGGGGACGGCGAAAGTCCTCGGGCGAGGCGATTCCTCGACAATGGTCCGCAGGTGGGTCGCGGGAGGCTTGACCATCGCACTGAAGAGTTTCACGCCCAGCGGGTGGTAATTCGCCGCGTCGTAGCTGTAGTCGAGGTCGAGGAATTTGCTGACGCCCCGGCCAGCGAGCCGGGCCTTCTTGCGGTACTGGTCGAGCTTGCGTTTCGCTCTCTCGTGGATCAGCTGGATGCGGGGGCGGTCGACTTTGCCGAGCGAGACGGCGGCCTGCGAAGCCTCAACGCGTCGCTTAAGGTCTTCGTAAAAATCGTCAAGACGGGCTTCGGCGAGGTCGATCGTTTCCGGCAGATCGATGTCGTAGAGCTGCTTAAACTGATGCCGGACGACGGGATTGACCTCGGCTTCGGTCCCGATCGGCTCCAGCGAGTAGGTGTCGCGGATTCCCTTCTTCTTTTTCAGCTCGACGGGCACGAGAACCAGCGGCGATTCGTACTGCTCGACCGGCTTCTCCTTCAGGTTCGCCCAGTGGAGGAAGCAGACGACCAATCGCAGCTGCACGAACCCGAACTCGGCCCGGTCGCGGCGCGCCTCGGCGATCAGCCGCTCGAGCTGGCTCGGCAGGTACAACACCTCCGAGAAGTTGAGGTACTTGTTCAGGGAGACCGTCGCCCCCTTGCTGACGTCGCGTTCGAATTGGCTGCTCCACGTCAGCACTTGATCGGGTCGAATACTCTCGACATTGAACGCCAACGGCACCGAAGCGTGCGTGAGGTTCACGCTCTGCATCGTGGGCTGGAAGTGCAACAACCGATTGCGACGCGACAGCTCGAACAGCCGCTCGCGGAGCTTGGTCAGCACCACGGTCCGCTTATCCTGCTTGGGCCGCTCGGCGAACCCGTCGGTCGCCGCTAAGTCGTAGTCGAAGTCGATTTCTTGATCGCGGTAGTTTTCGAGCGCCCCAACGAGCGACGCCAAGTCCGAGGGCCGCCGGCGACGATCGAGTTCCGTCATCCGGACGATAACGCGAGCCACCACGGGGTGCAGGCCACTCGCCAAGGCGAAGAGGTTCTTGCGGCTAGCAACAAACCGCTCCAGCGACTCTTTCTCCGCCAGGTCGAGTCCACACGCCAGACTCGCCAGCAGCATGCCGAGACTGAAGACGTCCGTTAGCGGGTCGTGCCTGCCGAGCCGGTGCTCCCACGCCTCGTAGGCGGGCAAGTAGACAGGCCGGGTTACAGGGCCTTCGCCATCGTCAACCGCCAGATCTAGGACCTGGGTGACGCCGTCATCAACGCTCGTCGAGACGCGCTGCTCCGCGACCACTTCAAACACCGCCCGCCCAGACCGCTCGACGCGCTCGAGGCCCTCGCCGGCCGTAGGGCGTCGCCGCTTCGACTCCTCAAACCAAAGCCGCACGCCGTCGACACGGAGATCGTTGACCCCGCAGAGGGGCGCCACCCACCCCCCCGCGTGGGTTTCCGCGACCTCTCGAGCCAGCGGCAAGAAGCTGGCGAGCGCGTCTTCGGTCGAGAAGCCGCCTGCGTCGAGGCGTTCGTTTAGGAACTGAGTAAACTCGCTCACTTCGACGCCTCCGTTCTAGCCACGGCCACAATTTTGTCGCGGTTCTTGGCGAGCTCTTCAAATTGCTTCTTTCGCAGCCGGAACTCTTTCATCGCGACTTCACCGAACCGGTCGGCGAGCCCGAGCGATTCCGCCACCGACAGCGCGTACGCGAGGGCCGCCTCCTCGAGGTCGCTGTCAGCCGATGCGAGATCCATCAGGACGTAGCAGAAGTAATCACGCACCGTGCTATCGCAATCCGCCACCACATCGTTGTCGAATTGCCCGGCAGCCGTGGCCGCCGGCTCGTAGTCGTCGAAGAAGAGGCGGGCGTGAGCAAGCAGCAGGTCGGTGCGGGCCCATTTCTCGATGAAGAAGGCGTCGAGCAGCGATCTGGTTTGCCCCGCCAGTCGATGCTGGGCCGTGAAGTCGAGTCGTCCCAGTGGCGGCGAACCCTGGATCAACTGGGCGATTTTGGCGTCGGCGGCAGCGGGGTCCTGCCTCCAGAGATCGAGCACTCTCGCCCGGATGTACTGCTCCGGATGCGTCTGTCCCTCCGACGCCCCCGGCGATCTTCTCAGCACCTCCTCCGCCTGTTTCAGGTATCCCCTGGCGTCGACCGAGTCGAGCCCGGTGGCGACCTTCACGAGCATGGAGATGACGGTGTCGGTGTCGCCCTGGACGGCTCTCGCACCCGTGCGGTCGCAATAGACCTCCTGGTAGAGGTCGAAGAGCCGCATCGTTTCATAGTGAGGCGTGTCGGCCGACCGGTCGTTGGTCATCGCCGTGAGGACCTGCGAAGCCACCAGCAGGTCACCGTTCTCAACTTCGTAGAGCAGCACGTGCCCCAGCTCGTGCGCGAACAGCGCCTGCAGCTCCTGCTCGTTGAGCCGAGTCGACACGGGCCCCGCCAGCACGATGTGGGCCTCCTCCGGTAGATAGGCGATGGAGGCGTTTAGTCCCTCGGAATTCTGCGCTTGATAAAGCGTTACTTCATGCTCGACGCCAAGAGCTTCGGCCGCCGACTCTGCGATCCGGTAGAGGTCCGGATGGTTGTCTCGGCCGATGCGGTAGGTGCGCTTTAGCAGGTCGAACCGGACTGCCTCGGCATGCTCCTTTTGGACGCGATTGGACGCGAACCAGTCCCAAACTTGCCTCTCTTCGCGCCGCAGGTACGCGAGGACGTCGGCGTGATATGGCAGGATCGAGGCGTCGAACGACATAAGAGCGTTGCTTCCCGTGGCGATTGGAGCCCATAGGATAGCCAGAAAACCGGGCTTGCGACTATTTGTCTTCAAAGCCGCGTTAGTCGGCCCTTCATCAATCCCCGCGAGTCTGTCGCGGCCGTTGTCCTTGTGCCCTGCGGACCCGGAGACCGAGACGTCGCCACTCCGTTGAAGCCCGGCGTCCGTAGTACGGCGACCTCGCCGCGACGGGCGCCTGTGAGCCGCTGAAACCGCGACATGTCCATGGCAATCTCTGTCGTGGCAGGCAGCGATTTATCGTAGGTCTCATCATCGATTCATGTCGATTCATGTCTCGCCGCGCGTCTCGCGGGTTTGCGTTCTACCTTTCTTAAGACCACCCACGGCGGCCGCTTGTAGGTGAGTCGTTGGCGTACAAGATTCTCAATTTACTTCCCACTTGAACGAGACGCCGGTGACAGCCGTCTGTCAACCGTGCAGGTGAAACGCGCTCCGCAAGTACCCGCTACAATGACTATGTTTTCGACGCTTCATTCCGAGGATGAGCTATGCGGTTAAAGCTTTGCGGAGGTGTAGGCCTGCTACTAATCGCTTTGGCGTGCTTGCCTGCGAACGCCCAGACAGACCTGGGCGGCGGGAACAGTGAGGCGGCGCTTCTCTCGCTGCAGGACCGACAGCGACGCGGTGACGACGCGTTCGTCCTCCAAAGCGATCTGAATGCCGTAATACGGCAAGGCGGCGGCGGGGCATGTGCGAGCGCGGCGGCGATCGACGCGGTACAGGCGCTAAGACTCATGGCGGGGCTGGAGCCGATTGAGAACCCGCACCGGGCAGCACTGGAAGCATTTGCAGTTCAAGATGAGTTACTGAACGGCCGGGTGACAAACGAGCAGCTGATCAGGCTGCTGCAAGGCTACGCCAAGAAGCATTTGCGTGGCTGGGAGCTTCGCGTCGAAGTGGCGTCCACGCCGCATCGGCCTTTCTCACCTCAAGCGGAGCCATGGGCCACAGACGAGGCGCCAGACCTGACGCTTGAGCCCGGCACGCTCAAAATTGTCACCTACAACGTTACCACGAGCGAAGGTGAGTTGCTCGGTCGTCACTTCGTTCTGCTGAAGAGCGTCGATGGCGACACGCTCTACGCAGTCGATCCGCAAAGTCCGCTACGCAGCACAAGCTTCACCTTAGAGCCTCGCGACACTGGGAAGTGGGGTAATCGGATTTTCCTGATCCCACCGGCGAAGGCAAACGCGACCAGTACGAACGAACTCGACACCGTCTTCACGCTCTTGATGCGGAAGTCGGAAGCGACGGTAGGCGCCCCCGCTACGTTGGAACAATTCAGGGCGAGCATCGACCGAACCGCCTATGCGCTCCGTGAGGAGGGGAATCTCCGTTCGCCGCGTGAATGGCGAAAGCGGAGCGCCGCGTTCGGCCTCCCTGGGCTTGACCTGCCGGAAGAGCTGGGCGGCTCGGCATGGCCGCCCTCAAAAATGCTGGAAGTCTTTATCCACGCCGGACGGCACAACCTCAATTCTCGCGACGTGGTCGGCGGCGCTCACGTCCGCCCACTACTGGTAAGCCAGGACGAACGCGTACGCGGTATTGTGAAGCAGGTCGCCCGAGGCGAAGGCTACATGGCCATCACCATGACCGAGCCGCACGCGGGCAGCGACTACTACGCCATCAAGAGCACCGCCCGGCAAGTGGATGGCGGGTACCTGCTTTCCGGCGAGAAGCGTTACGTCGCAAGACTGGAGCAAGCGACCCACGTCATTATCTTCACGCAGCCGGCCAACGGTCTAAAGAAGGGGCTCAGCGCGTTCGTGCTGCCGATCGACGCCCCGGGCCTAGAGCGATACTCTTTCGAAGCCCACGGTCTGAAGGGCAACTCCTTCGGAGGATTGCGGTTCAAGGATATCCGCGTGGAGAACTGGCAAATGCTCGGGGGCAACGGAGAGGGCAGTCGCCTCTTCATTGAGCATTTCCGCTGCTGGCGGCTAATGCAGGTTGCCGCGGCCTTGGGAACTGCCGAGCAGGCGCTCGAACAGATGGCAGAGCGGCTCACGACCCGCGAAGCCTACGGAGGTCCCATAGGCCGCTTTACGCACCTTCAGCAGCAGCTCGGTCAGCGTACTACCGAGTTACGAATGGCTAAGGCGTTAGCCAGGGAAGCTGCAGAAATGCTCGACCGCGGCGATGGCGAAGCGGCCGATCCGCTGATCAACGGCCTGAAGGCTGAGGGCGTAGAGATCGCCTTAGCGGCAGTTGACGCGGCGACGCGAGCGTTCGGCGCGGAAGGCTACTCCGGCAACGTCGATCTCGGCGAAAGGTTACAGGACCTCAACGGCCTGCGGATTGCGGACGGAACGACGGATGTCATGCGAATGGACGTGGTGCGGCGGTCTTACCAAAACGGCAAGGAATTGTGGGACTTGGCGGTCAAGCGAAAGCCGTGACTGGACGTCGAAGCACTGCAGAAGGCTCCGAGTAGCGAGATTCCGCCCTTAGATCCTGCCCCTCCGATTACGTAATCGCACGCAGAGATCAACGGACTTGGAGAAGACCTCGGCGTGTCGGGCCGACGCAGATTCGAATCGAATCGAAACCGCAGTGGCTTGGTCACCTCAGCGATTTTGACTCGTAGGTAAAACACGCATCCGGACTGAGTCATAGAGTTCCGTTTGCGGCACTTGATAGCATTCTCCGGACCTTCTCACTCAAGGGATGTGAAGGCCATTTCTCAATCGCTTCGGTCCACAACTGAATCGCTTTCTTTCTTGATCCATAATTCCAGCAAACGCCACCGAGGTTGAACATCGCGAGCTCGTAGTCGGGGTCTAACTCGGTAGCTTTCTGATAAGAAGCTATGCAGCCATCTGTGTCGCCAACTCCTTCTTGAGCGACGGCGACTTGGAACCAACTCGTCGCCTCCGGCTGGTGCTTTGTCGCCTGCTCTTGAAGGATAGGCAATGCTTCATCGAATCGATCTAGATGGTTCAGGGCCGCTCCTAAGCAATAGCCATAACGGTTTGGCTCAAGGTTGTATGCTTTGCGGTAGTGCTCTTCGGCTCTTTGCCAATCGCCGTCCGTTTGAGCCCAATGGCCCACGCGGTCCCACAGGTGAGCAGCGTTGGCGTCATTGGGTTCTAGGTATTCCATCACTTCTTTTAGGAAGCGATCGTAGTCGATCGACACCGGTTGCCCATGCATTTTCGAATGCGCTAAGCAGAGCAAGCGTTCCTTCTGAGCACGCCTGTCCGTAGGTCTCTTTTTTAGATACGCTTGCCAGAACGTAATTGCCCGCGGTACCGATGAGTCGTCAGTCCGGGCGTAGTTGTAGACTTGCAGCGCGCACCGTTCGAGTATCCAAGGGTGTCTCTCACTATGCGGCAGAATGAACGCTATGTCGTCGTACGCCTTGTCCATCATGCCAAGCTTGAAGTAAATCTCGATACGATGTCCTCTCGTCGCTATGATCGAATCAATGTCATCGACTGCCCATATCACTTGATCGTAGTGGCCTAGAGCCTTCTCTAAGTTGCCGGAAGTGCGTTCCGAATAGGCCAGCGCCATGCGGGCTTCTAGCAGATCAGGCGTAAGTTCAATCGCGTTTTCGTAGCATCGCTTGGCCTCGGCGAGGTCTCCCTGCTTCTCTAGGGCGGTTCCATAATTCTTCCAGCATTGCGCCAGCAACTCAGAGTCTTCTTCGCCACCTTTTCGGATCGCGTCCGTATACAGCTTTTTCGCGACTTCGGTTTCTCCCAAAGCGCTGTGAGCATTCGCGAGGCAATAGAGCACATCGCAGCAGTCGTCCGATCCCGACGCTCTAATGAACTGGATGCCGGCGAGAACACGATCACGATTAAAGTGGCTTCCGCGCATGCCGAGATTGATCTCGGCCAAATAGGCAAAGACCAGCCCAGGTTCGTCCGGCCCCAGGCAAGCTCGCAATTGCTCAAATGACTTGGATATGACGGCGTCTTGCCCTTTGTCGTATAGCCCTTTCAGCACAGCAAAGGCTTCCTTTCGTGACTCTGGCACGCTTATCGGCATTACGCCAATAACGACCGCTTCGGGAAACCTTTCTGAGGGCGTCGCTGCCCATGCCAGCCGCTCGTCACGGTTTGCTGACACTCCTGCAAGCGTTTGTGCATGAAGACTGGATTGAAAATCTGCGTCGAAAGGAGCGTAGAAGCGAACCGTCAAGCTGTCCTGCGTACGCCACTCCACCCCAGCGTGTTCGGCTTCCCGGAATACGTCCATGGTCGTGCGTGCAAGGAGCCTGCCAGTCGGGGCGTGGTAGCAGACGTAGATTGAATGCGGCTGATTCAGAAGGTAGTTCAGGTTGGTGCGAGGGACGGAGATGCTGATCGAGCCGTCAAGGTTTGCCTTCTTGTTGGTTCCCTTTAGTTGCACGTGCACACGGGAGTTGGTCATTCGCCCTTCACGGCTGGCCTCGATTTGGAAGTCCGTTCCATAGTCTTTCCGATCTCGTTGCTGTGTTAAGAACAGCCCGGTCGTCGCTACCGCGTTCTCGAACGCTTGCTACGCTTCCGTTTCAAGTTCGTGGTTGCTGTCCCGGGCTGGAAGGTCATTGATCGACACTGGTCTGCTTGGCGGCTTGAGTTGAAGGGTGATCGTTTCGAAGGGCAGCCAACTCTCGATCATTGCGTCAGATATCCGACCATCCCACCGCAGGCCTGACAGGTGACTGTCACTGGTGGTCGATCTGGGTCGCGCCGACGAAGGTTCGTGCGTTAGCACCTCGGCTGGCCATCTTAATCCGGACGGGGTGTCTTCTTCGACCCGATGGATTTAGGTATCTCTACTAGCGTTCGATTCAGGTGAAGGGAATCTCCGCGATGCAATGGAACCAGCTACGTGCCCCGCAAGAACATTCGTTCGAGGAGCTTTGCTGCCAACTGGCCGCTTGTGAGCCGGTAGCCGATGGAGCTCGCTTTATCCGTAACGGAACCCCAGACGCGGGCGTCGAGTGCTATTGGCGCCTCGCCACCGGCGACGAATGGTGCTGGCAGGCCAAATGGTTTCTCAGTTCCCTGGGTAGCAGCCAGTGGAACCAGCTAAGCAGTTCGTTCCAGACGGCGTTTGAGAAGCACCCAAGGCTCCGACGGTACTACGTTTGCCTGCCGCAGGATTTTTCTGACGCCCGTGGCCAGGGGAAGAAATCGGCACAAACTAAGTGGGAGGCGTGGGTAAAAAAATGGACGACTTACGCTGAGAAGCAAGGGCGTCAGATTCAGTTCGAACTATGGGGCTCTCACCAGTTGACGGCGCGGCTCACCCAGCCAAGCGCCCGCGGCGCTCATTGGTACTGGTTCAATGCTACGGTGATGACGCCGGCGTGGTTCGCTAAGCTTGCCGAGCAGAGCGTCGCCAACGCCCACGACCGATACACGCCATGGCTCAACGTCGATACGCAGACAAAAGTCAGTCTTGAAGTTGGCAAGAGGTCGGAGCCGTTCTGGCAAGGGCTTTCGGATAGCCTACGAGACTTGCGGACGACTGAACCATCTGGGAGCCATATTGGGGAGCATCCATCTATTGACGTAGCCTACGAGCAGCTGCGTAGCGTGTTCCAACGCCTCGTCGACTCATTGAGCGAGTGGACGCTAGCGCAGCATGAAGGAGATACCTGGACACAGATCGGAAACGTCTCGCTAGACGATTGGGAACAGATTGTGTCCGAGACACTCGATGCCATCGACACTTGTCGCTCCAGCTTAAGTGAAGCTGAGGAGAAGCAACAGGCGGAACAGGGAGCGTCGCAACGCCCCGAAACGCACGGCAATCCATTCCGCGACGCAGCACACCGTTTGAGCAAGTTTGGTACTGCCGTATACGGCTTTCGCAACTTTGTCATCAATGCCGAACGTTGCGGCGTCAACAGTACGAATCACCTGTTGGTTGGAGAAGCTGGCCAAGGTAAGACACATCTCTTGTGCGACTTGCTTCTAAGGGATATCCAGCAGGGCCGACCTGCAATTCTCTTCCTCGGAGAGCAATTCAACAACTCCGACCCCTGGGGACAGATGATCTCTTTGGCCGGATTGAACTGTGACCGAGAGCAGTTCCTCGGCGCCTTGCAAGCAGCCGCTCAAGCGAGTGGCAAGCCGGCAATTCTCTACTTCGACGCTTTGAACGAGGGTGAAGGGCTGCGTCTTTGGAAGAAGCACTTGGCCGGCCTAGCGGCTGAGATCGAGCTTTGGGATTGGCTCCAGTTGTGCTTGTCGGTACGAGACGTTTACGAGGGACAAGTGGTCCCTGACGAGGTCGCCAAACGATGCTGTCGGATCGAGCACGAAGGCTTTTCCGAGAACACATATGCCGCAGCGAGCCACTTCTTCGCTGTGTTTGGAATCGAACCCTCAGCGCCGCTCCTGGAGCCCGAGTTTGACAACCCGCTGTTTCTCAAGCTGTTTTGCAAAGGCATCCGCGACTCGGGTCAGACACGCGTCCCTACCGGTCTCCGCGGGGTATCAGAGGTTTTTGGCTTCCTCGTCGATGCGTTGGACCGGAAGCTCTCGCAGCCCGACTGCCTCGACTACGACGCAAAGGATCGCGTCGTGCGCCAAGCGGTTGATCGCTTGGCCGACAAGATGGTAGAGCTTGGTGACGACCACGTTCCCAAGGCGGTTGCTAGGCAGCTGCTTGACGACTTGCTGCCACGTGTCGGGCACAGCAATTCACTCCTTGGCCGGCTGTCGGCGGAATCGTTGCTGACGGTGACGACCGACTGGCAGGCGTGGAACTCTGAGTCACCGGAAGAGGTGGTGCGATTTGCTTATCAGCGAATGTCAGACCATTTCTTCGTGCAGCGGGTCCTCACTAACTATGTCGATCGGCACGAACCGGAAGTTGCCTTTCGCGAAGGCGGGCATTTGGACGAATACGTCAGCGAGGACGACGCTTGCTGGGACCACGGTGGCATCATTGAGGCGTTGGCGATTCAGCTGCCGGAGCACTGCGGTCGGGAGTTGCCCAATCTTGCTCCTCAGGTCGCGACGAATGACATTGTGCAGACCGCGATGCTCGAAAGCCTCGTTTGGCGAAACGCCAACGCTTTTAGCGATGAGAGCTTTGACTACATCAACGGTACGTTGATGGCGAGCCGCCAAGGCGACGTTTTCAACGCGATGGTTTCGCTCGCACCAATTCCCGGCCATCCTCTGAACGCGGACCGGCTCCATCGCGTGCTTGCTTCGATGCCGATGCCTGATCGAGATGCGCAGTGGTCGCTGTTCCTGAATGGCGAATGGGGCGAGAAGCGAGCCGTTGAGCGGCTGATCGACTGGGCACAGAATCGCGGCGCCGCACTCGCCTTTGGGAATGAAGTGGTCCGTTTGGCCGCCGTTGCCTTGACGTGGTTTTTGACCTCCTCGGACCGGCGGTTACGAGACAGGGCGACGAAAGGTCTTGTGCGACTGTTCTCGTGCCGGCTTGCGTTACTGAAGCCGCTCATTGAGCACTTCGCGGATGTCGATGATGACTACGTCACCGAAAGGCTGATGGCCGTCACATTCGGGGCCGGCTCTCGCAGCACTGCGAATGAGGACCTTTGGGGCTTGGCTCGCTATCTCTACGAGCGAGTCTTTGCGGACGGGGAGCCGCCTGTCCACATACTCATCCGCGATTATGCTCGCCAAACGGTCGAGCTGGCGCTCCTTCGCGGAGCTGACTTCGAAGTTAACCTGAGTCTTCTCCGACCGCCCTACAACAGTCGTTGGCCCGAGGACTCTGAGATTCCTTCCCGTGAAGAGGTCGCCAAACTCTCGGGAACATCGTTCCACGCCCACATCTACAGCGACTACGGCAACTTTGCGAAATATGTGACCGACTTCAGCGAATGGTGCAATACGCCCCTCGATGGTTCAAAGCCAAGGCTCCCTAAGCGTGAACAACAGGAATTCCAGGCGTCTTTAACGAGCAGGCAAGCCGATAGTTTCGCGTTCTTGCTCCGAGTTCACAGGAACTACCGGCGCATACAGCGGCGGAGGTCCACCACGGAAGCGGATTTCCGCCAAGAATCGCGAGCAGAGAAGCGATTTGAAGCAGCACTGGAAACGTTCCTTGCCACGCTTCGCCTCGGCAGTAAAAAGCGACTACGGTTTGAAGCCTATTTGGCTGACTACTTTGAAGCCCCGTGGGACTTTGATCACGCGAGAAAGATCAACTATCAGGCCGCGCGCCGGTGGATGGTGAAGCGGGTCGCAGAACTTGGCTGGACGGCGAAGCGGTTCCAGTTGTTCGATCAGGATTTTCGCACTGACATCGAAGCGGTTAACTCGCGCGAAAGCATCGGGAAAAAGTACTGCTGGATTGCCCTCTACGAAATGCAGGCGCGATGCGCAGACACGTACCAAAGAAAGGATCAGAACTTTGATAATGGCGGTGTCTGCGAGGGGCCGTGGGAGATCGGCTATTGTCGCGACATCGACCCCTCCTTGCTGGTTGCTTCGACCGGACGGCAGGTCTATCAGAACTTCACCCGGACGTGGTGGTTCGATGTCCCCTTCGATGCTTGGCAATCGCCCGTCGACGATGTCGAGTGGTTGGAAACGACCGGTAACCTACCTGATCCGAAGGACCTTTTGACGGTTGTCGGCCCAGACGGAGTGCGTTGGGTGACGCTTGACGGATATTACGAGTGGGAGCAGCCGACTCGCCCTGGCTATCGCCACTGGGAATTGCCTACGCGTCACGTCTGGTACCAAGTGCGGGGGTACTTCGTCCGGAAAGCAGACCTTCCAAACTTGCTTGAATGGTCGAAAACGAAGAAATGGGAGGCGGACGCGATGCCAAGTCGCGACAACTGGAACTACAGCGTCTTCCTTGGCGAGATCTACTGGGGTCGTTCTTATGCCTACTCGGCCTGGGAAGAAGATCAGGACGAACGCTGGACTCGAGGCAGCTTCGATTCCTGCCCGGTGCCAGTCATTATTGCGACCTCTCGCTACCAACAGGAGCATACAGCGTCGGACTGTGCGCTAGACGATGGAGTCTACTTCGATTTGCCGTGCAAGTACCTCGTTGATCAACTGGGTCTATCGACGGGTGGGGAAGATGGGCACTGGTACGACAAGGACGGCCTGCTAGTGGCTTTCGACCCGTCAGTTACCAACGAAGGGGCTTCGACACTGCTGTTCCGAGAGGACAGCCTTCACCGTATTCTTCGGGAAGGAGACCTTGTGCTTTTCTGGGCGCTGAGCGGCAAGCGGGGACGGTCGGGAGGCCCTGACCCCCATACGGAATACCTCGGGCATACGTCGATCCGTGGGGTCTATCTTCTTCAAGATGAGCAGCTGACAGGTAGCTATGACACGACCTTCCATACGCGGGGCTCAGGATCGTGATTATGCGAGCTAGAAGGTTCTTCTGCGGTCGCGATCTGCACAGGTCGTAAACTTCTCGGGAGTTTCGAGGTCGCACTCGTTCTGCCGAGCCGCCCCGGACTGAGGGGTCGACAGTCGCTGATGTTCTCGCGCGAGGCCATTCGGTAGCTGGTGCTGCGGCCGCGGGCGGGGTTCTGGATCAGGGCGGCCCACTCTACGAGATCGCGGGTGTCGGGCAGCGCGGTGTTGGCCGAGCATTTCGTCACCTTCGCGTACTTCACCGGGCTCAAAAGCCTTCAAAGCCATCCAGCATCCGGTTGAAGACGGAACGTTGCCGTTCGTTGACCGGTCGGCCTTGTAGTCACCGACAGATGCGTGCTTTGTTGAGGACGGGGGCCAGTAGGTCGTCGCTGCTGTCGATTGCGCGGCCGAGGCAGCCTAAGAACCAAGCCAGCCACTTCGTGACGTCGAGCTCGCCGCGCCGCGCGATTTCGAGCTGCAAGTAGGAGTCCTTGCACTGGTCCTCAATCTGAGACGACATGCTGTAGAAGCGGTCCTTCGCGCCGTCGGTGCAGGCGAGCGACAGGTGGGCAATGGCGCGGGCGATCCGGCCGTTGCCGTCCCCGAAGGGGTGGATAGCGAGCCAGAAGGACGCCTGGGCCGCACGTTGTCCGGCCGCAACGGCTCATCGCGATGTAAGGCGGCACAGGTCTTCGAACCGTTCCCGGACTGCTGCCTGATGCTGCTTTAAGTTGAGGAGGCTGACTGAGGACGTGGCCTGGCCGGTCGACCGGTCATCGGCACATCGACAGGGCAGCGCAGCGGTAAGGATCGACTGACTCCTGCCGGCCGCTCGCGATAGCGCGTGCAAGATCGCCATCTGAAACATTGAAAGAAGCGACTGATAGAGCAATAGCAACAACTGACCCGTCCGCGCGTTGCGTGACGGCGGCATGCGGATCGCCATCTTCTACTACGAGCCCAAGCAGAAGGGGACCGGCCCCGCTACTCTGGCAAAGGGACGCAGAGCTACCGCGACGCCCAGGAGGAGTGGCACAGCACGGAGTGCCTGCCGGGGACCGCGTTCCTCCACGCGGCGCTGCCTATGGAGAAGGCCTACGACGCCGAGCTGGTGCAGGGGGCGGCGGACAAGAGCGACGCGGCTGAGCCGATCGCGTAGGGACTTTGCCTCTTATCCGAATGCCGCGTCTGCCTACCTCCGCTTTTTCGACGCCTCTCCTACTTTGCACCGCACCCAATCTATCGATGTCGGCTCCATGCCAAGGGGCGGGTCGGCATGAAGTCTCTCATCCACGACGCTGTCTACAAGTACTGAGCTATCGCAGGACAGCTCTAACTCAGGAGACGCAACAGCCCGTTGTGGATGTCTGACCATGGCCGGTCGAGGTCGATGCTCTTGATACCAATCCGGTGACCGAGCAACTCAAAATCTAAGTCGAGCTGGTGATTCACCGCAGGGTAGAGCAAGATCCCCTCAACTGTTGCCCACCCCTGATCACGGGACTTGTTCTGCAGATATGCCGTGAGCTGATAGAGGTGCGAGGAATGCAAGCGGTACCGATCATTTCTAGAGACCAGGGCGTGCTTGTAATACTTGCAGTCGAGGATCGTCTTGCGATCTGGTCGATTAAGGGTCACGTCGGTTTCCATGATTGGCAGTACAGCTCCCACCTCTTCCTCCCACTCGCCATCCCAAACAATCTGCATAGCGCTAACCTTCGCATCACGACAATGCCGCACTGCGAACTGTCGGACAAAGTTCTCGAACAGCTGGTGCATGACTGTTTCGTCTTCGAGGATGTTCTTGAAGCGGCGCCCGCCCGCCTGCTCGGAAGGAAGGTGGACGTCGTGCAGTAGCCGGCAGACGTGCATCAATAAGCGGTAGTGCCGGTTATTGCGGTGCAGCTGGAACCGACGGAAAAGCCGTGACTCGATCCGCACCGGCTCAACGTCGTGTAAGAGACGCAGAGAGTAACGGATGAGCTGCCGGTTCTCGACGGTGAGCTGCGAGCCGGACGCGAGAAGTCGCTCGCAAGTGCTCTTCAGGATCCGGTTGGGAAGCGTGTTGGCGGTTAGTTCGTCGAACTCGCAGATCATCCTGCCGGAGACGTGCGTCATCCGGCGATGGCTCTCCAGCACTTCGACCCGCCCGCGTAGCTTCGCGGTCGTTTCCCGAACGGCGTGGTAGTGCTTATCGATGCCGCGCGTCGCTAATCTGCGAACGCCATTGCCCAGCAGCATCGCCAGCAGGTTGTGGATATCCGGGCACTGGGTCGGATCGATGTCGCACTCTTCACCGCCGTGGAAGTGGTCCCACGCGTAGGCGAGTAGGTAGTAGATGTTCTGGATCGGAATCTTTGAGACGCTCATTACTCGAGGACCTCGAGCGCCAACCTCAAAAGTTTGGGATCGTCGCAGTAATACTCTTCAAGTAGAGGCTTAATCTCATAGGAGAGGACATTCCTTAACCATGCTTCGTCGGTAGGCTCTCCGTCCGTGCGGCAGAAGAAGCTATGGCCGATGCGGTAGCCGCGGCCAAGGTTCGCCTCGTCCGACGCGATCATCTCGTTGAGTCGCTTCATCCTCTCCCGAACGTCGGAGATCAGCTCGGGGGACGCGCCGGCTCTTACGAGAACTTGCCCAAAGGTATCCGATCCAAACCCCGGGTCGAGTTCCACGAACGTGAACCGACGCCTGAGCGCGTAGTCCACCATCGAGAGCGAGCGGTCCGCGGTGTTCATTGTCCCGATCAGGTGGACATTCGGCGGGACGTAGAACGTGGCGTCGCGGTCCGACGAGTAGCTCAGCGGGATTGCGAAGTCCGACGAGCGTTTGTCGGGCTCGATCAGCATCATCAACTCGCCGAAGACCTTCGAGAGGTTGCCGCGGTTGATCTCGTCGATGACGAAGACGAAATCCATGTCGGGCTTCGCTAGCGCCGCGTCGACGAAGTTATGAAAGGTCCCCTTCTCCAGCTTGAAGTGCCCCTCCCCGCTCGGTTTGAAGCCCTGGACAAAGTCCTCATAAGTCAGCGACTGGTGGAACTGGACCATTTGGACGCGGGACTCGTCCTTCTCGCCCATCAGCAAGTACGCAAGACGCTTGGCGACGAACGTCTTTCCAGTCCCTGGGGCGCCTTGTAGGACGAGGTTCTTCTTGCGGCGGAGGAGTTCGACGCATGTTTCCACCAGCTCGGCGCTCATGAACAAATCGTCCATCGCGTCGGACATGCCGTAGGGGGCGTGCGTAGGCTTTGCAGGCGATGGCTTTGGCGGTTCAGTGGCGATGCTTTCCGACTCAAGCCCTGGCACGTCTCCGTACTGCTGGGCCAGTTGGCTAAGGTACTTCGTTTTGGGAGTCATCCGCGTGATCGTCTTCAGCGGGAGCTGGACCCCTGTCGGCATCGTCTTTTCGACGCCGCTCTTCCAATCAATCTTTCGGAGGTTGTGGTAAGGCTCCTGGCTGTCGTCGTGCTCGTAATCGCCGGTGACGATCCCCCAGCCGCAGGTCTTCCAGAGGCCATGCTTAGCGAAAACGATATCCCCTGGCTTCATCTCACGGGAGAATGCCCAAAGCATTTGGGCCACATGAACTGGGCCTGAGTCTTCGAGGACCTTAGGGAGATACTCGGCCATCGCCTCCTTTGAGTCGTAGTCTCGAAGGTCGCCCATCGCGTTCCAGCCGATCGCCCCGATCCCCTCGGCGTACCAGTTGTCCCAGAGCCTTGCCCCCTCGCCCGGCGCCAGCAGCCAGTAGGAGCGGACCCTATCGTCGGAAAGATCGGCCTGGTCGGCGTTCGGTGACACGCTTGCGTTGGGTTCCGGAGAAGCCTTCCCTTTAAGCGTGTTGAGATGCGCCTGAAGGGAGAATTCGCACGTCGATTTGTCCGATCGATCCCTCACCTCACGCAGCCAGGCGAGATACGTCTTTCCGTCTTCGGGAACACTCATTACGCCAAGCGACCGCGCGTAGCTACGGTTCTTGCTGTCCGCGGCGATCCAGAAATCGGGACGGCTCCAAAACATCCCCATTGTCAGCGACGCGACGCCGACTTGTAGGAGCTGGCGGCAGGCATCGAATAACTCGGTGTCCATTTGCTCGACAGAATCAATCTTTTGGCAGTGCTTATAGAACCGCCAGAGCGTCGCCACGTGGTTGTGCTCACGCTTCTTCTTGTAGGGCATGAACCAGCTGTTCTGGGGGTTCATGACCGGTAGGGCGTCGAAGTCGGTCGGCAGATCGGACCGCAGCCCCCACGCTTCTTTCAGCGCCGAGAGGATCGACCGCCGGTTGTCATCGCTGGTGCCGCGATTGAAGTTGACGAAGAACGTAAAAGGGTCGATCTCCGTCAGCTGGAACCGGGCGTCATCGACGTCTTTGTCAGTGACGCCCGATGGCTTGAGACCGGCGTCAATCCAGTCCGCCATCAGAGCGACCAACTCTCCTTGTCGATCTTCAAACCCGCATAGAGCCTCAGCAATCTCCACGTACAACGGCTTCCAGGAAAACATCCGCAGGTCTCGCTATCTCAGAGGGGATGAGAGTGGGCGTCCCGTCGCTCAGGCGTGAGGCAACTCCCGTTGGCGGGACGCCTTCGTCTGCGCGTCAGCGTGTGTGATCGTCTATTATGACAGACGGACGGCTCGCTCACACTTGCAGTACGAGGGGCATTTGCGACCGCTGCAACACGCCCGCGGTTTCAAGAACGTCCTGCGAACACCTATCGGCAAGCCGAGCCTCACTCGACAATCGCCTCCGGCGGCGCCATCCGGTAGCTGGTGCTGCGGCCGCGGCCGGGGTTCGCCACGAGGACGCCCCGCTCCAGCAGCTCGCGGATGTCACGCAAAGCCGTGTCGCTGGAGCATTTCGCCAGCTTCGCGTACTTCGCCGTGCTCAAGTAGCCGTCAAAGCCATCGAGCAGCCGGTTGATAACGGTGCGTTGGCGCTCGTTGACCGAGCGGGATTGTAGCCGCTGCCAGACACGGGCCTTGTTGAGGACTCCTGCCAATCGTTCGTCGCTGCTATCGATCGCGCGGCCGAGGCAGCCCAGGAACCAAGCCAGCCAGGACGTGACATCGAGCTCGCCGCGCTGCGCCAGTTCGAGCTGTCGGTAGTAGTCCTTGCGCTCGGCCTCGATCTGAGACGACATGCTGTAGAAGCGGTCCTTTGAACCATCGGCGCGGGCGAGCGACATGTCGGCAATCGCGCGTGCGATGCGCCCGTTGCCGTCCTCGAAGGGGTGGATGGTGACGAACCAGAAGTGAGCCATCGCGGCCTTCAGAACCGGGTCGGTCGCTGACCTCCCGTTGAACCACGCGAGGAACTGTTCCATCTCCTCTGGTAGGCGGTCCGCTACTGGCGCCTGAAAGTGAACCTTCTCTTTCCCTATCGCCCCCGAAACGACCCGCATCGGACCATCGGCGTCGGTCCGCCACTGGGCGACCTCGATCTTATGGATGCCGCTGTGGGCCGTCGGGAAGAGAGCGGCGTGCCAGCCATAGAGGCGCTTGGCGGTGAGCGGCTCATCGAAACGCTGCGTGGCGTCGAGCATCATCTCCACGACGCCGTCCACGCTACGGCTGGGCAGCGGCAAGCCGGCGGCGTCGAGCCCCAGCCGGCGGGCGATCGACGAGCGGACCTCGTGCGGGTCGAGCCGCTCCCCTTCGATCGCCGAGGAGTTCACGACATCGGCCGTGAGCACAACGAGGCTCGCCTCGCTCCGCAGGTCGAAGCCGAGCGTCTCCATCTTGCCTAGCAGCCGGCCCTGTTGGCAGCGGACCGCCGCCAGCGGGGCCGCTAGCTCGTCGTTGTCCCAGGTCAGCTGGGGCCAGCCGGTTTGTTCATGGATATATGCCATCTATTCGCCGCATCTCCTGCGGTGATTATAGCACGGATTCGCCGCACGGCGCAAGCTCGGGCGGACGGGGTACCCCGCAGGGCCTGCGAAAACCGGGGATTCCGCGGGCCGGATGACGGACTCCCACCGCGGCGGCCCTCTCGCCGTGGCGGTCGCTGCCCTCGCCGGGCGGTTCGCAGCGGATGGGGGGTAAGGGCGGAATTGCTCTTCAGACGACACGGCTCTCGCTATCCGGGGGTCTCTGTCGGCCATAACTCCACTTCCTGGCAGCGGCGCTGCTCCGCGCCGGACCCGTCACCCGCGGTTGCTCCCCGCAGGTATTCCGCGCTCCGCGGCAGAAGGGCGTGAAAGGGGCGACGCGGCTGGTCGAGCCCCTTCGTTCGCGATCTCGTCCAGTGGGCCTTACGGTGCGCGAGTGGTCTACGGGGAGGCGATTGGACATGGCGCCTTCTGCTTTCAAGTCAGGTTGACTAGCGCGATCCTGTCCCCCGCAGCGGACGCATCAAACGCCAAAAACAATCTCACGAGACGCTCGCGCTTGAGATTCTTTTGTGGTCCCTCCGGGCAGACGTTGGACACGCCCGCTTCGCGGTGGACCCAAGGGGATGCGTAGGTCAACTAACCATGAAAGGAGTAAGACCATGACAAACCAAAACCCTACCCCTAACGAACCCGTCGCCCGTCTCAAGGACGGCCTCTTGCAGATCGCCATCTGGAAGAACCAGAGCGAGAACGGACGCCCCTTCTACTCGACCTCGGCCCTGCAGCGGAGCTACAAGGACGACGCCGGCAGCTACCAAGAGACGACTTCTCTGAGCGGGACCCAGCTCCTGCAGGCCCAGAGGCTCTACGCCTTGGCCTACGAGAAGGTCCGCGAGCTCGAAGAAGCCGACTACCTAGCGAGCAAGGAGTAACCCCTCCCCTCGTATCCCCAAGAGCCGCCCGGAGACGGGCGGCTCTTTCTGGCGCGTCAGCGTTGCCGGCGGTCGAGCGGTGAGCGCCGCGTGTCGGCCGGCTTCCGCGGGTTGGTGAGGCCGCGCTCGGAGAGCGTGGCGCGGATGCGGGCCAGCCGGCGGGCCTCGATCAGCTCCGCCGGGCTGGTGCCCATGAACCGCTGTAGCGCCTCTAGGCTGGTGTAACGCACGCCCCCGAGCATGGCGGAGTCGAGCACCTTGACGCGGGCGCCCTTGAGCACCCAGCGGTAGACGGTCGACATGTGCAGCCGCTTGCCGTGGCGGGCGGGCAAGAGCGTTGGGACTTCGCTGATGGCGACCAGTTGCTCGCCGTCGAGGGTGGGCTTGTTCATGGGTCGGCTCTCGCAAGTTAGGTGAGGAAGGGCGATAGGAAGAAGGGTTTTTTTGGGTTACTCGTAGCCGGTGAGCGTCTCGACGGTGATCTTGTCGATCGACGGGCTCGCCTCGGGGCGGTCGAACGTGCGGGGGCCCAGCTCGGTGAAGGATTTGATCTTGCCCGCGGCGATCAACTCGGCGAGCTCGGTGAGGTGGCGGCCGCTGATCGAGATCAACAGCTTCTCCATCCCCAGCAATCCCAGCTGCACGAGGCCCGCGTCACGCACGCGGATCTCTCGCAGGTCGCAGTAGGCGTAGCTGGTGGCCCCGCCGTGGCAGAAGCGGACCTGGAACATCACCGGCGCCCCCTCGGTCGGCATCGTCTTCTGCCAGGGGGCGGCGCCGACGCCACCCATCACGGCGTGCCCGCTCGCTTGGTTCTCGTTGGACGGAAACGGCAGACTGCCCATGGTTAAATCCTCCCTAGTTGTGGTGTTGGCTGGTGGCCCGTGGCGGGCGGTCGGAAGCCCGCTCGCTTGGCGGCCCCGCGCACGACGGACGACCCGCGCCGCCGCCACCACTGCCGCGCCCGGTCGATGACCGCCTCTCGCCACGTCGCGTGGCCGATGGTCTTCGGGGCGGGGCGTCGCGGATGGGCCTGCCGCGAAGGCGCCTGTTGCGGGCTTGCTCGTTGCTCCTTAACCATCTCGGTGGCCGAGAGCTGCCGGCCCGCGCTGTGGATCGCCCGCCGCACCGCCGCCTTGTCGTCGACGTAGAGCGTGACGTCTTCTTTGCCGCGGGAGGCGGTGACGTAGAGCTGCTTGGCGTTGATCGCGGGCAGCGACTGCGCGCCCATCGCGGCGATCGCCTTGGGGGCGTCCTTGCCCTGGGCGGTTTGGCTGGTGATGACGAAGCCGTAGTCGAGGTGGCCGTAGTCCTTGGCGACTACCAACCCGCTCTTGAGGCGGACGTTCCCCGCCCGGTCGAAGCCGGCGACCTCGTCGATACGTCCGTTGCTGATGCGTCGCTTGCCGTCGAGGGCGGTCCCGCCGAGGCAGAAGCGGACCCGGTCGCCAACCGCTAGGCCGAGCCGCTCCTCGCGGTAGACCTCGAAGCGCTCCGGCGCGCCGTGTGGGAGGGGCTTCTTCGGTCCGCCACGGAGCGGGGCGAGCACCGGCTGCCCCTGCTCGCCCGACTCGACACGGTACCGCTCCCCGCGGACGTAGCCCCCCTTCACGTTCTGGTGGAACTGCACGACTAGACCCGCTTGGCGGAAACTCTCGGGCGCCCCCGCTCCGCGTCGCTGAGGTTCAGCGACTTCAGCTTCAACAGCTCGCGCTCTTCTTTACCTATCGCCCCCCCCGCTGCCGCAGTCTCTCGCGGAAGTACATCGTCACCGCGTGTCCTTCGATAGTGGTCTGATAGCGGCGCCTGCTGCTACCGTCATCGGCCATCGGCTAGGGGGGTGCCGCTACGGACCCGGCTCATCGTAGATGCCGATCTCTGAGATATGTGCCGAGTTGCGATTGGACTTGTTCTTGATTGACACGCGCACGCGGTCGGCCTGCCTACGGGTGAGGGTGGCGATTCGGACGGTGTCCGACGAATTTCCTGCGGCGACTTCTGTCCACTCACCTCCCTTAAGGCCTTCGATCTTGTAACTCTCGATACGACTTTGCGCATAGTCGTCCCATCGCCCTACGGGCTCAACGAACACGACCCGATTGAATTCAGACTTTGGCGCCAGATCGACCTCGATCCAGCCGTCGGTCTGGCCGCTGGGGGGATACCAAGTGCTGCCGAACGAACCGTCATTGGCGAGATCGGGGCCCATTGTGTCGGGGGAGTCGCTGGCGCGGATGGGTCGTCCGGTCGCTAGATTCTTCGCCGTAATCACGGGCACGTGGGTGGCGCGCGGCATCGGTGGCAGATCGCCCTTGGACGCGATGCGTTCGCCGATCTCCTTCAAACGCGAGATGAGATTCGGTGAAAGTCGACCTTCGGAGTTCGGCGCAGCGTTGCAGATCAAATTGCAGAACCGTGCGTTCAGCGGCAGAAGCCACTCGTCAACGACTTGTTCGGCTGACTTCAATTCGGCCTTGTTGTCCCACGATTTCCAGAACCAGCCGTCGCTGAGTGTGACGCACGAAAGCGCCGGCAGGCGGCTGTCCGTCGGGACATTCTGTCCTGCGTTCTGTTCGTAGGCTTTGATATCGCTGTAGTAGAGAGCTGATGAGGGATAGACTCCGGCATTGAGTTCGGCGACGAGACAGTCGGGTTGAAGTCGCTTGATGTGCCTGTAGATGTCGTCGAAGGGGACTTCCTCGTAGGTAATTCGACTCCATGGAGCGTCCCACCCGTCGAAGATTAAGAAGTCAATCGGACCGTAGTCGGTGAGGAGTTCGGTCAGCTCGAACTTGATGCGTTCGATGTCGGCCGGTTCGACGTTGTGGTGACGAATATCACCCCTCAGATCGAGAATGGAGTAATACAGTCCGACACGCAGGCCCTTTGCGCGGAACGAATCGACATAGGCACGGACGATGTCGATCTTCTTTGGCGTGTCACGAACGCTGTCACCGCCCGACTCTGTCGGCCAGAGGCAGAAACCGTCGTGGTGTTTGGTTGTCAGGCATCCATAGGTCATGCCTGCGGAGCGCGCCGCCTCGGCCCACTGATCGGTGTCGAGCCTTGTGGGATCAAAGGCCTCGGTTGGTCCCTTGGGATCGCCCCATTCGCGGTCTTGATAGGTCGCCATGTTGTAGTGGATGAACATGCCGAACCTCAGGTCGACAAACCGCTGCTGCAGCGTATGCAAATCAGTCTCGGATCGGTACGGCTCCGGTGGGCCGGCTTCCACGGTTTGATGCGTCATGCAGCTTGCCAAGGCCAGCGTCACAGCCCAAATCGGATTGCGCATTGTCGAAGTGGTGATTTGTGGACAGGGAGGGGGGCTTCTCCGCGATGATAGCAACCCGCTCGAGTCGCACGTAAGCATGATTCGAGTTGGTCGCGGCTTCGCCTGGACACGAGAATTGGGGCGGACTCCAAAGTCTGCGGCTTGGTTACACGCAAAGTTTCTAGGGCTAAAAGGGGTGACGAACCCCCCTCTCGCTTACTACGCTGCGACTATCCGCGGTGAGCGAAGGATGGCTCACTCCGGGATTCTCGTCTCTCTTCAAGTTCGGCGAGCTGATCGAAGTCCACAGGATCGGTCGGTTCCACCCTAGATCGACACCCTTTGAGTGGTCATCAATGCCATCCACTCCGTTGCGCCGTCGTCAGGCCAATTCCCTATCGCTCGAGCGGCTCGAAGACCGGATGGTCTTCAACATCGGACCGATCATCACAGAGTTTGTCGCCTCGAACGATAACTCGCTCGAGGATGGTGACGGCAACAGCAGCGACTGGATCGAGGTCTACAACCCGACAAGCGAGACAATCGATTTGGCGGGCTGGCATCTGACCGACCGCGCCAATAACCTCGACAAGTGGACGTTCCCGAGCGTTCCACAGTCGATACTGAGCCCGGGCGAGTACTTGATCGTCTTCGCGTCGAGCCAGGAGACCGAGACCTATATCGACCCGGCCGGGTACCTCCACGCCGACTTTGCGTTGGGCGCCGATGGGGAGTTTCTGGGGCTGACGGACCCGAACGAGAATATCGTTTCGTCGTATGCCCCAGCTTTCCCGCAACAACTCACCGATGTCTCCTACGGCGTCAACGTACCTGTGGTGAGCCTCATCGGCGATTCATCGACGACCTCGGCGCTCGTGCCAACCTCGGGAGCGCTAGACACCGGAGCCTCGCCGATTTGGACGCAGATTGGGTTCAATGACGCGTCCTGGGCGCAGAGTGAGGCTGGACCGGCGGTGGGATTCGACACGGACCCGGGTCACCAGCCGGGGCCGGCGAACGGGATCGAACTCAATAATCTTCGCGGCAGCGACCTCACCGACCTGAATAATGATGGCGTCCTAGATGTCGCCATTTCGGCCGGAGCATCGACCAACTCGCCAACGGGCGAAGAACCCCCGAAGGCGCTGGACAATAGCCGCTCGACCAAATGGTTGGCGTTTACTGCCGAGGGAACCTTCTACGAGACGCGATTCTTGGATGGCCAGCCGCGGATCGTTGATAACTACACGATCACCTCCGCGAACGACGCCGACGAACGCGACCCCTACAGCTGGACGCTGAGCGGATCGAACGACGGCGTCAACTACACGGTTGTCGATACACGAGACGCCCAAAACTTCGCCGACCGTTTCGAGACGCGGCAGTACGACTTCTCCAATACGGACGGCTACGTCTATTACCGATTCGACTTCCAGACCGAGTACGGAGTTACCGCCAATAACCAGCCGGTCGCCTTACAGATGGCTGAGATCGAGCTTTTTAGCTCGCAAGACCTCAGCATGGACTCGATCATCGATCTCGATGTCGAAGCGACTTGGAACACCAGACGGAGCAGCGTTTACCAGCGAGTCGAGTTTGATGTCGCCGACCCCGCCGTGCTCGGCGCGATGTGGCTCGACATGCAGTACAACGATGGTTTTGTGGCGTATCTGAACGGCGTCAAGGTCGTCGTCGCTAACAGTCCTGACAGCCCCAGCTGGCAGTCCAGCGCGCTCGCCCCTCGCAGCGACGGCGACTCGTTCACGCCCGAGCGCTTTGATCTCAGCGCCTTCCACAGCCTGTTGGTCTCCGGGACGAATGTCCTGGCGATCCACGCCCTCAATGACAACGACCTCAGCAGTGAGATGCTGTCATCGCCGCGGCTGAGCGCGGTGCTGCTACCCGAGGTAACGCCAGCCGCCTACTACTTTCAGACGCCCACACCGGGCGCCGCCAACGGCGAGGGGCGGTTGGGGTTCGTCGATACGCCCACCTTCAGTGTGGAACACGGTTTCTACGATGAATTGTTCACGCTAACGCTCGCCACGCCTACGCCCAGCGCCCAAGTCTACTTTACGACGAATGGTGACGCCCCCACGCCCGAAACGGGGCTGCTCTACACGGGGCCGATCACCATTGACCGGACCACTGTCGTGAAGGCGGGCGCCTTTCGCGAGGACTATTACGACTCGGTGACGGACACCAATTCGTACATCTTCCTGCGGGATGTGGTTTCGCAAAGCCCCTCGACGACGATGGCCGCAGGCTTCCCCACAAGTTGGGGAAACGTGTCTCCCGACTACGGAATGGACCCCGACGTGATCGGCTACTTCGACGCCAACGGGGCGCCCCTCGGCGGCGATCTCTTCGGCGGGCAGTATGCCGGTGCGATCGAGGATTCTCTGCTATCGATCCCTACCATGTCGATCGTGATGGATACGGACGAACTGTTCGGTCCCAACGGCATCTACACCAACTCTACCAACGGCGGCGTCGCCTACGAACGCGCCACTTCGGTCGAATTGATTTATCCCGACGGCGCCGAGGGCTTCCAGATCAACGCCGGCATCCGCTTGCAGGGGGGCGCCTTCCGGAGCCATGACCTCAGCAAGAAGCACTCGCTACGGCTCTTGTTCAAGGACGACTACGGCCCGACCAAGCTCAACTTTCCGCTCTTCGGTGAAGACGCTTCCACGAGTTTCGACACCATCACGCTGCGGATGGAGTCCAACGACGGCTATGCGTGGAGCGGCGCCGGGACGCAGCCCCAATACGCTCGCGACGCCTTTGGCAGTCGTTCGCACGCGGCGCTCGGCCAAGTGGCGCCCCACGGCAACCGCGTGCACCTCTATATCAACGGCGTCTACTGGGGCGTCTATAACCCGAATGAACGGCCCGACGCCTCGTTTGCTGCGTCGTATTACGGAGGCGATAAGGACAACTGGGACGCCATCAACGACGGCAGTGCGACCGACGGGAACCTCGACGCCTGGAACGAGATGGTCGCGCTTGCTTACTCCGCCGGTCCCGGCGCTGGTTCCGCCACGGCAAGGGCCGCTGCCTACCAAAGACTGCAAGGGAACAACCCGGACGGAACGAACAACCCAGCCTTCGAAGACTTCCTGGATGTTGACAATTACATCGACTACCTAATCGTCAACTTCTACATGGGGAACGTCGACTGGCCCCACCGCAACTGGTACGCCGCGCGTGAACGGGGCCCGGAGAGCACCGGCTTCAAATTCCACATGTGGGACGCCGAATCAACACTCAATTTGTTCGGGTCCAATGTCAACACCAATCGTTTGGGGGCAAACGTCGAAGCCGCCGAGCCGTACAGCTATCTTCGACAGAACGAAGAATTCCGCCTCCGCTTTGCGGACCGGGCACAGCGGGCCCTCTTCAACAATGGCGCGCTAACGCCCAATGAGGCTATCGCCCGATACGAGAGCGTGTTGGCCGAGATGGACGAAGCGATTGTCGCCGAGAGCGCTCGATGGGGTGATATGCACCGTTCGACGCCGCTGACCTCCGCTCAGTGGGAGGCCGAGTCGCAGTCGGTGATCGACACCTTTCTCACCGGTCGAACAAGCGTCTTCGTCAACCAGTTGCGAGCCGCCGGCCTCTACCCATCGACCAATGCCCCGGTCTTCAGCCAGCATGGCGGTTCGATCCCGCTGACCGGATTCAATCTCGGGATGAGTTCCACCAGCGGCATTATCTACTACACGGCGGATGGCTCTGATCCCCGCGACGCTAGCGGATCTCCCGCAGGGATCGCGTACACCGGGCCGTTTGCAATCGCCCCTGGCATGACAATCAAGGCGAGGGCGCTGTCGGGCGGAGTTTGGTCAGCACTTAACGAGGCTTCTTACGACCAGCTGGTCTTGCCGGGAGACTACGACGGCAACTATGTCGTCAATGATAACGATTACCTGGTTTGGAGAAACGCGTACGGCTCGACCTCGTCTTCAGCCGACGGCAACGGGGACGGCGTCGTCAACGCCGCGGACTACACGGTCTGGCGCGACAACTTCGGCCAAAGCCTCACCTTCTCACAGCTAGTGGCGACTTCTGAACCACCGGTCGCTGAGTTTCTGATGGCGGCCGCCACCGAGGTCCGTCCGAGCGAGCGACCACCTGCTCCGGCAGAGCGTACCGACTTGGATGCGGCCTTCTTGTCGGTCGGTGCGACCACGCCGTTCCCGCCTTACGGTCCATCCGAGAGGCTTGCGAGGACGACATACCGGCCACCGCTATCGAAATTCGCGGATGGCAGCAAAGAGCTCGCCCTCTTGATGGACGCTATCGTCCATCGACCCGCTACGATTGGATCACGCGAACTGGATGATCATCGACGATCCAACGAAGAGATCTCCTCTGCCGTCGCTCGCGATACCGCCCTTGCCGACCTCTTCGAGTCAATCGGAGACTCGGGGCTTGGTGACAGCGATGGGGCAGAGCGAGCATTCCGGCTCTTGAGATACGGTCTCGACAGCAGCGATTGAGATTCGATGCCGTGTTGGGCCCTCGGGGTCGGTTCAGCTGGGGAGTAAGGAGCAAGTGATGGCGCCGATTTACGACTCGCCGCTCGCCGGAGGGGAGTGATGTACGCGTGAGCTGGCCGCCATGTTCCGTTTTTTTCCAAGATTCGCGTAACCAAGCCGTTTGATTCGGTATTTATTGCTGGCTAGTTGTGTCGCCGACTTGTCTGCCTTGTGTGAGAGGTCAGTAGCTTCCCAAGTAATTGACGGTGGATCGCCTTCGTTCTTGCTGGGCGTTCAGCGAATGCTTCTTGGGGCGCCCTTGCTCGGCTTGCTAGGCGACGTCGCAACCTACGCCCCCTTGAATCGCAGATGTGCCTGCGCTTCGTGGGTCTCATCTGCTTATCGGGACAGATTCGTTGAGGCGGAGCGCGCGGCAGTGCGCAAATGGCGGCTGAGCCTCTTGCAGGTCGGCCGTGTTCGTAACTCAATGAGGCTCGTCGCCACGGCCAGGACGGAATGTCAGCTAGCCAGCTTAGCAATCGAGACTTGGCCACCAGTGGTCGTTGTCGCATCGGCGTGTGCACGCTGCGATCAAGTATCGTTCACGATGCGCAGCGTCGCCGGTCCGGTGGGTCGCGTACGACCACGTGTGGCCTCGACAGGCCAGACAACACATCGGGGCCGCTGCGAAGCGTCCTGCTTGGCGAAAACACTGATTTGCCCGGTCGGGTAGGTCCGGCGAGTCGCGGATCGGCGAATGCCGCTTCGCGAGAGGACCTCGGCGCGTTGGGGTGGCGCGCTATCCGCCCGGGCAAATCGGCGAAACTCGGCGTCGATGAGATGGCGGGGGAACGCTTGTTCGAAGCGGGGTGGTCGGCGAGCGAGCGTTTTGGGGTTGAGTGTCTTGGTGGGGACCTTACAAACATTCAAAAACGGAGGGCGAGCTGAGCAACTAAATAGGCGAAAGAGCCGGGGTGGAAAGCGGTAAGAGGAAAGGCGACAGGGACAGAGAAGTAGGGGGCGAGCGCCTCGGAAACGCTCGCTCCATGGCAGGTCAATCGGTACGTCAGCGAGCGCAACCTCTTGGGCGAGGAGATAGTCTCCCGCAGCAGTGGTCCGGTGCTAGTTGTTGCTGTCGATAGGCCTTTGGGTGGGCGGTCAACGGTTTGCCGAAAGCCCGTTGGCGGCCCACGACCCTTCGTACTATGGCGATCTCTTACAGGGAGTTCTCGACGTGACTTGCATTCGCTTTGCACCACACTTGCTGTTACCTTCTCTGGCGTTACTGGTGGCGGCGCCCGCCGTCCACGCCGTGCCGCTGTTGAATACCAACGCGTCCGTCCTGGCGATCAATACCAGCCCCCCGGCAACGGACAGCTTCTATTTTCCGGGCGAAGGCGCGGACTCGGCGATCGACGGGATCAGCAACACCAAGTACTTGAATCTCGGCCAGCCGCCAAATGGAATTGGTTTGGCGGTTGAGCCGTTGTTTGGCAACACAATTGCTCAGAGTATTCAATTCACAACCGCCGATGACGCGGTAAATCGTGATCCAGCAGGTTGGATACTCTATGGCAGCAACGACTTTCTCTCGAGTGCGGACAACAGTGGTCTCGATGGGGGGGAGAACTGGACCCAGATTGCGAACGGCGCCCTCGAGTTCCCGGAAGACCGACTCACTCAGTTGCCCGCAATCAACTTCGCCAACTCGACCGCCTACAATAATTACCGCATTGAGTTTACAGGTGCGAAAGGCGGCCCGGGCGGTAGGGATGCATTTAATGGCATCCAGATAGCCGACGTCCAGCTATACACGGCTCCGGATGCGGGTGGAAGTGGCGTCTTCGGCATCGCTGATTATGCAATTGCGTATCAGCTTCCCCAGCCGGCGTCTTTTTACTTTGCCGATGAATCCCCCGCGAATATCGTCGATTATGCCTATACCGCCAGCAGCAGCTATCCCGCCGGTGAGAATCCAGGGCTTCTTGTTGACGGCGACACGGGAACGAAATACCTGAACTTCGGCGGACCCAACAGCGGCTTCATCGTGACGCCAGACTCACCGGCTCAGGTGCAGAGCTTTATCGTCACGAGCGCAAACGATGCAATCGATCGTCATCCGACATCGTGGCAGCTCTTCGGTACGAACGACCCGATTACATCACTCGACAACAGCTTCGGCGATGCCGAGAACTGGGTCGAACTTGGTAGCGGATCGATCGAGGTCCCGCCCGGTTTGTTCACCGACAGTCCGGTTGTCTCGGTGCCGAACGCCAACGCGTATTCGTCCTACAAGATGCTGTTCCCGACGACCAACGGGGCAGGTCTTATGCAAATTTCCGAGGCCTCGTTCTTTACCTCGGCCGACGGCACCGGCCAGGAT
This sequence comes from Botrimarina mediterranea, assembly GCF_007753265.1. Classification (NCBI taxonomy): domain Bacteria; kingdom Pseudomonadati; phylum Planctomycetota; class Planctomycetia; order Pirellulales; family Lacipirellulaceae; genus Botrimarina; species Botrimarina mediterranea. Next base: position 2,521,132 of record NZ_CP036349.1, read on the forward strand.
ATTCTCGAAGTCGGAACGCCAAGTCTGCTAGCGATCGATACGAACCGTGGCGCCACCAAGAACTTCAACGCCGGTGGCCCGAACTCGGGCTTCATCATCACCCCGGCGGTTGGCACCACGATCGTGGATGGCTTCGAGATCACGACCGGCGGTGACGCCACGCATCGCGACCCTGCGACCTGGGAGCTCTACGGCACGAACGAGTCGATCGTAAGTGAGGACAATAGCCAGGGCGAGGGTGAGAACTGGACGCTAATCTCGTCCGGGGCGTTCTCCGACTTGGAAGTGTCGCTGGACCGCAACGTGACAGGCGACGTTGTGGCGCTGACGAATTCGACGGAGTACACGTCGTACAAGTTCGTGTTCCCGACCCTCCGGGACCCCGAGCAGGATAACGGCTTCCAGGTAGCCGACATCCAGTTGTTTGGCGACATCGTCACCCCGGCGCCGAGCCTGGGCGATTTCAACGCAGACGGCTTGGTCGACGCCGCCGACTACACCGTCTGGCGCGACAACCTGAACGACCCGGACGAGTCGGCGCTGAATGGCAACGGCGACGGCGGCGGTGTTACGCAGTCGGACTACGACCTTTGGGTGGCGAACTACGGCAAGGACTACAGCCTGCCTGCATCGTTGGCGATTCCTGAGCCAAGTACCTCGGCAATGGTCCTGGGTTTACTCTCGCTCTTCGGTCTGAGGCAGAAGCGAAACTAAAGCGGCCCCTGACGTACGGATTGTCAAAACCTTAACTGGCGGTCCGACCGCGGCCCTCATGGCCGCGGTCGGGCTGCTCTGTCCAACGAGGCGCCAGATGCGCGTATCGCCCCTGCGTACAAATCATCGGATTCAACCCCTTGCATTCACCCTTGTCGAACTGCTCGTGGTCATAGCGATCATCGGCATCCTCGTCGCGCTTCTGCTGCCAGCTGTTCAGGCGGCGCGCGAAGCGGCCAGACGCGTGCAATGTGTCAACCAAGTAAAGCAAATCATGCTTTCGATGCATAATCACGTCGATGCCAAGAAGGTTTTCCCTTCCGGGGGCGTCATACCGTGGCCGAACATCAATTGGTATCGCGATGAAGACACCGCTAATCAAGGGTTGGGGTGGACCTATCAGATACTTCCCTATCTTGAAGAAGGCGCGGTGACAAACCTCACGGAGCAATGGCAGCTAGAGGACACCGCAGTTGCCGGCTACAACTGCCCAAGTCGGCGAGGAATCACACGTGCCGTGCGTGCAAGTGATTTTCCCAGCCCAAACGGGCCTGTCTACCCGACACTAGTTGACTATGCAGCGGCGGTGCCATTTCCAAGCGACTCTCAACTATTTGATCTATTCAATGTTCAAATAGGCACGAGTCCCTTTTTCGACGATGACGCTACAACTCAAGACACGAAGGGGTGCGCCCGTCGCCCGCTATGGGGTTTTCTTGGCAATGGAGCTATACACGACGTCCCAGGTGGAAAGGTGAAAGGCAGCCCGGGGTACGTGGGGTATTGGGGGGTGATTACACGTAGTAATCTCTATAAGACCAGTGCAACCGCAGGAACAGTAACCGGTTATTACACAAAAGTGAACTTCGCAAAAATCACTGATGGTAGTAGCCACACTTTTGTAGTTGCAGAAAAGCAATTGAATCCCAATTACTACGATCGCGGTGAGTGGCATGACGATCACGGCTGGGCTGGCGGGTGGGACCCAGACACCGTGCGTTCCTGTGTATGCAAGTTTGGACCTGACGTTGTGAGTGATGCGCCCGGAAATGAGACTAGCGGCAACCTTCAGGGTTATCGTTTTGGGGCTGCCCATCCTGCTGGAATGAATGCCGGGTTTGCCGATGGGTCTGTACACAACATTAGCTACGATACGGATCACCGGCTGTTCAATCACCTTGGTCACCGTAGTGATGGCGAGATCGTCGGCGATTTCTAGCGTGATCGCGGATCGCTCTTTCACGTTGCGAATCCGGCGGCGGCGGCAAGCGGAGCTCTACGTACTTAACAGGGACCCCGTAAGTCGCCGAGTGCAGCTTTCAGGCGCCGCGAATTGTTCGACAAGTCTCTTTGCAGCGATCAGCGCAGATTCGCGAATGATTGCCTGTGCCGATCTTGCTTCAACCAGGAGCATTAGGCGGTACATGCTGAGCTCAGATCGCTGGTGCGGCAGCTTTGCAGGGGGGCCGATTCTTTTTCTTCACACAGGCCGTTACACCTTGATTCCCCCGCGCCTATTCCGGACTACGTTATGAGGACCGTGGCGAAACCCCACCAAGCGATGGATAAGTCGGAAGAGTACCAGGAGGTCGTCGAGCAACTGGTCGGTATGCAGCTTGCGTTGCACCGGTACCTGCTGACGATCCTCGGCGACAGTGATGCCGCATCGACGGTGCTCCAGGAAGCCAACATCGTCTTGTTGAAGAAGTGGGCAGACTACACGCCTGGCACTAATTTCGTCGCTTGGGCCCGCAGCGTCGCCTATATGCAGGCCCTGGCGTACGTGCGTGATCGGCGCCGCGAGCGGCTAGTCTTCAGTGAGGAGGTGGTGCGGCAACTCGAGCAGCGAGCGGAACTGAACGACGACACGTCGGAGGACCGCCTTGCGCTGCGACACTGTCTCGCGCAGCTGAGTAAGGGCAGTCTTGAACTGGTCCAGCTCCGTTATCGGGACGGAAGCACGATCGACGAGATGGCGGGCAAGATGGGGAAGAGCTCCTCATCGATTAAGGTTGCCTTGCACCGCATTCGTCGCGGCCTGCTGACGTGTGTGCAGCGGCAGTTAGCCGACGTGAGGAACTAACGTCCAAGATCGGACGGACTATCACTATGTCTAATAACTCGAACTCGGGAAGCCAGAGCGAACTCGACGCGCTGCTGTCCGAACTGCTGGACGCCCGCGATCCCTCCGCGCTCGACAAACTCGACGCGCTGCTGAGGGACAACCCCGGTCTTCAGGACGAGTACATCAAGTACCTTTCGCTGCATTCGCTCCTGAATGTCGAGTGGAACTCCCTCGGCGCTCCGCTGGAGTCGCTGTGCGAATCCGAGGCGTCGAAGCTGTTGCCATCCTTCCAAGGAACCGGCGCCGGGACGCATCTCCGCAATCGGCTTTCCCAAAGCCGACGGGGTAGGTCGCGGCAAGACGCCGAGACGGCGGTGACAGCGCTTGCTCGAAAGCTCTTGAGGCTAATCTGGTTCCCGGTGCGTGCCCCGTCCCCTGTGGCGGTCGCGGCGGTGATTCTTGGGGCGCTGGGAGCCGCCGCCATGGGCGGCGCCATCGTCGCGTACTCTCTCGACCGGGTGTGGTGGAGCCGACCCGACACGGACTACACCCAAGAGCAAATTGATGCAGCCGAGCGTTGGTTAGAAGCCAAACGCAGTGAACAGGGAAATCTGCTTGGCCACTTTCCAGCGACCTCGGCGGGCTTGTGGACGGAAGTCAAGCCAAGGATTACCCCCGCCAATTTTCACGATGGACGTTTGGTCCCCGGCGAAGTCGATCTTCAACCCTTCAACGGCGCCGCTGGGAAAGGCTATCTCGTCGCCTTGCCGCCTGGTCACGGCATCGAGCTGTTGGTCGATGTGGAGTCCGTCAAGGAAAATGCGCTGATCGTCAAACGCGTCACGGCCGACGGAGCGTTGACCGGGCATTCTCTCTCGTTCAACAATCACGATGTCGTGACGCGTCCTCGTTCGTCATGGCGTGTCGGCCGGATCGGCTATTGGGTCGACTTTAATGAGTACGACCAGACCCGCTACTACCTGCTCTGTGGCGTCAGCAAAGGCCCGAACTTTGCTGACGGCGGTAAGTGGGCTTACAGTGACTTCAAGCCACTCACGGTGAGTCGCGACCTCATGTTTCTGGGGTGGGATGACGGCGCGATCTATGGCATACCGGGGGCGCCGGACAAAGTCTTCGAAGCCGACAGCGACTTCAATGACGTCAGCGTGATCCTCCGTCTGCGCCGACCGGAGGACATCGAGCTGTCTGGCAAGTCACAGGTGGTTGCCACTCCCGAACGAGAGGTCAGGGCCATCAAAGCGCCCATGCCTGCCGATAGCTACACCCTTCAGGTCGAGCCGCGGCAGTCGATTCTGATCCAGGTGTCGTGCCCTAGCGGCGAGCCTTGTCGTTTGGACATTCTCTGCGCAAACAGAGCGGAACGCTGGTGGCGTTACGAGGAGAGCAAGGGGGAAGAGAAGTTCGGGCTCTATTCGATCGACAATCGGTCGGACGAGCCATTGGACCTGAGCTTCATCGGGCGCCCTCTCGACGGAGACCAGTCGACCGGATCGACTGATACGGGCGAGTCAGCGCCACTCGTTCACGAGGTGCGTGCAAGCGACGCCGACTACTGCGAGATCGGGTACGAATCTCCCGATGTCGCTGCAAGCGACGAGCGGGCTAGCTACGATAAGATTCGAGTCCGCGTCCACTGGATCAAGTAAACGAAGGCCGCCAAGAAGACCGGCATCCTCGACCCATTGGGGTAGGCCGGTTGATCGCATGCGATCGATTGCCCCGTTTGGCCCCGCGGCATTTACACTGAAGTCACAACTCCGCTACTCCCATGCTGTGCTGACTGACATGTCTCTCAGCAACAATCTCTGCACCTTCGATGCGCAATCCACGAATGCACCGTGCCGCTCGGGTCGAGTGGCTCGAAGAACGCCGTCTACTCGCTGGCGACACCTACCTCGTTAATTTTCAGAACGACGAAGCGACGACGCCGACACACTATGTCCGCGACATCGGCTTGAACTACGGCGCTCGCGGCGGAGGCCTCACTTACGGGTGGACTTCCGATCATACCGACCAAGCGCGCGAACGCAGTCTCACGGCCGATCAACGGTTCGACACCTTGATCCATATCGAGGCCGGTCAGTCGTGGGAATTCGCGCTCGCCAACGGCGCGTACGAGGTTACTGTGGGGGTGGGCGACCCATCGAACAACGATGGCGTTCACACCGTTAACGTCGAAGGCGTCAGCGCCTTCAACGCTGTTCCAGACGGCCCGGGTCCGTTGACCGAGACGGTCAACGTCACCGTGGCGGACGGCCGATTGACGATTGACTCAGGCGGGGCAGCGGACAAGGCGACTCGGATCAATTTCGTCCATATTGTCGGCATATCAAGCGGCGGCAACGCCTCGCCTTTGGCGCCGACGATCACCGAACCGTCTATCGTTGGCCAGGTCACCAACCCGGCGGACGTCCATATGGAGGCGGTTGGGTTTGTCGATGCGGACAACGACCAGCACAAGTCGACCGACTGGGAGATCTGGACGACCGGCCCGGGCGCCGAGGTTGTGTGGCAAACGCTTGGCATTATTGGCGTCGAGCGCCTTCATACGCACCTGGGCGATGGCATCTTTGTCAATTCTCAAGCCGGAATGACGGAGCTGGCCGCGAATACCGAGTATGAACTGCGTGTCCGGTTCCGCGACGACGCCGGTTCCGTCAGCGCTTATTCGACGCGGGTTTTCCAGACGGGCGCCGCATCGACGATCTTCCCGATGCAGTTCGAGGACCTTGATGATGCGACTCCGCCGGTTTGGACCACGACACTCGGCGCGCCGGTTGAGCTTCCCGTGGGTAGTGGCATCTTGGGGCAGAATGATTCGACAATAGCTTTCGACTTCGACCTGAGTACCGACAGCGACTCTCCCGCCAATGAGCAGGCGTCGAATGTTCTCGACAACGACCCGGAGACGAAGTACTTGAACTTTGCCCGTGAGAACACGGGTTTCATCGTCACTCCCACGTCACCTGCCGTCGTTCGCAGTTTCGTAATCACTACCGCCAACGACGCGGCCGACCGAGACCCGGCGTCGTGGGTGCTCTATGGCACGAACGACGCCATCACTTCCAACGCCCACGGAAACGGCCGCAACGAGAACTGGACACAAATCGCAGGGGGGGCACTGTCATTGCCGGCGTCGCGACTTACCAGCGGGACGCCGACTAGCTTCAATAACACAACGGCGTTTTCGTCTTACAAGCTAGTGTTTCCGACGGTGAAGAATGGCGCCGTCGCAAATAGCATGCAGCTTGCAGAGGTCTCGTTCCATACGTCCTCTAACGGCACGGGGCCGGATGTCCTAGCGCCTGGAAATTTCATCATCCCGATCCAAGACGTTGAAGCGACGCCACAGAGCGACTCTTCGCCGGGCGAAGGGCCCGAGAACGCCGTGGACGGCTCGGTCGCCACCAAGTACATCAACCACGGCAAAGTCAATTCCGGTCTGATCGTAACCCCCGAGTCGGGGCCATCGACCGTTACAAGTTTTCAGCTGTGGACTGCGAACGACGAACCGGATCGCGACCCTACCGGATGGGCGCTCTATGGGACGAATGAAGCGATACAATCCGTGAATCATGGCACGGGTCAGGCGGAGGCATGGACGTTCATCGATTCGGGGTCGGTCAACTTGCCGATCACTCGATTCGCCGCCGGTCCGGTGGTCAACGTCGATAATCAGGCGGGTGAGTTCACCTCCTACCGAATCGTTTTCACTTCTCTTCGTGACGAAGGCCCGGCGGATTCGGTCCAGTTCAGCGAGATTCAATTCTATGGAGAGGGCGAGGCCGGCGGCGAAGCCCCCAGTCTTGAGATCGTTAGTGGAGCCACTGGGGACGAGTTCATTCGCATCGCCGGGAGTTCCGCCTCAGGAAATGAGGTGACCAATTTCGCGACCCTGGGCGCCCATGCGTCGGTCAAGATCGTGATCTCCGCGGGGTCGAATAGCCTGTCGCTATTGTCGTCGGACCTAATGGTTACCACCGACGATGGGCAAGATCTCACGGTGTTTCTACCGAGTGTCAACCTGGCCGCCGGCGAGCAGTTGATCCTTTGGGTGGCATCGTCCGGTGGCACCTACTTCGGATTGCCGGGGCAGACGGAGCCCGTCTTCACTTCGATCGCCCGTGAAGCCAACCTCAGCGTGCCTTTCATCGCAACCAAGCCCGGCTTTGTGATCGAAGAGGTTGGTTCCGACTACCGGTTGCCGGTCAACATCGCGTTCGTCCCCAACCCCGGCGCCGAGCCGGACGACCCGCTCTACTTCGTTACCGAGCTGTACGGCTCGATCCAAGTCGTGACGCGCGACGGGACGAAGCACGAGTTTGCGACGGGTCTCCTCGACTACAACCCGACCGGTCCCATCTCTGGATCGGGAGAGCAAGGACTGACGGGCATCGCCGTGATGCGCGACGAACTCAATCCAGAAATCTACCACCTGTTTGTTGGCATGCTCGCCGACAATGGTAGCCCCCCCGGCGGCCCAGTTCATTATCCTAAGGTTGAACGCCTCACGAGCGTCGCCGGCGGATTGGAGATCGACTCACGCACGGTGCTGCTGAACATGCAGCCGGAGACCCAGGGGCAGTCCCACCAGATATCAAACATCTCTATCGGTCCTGACGGCAAGCTCTATGTCCACAACGGCGATGGGTTTGACGCCTCGACCGCATTGAACCTCGATATGTACCGCGGCAAAGTGTTGCGGATGAATCTCGACGGCAGCGCGCCGTCGGACAACCCGTTCTATAACGCCGCCAATGGGATCAACGCGCGGGACTACATTTATGCGTATGGTTTCCGCAATCCGTTCGGCGGAGCCTGGCGCGCCTCGGACGGTCAGCACTACGAAGTAGAGAATGGCCCGAGCGTGGACCGGTTTGCCCGCGTCATTCGCGGCGCGAACTACGGTTGGGACGGATCGAACGCTTCAATGCAGGTTGGCGCGCTCTACAACTGGCAATTGGCGACGGCGCCCGTCAACGTGACCTTCGTTCAGCCGGAGACCTTTCGCGGCAGCCAGTTTCCAGCCAACATGCAGGACCACGCGTTCGTTAGCGAGTCCGGACCGACCTACGCGGGTGGCCCACAATCCAATGGCAAGCGGATCACCGAGTTCGTCATTGATTCGGAAGGCGTCCTCATTGACGGCCCCGACGCCCTGATCGAGTACGTCGGCACGGGGCGATCGACCGTGGTGGGGCTCGCGGCCGGTCCGGACGGTCTCTATTTCACGGATCTCTACGAAGATAGCGGCGCCAACGGCGCTACTGCTGCGGGGGCTAAGGTCTACCGGGTGAGGTACGTGAATCCGATTGCCGGCGATTACGACATCGACGGCGACATCGATCAGAACGACTACACCGTATGGAAGGAGACGTACGGGTCCAACCTGCTACTTGGGGCGGATGGAAACCGCGACGGCGTTGTCAACGCCGCCGACTACACGGTTTGGAGAGACGCCTTTGACGCCTTGAATGCGCCAATCGCGACGGCTGTTGCGGCATCGCCCTCGATCACAAGTATCGAGACGATCGACCCGTCAGGTCCGTCGGTCGTTGCCGGCGTCGCGCCGGAGCCAACCACCACTGAAGTCGGGGCAGACCCGCTAGCGCCTCTCGATGCCGCCATGAGCTCTCTGTTCGGCGGCCATGAGGTTGAACCAACTCTTCTTCGCCCGCGCTACCGTGAACTGTTGGCAGCGAGCAACGCGTTGATCCGGGATCAACTGCTCTTGATGAGCAATACACAGTCCGTCGCGCCTGCGATGGAGTCTGACTCTTCGCATGAGTCGCGGCTTGAAGCAGCCGAGTCGGCTCCTGAATCGGAGTCTGAGTCTGCCCTGACAACAGTGTGGGGTGAGTTCGAATGAGCGTCTTGAACCAAGAACCGAAGCAGGGCTTCTTGCTGGTTTTGTTCGCCATGCCCGCGTTGATTCTTTCAGCGAGTCTTGCCGACGCGCACATCGGGCGCCGCTTCTCGGTAGAGGTCGTTAACGGCAAACTACAGGCACAAGGGGTAAACAACGGCGAATCCGATGGCGCGCCGCTCACACGACCCTACGTCAACGTTATCCACGACCACTGGAAAAATACGCCGGGGCTCGATCAAGCTTACGCCACCCTCCCCGAGTACGATGTCTCGCCTTCGGCCGCGACAGCACTACTCGGGCATAGCCTGTCTCTGGAGTTGATAGGGGTTACTCGTTGGCAATCGCCTCCGATGATGCCTGGTGCGAACACGGCGCCGACACTGACGCAGCTTGCGCCCGGGGATCTCATCACCGTTGAGGCCGCAATGGGGGTGGCCGACTCGATCGACTTCGGCACGGTGACGCTAATGGAAGCCGTTCCATTTGGCGGGGCAAGAGAGGTGGCGGTGCTCTACCAGATCAACTCACACCCCGCCGATGAGATTCACGTCTTGGAGTTTATTCTCTCGACCTCGTCGGCAGCGATCGAGCCAAGCAATACCATTTACGTGCTTCTCAGCCCCGACGGCGACAATCCGATGGCCAAGCTTCACCACGCATCGCTGTTCCTCGAAGGTTATCTAGCAACGATTCCCGAACCGACGGGCGCCTGCCTCGCGGTCGCGTCCGTAGGCGGCGCGCTACTAAGTCAGCGACGCAAGCGCCGTCGAGAGCTAAGCGATTTGAACGCAGTAGTCCTTTGGAATCGCTGGTGACCGTCGATGCTCTAGGACTCTAGGCCAACAGGCCGTCAAAGGACACGCGTCGCTGTGGTCGCGAGACAACGGCCAGGATTGCGACCGATCCGATCAGCAATGAACTCGGTTCCGGGACAACTCCGATAGCCTTGGCGAATGCGCCGGCCCCGTTGGCCGAATCGAATAGCTGCTGGAACAGGCGGAAGTCGTCGAAATCGTTGTCGCCGTCGCCGTCTAAGTCGCCGTGGCCGTAGCTTGCGGCGGGGCTCATTCCGGCGATGTCGGTCAGGTGATTGTCATTGAACACCACCCAGTCACTGAAGGAGACCTCGCCGTCGAAGTCGATGTCGCCCGCGACGTAGGGAACGCCATCGTTGCCGATGTACTCGACAGACGCCGGGACGACGGTCCCGTCGCCGAGCGTCACAGTAAGCACCAAGTCCTCGTTCGGCGACGGAATCCAGCCTCCCGCCGCGCTGAGTTGGAAGCCCTGTTGATCGGCGAAGGTGGGGGCGGCGCCGATCGCGCCTTCTTCGAACACGAACGGGTCGCTGGGACCGGAGAGGATTTGCCAATCGCCGGTCGCATCGATCGAGCCGTCTCCGCCCGGAGACGCGTCGTAGTTGCCGGTCACGGGGGTCAACTCCGTCACGCCGATCGCTCCCACCGACGAGGTCAGCTGATAAGACTTAATCGCCGCCGGATCGCCCGTGAAGTTGTTGAAGGTCATCTCGCCCGTCTCACGATTGACGGTGAGCGTCAGCGCCGCGTTCGCTAGCAACGTGTAGAGCCCGCCGGCGCCATCAACGATCAGGAGGTTGCCGTTCTCGTCGAGGTCGAAGGAAGTAACGCCAAAGATCTGCCCCTCGTCGGGCGTGAAGAGCGAGTTCATGTTCTGCACGGTGCCGAGCGGGTTGGCTGGGTCGAAAGACCAGATCTGACCGAAGACGTTGTCGGCGAAGATGTAGCGGCCGTCGAGTTCTTGGATCGGGCCGCGGTAGAGGACGCCGCCGGTCACCGAGTTGCCGGCGAAGTCGGGGTTGGCGCCGGGTCGGCCGAAGTGCAAGTAAGCGTAGATCGGGTCGACTGCCGAGCGTGACGGCCCGCCGACGCCGCCGGTCGGCGTCGCCACCGTCCCTTCGCGGAGGCGCCAGCCGAAGTTCTGCCCGCTCGTGCCGGCGGGGATGAGGTTCACTTCCTCGTACCAGCCTTGCCCGACATCGCCGATGTACATGTCGCCGTTCGCGGAGTCGAAGCTCGCCCGCCAGGGGTTGCGCAAGCCCCAGGCCCAGACCTCCGGCGCGCCGTCCACGCCGTCGGCATACGGGTTGTCGGCGGGGATCGCGTAGTTCTTGTCGGCGTCGCCGGCGAAGTCGTCGCCGTCGACATCGACCCGCATCACGGTCCCGTACCAGTTGTTGGGGTTCTGCGCGTAGTTGAAAGGGTCGTGCTGATCGCCGCCGTCGCCTTGGGTGATGTAGAGGTTGTGAATCCCCTGCGCACTTTCGTGCGGGTTGAAGCCGATCCAGCTGCCGTTGTGGTTGGCGGCGGGTTGATCGAGCGTGAGGATGGTGCGCGAACCGGTGACCGGCAACGCGGGGTTGTTCACGTCGACCGTGTACTCGCGGACCACGGTCTTGAACGGCGAGACGCGCGAGTCCACCGTCGGCGCCGGCCCGGTGTGGTTGACGGCGGCGTTAACGTACAGCTTGCCGTTGGTCTGGAACTCGGGGTGGAACGCCATCGAGAACAGGCCGACCTCCGGGACGCCGTACGGATCGACTAGGCTGGTGTCATTGATCACCAAGAAGGGATTGTCGTAATCGACGGCGCCCGTGTTGCGGTCGTAGACGACGATCCGCCCCTCGGATTTCGTGATGGGGTCGCCGTCCGTGCCGTCGGACGCGACGCCGCCGAGTTGGGCGATGAAGATCTTGTCTTCGAAGCCCGGTACGACCTCGGCGTCCACCGGGATGTGCAGGTCGCCGGTCAGCCGCGAGACGTGGTAGGTGGCCGCCTGGACGGTCATCGAACAAGTCGCGGCCAGCAGCATTGCCAGCCCTATCGAAGAGGTTCGCATAACGTGGCTCATGGTGCGGGGGCTATCGAGAGGAGGTTGCTAACGAGTTGGCGAGGGACGGTTCACGTCGGGGCTGGCCAGTTGCACGTTGGTCGCTGCGGGCCAGCCGTCGCTCGACCAGCGCCAGCGGGCCAGCGCGAGCTTCGACCTGCCGCGGTCGTCGCCGTCGTAGTAGTGAAAGGCGAAGCGGTCGCCCTGCGAATCCGCCAGCGGGGCGATATGCCCGGGGCCGATCCGCGGCGCCTCGCTTGCCAAGAACGGCGCGCCGCCGCCTTCCGTGAGCGGGCGGCCTTCCTTGTCGAGGTACGGGCCTTCGACACGCTCGCTGCGGCCGACGAGCACTCGGTACGTGCTATCGACGCCGCGGCAACAGAGCCCGTGATTGACGAACAGGTAATGCCAGCCGTCACGCTCGAGCAGCGTCGGCGCTTCGATCTCTTTAGCGCTGGCGATCCGCCGCGGCTCGTACGAAGCGTCGCGTCGCCGCCCCGTGGCGGGGTCGAGTTCCGTCAGGTGGACGCCGTCCCAGAAGGAGCCGAACGCCATCCAGTGCCGGCCGTCGCTGGCGATCAGGACCGAGGGGTCAATCGCGTTGTAAGGATCGCCTGCGCGCGATTGGATGACGACGCCGCGGTCTTCCCAGCCAGTGTCGAGCGACGCGGACTCCGCGAGCCCGATCGCGGAGGTCTGCTTGCCGAAGCGCGAGACCGAGTAGTAGAGCCGGTAACGGTCGCCATGACGCACGACGTCGGGAGCCCAGTAGTGCCCGCGGATGCCCGGCGCGACTTGCCGCGTCCACGGCGGCGCGGCGTCACGGGCAAAGACCGGGGCGCCCTCCGACCAGCTCACGAGGTCGTCGGAGTGCTTCGTCCGCATGCCCCAGCCGGTGCTGAACAAGTAATAGCGCTCGCCTTGCTTGACGATCGACGAGGGGTCGTGGGCCCGCAGGTCGCCCCGCAGCGACGCCACATCAGACCCGCTCGCCCGCATCGTTAGTGCAGCCGCCGCTAGGGCGAGCGCCACACGCAGCGGACGGGCGAGGCGGCTCATCGGGCTCCCTCGGCTAGAGCGATGCGAAGCGCCGCCAGCGAGCGCGCCGCGGGTCGGCGAGAGGTCGCAGCGGCCATAGAGAAGACGAAGAGACGCATCACGAGGAACCCGAGGGACGTTGGCGTCTGACGAGCCAACCTCCGCTGCTTGGCCAGCGCCTCACCGAAAGACTCCAATCACCGACTCACTCGGTGAACGCCTCTTCGCCCCGCGACGAGGTGAGCGAGTTCCAGACGACGAAGCTGACGCTGTCGGTGTAGAACGCCACCGACCCGTCGCAACGCGCGGCGTTGACGCCGCCCGGGTGCCGGCTCCGCGCGGCGATGTGCTGCGTCTTGTGCTCTTTGCCCGGCGAAGCGCCGTTTCCAGGCGCGCCGTCGTTCGCATAATCAGCCGGCGGACCGCCGCCGCCGCGTCCGCCGTAGTTGGGGATGACCGAGGTGGAGAGCAGCGGTCCGAGCGGCGCGCCGCCGGCGACGGCGGGCTCGTAACCGGGAAGCTGAGCCTGAGCCCACGCCGATTGCACCTCGGCGACCCACCATTCACCACGACGAGCGAGAGCGTCGCGTGACTTGGTGTTCGGGGTGTTGAATCCCGTGAAGACCTGACCCCCCAGCGCGGTTTGCGCATCCGAATAAGGGCCTCCCCAATTCGTCGTTTGCGGAAGCACCACCACTTCCGACGCCAAGAGGGTCTTCGAAGTCCCATCGGTGATCTTTCCCATCGAGCCGGGCTTGCGGGGGACGAAGGGCGACCCCTTGAACTGACCGCAGTCAGGGATCTCGGCGGGGCAGTCGGCGCGGACCACGTTGAGCTGCCCGTAAACGGTGTTGCCGCCATTCACCAAGTAGTTGGTTCTCACACGTGCCCAGTAGCGGGCGTCGGCGGCGTCCCATTCGTTGGGCTGATGGCCGATATCGGAGGGGCATACCATCATAGAGACATACGCTTTGCGAACCGCGAGATTCGACTCGTGGCTAAGCGAGGCATCGGGGTTGCCGGCATTCTCGAGGCTCGCCTCTTCGAAGAACGGCGCTAGGGGTATGTACCACCCGTGGTCGTCGTACCAACCTGCGTTATCGGGCAAGCCAAGGCCGGTGGGGTAGAAGGCGGTCGCCTCGGGGGTGAGCCAGAACTTCGCGACGTGCGGCAGGCCCTCATGCGTGCTCTCGTAGTTAAGCATCGAGAGGCTCAGCTGCTTGAGGTTGTTCAGGCACTGCCCGCGTCGCGCCGCCTCGCGCGCGGCCTGGACGGCCGGCAAGAGCAGCGCTACGAGAATGCCGATGATCGCGATGACCACCAGCAGCTCGACCAGGGTAAAGCCGCACCGATTCTTGCCTAGCATGATTGGGAACTCCTTTGCAACGTTCTGTACGGCGATCTGCTCAGCGTTCATGGACGTTCGGGGTAGGGCCCAGGGCTTTGCGTTACCGGTCCGCCGCGCGTCGCGGCGCGACCGTTAGAGATCGAAATCCTGGTTCGCGTTATCGCCTGTGACATCGATCCGCAGCCCCCCCGCCGCGCTGGGCGGGACGAGGCTCTTGGTTTCTTGGTACTCCGCCCCCGTTCGCTGACTGACCTTCTTCGGTCCCACGTCTTGGGTGATCTCGAAGCTGACGCTAATCTCGCCCGACGGCACGCCCGAGGCTTGGTAGGCGCTGCCTTCGATGGCGGAGGCGACGGCCTTGCCGGCGTCGGGGTTGGTCGGCGCGAAGTAAAGCGTCCCCTTCGCGTCGTCGGGCAGTGGCTTGCCGTCGATCGTGACCTTTCCGGCCAAGTCTGCCGTCGAAGGGCCGCACCCCGCCGCGAGAACGGCGATCGAACACGCGACGACCACCCCGTGCGTCGCGTAGGTTCGACGGCCGTTCCCGAGCGAGGTCAGCATTAACTTCCTCAAGTTCATTCGACGTCTGCCGTCGTTGTTAAACAGGTGGGAAACCTTCAGCCGCGGTGGCTACGACCGCCAACCAAGGCGGCCACGCCCAGCGACGCCAGCAACGCGGCGGCCGGCTCGGGGATCGCTGCCGAGGACGAGAGCGTGGCGCCGTAATTGGCGGCCCAGATGTTGTAGTCCGCGCGGTCGATGCGGCCGTTGCCGCTGGCGTCCGCGGCGAGGCTCGAAGTCGAGCCCTCGTTGTCACGCCAGACGGTGTAGTCAGCGGCGTTGACCGAGCCGTCGCCGTTGAAGTCGCCGGGCAGCTCGATCGTAGAGTAAACGACCTTCGAGCGTTGCAGACCGGCGCCCGTGCGGGCGTAGCGGACCTCGAGGTCCCCCTCGCCGGAGCCGGCGTACGGCGACCCCAGCGACAGCGACTGACCCGGAGCGAGGACGCTCTCGCCCGACAGGAACTGTTCGACGAGCAGGTTGGCCGAGTTCGCGCCGGTCGCCTCGTCCCAACTTTCGCCGGGATTGGGCCCGACGGCGTCGACGCCCTGATCGCTGAGGGAGTTCCAACCGGCGGTCGAGAGGTCGCCCGCGTCGCTATCGATGCGGTAGTAGTCGAAGCCGAAGGCCTCGTTGGTGTCGTTGCGGAGGCTGGCCTCGCCCGTGTCGGGATTGACGACGAGCGTCAGCGTCGAGCCGACCTCGAAGGGCAGGAACTCGCTCGGGTCGAGCGCGCCCTCGGTGAAGCGGACATTGTCCATGACGCCGTTGATGTGATCAACGTTGCCGCCGTTGTACCAACCGCGACCGAAGGTCCAGGCCAGTTCGGAGCCGACCAGCGCGTTGTTGGCGGCGGTCTGCGAAGACATGTCGAGCGTGCCGACCTGCTGGTAGCCGGATCCAAAGCCGTCGTCCATCCACATGCTCAGGGTCTGACCGTCGCTGCGGACGGCGATGGCGTACCAAGCGTTGGCCTGGATTCCCTCGGCGGGGGCCGCGTCAAGGACCCACCGCGCGCCGCCGGTGGTGAGGAAGTTGATGCGGTACTGGTCGTCGATGCCGTTGTTCTGGAGATAGAAATCCGATTCCGCGACGCTGGCGGAGGAACCATCGCGTCCGATCAGTGAGTTCCACCCGCCGAGGCTCCGTAGCATCGCGTGGGTTTCGATGGTCCAAGCGGTAGGCGACCAGTTGTGGAGTGCGCCCTCGGTGACGTAGCCGTCGGAGCTTGTGTTTGGTCCGTCGTTGAGTTGGAGGTTCATCGCCAAGCCAGCGCCGTCGGCGGTGTTGGCGGTCCAGGCGGGTCCGTACTGCTCGTTGTAGCCGCGCATCAGGATGCTGTTGACAGTGTCCACCGAGCCGCCCGAACCGAGCTCGGCTTCGGCGGGAGTGAACTCCTGCCCATCGACGCCGTCTTCGAAGTCCCAGTAGGCCACGGTCTGAGCGGGCGCCGTCTGAACGGCCAGCGCTGCGAGGCCGGCCAAGGCGCCGAGCCCCATCCGCTTCGCCATCGTGGGCCTGAAGTGCATTGTCATATCATCAGTCTCCGCAAGAGGTGTTTGGCCTTTGGTTGATAAGCGCTTAAGACCGCATTCAGCCGGTGGATGGTGGGGAGGAGAATCACGATCGGCGGGAGCCGACGCTCAAGACGGAAGCGAGTAGGACGAGTGCGGCAGCGGTCGGCTCGGGGACGAACAGCAGTTGCCCCGGGCTGAGCGCGACGTTGCTGATGCGGACATCATCGACATAGCCATTGACGCGGTCGCCGTGGCCGTTGTTGTACATGCCGCGGGCGATCGACCAGCCGTAGGGATCGGCGCCGGCCAGCCCCGCTTCGTCGAGCGCGACCATCCGGGTGTCGGCCGACGTCGTCAGGTCGACCGCGTGTTCCTCGACGCCGTTGACGAAGATTTTCATGGTGCTGCCGTCGTTGGTGGCGGCGAGGTGGTACCACTCGTCAGCCACCGCGGTGGTGGTGCTGAAAGCGGTGTGGACATTGCCAAGGACATCGACGTAGTTGATTCGGAATCGCTCGGTGCCGTCGCCCATCTTCTGGAAGTAGAGGGGCGCTTGGTTGAGGTCGCCGTTGGTGGCCTGCCCGACTCCGTCCTTGCCGACGACGGTCTGCCAGCCCCCGGCGTCCGCGAAGTTCACCGACGCTTCGATCGTCCAGGCGGCGAGCTCGCCGACAGGGGAGCCGCCGAAGTCGAGGTCGCCGTCGGTGGAAAGCACTTCGCAGCAGACGCTGGCGCCGGTCGATTCGTCGGTGATGCCCGTGACGCTCAAGGTCGATCCCGTCTGCGCGTTGGGGGCGACGTTGCCGCTGAACCGCATCTCGGCAAAGCCGCCGGCGCCGGTGAACGCCGACAACTCGTTGCCGTTGCCTGAGAGGTCCGCAATCGCGGCGTCAAAGGCTCCGTTGGCGCTGGGGTGCGAGACGGTTTGACCCGGCGCTGCGGAGCCGGCGATCAAATCGGTCTCGAAGTCCCAGTGGGCGATCGTTGCAGCGAGGGAGGCGGGGGCCACAGCGCACATCGCGGCTGCGGCAAGCACACGGCGAAGGTTTACGTTCACGAGTCAACTCCAGAAGAGGCCTAATCAGGTTGTGAAGAGCAGCACAGTTTGGTAGCTCAGCGACGCGTACGGATTCCCGCCAACCCGGCGAAGGCCAGGGCCGCCAGCGCCGCCGTCGTCGGCTCGGGGATCGCGGTCAGAGCGGCGAAGGCCGCCTCACCGTTGGCCGCGATGAAGTCGTTCTTGAACAGACGGAAGTCGTTGAAGTCGTTGACGCCGTCGCCATTCACGTCGCCTTCGAGGAAAGTCTCGTAGGCCGTTGTCCCGGCGAGCGTCTGCAAGTGACTGGAGAGCAGGATGGCGTAGTCGTCCGCATCGAGCACGCCGTCGGCGTCGAAGTCGCTGCGGCCGATGGAGTCGCCGCTGTAGATCACCGGAATGTTAATGGTGGACTCGACGAAGCCGTCATAAACCGTGGCGGCGACGACGAGGTCCTCGTACGGCGACCGGGCGAACAACGCGCCGAGGTCCGCGGGGTCGCCAAGCTGGAAGCCATCGTCGGCGCCGGCGTTCAGCGGGTCGGTCTCGCCGATGAGCGTCGAAAGGGACGAGTCGATGACCCAGGCGTCGTCCGCGTCAATTGAGCCGTCGCCGTCGGCGTCGCTAAAGTCGGTGATCGATCGCCAGCCGTTGACGTCGATAGAGCCCGACGCCGAGGTGATCGAGTAAGCGACCACATTTTGGATGCTGAGGTCGTTCATGAAGACGGCCTCGCCCGTCTCGCGATTGACCTCGAGGCGGATCGGGTTGCCGCAGTTATCGAGACAGCCCGCCTGGAAGTTGCTTTGAACTTCGACGTCGGTCAGGGCGTTGTCGTAGATGCGGAACTCATAGATCGATCCATTGAAAAACGGGTCGTTGTAGAGCGAGCGTCCGAGATAGGCCAAGTCGTTGCTGACGTTAGCCAGTGAAAACTCGCCGAGCGGCGCGAGGCCGATCTGGGCGCCGTCGACGTAATAGCCGACGTTCGTGGCGTCGACCGTCAGCACCATGTGGTGCAGTTGGCCATCGTTGAGGTCGCGGGCGCCGTCGGTGACGCCGGCTTCGGCGTCGAACGTGCCGTTGGAAATGGCGCCGCGGCTGCCTTGATCGGTGGGCCCCCGCGTCGGCTGCATCATCAGGTAGTCGTAGCCGAGGCCACTGGTTTCACCATTCTCACCGGTGCTGGTGCGCCCCAGCATCGCCGCGGCGGTGAATGCGTCCGTGTTGCCGGTCTGCGTAAACCACAGCTCCAGCGATGTTTCGGTGTAGGTGTTGATCGCGATGTCGAGACCCGGGAGAACGCCGTAGGCGCCGGTCCCGTTGAGGATCAAGCGGCTCTCCGCCGGGTTGACCACCGCACCGTCGAGTGCGACGCCATTGGCTGCGCCTGCGGAGTCGAGGATCTGAGTCCCGTCGCCCGAGTTGAAGAGGTAGTTATGCGTCACCGCCGCCTGAGAGGTGATCGCGCCGGACAATACCGCGGCGATTGAGAGGACGTGGGACAGGACACGAGAAGGTGGACGAGACATGCAGGTTCCCCTGTTGCAGTTTCACGCGATGCTAGGGATGGAAGAGAGCACGACGGGCCGAAACATTCGATTCCGAGTTCGACAGCGACAAGCTAGTTGGTTCTCGCGTCTTGGATCAAAAGCACGCTTGGTCACGCGGCGCTTCATTACTTCGCGGCAGATTTGTTCAGAACTCAGAATCCGGATAGCGGACACACAGCGAGACGAGTTGACTCCGCTTCACTCGCAATCGCTGCGGCATCGACTGGCGGTACTCCTTGATGAGCAGGACCGAGCCGGCGAGCGATTTGGGAAAGAAGCAAAATAATTTAGAGAAGTGTCTCCCAGCTTACTCACGGCTGGTTACGATGGCAAGCAGACTTCTCACTTTTTTTTAGCCTTCTTCCCGAACCACTTCTTGTCGCGAAAGGTATCTGTGATTCAGATACTGACGAAAAGCTAAGTTCCTTCGGCGCGAAGCTAAATTCCTTTGTCGAGGATTAGTAGAGATCGTCGATAGAAAGAAGTCGGCAAGTTGTCCGCGTTAGAGGTAAGAGCTGACTCCCATGCGAAAGCCGCCACTGGTCGCCCTACTAATTGAGACTTCTCGCGGCTACGGCCGCGATGTGGCTCTTGGTGTCGCCCGATTTGCTCGGCTTCACGGGCCGTGGAGCTTCCACCTGACGCCGGGTGACTTTGAGCAAGACTTCCCTTCGGCCCAGTACTGGCAGGGAGACGGCGTGCTGGCTCGTTTAGCGAACAAGAGCATTGCCGAGAAACTGCTGGCGGCCGACCTGCCGACAATCGCGCTAGACAAGAGCGAAGATCAACTCGACCCCTCCAACCCCGTCTCGAAGTTCTCGGATCTGCAGGTCGATTCAGAGGCCGCCGCGAAGATCGCCGCGGAGCATCTGCTGGAGCGGCGCTACGCGCACTACGCCTTCGTAGGCACCCCGGGCAAGGTATGGTCCGACCGCCGGCAACGCACCTTCAAGAAGGTCATAGCCGAAGCCGGTCACGAGGTGCATGTCTTCGAGCCTCAATCGACCGACCCCGTGGGCCTTTGGGATCGGGAGATCCACAACCTCACCGCTTGGGTCGAGTCGCTGCCAAAGCCCGTTGGCATCATGGCGTGCAATGACGAGCACGGCTTGCACGTTCTCGACGCATGTCGTCGGAGCCGACAGAGTGTTCCTGATCAGGTTGCCGTCATCGGCGTGGACAATGACTCCTTGCTCTGCGAGCTCTGCAGCCCGACGCTGACGAGCGTCGTGCTCAACGGCGTCGAGGGCGGCTATCAAGCGGCGGCCCACCTCGACCGGATGATGCGGACCGGGAAGAACCAGCCCCGCCGGATCCAGGTGAACGTCCTGCGCGTCGAGACGCGGGCCTCGACCGACCTGTCGGGCGTCTCCAATCACCAAGTCGCGTCGGCGCTGGCTTGGATCAAGCGGCTCCGCGGCCGGGAGATCTCCGCGGACGACGTCGCCGACCAAGCCGAGTTGCCGCGGCGCGAGCTCGACGTGCTGTTCCGCGACAACATCGGCCGCTCGGTCTCGGCCGAGATCCAGCGGGTGCGGCTCGACAACGCCAAGCGGCTGCTCGAAGAGACCGACCTGCCGATCCCCGCGGTCGCCGACGCGGCGGGGTACAGCTCGGCCAGCTACATGATCCAGGTCTTCCGGCGCGAGCTGAACACGACGCCGTCGAAGTACCGCTCGAAGCTCCGCACGCTCACGGTCGCCGAGACTGAGATGCTGCGATAAACCACCGCTGGGCGAGCAGCCGGGCGGACGACGGGGCGGTGTGGTCATATACAGCCGTTCAGGAGGCCGTAGAGGCCCCTAGAACGCGTCCAAATGACTCGGACGACTCAAGCGTCGACCCCGCGCCACAGGGGCCGCAACGTGGCTCCTGGCGGCTCAGGCGAGGTGTCCCCAAAAAGCCCGCTTTTGAAGGGGCATCGGCGCCGTGCCGCGGCGCTATCCGAGGGAGGGTCTCACTCGCCGGCCGGCGCGTCCGCGCCCTCGATCAGCAACAGCCGAGACCCGTGTGGCTCCGCCTCGACGGGGATCGCGCCCGCGAATTCGCCGAGGTCCTCCCGCGCCCAGAGGTCGCGCGCCCGGACCGGCGCCGTCAGGCCGACGAGCTGCGGATCGAGTTGATCCTCGAACGGTTCGCCCGTCTCACTCAGCCGGATGACGGCGACGTACTTGCCGCCGGCGGGGGCGTCGGCGGTCCAGACGATCCGGGATCCGCTGCGCGCGACTTGCTTGGGGTTCACGCCGTGGTCGTTGACCTTGAGCACCTCGGGGTTGGTGATCAGTTCGATGGTCGCGGCGTCGCTTGAGGGGAGGTCCCCGCCGAAGATGAGCGGCGACTTGGCGATGCACCACGCCGTCATCAGGGTGCGTTGCTCGGCCGGCGTGAAGCGCGTGCCGCGCTCGCCGCCGCGTTCGCCACGGATCGCGAGCCGTCCCAGCGGCAGCATGTCGCCGTCGGGCCAGTGGCCCTCCGAACGGTAGGGCGTCCAGAGGTGAAGCTGCTCGAACTGGCGCTCGAGTGCCGGCCACTCGTCCCAGAAGTCATTCGACACGCGCCACAGGTTGGCGTGCCGGCTGATGTGTTCCGCCTGATCGATCGGCGTCGGCCCCGGCGAGGTGCTCAGCACGATCTCGCGCCCGCAGCGGTCGATCGCGGCGCGGAGCATCTCGATCTCGTCGCCGGAGTAGTTGGGCTGCCCGGGCTGGGCGTACGGATTGTTGAGGTCATCGACCTTGATGAAGTCGACTCCCCACGAGGCATAGAGCCTCATCAGCGAATCGTAGTAGTCCTGCGCCGCTTCGCTCTTCTGCATGCCTCGCATGTCGCGCAGCCAGACGGCGCCGTGATCGGTGAGCGGGATGTCGGAAGTCTTGAACGCCGAGCCCTCGATCGGGTAGCCGCCCGCCGGCGCGCCGAGGCTTTCTTCAATAGCCGCGCGCGGGAGCCCCCGCATGAGGTGAATGCCGAACCGCAGCCCGAGGTCTTGGACCTTGTCCGCCAAGGGCTTGAAGCCCCGGCCGCCCGCCGCCGAGGGGAAGCGGTTCGGCGCCGGCATGAAGCGGCCGTGGCCATCAACGGTGAAGACCGGGTCGGTTTGGTTGTACGGCCGCGTCCCGGGGTTCTGTACCGTCCAGCGGATATCGACCACGACATACTCCCAGCCGAACTCCGCCAGCCGCTCGGCCATGAACTCGGCGTTGCTGAGGACTTCCTCTTCGGTCACCGAATCGCCGTAGCAGTCCCAGCTGTTCCACCCCCGCGGCGGCGTCGGCGCCCAGTCGGCGAAGCTTTCGGATCGCGCGACAGAGACACAGGAGGCAACCGCGACGAGGCACGTGGCGAGGACGAGGCGGGCGGATAGGAGGCGTGTGGTCATGCGTGCGAGACAACCCAAGCGGTTGCAGGTATTCGAGGAGAGAGCGGCGGTTCCGGCGTGAAAAGAGTTGCAGCGGTCGCGACCCGATGATAGCCTGACGGAGTGCGGGAAATGTACAAGTTTTTTAGCTTTTCTCATCGGTACGCCACCTCTCTTCGGCAGCTATGACTTCACATGAACTTCCGCGTCCGCGCGGTTGCGTCGCCGCGACGCTCAACGTGCGATTCGCCCTGGCTGGTCTCTCGACGCTTCTTGGTTGGGGCCTTGGTTGGAGCGCGTTGACGCCGTGTGCGAACGCCGAGACGAAGCCCGACTTCGCGCTGACCGTCAACGCCGGGGAGCGCGGCGCGGCGTTCAGCGACACGATGCACGGCGTCTTCTTCGAGGACATCAACTACGCGGCGGACGGTGGCCTCTACGCGGAGATGGTGCAGAACCGGAGCTTCGAGCACCGCGCGCCGCTCTATGCGTGGTCGGTCTCCGACGATTCGATCACACTCGAGGTTGCCGCAACGAAGGGCCTCCACAAGAACAACCCCGCCTACGCCCGGGTGCGTGTGCCGGAGTCGGCGGAATCGGGCGCGATTGTCAACGACGGCTTCGATGGCTTCGCCGTACAGGCCGGCGAGCGATACCTGGCGGCGCTGCATGTCAGGTCGGATCAGCCCGGCGCCGAGGTCTCGGTCGTGCTGCGCGACGGCGAGGGCGCGGAGATCGCTCGGGCCGTGCTTGGCGAGGCGTCGTCCGATTGGCGCCGCTTTGAGGGCGAGTTGACTGCCGAGCAATCGGCAGGCGATGCGAAGCTGTCGGTTGAGTTCGGCGGCCCCGGCGCCTACGACCTCGACATGGTCTCGCTCTTCCCGGCCGACACCTTCCGTGGCCGACGCAACGGCTTGCGGAAGGACTTGGCGGAGAAGCTCGAAGGGCTGAAGCCGGCGTTCGTTCGCTTCCCGGGCGGTTGCATCGTCGAGGGGAGGACGCTCGACAACGCCTACCGCTGGAAGGACACGGTGGGCCCCGTCTGGCAGCGGAAACAGAACGACAACCTGTGGGCCAGCCGCGAAAACCCGCAGTACCACCAGACGTACGGGCTTGGCTTCTTCGAGTACTTCCAGTTCTGTGAGGACATCGGCGCCGAGGCGGTCCCGATCGTGAACTGCGGGATGGGGTGCCAATTTCGCGGCCGCGATGTGGTCCCGATGGACGAGCTCGGCCCCTGGGTGCAAGACGCGCTCGACCTCGTGGAGTTCGCCAACGGGCCGATCGACTCGAAGTGGGGAAAGCTGCGTGCCGACATGGGCCATCCCGAACCCTTCAACCTCAAGCTGCTGGGCGTCGGCAACGAGCAGTGGATGGAGGGTTACTTCGAGCGCTACCTCGTCTTCTACCATGCGCTGAAGCAGCGCTACCCGGACCTCCAGGTGGTCAGCACCTCCGGGCCGCAAGCCAACGACGATTACTACCACTATGCCTGGAAGCGATTCCAATCGGACGTGAAGGCCGACGTCGTTGACGAGCACTACTACCGCTCGCCGCAGTGGTTCTTGTCGAACCACGAGCGTTACGACGGCTATGACCGCACGGCGCCCAAGGTCTTCGCGGGCGAGTTCGCCGCGCACGAGCCGGACCGCGCGAGCACGCTCCGCGCCGCGGTCGCCGAGGCGGCCTTCATGACGGGGCTGTGGCGCAACGCCGACGTCGTGACGATGGCGAGCTACGCCCCGCTGTTCGCCCGCGAAGGCGCCGTGCAGTGGGCGCCCGACCTGATCTGGTTCGACAACACCAGGAGCTACGGCACGCCCTCATACCACGTGCAGGCGATGTACGGCCAGAACGTCCCCGACGTGGTGCTCCCCGTCACGGTGGAAGCCGGCTCGGCCCCGCAGCCGCAGTTGCGCGGCCGCATCGGCGTCGGCACGTGGGAGACCGCCGCCGAGTTCAAAGACATCAAGGTCACCCGCGGCGACGAGGTCCTCTACGAGTCGAGCGGCGACCTCGAGGAATGGGAGCAACACGGCGGCGACTGGACCGTCGAAGACGGCGTCCTGCGCCAGACCTCCCAAGCGACCAACGTCCGCGCGTTCGTCGGCAGTGAGGACTGGACCGATTACACGCTCACGCTCAAGGCCCGCAAACTCCGCGGCCGCGAAGGGTTCTTGGTGAGTTTCGCTTCGACCGATCCGCGCGAGACGAGCTGGTGGAACCTCGGCGGGTGGGGCAACGTCGATCACGGCCTGGAGTCCCCGCTATTGGGACTCGAGCGCAAACGCGGCGGCGTCGAAGAGGGCCGCTGGTACGACGTCCGCATCGAGGTCGGCCCCCAGTCGGTCGCCTGCTACCTCGATGGCGAACAGATCCACCGCGCCGAGCTGCCGCCGTTGCCGCCGGTCTACGCCGCCGCCGGCGCCGACGACGAGACGGGCGAAGTGATCGTCGCGATCGCAAACCCCGCGGCGGTCGCGCAGACCGGGCGCGTCGCCCTCGCCGGCGGGAGCGTCACGGGAGCCGTCGCCTACGAGCTCTCGTCCGACTCGCCGCGCGACGTGAACTCGTTCGAAGCGCCGACGCGCGTGGCGCCCAAGCAGCTGTCGATCGAAGCGTCCGACGGCGTCGTCGAGCGGGAGTTCCCGGCGAACTCGTTCACAATCCTGCGGATGCAGCCGGCGAAGTAGTCGCTTATCGCTGTTGGTGGGTGGCGGCTCCAGAAGCCGTCCACCGCTCCTCTTTTTACTTCTCGACCCCCAGGTCCGACATGATTCGCGTTACCTCGATCGGCCTGTTGTTCGCCGGCATGTTGGCGTGGGCCGACGCGGCTCGGTGCGACGAGGCGTTTCCGGTCGAGGTGACGGTGAACGCCTCAGCCGAGATCGGCCCGCTGCGCCCCGTCTGGCGGTACTTCGGCGCGGACGAGCCGAACTACGTCTACATGAAGGACGGCGAGAAGCTGCTCGAGACGCTCGGCGGTCTCAAGCCCGGCGAGGTCTTCTTCCGCCCGCATAACCTGCTCACCAGTGGCGACAAGACGCCGGCGCTGAAGTGGGGGAGCACCAACGTCTACACCGAGGACGAGAAAGGCCGACCGGTTTACGACTGGGAAGTGGTCGATCGGATCTTCGACACGCTGTTGGCGGCGGGCGTGAAGCCTTACGTCGAGATCGGCTTCATGCCCGAGGCGCTCTCCAGCCGGCCGAAGCCCTACCGCCACGAGTGGCGCCCGGGCCTGCCTTACAGCGACATCATGACCGGTTGGCGGTACCCGCCGGAGGACATGAAGGAGTGGGAGGAGCTCGTCTACCAACTCGCCACGCACTGCAAGGAGCGCTACGGCGCCGACGAGGCGGCGTCGTGGTACTGGGAGACCTGGAACGAGGCGAACATGCACCCCGGCGGCTACTGGGGCGGCACGCGGGACGAGTTCTTCGCCTTGCACGATCACACAGTAACGGCGGTGCGCCGCGCCCTGCCAACCGCGCGGGTCGGCGGCCCACACACGGCGGGTGACGGCGGCGACTTTACGCGGGCGTTCCTCGAGCACTGCTTGCGTGGCGAGAACCACGCGACCGGTGAGAAGGGGACGCCCCTCGACTTCATCGCCTTCCACGCCAAGGGCGCGCCGCGTTGGACGGCAGGGCAGGGGGAGGAGGGCCACATCCGCATGGGGATCGCCGCGCAGCTCGCGACGGTCGATCGTGGCTTTGGCATCGTCGCGTCGTTCGATGAGCTCAAGCAGACGCCGATCATCATCGGCGAGTACGACCCCGAGGGCTGCGCGGCTTGCCAGGGATCGCAGTTCAGCTACCGCAACGGGTCGGTCTACTCCAGCTACACCGCGGCCAGCTTCGCGCGGCTGTACGAACTCGAAGACAAGCACGGCGTGCGACTCGACGGCGCGCTGACGTGGGCCTTCGAGTTCGAGGACCAGCCCTACTTCGCCGGCTTCCGTCAGCTGGCCTCGAACGGCGTCCCGCTGCCGGTGCTGAACGTCTTCCGGATGCTGGCGAAGATGGGCGGCGAGCGCGTCGAAACCTCCAGCACTTCGCAAGTCGCGTTGGAAGCGATCGTCGAGCGCGGCGTCCGCGACAAGCCGGACGTCGGCTGCTTGGCGAGCCGCGACGGCGACCACCTGTGGGTGCTGCTCTGGCATTACCACGACGACGACGTCGCAGGCCCCGACGCCAAGGTCTCGCTGCGGCTCGAAGACGCCGAGCGCTGCGACGTCGAGTCGATGTGGCGCGTGGACCGAGAGCGTTCGAACGCCTACGAGACGTGGATCGAGATGGGGTCTCCCGTCGCGCCCAATCGAGAGCAGTACCAGCAGCTGATGGCCGCTTCCGAATTGTACGAGGCGCCCAAGCCAGACGCCGACGACAGCGCGACATGCGAATTGACCCTCCCTCGCCAGGGAGTGGCTTTACTCAAGGTCGCGCTGACGCGGCCGTAGCTTTTGCGGAACCGAGAGCGAAACGATGTGTTTCTTGAAGAGGACGAACGCCCGCCCCACGAGCGCGACGCGCTACGCCTGCGCCATCGCGTTACTGGCGCTCGTCACGCCGGCGGCGCTGGGGGTCGATCCGTTGTCGAACAAGCGCGGCTTCGCCGACGTCGGCGCGAGCTACAACTACCTCCAGGCCACGAACGCGGGCTGGTACTACGGCTGGCGTCCCGATCAGCCGCCCGGCGCGGGCGGCTACGACGGCGAGTTCGTGCCAATGATCTTCGGCGCTTACCAAGCGAATCAGTTCGAGATCGATCGCATCCTCGGCTACGACGACGTCGAATACGTCCTGGGCTTCAACGAGCCAGAACGGCCCGACCAAGCCAACATCACCGTCGACACCGCGATCAACGCTTGGCGGACGTTGTCCAATGGCTTCCAGGGCACCGACATCAAGCTGATCAGCCCCGGCGTCGCCGACACGGGGGGCGCTGATGGCGGGCAGGCCTGGCTCGCCGACTTCATGGGCCGCGTCAACGCCGAGGGCCTCAAGATGGATGGCGTCGCGTTCCACTGGTACGGCGCCAGCACCCCCAACGACCCGATCGGCGCCGCCAACAGCTTCATCAGCCGCGTCGATTCGTACCACAACCAGTATGGCCTGCCGGTGTGGATCACCGAGTTCGGCATCATCGACTGGGGCGGCAACTACACCCCCGAGCAGATGCGGGCCGCGAACGCGACATTCCTCGAGAACGTGATCCCACGGCTAGAGAGCCGCAGCTATGTCGAGCGTTACGCATTCTATCAGTGGAATTCGGCGACCACGCTCATCGAAGGAAACCCTCTCAACCCGACCAACGTCGGCGCGGAGTACGTCGGCGCTATCAAGCCGGGCGAGACCTATCAATTGGCGGGCGCCGATTTCGGCGACCGCGTGGCGTACCTCTCGGGCGGCGAGCTGACGCACAGCGGCTCGGCGGCGGCCACGCTCGACCACGTCAACGCGCTGTCGGGGGCGAGTCGGCTCACTGGAGCGGGGGACTGGGGCGTCTCGCCGGGGGGCTGGGTCCGCGTCCAACCGGGGGCGACGCTCTACAAAGACGGCGCCAACCGCGTCGTCATCGACAGCTCGGACACAACGAACAACGGTAAGATCGTCGTCGCCGATGGGGAGCTCGTGTTCCGCAGCGGCCCGCGGCTGACCGGCTCTGGGTCGATCCAAGTCAACGAGGGGGGCGTGCTGCGGTTCGATGGCGAGGTCCGCGGCGGCCCGGGACGATTCAGCCACCCGATCGAACTCAATGGCGGCTCGATCGCCGCGCCGTCGATCAACACCGTCTCTCCCTTTGGCGCCGCAGTGCTGTCGGGTGAGGGCGTCGTCGAGGGAGGTCTCACCGCGGCCGCCGGCGCGACCATCCGCGTCGGCGGCGTCGGCGTCGCCAAGCCGGCGTGGGCGACCATCGACAACTTCGAGAGCTACTCCGCCGGCAAGCTGAACGCCGGCGCTACGGGCGGCGTCTGGACCGGCGTCTTCGACGGGACCGCCAACGCCGAGGTCGTCAGCGCCGCCGGCAACGAGTCGCTCCAGTTCTACGGGACCGGCTCGGCCTGGCGCGGCGCCCAGGCGAGCCTTGCCAGTTCGTTCGACTCGGGGGATTACTCCTTGCCGGACGGGGGCGCCGGCACCTACTTCTTCCGCGTCCAACGTCAGGGGACGCAGACCATCGACGGCGTCTTCGGACTGACCGACGCCGCCGCGATCGGGACCGACGCCCCCTGGTCGGAGCTGGCGATCACCCTTTCGCTGTTCCAAGGGACCGGCGCCGGCGACGCGACGGCGCTGCGGGCCTTCGACGGCGATGGCGGCGGTGACGTCGTGATCGCCAACGGCGTCGCCGCCGACGAGTGGCTTAACGTCTGGCTGGTGGTCGACAACGAGTCGAAGACTTACCAGGTCGCGACCTCCACTGGCGGCGACGACGGGCA
Source organism: Botrimarina mediterranea (assembly GCF_007753265.1). Taxonomy (NCBI): domain Bacteria; kingdom Pseudomonadati; phylum Planctomycetota; class Planctomycetia; order Pirellulales; family Lacipirellulaceae; genus Botrimarina; species Botrimarina mediterranea. Next base: position 2,549,522 of record NZ_CP036349.1, read on the forward strand.
GTTGGCGCCCAACACGTTCTCGTTCGGGCGTCAGCCCGCGCTGGGCGCTTCGCTCGACACGTTTGCGGGCGCCGAGTTCCGCTCGGGGTCCAACCCGGGCGCCGCCTCGGTGCGGATCGATGACCTGGTCTTCCTCGCAGGCGAGAACCTGCTCAACCCGCTTGCCGCGACGGCCCCGCCTGTCATCGCCGAAGCGGCCGTGCTGCAAGTCGAGGGCGACTACTTTGGGTTGGCGGAATCGGCGTTGGAGATCGACCTCTTCGACCCGGTGAACTCCGACAAGCTCATCGTGTCGGGCGTCCTCAACGCGGGCGGAGAGCTGCGTGTCTCGCTCGACCCCGAAGCGCCGGCGCCGCAGGACGGCGACGCGTTCGACATCCTCGACTTCGCCTCGTCGGCGGGCCAGTTCGCGGAGCTCGACCTGCCCGTTCTCGGCGGTTCGCTGGGTTGGGACACGTCGCAGCTGTACACGAACGGCGTGCTCGGTGTCGTGACGCTGCTGCCGGGCGATTACAACGACGACGGCGTCGTCGATGCGGCGGACTACACCGTGTGGCGCGACAGCTTTGGCGAGGCGCCCGGCTCGCTGCCCAACGACACGGACGGCGGCGTGATCGGCCAGGCGCAGTACGCCACCTGGGCGGCGAACTACGGGAGCGAGCGGGAAGCCGCTGCCGCGATCCCCGAGCCGAGCGGCCTCGTGCTGTTGGTCGCGGCGGCCATCGGCCTGACGGCGAGAAGGGCGGCCTGACGGCGACACGGGGAGCGGCTTCGATCCTGCCCGAGCCTACTCGGTCGGCTTCTTGATCAGCCGCACCTCGAAGATGCCCCCGGCCATCGAGCCCGGCTTCGCCTCGAACCGGACAGTGAGCGCGTCTCCCTCGATGGCGTCGAGCCGGTCCGCCGGGATCGGGTAGTCGCGCTGGAGGAAGCGATCGGGCTCGGGGGCCTCGAGCCGCACCTCTTCGAGCAACTCGCCGCCGGCGAGGATGTCGAAGTGTCGGCGGTCCGACCCAAAGTAGGTCAAGCGGAGGGCGATGTCGCGCTCGCCCCGAGTGTCGAGCGTGTAGCTGAACCAGCCGTCCGCATGGCGGTACCGGCGGTCGCGCCAGATGCCGGTCGAGGTGTTCTCGCCCCGATAGCCGTGCTCGACCTCGGACTGCTGCTCGCCCGGCGCGACGCGGTCGATCGTGATCCGGTCGAGCGCCATCCTCTGGGCCTCGGCGGCGCGGTTCTCGGCCAGCACTCTCTCGTACTCGGCGGGCGTCGCCGTGCGCCAGTAGAGCATGTAGCGGGCGTCGTGGACGCGATAGAAAGGGACCAGCCGCAGGTCGGTAAACTTGTCGGGACGGACGGCGCCGGCGATCGTGAACTCGAGATCCGGGGCCTCAGTGCGGGCAATCCGGTCCGACAACTCGTCACGTTCGCCAATAAGCATCGGCGCCTCGTCGAGGGGACGCAGCGCGCCGCTGGCGACGTGGTCCATGCGGCCTTCGCCCGCGACGACGCCGTCGAGGTCCTCTCGTCCGGTCACCGCGGCCAGGACGATCGGGCCGTAGAGGACGGCCGCGTACTCCTCGCGGTTCATCAATGGCTCGAGAGTGATCGCCATCGGCAGACGCACTTCGACCTCGTCGCCGTGGCGCCACTCGCGCTCGATCGTTGCATAAGAAGTCGGCTCTGCCGCGACGTCGTGCGCTGCGCCGTTGACCAAGATTTGAAACGCCTCACCCCGGGCCCACCACGGTCGGCGGACGCGGAGAGCGAAGCGCGTCGGCGTATCGACGGCAATCTTCAGTGTCGAGACGCCGCCGTCGGGGAAAGTGGTTTGTTGTGTCAGGCGGACGCCCTTCGCTTCCCACTCGACGGACGACGGCGCGAACAGATTGACGTACAGGCCGTCGTCGTCGTGCGCATAGAGGAACGCGCCGTAACGGCCGTGGCTCTCCATGCCCGTCCCGACGCAGCACCAGAACGATTCTTCGGGGCGTGAGTAAACGCGGTAGTGACGCGGGCGCGCGGGCGTGAAGTAGACGTACCCACCGTGCCGTGGGTGCCGGGCGGAGAGGATGTGGTTGTAGACGGCGCGCTCGTAGAAGTCGGCGTATTCCGCCCGGGGGTTTGCCTTGAAGAGCTCCTCCGACAGGCGGAGCATATTGTAGGTGTTGCAGGTCTCCGGCCCCTCGCGGCTGGTGATGTAATCGAGCGATCGGCTGCTTGAAGGGAAGTGCTCGCTGACGCTGTTGCCACCGAAGGCGATCGAACGGCGGTGCGCAACCGTCCGCCAGAAGAAGTCGGCGGCGTCGTGCATCCGCGCCGGCCCATCGAGGCCGGCGATCCGCTCGAACCCGATGACCTTGGGGACTTGGGTGTTGGCGTGCATCCCGTCGAGCTGGTCGACGCCGGAGGCGAGGGGGTCGAGCAGCGTGCGGTGCGAGAACCGCTCGGCCAGCTTCAGATAACGCGCCTCGCCGGTGATCTCGGCGACGTCGGCGAACACCTCATTGACGCCGCCGTGCTCCGTGACGAGGACCTGCTGGACCTGCTCGTCGGACAAGTCGCTGACAAGGGCCTCGCACCAATCGACGAGGTCGATCAGCACCTGCTTGGCCTGCCCGTTGCCGGCGATGACGTAGGCGTCGCGAAGGCCGGCGAGCGTCTTGTGCAAGTTGTAGAGCGGCACCCAGCGGCCGTTGAGTGAGAAGGGCTGGGCGTTGATGTCGCCGCGCCGGACTTGTTCCCACATCCGGCGGCCGTCGGGGACGCCGCCGACATAGCCGTCGCCGCTGGCCGCTTGGCAGCGGGCCAGTTCGCTGACCATATAATCGACCCGCCGCAGGCACTCCTGGTCGTCGAGCGATTTGCCGGTGCACGCCAGCGCGCTGAGGTAATGGCCGGCCGTGTGCCCGCCGAGCCCGGTGCTCTCCCAGTTGGGGTAACGCGGCGCCTTCGGCTCGAGCCCCGCCTCCTCGAGGTAGGGCGCGAGCATCCGGTCGGCGTCGTGCAGCAGGAGGTGGTCACGATTCCCTTTGGCCGCGTCGAGCAAGGGCCCTTGCATAAGCGCGACTTGATCCAGGGCGAACAGCTTCACCGGACCCGCGGCAAGCGAAGGCGCCGCAACCGCCAGGAGCAGCAAGACCGACGAGACCCCATGGAGTCGATCGATAAGACGAAGCATGGTCCTTGCAAGTCAGAAGGTGTCGGGCAGGGCGCCACTAGCGATCGGCGTTGCTCCGCCGACCGAGCGTGCTCAGAGCGAGGACAAGCGAAGCAAGGGCGAAAGCCGACGCTTCAGGCGCCGGGGTTGCTCCGTCCATCGACGCCGCAGCGGCGATCGCGCCGTAATTGGCGTTCCAGGCGTCGTACTGCAAAGAGCCAACGACGCCATCGAGCGTCGCATTGAAGAGCCGGTGTGTCGGGGCGCCGAGGTTGTCTCGCCAGACCGTGTAGTCGGCGGCGTCGACGACGCCGTTGTTGTCGAAGTCGCCGGAAAGGCCAGTGAGGGAAGTCAGGATCAGCTCGCTGTCGGTGCTACGGGCGACGCCAAACAAGGCGCCATCCGGCCCACCGAGTAAGATGTTGCTTTCGATGCTGGCGGCGGTGAGGACGGTGAAATCTTCGTTCGGAGTCAGTGGGGAGTCCGGCGCCAGGGTGACCGCGATCGTCCCGTCGAGAACGGCGTTGCCGACGACCTCGATGCGATCGCTTGCCGAGGCCGCGAGGTCGATCTCGATCGTGGCGCCCGAAGACAGCGTCAAGTCTCCGCCGACCGCCAGCGTCTCGCCCGTATACGACGGCGTCTGCGTCAGCGGATTGGAGAGGTTTACCCCGTCGACAAAGTACAGGTCGTCGAGCTCGGCTCGCGCGCTCAGTGCTTCGTGGATGCCGAAAGTCGTGAGCGAGCTGGCGCCAACTGTTGCTCCGGTGCGGCGGCCGAAGAGAAAATTCTGCCCGGAATCGACGCCATCGTCCTCGCCGCTCGAAGTGGCGACACGGAAAGTCTTGGCGTCGTTATCGACGACCAGCCATACATTCAGCCATTGGGCGTTCGAGACGGGCGTCACCACAACATCACCCGCGCCGTCGCTGTAGGCCCTCAGGGTTGACGTGCTTTGCCCGCCAGCGATCGACAGTTGAACGGCGTACTCGTCCCAAGGGGAGGCGACATCGTTGCCGGGCGCTGTCGTGGTTGCCGCCGATTGATCGCTCAAACCGAAGATGGCGTCGATCGTGCTGCGGGTCGTCCGTTTAACGCGGAAGAAATAGGTGCCGGTGGCGCCGTTCTCCAGGCTGGCATCGCCCGCTCGGCCCGAGCTGAGGTCCGACACAGCGCCTCGCCAAGTGTCGGAAGCGGCGTTGAGCCCCCGCACGCTCAGCGCCTGATTGCCGGCTTCGGCGACGATCTCGGCGTTGGCGGTCCCGTTGGAGACGCCGAGCCATGCGTCGCCCGTTGAATTGGGCGTCGCCCCGATGCCGCCGACGGGGTACGTCTCGAAGTCGTCCACCAGCACGCGCCCACCGGGCAAGACTTGCGACAGGCCCGCGCGTCCGACCCGGACTGTGGATGTCGGCTGCACGTCGAGTGCTCCGCGGACCGCTCCCATGGCCAACAGTCTAGCGCCGCTGCTGAGCGTGGTCGTCCCGTAGCCCGTGGCGCCCTGGAGATCGAGAGTGGCGCCGATGACATTCGTCGCGCCGGCGTACGTGTTGTTCGAGCTGGCGAACGTTACCGTACGGCCAGGCGAAGTCACGTTGAGTCCGCCGGCGCCGCCGATCGGCGCTCGGACAACGATGTCGCCCTGAGCCGCGTCGATGGTTGATGTGCCGGACAGCGTGATGGCGCCATCGAGGCGGAAGAGGTCGGTCGAGCCGCTGCCGTGACGGACATAGCCATCACTGAGTTGCAGGTTGGGGATCGTCACCACGCCGCTGGTTCCCTTGCCGTTGTACACAAGACCACCAGCGGCGCCGTTGGTGTTGTTGATCGTGAGCACGTCGCCCGCGAAGGTGAAGCTCGGCGTCGGCGCCCCCGGGTTGTAGGTGTCGAGGGGCGTCCGTATCAGGTAGTCGCCCGTCGAGTACGAGCCGCCGGCGTGGGCGAAGTGCAGGTCGCTCCAACCGGGGTAGCTGCCGCTGTACCCGCCACCGAACCAGTTGAATGCCGAGGTCCCCACTGGATCAGAGCCCGTCAGCGTGATGCGCCGGCCCGACCAAGGGTCCGCCGGATTGCCATTGCCCATGTCCTGGCGCATCGCGTACGTCAGCGCGACGTTCCGCATATAGATGCTGTCGTTGGGCACCTCGCTGTCGAAGTTCAGCCCGTACGGGTAGAAGTGGACGCCCGATTGCCGCAACGCCGCGCCCTCTCCGTCGAACTGCTGCATCAGCGCGGAGACCTTCGGCCCGGTCCACGCGCCGCCACTGAACTGATTGTACCAACCGCCGAAGGTGCCGGTCCCCAGCCAGTGGTTCAATTCGTGTTGCGTAACGCGTTCGTTCGGCCACGTGCCGCCGAAGTCGATGCTGCCGTAGTAGCTCGCCTGCGCCGTGGGGACGCCCGCGTTGTAATAGACATCAACGTACCCGTCGCTGCCCCAGTCGAAGTCGCCGTAGACGTTGAATCGATCGACGACCGCCTGCATCGAAGCTTGAGCCGCGTCGCGCCGCGCTTGGCTGTCCCACGAGCCGAAGAGGCCGAAGCTCAGCGCTTGGCATTGAGTCGAACCACCAATCAAGGTGGCGAACGCGATCGACAGCAGTGCCGTACGGCTATTGGTCATCGTTGTAGAGGGCGCGAGCGATAGGAGGGCGTGGGCTTAAGGCGTCGGTCAAGCTGGTTGGACACAGCGGCGTCACTTCATTGCTGCGGCGCATCGAACCGAATCAATTGTCAGGCACCAAGGCCGTTGGTCTTGGCGCCGCGACTGAACACAGAAGTCCAGATTAGAGATTCGGCCTCAGCGACTCCTTCGGCGGTTGGACGCATCACCGGAGCTTGGGTCGAGCCCGCTGACAATTGTTCTCGAGAAGTGGTGGTGGAGACGTTCGGAGAAGATGAAGGAAAACGCAAGTATTTTTATACTTCCATCAGTGTACGTAGCACGGCATCAGCAAGCAAGCGACTTTGTCTCACAAGGCCGATGAAGCGAAGTTCCGCGGGGAGACCCGACGACAGCCCGCTCAAGCGACGGTGACGTTCCGCGTCGCATTCGGAAACGCCGTGGGCGCGGGGAGACACAATCAACAGGGCGACTCCCTAGGGTTGGGGGCCTTGTCAGCAACGGCGCTTACCTCCTGGAGGCCCCGCCGTCGGTCTTACTCCGAAACGGTAAGTCGCAGACTCTGAGACGCCTGTGAGTCGAATCCCACCATCAGCTCAAACTCGCCGGGCTCGACGACGAACAACTTGTCGATGTTCCAGAAGGCAAGGCTGTCGGGAGTGATCGGCAAAACCACCTCGCGCGACTCCCCAGAGGCAAGGTCCACCCGGGCGAATCCCTTGAGCTCGCGAACGGGTCGCGTGACGGTGCTGACCATGTCACGGATGTAGAGTTGCACTACTTGCGCGCCGGCGTACGGGCCGGTGTTGGTGACGGTGACACGCAACTGCGTCGATTCCCCGACGGCGATACATGCCGAATCGAGCCTCGGATCACTTAGCTCGAAGTCCGTGTAGCTCAGCCCGTAACCGAAGGGGAACAGCGGCGTCGTGTCGTCGAAGAGATAGCCACGTCGGGCGGAGGGGCGGTGGTTGTAGAAGGCGGGCAAGTGGCCGACCGAGCGAGGAATCGTGATCGGCAATTTGCCGCAGGGATTTTGCTTGCCGGTCAAGACATCGGCCACAGCCGTCCCCGACGCCTGCCCCAGGTACCAACACTCCAGCAGCGCAGCGGACTTCTCCGCAAGGTTCGCGACGGCGAGCGGGCGACCGTTAAACAGCAGCGAGACGATCGGCTTGCCCGTCGCGTGGAGGGCGTCGACCAGTTCGTTTTGCCGGCCCACCATGTCGAGGTCGGTACGGTCGCCGAGGTGATTCGACATCCACGCCTCGCGCGAGGTCTGCTCGTTGCCGCCGACAGCCAGGATCACGATGTCCGCCCGCTTCGCTGCCTCGACCGCTTCGGCGATCAATCGGCGGTCGGTCTCGGGGTCGCTGGGGACGACCTCGTCCTCGAACCAACCGCCGCCGATGGTGATCTGGCAGCCCTCGGCGTACAGGACTTCGCAGTCGGCGCCAAACGCTTGGCGAACGCCATCGAGCACGGTGACGAACGACTTCGGCTTGCCGCTGTAGCCTCCGAGCATCGTGCGATGGGCGTTCGGACCGATGACGGCTACTGTTGGATGCTTGCCGGGTTGGAGTGGCAGTACGCCGTCGTTCTTGAGCAGTGTGATCGTTTGACGGGCCGCCTCCAGGGCGACGCCGGCGTGCTCTTCGCAACCGACAAGCGACTCCGCCGCGGCGGGGTCGACGTAGGGGTCCTCGAACAGCCCGAGCTCAAACTTATGGGCGAGCAACTGGCCGACCAGTTCATCGATCGCGGCTTCGGCGATGACGCCGCGTCGGACAAAGTCGGCGAGGTCGGCGTAACAGTCGGGTTCCGGCAACTCGATGTTCACACCAGCGGTGACCGCTAACGCCGCCGCTTCGTCACGGTTGGCGGCGACGTGGTGGCCGTACAGATCGGGGCGGTTCCACAGCTCACGGATCGCGTAGTAATCTGAGACAACGGTGCCGTCGAAGGCCCATTCCTCACGGAGCACCCTGCGGAGCAGCCAAGTGTTGGCGTGTGACGGGACGCCGTCGATCTCGTTGTACGACGCCATCACGCTCATGGCGCCCCCTTCGCGTACGCAGCGTTCGAAGGGGTAGAGGAAGGTCTCTCGCAGGTGGCGTTCGGAGATGCTGACCGGCGCGCAGTTGTTGCCCGACTCGGGCTGCCCGTGGGCGGCGAAGTGCTTGAGCGTGCCGATCACTCGGTCGTGGGCGCCGACCTCCCGATCTCCCTGAAAGCCACGGACCGCCGCGACACCCAACTCGGCGACCAAGTACGGGTCTTCGCCAAAAGTCTCCTCGACGCGGCCCCAACGCGGGTCGCGCGCCACGTCGACGACCGGCGCTAGCGCCTGGTGCACGCCGCAAGCCCGCGCCTCTCTGGCCGTTACCTCGTAGACGCGACGGACCAGTTCGGGATGGAAGGACGACGCTAGGCCGATCGGCTGGGGAAAGCTGGTCGCATCCCGTGCGACGAGTCCATGGAGGCACTCGTCGTGAAACGCAACCGGAATCCCTAGGCGGCTATTCTCGATGAAGTACCGTTGTATCTCGTTGGTAAGCTCAGCGAACTCTGCCGGCGGCGCGCCCCCGTGGGCGTCACCCGGCCGGCCAACCTGTCCAAGCCCGTGCCCGTGCCCGAAGTGCTCACGCGCGCGGTCGGGGCAGAAGCGCCCGTCATCAGCGAGCAGTTTGGTGACTTTCTCATTCCAAACGCAGATCATCTGCGCCGCCTTCTCTTCGAGCGTCATCCGCCCCAGCAGGTCGGCGACACGTTGCGAGATCGGCAGCGTGGCGTTGAGATAACGCGGTTGGTCAACAGCAACGTGCATCAGGTCGCTATGGGGGCAGAGAATCGAGAGAACGGAGGTTCGGGTCGGGCAGGTGATGGGTGGCGCTGCAGAACCGAAGTTGAACGCCAGCTAGTTCCCGCCATCGGACGTCATCGCAATGTCGATGGTGTTCGAACCGGGTTCGACGGTGTACTCGAGGCCCGAAGTATCGACGCTCAGGTACTTCTCGGGAACAAGCGGCGGGAGGTTCGCGGGTGCGCGCTCGCCGGGGCCCGGGGGGTCGCCCTTCTCGTAGACCTGCACGGCGACGCGGTAATCGCCCGCGTCGATGCCGCGGTTGTGACGCGTCACGAGGAAGTACTTGCCATCCGATTCGATCCGACCACGAGAAGAGTTGCGTCCGCCGCCTGCGGCGGAGAAGATGACGACTCCGGGGGGGACCGGCTTGCCGTCGAGGGTAACGGTCCCCTTCACGTCGGCGTTAAAGGGGCCTTGGTTGCAGCCGGCGCCGACGCTCACCAAAAGCGCGCCGGCAGCGAGGGCGACTTTCTTCAACATTTCTGGCTCTCGACTTCGTAACGGTTTCGACGGCGACATGGCGCCGCATCAGCTAAGCCAACGGCTATTCCGAGACGACCTCGCCACCTTGTCGCGTCGATAACGCACGGTAGACAACGTGCTCGATGGTCTCGGATACGAAGCCGACCGACCCGTCGCAGCGGGCAAAGTTGACGCCGCCGGGATGCAGGCTGCGGAAGCCCCGCATCAGGCCCCAGCACTGGCCGGGGTTGACGGCGCCGTTGCCGTCGATGCAGGCCCCGTCGGTGGTATAGTCGAAGTTGATTTCAATAGAAGTAACCGCCCAGTCGCCATCGCTCGACCACGCGGCGCTGTTGCCGTCGATTGGTGAGGTTTCACCCATCAGGAAGGTTTGGCTTGTTCCATCCGTGATGGTTCGCATCTTGACGCCACCGTTGATATAGGTCGCGCGCCAAAACAGTCCCACACAGTCATCTCCTTCATAACAAGAGAATCGGGGGACGTAGCTCCAATCGGCCAGAGGTGTCGGCTCATTCTCGTAGACGCCGTCTCCGGCATTTCCCTTGTAGCTCGTTGTCGCTACGAGAACTTGAGGGCCACGAGGCGCCTCCTGCCCCGAGTTGTAGGGAAACTGCTCGCCTGCGGCCGGGCCCGCCTTTGGGTCGGACGGACAGGAGAGCACCGCGGGCTGCTGACCGAGCGCCCTCGTGAACGGAGAGTTAAGATCGACGGTGTTATTCATTCCGAGATTGCCAGGACTACCGTTCCACCGTCCGTTGACTCCCTCGTTCGGCAAATCAAATTGATCGTAAAGCGATTGCTCTTCGATGAACGGCAGCACGCGAACGATCCAGCCGCCTCCGTCGAGCCCATCTTTGGGGAGACCTAGATTGGCTCGCGATGTCCACTGAAAGGTTAGCGAACCGATATCGACCCGTTGCGCGCTGTTGCCGTTGGCGCCACGATCTCCGCCGTCGTAATAGCTCTCATCGACTGGAAAGTGACCGTTTTGATCGTGGTAGTTGATCGTCGCCAGCGCGAGGTTCTTCATGTTGGAGACACACTGCATCCGCCGCGCTGCCTCACGGGCGGCCTGCACGGCCGGGAGCAGTAACGCCACCAGGATGCCGATGATCGCGATGACGACCAGCAGCTCAACCAGCGTAAAGCCGTTGAACGGACGCTTCGATTGGATCGGAGGCATGGGGTCCCCTGCAGAACGAGAGGTTGGAGGCGCAGGAATACGGTGGGGCGGGGAAGCCGGGGATCGCCAGGCCAAGCCGGCGATCCCGCGGCGACCACCCCGCAGAGTTTCAGCCACACATCTGCTTAGCGCTGCCGGCAAGCCATGACGCCGGCGAGTATCGACATCAGGATTAGCACGCCAGCGGGCTCAGGAACGGACGACGCTTCGGGCGACGCATTCGACGCGCCGTAGTTGGCGGCCCACAGATCATAGCCCGCTTGCGTGTCGTCCGGAGAGTTGCCGTCACGCCACACGGTGTAGTCGGCGGCGTCGACGATGCCGTCGCCGTTGTAGTCGCCTTCGAGCGTTTGGATCTTCACGATCGAGAAGCGGACGATCTCGATCGCCAGGCCTTCGTTGGTGTTGGCCGCATCGGCCTGGATCTGCAGCTGGCTGAGGCCGAAGTTCTGTAGGCCATCGCCGCCATTCTCAAAATCGAAGGTCGTGACGATGCTCGACTCACTGCCGGTGCCGAGCGGCAGCGTGAACGTTGCGAAGTCATCCGTGTTGAACGCCGAAGTCGGAACGATGAAGTTGTAGTCATCACTGCCGAGGCCGGGCCCGCTATCGTCGCCGTCATTGTCGCCCATCACGAGATTGAAGCTGTCTGCTGTATTATTAGGCAGCAGTTTAGCCTCGACTTCGATCTGGTACTCCGTCGCGTCGAACGACACGTTGAGCCCGTTGAAACCGATGCCGCCACCTTCTGCGGGCGTCGGACTCAGGGTGGTGTCGATGACAAAGTTGCCACTCGTCTGATCGACGACGCCCTCCTCACTAAAGGTGCCAAACGTGAACGTCTGACTTTGCGTGGTGTAGGTTGCGGGCGTCAACTCAATCAGCAATGGATTCTCGGGCAGCTCGGGGTCGATGACCTTCACGTGCTGTACGTCGATATTCAGCCGGGCGGAACTGCCGTACTCGCTCTGGATCTGCACCTGCCGGAGGCCGTAATTCTGGATCATGTCGCCGTCGGCTTGTTCAAAGCCGGCCTGGCGGAAGACGGGGCCCGGGTTGGTCAGTTGTTGCGTGACCGTGACGAACTCGCCGATAGGGAGCGAGCTGAGGTCGATGTAGAACTGGTATTCTTCGCCGACGCCCTCCCCGTCGTTGTCCGCCAGCACGACGCGGAAGTTGGTGGCGACGTTGTCTGGATTGACGCGGAGCAGGACCTCCAGCTGCGTCGTTTCGGCGTCGAAATCGGCGCTGATATCGGAGCCGACTCCTCCGAAGAGACCATTGGCGAGATCGATGTCTTCGGTGAGATCGAGAGCGAAGTAGCCGTTGCTGACGTCGAAATTGCCGAAGAAGTTGTCGTTAAAGTCGTCAAAACGGAATCCATTCGCCTGGAACTGAGGGACGTCCAGGGTAGCGAACGTCAGGCCAAAGGCGTTGTTCGCGAGGCAAGACGCCGCGAGCAACAGGCCGACGCCCGCGCGCTTTGCGATGCGGGTAAGCATGGTTGATCTCCGCTTGAGTAGAAGAGGCGTTGAGAAGAGGCGTTGAGAAGAGGCATCGCCGCAGAAAAGACACGCCGCTGAATCGCGTCACGAAGTTATTTGAAAGCCGGCTAAAGGAATCTCCTTCGTCATCGAGTTGTTGAGAAGCATCGATTAGCGTGAAGACGGCGGCGCCGTCGTTCCACGGAGCACGAGTTGTTCGCGAACGACGGTGTTCTCATCGGTCGCTTCTTCTGGCGAAGCAATCCGTGCCGCGAGGCGCCGCGCGCCGATGCGGCCTAGCTCCGCCGTGTCGAATCCGATCACCGTCATCGGCGGCGTGGTGTAGCGTGTCGCCGAAATGTCGTTGAACGAGATCAAGCTCAGGTCGGTGGGGATCGCGACGCCGTTCACCCACGCGGCGTGCGTCAGCTCGAGCGCTTCGACATGGCAGTAGCAGACCACCGCCGTGGGGGCGTCGGCGGAGAGGATGCGCTGCATAGCGTCTTCGGTGGTGCACCGCCAAACCTCGGCCTTCGACTCGAGCCCGGCGTCGCGCATGGCTTGCTCGAAGCCTTGGCGCCGTTCATGGATGCTGACGTGGTCGCGTATCGAGTCGTTGACGTACAGCGCGATCCGCTTGTGCCCCAATCCGATGAGGTGGCGAGCGGCGAGCTTGCCCCCCGCCACATCGTCGGCGACGACGTGCTGGAGCCCGCCGAACTTCTCGCCTAGCAGGATCGTAGGGAGCCGACCCGCCAAGACCAGCGGCTGGGCCGGTTCAGGGACGTGAAGCAGGAAGGCGAGGCCGTCCACAGCTCCGCCGAGCACCAGCTCTTTCCAATCGCTCGTCGCTGTGACGGGGACCAAGCGAAGGTCGTAGTTCTCTTCTTGAAGGGTCTCCGTGAACGAAGAGGCGATCTCGTTCATCGGGTCTTCGAAGATCCATTTGGGGTTCGAGTAGAGCAGTCCGATCGTGTGAGTCTTCCCCCGCGAAAGGGCGCGGGCGCGCCAGTTGGGGCGGTAGCCAAGCTCCTCCGAGATCCGCAGGATCTCCCGCGCCTTGCGAGCGCTGCGTTCTTGAACGCCTTTCACATCGCCGCGCAGCACCCGCGCGACGGTGGAGGCGGAAACCCCGGCTCGTTCGGCGATTTCGTCGATCGTGACGGCCATCAGCGCGATGCGGGATAATGGTTGACGGTCAGAAGCCGAATCGGCGGCGCTGTCACTTGTCGGCAGGCCGGAAGCTTGGGAAGAGGTTTCTTGGAACGAGTCCGCTGGCGCGGGCTTTAGGGGATCTCACGCCACCCTGCCGCACAATACCGAGATTATGGCGGCTATCCAACAATGTCAACTAAACTCGAAGGAATTTTGACACCGCTGGCAATTTGTGCCAAACTCCGCGTCGTAGTCGTGCCGTACCGTAGGTGGCGCCGGTCACCCAATTGGTCGTTCGGCCCGCTTATGCTTCTCTTCTCCTCGCCTTCTCTCGCCTTCTCCCCCGAGCCGCCATCGATGCGACGAATCCCGAGCAGTACGCGACGCTTGACGTCTCGCCGGATCGCTAGGCTGGCGATCCTCTTTGGCGTGGTGTCCCTAGGCCTGACGTCCGCGGGCAGGGCGGCTGAGTACGTGCTCAGCGATTTCAACAACTCTGGCTTCGAGTACACGTTCGACAACTTCAGCCAGACCATTGGTCCCACCTCGGTTAGGCTCCAGGACACCACCGACGGATGGGGCGGCGGCGGTTTTGGAGTCCCGCTCGACCTCAGTTCCTTTGCAGAGGGACGGCTAGTCGTCGACTTCACGCCATTGGCTGGCAACTCGGTCTCAACCTTCACGGTCGAGTTGATCGAACAAGGAAGCGGCGGCCAGACCACCAAGAGCGGCAAGTGGGACTTTGCCGTGGGCGGCTTGCCCGCCGGGGTCCCGACGCAGCTCGTCTCGACGACGACGTTGTCCCAGCCGCTTTCGGGTATCGGCGACTTCGGCAGCCTCAACCTTTCCCAGCTGAGCCAGTGGCAGGTACTCGGCCAGTTCGGATCGTCGAGCCCGTTCGACATCCGCTTCGACCGGATCGCCGTCTCAACCGACACGGCGGCGCCGCCGGCTTACCCCGGGGCCGAGGCCGACGCGCCGTGGCGCGCTACGGCCGCGTCGCGAATCGACGCCATTCGTAAGGCGGACCTGATCGTCAACGTCGTCGACCTGTCGGGCGCCCCCGTCCCGGGCGCGGCCGTGCATGTCGCTATGCAGCAGCATGATTTTGGTTTCGGCACGGCTGTCCAGGCGTTCCGCCTCCGTGACAACAATCCACAACACGACCAATACAAGGCCAAGACCACCGAGTTGTTCAACGTCGCGACGCTCGAGAACAACCTCAAGTGGCAGCCCTGGGAGGGCGAGTGGGGAGGGCAGTTTACGCAACAGGGCGCTATCAACGCTCTCGATTGGCTTGCGGATCAAGGGATCGACGCGCGCGGCCACGTCATGGTCTGGCCGGGAGCCGATAATTTGCCCAACGACATCCGCCAGATGCTCGCTGACAACGACCTCACGCCAGCCGAGCAGCAGACGGTGCGGACGCGGATCGCCAACCACATCGCCGCCATCGGAGCGGCTACCAATGGCAGAGTTGTTGACTGGGACGTCATCAACGAGACCCGCACCAACAATGACCTGATGCGCGAACTTGCCGAGGGGGACCAAGCCATGGTGACCTGGATGCAGCAAGCGGCCGCCGCGGCGCCGGGGACCGGGCTCTACATCAACGATTTCGGCATCCTCAACACGTGGGGCCGCGGCGCGAATCGCAACCAGTACTTCAACACCATCGAAGAGTTGCAAGCTGGCGGAGCCCCCGTGACCGGCGTGGGCTTCCAGGGCCACTTCACCGAGGGCGACATCATCGGCCCCGAGGAGGTCTGGCAAGTCCTCGATCAGTTTCAACAGCTCGGCCTCGACATGCAGGTCACCGAGTTCGACCTCAACACCACCGACGAGCAGCTCCAAGCCGAGTACACCCGCGACTTCATGACGGCGGTGTTCGCGCACGAGGGCATGAACGCCTTCATCCAATGGGGCTTCTGGGAGGACGGTCACTGGCGCCCCGACGCCGCGATGTTCCGCAGCGATTGGTCGATCAAACCCAACGGCGAGGCGTACATCGACCTCGTGTTCGACGAGTGGTGGACCGACGAGCAGGCCGCCGCCGACGCCGACGGCGCCGCGGCCGTCAGGGGCTTCAACGGCGACTACGAAGTGACCGCGTCCGCCTCCGGCCAGAGTGTTTCGGTCGAGACGACGCTCAGCGATGGCGGCCAAAGCCTTACGATCACCGTGCCGATACTCGTTGGCGACTACAACGCCGACGGCGTCGTCGACGCGGCGGACTACACCGTCTGGCGTGACAACCGCGGGTCAACGACCAGCCTCGCCGCCGACGGCGACAACAACGGCGTCGTCGATGATAACGACTATGCGCTATGGCAATTGCGGTTCGGAGCGACAACGTCGGACGTCCCGGTAAGGGGGATCCCCGAGCCGGCCTGCGTAGCGATCGCCGCCTGTAGCGTTCTCATCGCTTCTTTGCTTCGCAATCATCGAAGCTAGTCGTTCAACTCCTTCACCTATCCTTGTAAGAGTCCTACACAACACCTCCATGCCCGCGTTCCCCGAAGTCGCGTCGTCGATCCCCTACGAAGGCCCCACGAGCCGCAACCCGCTGGCATTCAAGCACTACGACGCCGAAGCGGTGATCGAGGGCAAGCCGATGCGGGACCACCTGCGGTTCAGCGTCGTCTACTGGCACACGTTCCGCGGCGCCGGCAGCGACCCTTTCGGCCCCGGCACGATGGTGCGGCCGTGGGAGGACGGCACCGACAGCGTCGAGAACGCCAAGAACCGCGTGCGGGTCGCGTTCGAGTTCATTACGAAACTCGGCGCGCCGTACTACGCGTTCCACGACCGCGACGTGGCGCCCGAGGGGAAGACGCTCGCTGAGAGTCATAAGAACCTCGACGCGGTCGTTGCCGTGCTCAAGGAAGAGCAAGAGCGCACCGGCGTGAAGCTGTTGTGGGGCACCGCGAACTTGTTCAGCAACCCGCGTTACATGCACGGCGCGGCGACGAGCTGCAACGCCGAGGTCTTCGCGTACGGCGCGGCGCAGGTGAAGAAGGCGATCGAGGTGACGCACGAGCTCGGCGGCGAGGGCTACACGTTCTGGGGCGGCCGCGAGGGCTACCAGTGTTTGTGGAACACCGACATGAAGCGCGAGCAAGAACACCTCGCGCGGTTTCTGCATTTGGCGGTCGATCACGCCAAGTCTATCGGTTTCACTAAGCCGTTCTATATCGAGCCGAAGCCGAAGGAACCGACCAAGCACCAGTACGACTCGGACGCCGCCGCGTGCCTCAATTTCTTGCGACAGTACGACCTGTTGCCGTACTTCAAGCTCAACCTCGAAACGAACCACGCCACGCTTGCCGGGCACACGATGCAGCACGAGCTGGAGGTCGCCGGAGCGGCGGGCGCGCTCGGCTCGATCGACGCCAACACGGGCGACCTCTTGCTCGGTTGGGACACGGACCAGTTCCCCACCGACATCTACGTGACGACGCAGTGCATGCATTCGATCCTCAAGTGGGGCGGGCTCACGACCGGCGGCGTCAACTTCGACGCCAAGGTCCGCCGCGAAAGCTTCGAGCCGATCGACCTGTTCTACGCCCACATCGGCGGCATGGACGCCTTCGCGCGCGGCCTCAAGATCGCCGCGGCGATGCGCGCCGATGGGCGGATCGAAGGAATGGTCCGCGACCGCTACACGAGTTGGGACAGCGGCCTGGGGGCCGAAATCGAGGCCGGCAAGCACTCGCTGGCTTCGCTCGAAGAGCTGATGCTAAAGAAGGGCGAAGCGGCGCCGAACGCCAGCGGGCGGCAGGAGTTGTTTGAGAATGTGATTAACGAGTACCTCTAGCAGGGTTACGAACCCGACGACGACGCAGGCGAAGAGCTCACGGATTAAGTCGCCAGATTGCGAAGTTCAGATACGCCGCAAACGTCACCCACGCCAAGTACGGCGTCATCAACAGGGCGGCGCCGTGCGAGTGCTTCCAGAACTGCCAAGTGGTGGCCGCGATTGCGAGCCACAGTAAGGTAATCTCTGCGAATGCCCCTCCAGGCATTCGCAGTAAGAAGAAGACGCCAGACCAAGCGACGTTCAACGAGAGTTGCACAACGAACAGCGATAGCGGTCGTATCCCCGCTTGCCAACCGCTGCGACGCCATACCAACCACGCCGCGATTGCCATCAGCGTGTAGAGCGCCGACCAGACGGGCCCAAAGACCCAGTCAGGCGGCGATATTGGCGGTTTGCGAAGTGTTTGGTACCAGCCGCCGACCGACGAGGCCGTCAGCATCCCGCCGACGGCCGCGGCCGAGAAGCAGAGCAGGAGGAATCCCGCAAGTGCTGCGACCTGTCGCAACCACGACGGCATTGAGTGCTTCTCGCTCTGCGCGGCGGCGGGCGAGCTTCGATCGTCAGTAGCGCTTGGTTGGTCTTTCATGTCGCTTTTCGACGAACGCCAAGTTGCCATCGTCGAGTTGCCGAATTGTAGCGGGAGATTCTTCTGAGAGTGTCGTTCGGCAAAGCAGCCTTTGCCGTTGGTGGCGAGCTCTCTAAACGACGGTGGCAGTCGTCCGTCGTGTACAGCCTTGCCCGTATCGTTTCACGCTACCTGATGCGATCGACCAGTGCCCTCTAGCTTGGATGATCGGACAGCCCGTTTGATTGTGATCGGTGCGCTGGTCGCGGTATCCTTGTCATGCGATAGGGTCAAGTCGATGGGCAAGCGTCTCCATGGCAAGAGGTAGAAGCCGTCTGGGTCGGAAGGCCGGCCCTATTCCAAGCGTTGTAGCCGCCCGCAAGATTGATCACATCCAAGCCCGCGTTGACGAGCAGGCTTGCGGCAACGGAAGAGCGCATGCCGCTTTGGCATTGGGTCACGACCGGCTTGTTTCGATCGATTTGGTCAAGACTCGCCGGCAATTCGCCAAGGAAAAGGTGCTGAGCTTGAGGGATGTGCCCTGCGTTCCACTCGCCAATTGAACGAACGTCGATCAAGTTAACTTTTTCAGATGCGATTCGATCGGACAATTCCTCGGGCGTTGCGTTCGGATAGGTGCTGAGTAGTTTTCCGGCGTCTCTGAGGTCTTCGTGTAAGAAAAGGCCGTCCACCGCATCGATTCCGATCTTGTTGAGCACCCGTAGGGCCTCCTCGACTTGACCAGCTTGGGCGACGAGGTAGACGGGCTTGTTGTACTCTAGCAGCCACCCTGCCCAAGTTGCGAGCATGCCGGCAGGGATGTTCAGAGCGCCCTTGGCGTGGCCCGCAGCGAACTCCGCTGGAATCGACAGATCGATGACCTGACCCTGTGCGATGGCGTTGTCGAACGCGACCGCGTTCAATGGCGTGAGTGGCGTTTGCTCACCGAGGACTGCCGGCCCCTCTTTGTTGATTCGCTTCATGACGGCGAAGTACTTAGGCGATTCGGGCTGATCAGCGAGGATGTATCGCACAAACTCCTTCTCGTCCTTGTACTGAAGCGCCGGATTGAAGAGTTTCTCGTAGCCGACGGTTGAAGAGGGGATCGCCCCGAGTCCTTTGCCGCAGGCGCTACCAGCTCCGTGCGCGGGCCAAACCTGGAGGTAGTCGGGCAGTTCATGGAATCGCTCGACGGATCGATAGAGCTCCCGTGCACCGATCTCGGCCGTCCCGGCGAAGCCGGCGGCCTTTTCTAAGAGGTCAGGACGACCGATCGAGCCAACGAAGATAAAGTCCCCGGTGAAGATCCCCATCGGCTTATCGGCGCCTCCGCCGTGGTCGGTTAGGACGAAGGAGATGCTCTCCGGGGTGTGCCCGGGCGTGTGCAGCACTTCGAACTGGATCTTGCCGAGCTGAAACTTGTCGCCGTCCTTGCACAACTGGTGATCGTAGGGCGAGAGGTACTGGTACTTCCAATCAGCGGGCCCTTCATCGGATACGTAGAGCTTCGCGCCGACTCGCTCGGCTAGCTCACGAGCGCCCGAGACATAGTCGGCATGGATGTGAGTCTCGGCAACGGCGACAATCTCCATCCCCTCTCGCTTGGCGGCGTCGAGGTAGGGACCAATATCGCGACCGGGATCGACGATGAGCGCCTGCTTGGCTTGCTGGCAACCAACCAAGTAAGAGGCGTGAGCGAGCGCGCGGTCGTAGAAATATCGGAGTAACATGGCGAGCACCTGCAGAACGAAAGTTGAATGACCGGATAGGCCACGATTAGGCGAATGACTTAACGACGATGAAGGCAGCGACCAAAACCATTGCAGCAGAGAAGGTCCGCTGAAGCGTCGGGCCCGAAAGCTTTGACGATAGCCGAACGCCCAGTTGCATGCCGACGAGACCCCCCAGAGCGAAGAATCCCGTGAGGACCCAGGAAAGGGCGCCTCCGTTCGCGACGTAGGCCGTCACGCCGGATGCGCTGACGAGGAAGATCACTAGCAGCGAGGTGGCCACCGCCGTATGAATCGCTAGGCCTCCAAAGAGCACCAACGCCGGCACGATCACAAACCCGCCCCCGACACCGAACAGCCCGGAGAGAACGCCTGTGGTGGTCCCAAGGGCCAAGAGCAAGGCGACGCATCGCCCACCGAGCTTTGGATGCCCCGCCGCGTCACGCTGGCAGACGAAGCCCGCGGCATCAGCGGCGCTCCCCTGACTTCGCGACGCACGCCACATCCGTGCGGCGACTATCAACATCAGGCCGCTAAATAGCAGGAGCAGGGCGGCTTCGGGCAGCAACTTCGAGAGTTGCGAACCTAAAGGCGCCCCAATCATTCCCGCGACGGCGAATATCAATCCCGTGCGAGCGTCGATTTCGCCACGGAAGTACCTCGCTGTGGCGCCTACCAGCGCGGTCAGCCCGACGGCGGCAAGTGACACCCCAACCGCTTCGCGAGCTGGGATTCCCATTCCGTAAACCAGCAGCGGAACCGCGAAGACGCCGCCTCCACCGCCGGTTAGCCCCAGCGCGAACCCGATGGCGACGCCGCCGGCGATGGCAATGCCAACCACTCGATGCCTCTGGGCTAGGGACTGAGGATTATCGTTAAACCGCTTGCGACCCAAGGCTGCGTGCGTGCAGGCGGTCTTGGGGTACGCTCCGCCAGTTCTTGTGAGTCGATATGTCTCGACAAGTCGATGCGTTTATCGCAATGAAGCCCGCTTACGTTTGAAAGCGCGCCTCGATGCAGTCAAGCAATCGGCCGAGATGCGGTTCCGCCACCCGGTAGTACACGCGGCGGCCCTCCCGGTCGCTCGCAAAGATGCCGCACCGCTGCATCAGCCGGAGGTGCTCCGATGCGACGTTCTCGGCCACGCCGCAGTCCGCGGCAATTTCGCCGACGGTGTACCGGTCGTGAAGCAACAGTTGTGCAATGCGAAGGCGAACGGGATGCGCCAGCGTCCGTAGACACTCCGCGGCTTGTCCAAGCGCCTCCAAGTCGAAAGCCTTGAGCACACGCCTTCGGCTCCCGATTTCGACGGATTTGTTCCTTGTGGAATTGGTATCTGGCATAAGGACTCTGAGGGAAGCCGACCGTTGCGACAGCCCGTCTCGACTATCGGACATCGCAAGACGTCATAATATCGATACGTCACGAGGTGTCAATCGGTTTGCGACGCCTCACCGGTCCCAGCCGAAGTTGATTTCCGTCCCCGCTGCTTCAGAAAAATGCGGGCAGTGGAGCCTCGCCTGCGGCGCGATCGATCAGCCCCACAGGCGGCGGAGGGGGTCGTGGCGCCGGCTGCGCCCGCGCAAACCTGCGTAGAGGAGCCCTTGGTAAATCTCGTCGGCGCCTCTTCTCCTGCCTCATCCCATCGTTTGAAGCCAACAGCCGTCAGTAGCGGTCAGGCTCAGGCTTCGACCGAGAGCGCGCTCGAAGGTAAGCGAGCAACCGGCGCAGCTATCCGGAATCAATCCAGGCGAAGGGCGATCACCACGATTGATCGCGGAGGCATATCCACTTTGACATCGCCATCGACGATTCGGGCGCCATCGAATGCTTTAGGCTGAAGACGCCCTGGCTCGTCGAACGTGTTGTGGGCGTCGAGCTCCTCGGCGTTGAGGACCTTGCTGGTGACTTCCTTTGCCGTGGCGCCGTCGAGGTCGAAGGAGACGCTCACCGCTTCACGGGCGTGGGTGTTCACGATCGAGACGTCGATGACGCCCGCCTCCTTGGTCGAGGCCGAGACGCTGATCGCGGGGATCTTCTGATCTCGATACTTGTAATCGACAGCGCCGACATCGACCGGCAGACGCTTGGCGTCGTGATGGACCTTGAAGAGGTCGAGCACGTGATAGGTGGGCGTTAGCGCCATCTTCGGCCCGTCGGTGAGGATGAGCGCCTGGAGGACGTTCACCGTCTGCGCCAGATTGGCCATCACGACACGCTCGTTGTTCTCGTGGAAGATGTGCAGTGTCAGGCCCGCGACGAGCGCGTCACGCAGCGTGTTTTGCTGGTAGAGGGCGTAGCCCGGCGTGCCGGGTTCGCCACGGTACCAAGTTCCCCACTCGTCGACGATCAAGCCGATACGCTTGTCGGGGTCGACCGGGTCCATCGCGTCCTCGGCCTCGTGAATGGCGCGGCGCATTTGCAACGAGTCCCGGAGGATGCTGAACCAAGCCTCCTCGTCGAAGCCGGTCGCGGGCCGCTTGTCGCTCCAGGGCGCGGCGAGGGTGTAGTAGTGCAGCGAGTAGCCTTGCATTTGGCGGTGGGCCCGCTGCATCACCACTTGGTTCCAGTTCTTGTCGAAGCCGCTCGGCCCGCAAGCGACGCGGTAGAGCTCGTTGCCGCTGAAGTCGCGGCAGAACATCGCGTAGCGGCGGTAGAGGTCGGCGTAGTACTCGGGCCGCATATCGCCGCCGCAGCCCCAGTTCTCGTTGCCGACGCCCAGGTACTTGAGCTTCCAAGGCTTTTCGCGGCCATGGCTGCGGCGCAGGTTGGCGAGTTCGCTGTCGCCGTCGTAGGTGATGTACTCGACCCAGTCGCGCAGCTCTTGAGGCGTGCCGCTGCCGACGTTGCCGGCGAGGTACGGCTCGGCGCCGAGCTCTTCGCAGAGGTTGAGGAACTCATGGGTGCCGAAGGCATTGGTCTCGACCTCTTGGCCCCAATGGATGTTGATCCGCTTGGGGCGTTCTTCCACGGGGCCGATGCCGTCACGCCAATGATAGTCGTCAGCGAAGCAACCGCCGGGCCAGCGTAGGTTGGGGATTTTGATCGCCTTGAGCGCGTCGATGATGTCGGTCCGCACGCCGTTCTTGTTCGGGATGTCGGAGTCCTCGCCGACCCAGATGCCGTCGTAGACGCAGCGGCCGAGGTGCTCGGCGAAGTGGCCGTAGAGGTGGCGGCTGATCTTCCCGCCGTCCTCGGTGGCGTGAATCGTGCAGGCGACTTGTTCGCCGCGAGCGATCCCGGCGACAAACAGAAGCAGAGTTAGAAGGCTACGCATCGATGCTTGCATGGCGCGGGGGTGACAGAGACGTCGGATGACAGTTGGCGTGCAGGAAGAGCAGACGCGAAGAGGGCAGTGTCGCAGCGGGCGCGCTTTCGCCCGGCGAGACCGTTGCGACCTTATGGAGGTTAGTCCACCCCTTATCTCCGTGCAACGCTCGGCCAGGGCACGGGAGGCGAGGCCGTGAGCAAGGGATTCGAGATAGTCTCGTACGACGGTCTGCAAAGGTGAGTGCGAGTTGCTTGCCAATCAGATTGAGGCATTTAGATCGCTTCCTTGATGGCCGTAAAAAAACCTAAACTCGCCCCGTGACGGCGTCGGTGAGTGGCGTGGTCAACGCTCCGGATGATCGCAAAAGCAGAGCCGAATCCCGCAAACAATGTTCTGGCTGTTGCACCGAGGGGGCGTGGCGATACTCTGAAATGTCGGTGGGACCAGGCGCCTCAGCGGTCCGTGCGGCAAGACGTTGAACTGCGTCCCGCTGCGGCTATGCTCCACCGGCCTTATCTGACGTTCACTCCTCCGATCTTTTCACCCAGCCTTACGGCAAGCGTCTCCAGTACTGGCGTCGCCAGTTCGAGCGAGTGCGTATAGAAGCTTGCCCGCGGCGAGTCGATCGAGCTTCGCCCCATGGAAAAGATGATTGGCAACCTCCGGAATGGATTTTTTTTAGGCACGAGTCTGGCGTCGCTGGCCCTGATGGCGACAGCGGCGACCGCACAGACGAACGGAACCTGGGCCGCGCCGACGAGTGGAGATTACAACGACAGCGGTAATTGGGTCGGTGGCGTTATCGCCAATGGTTCGGGCGCCACGGCTGACTTCAGCCAGATCGACCTGAACGGTGATATCTCGGTGAACATCGGATCGAACCGGACCCTCACCAACCTAGTATTCGGCGATACGAATCTCGCCACGGGAGGCACGGTCGAGGTCTCCTCGACTTCGAGCCCGATCTCGACCGTCACGCTTGCGGGCGCCGCTCCGACAATTACCGTCAACGCGCTTACGCCGACGGCCTTTGATGACGTGTTCTTCGCGCCGTACCTCGCCGGCGCCAACGGCTTCACGAAGCAGGGCGCCGGCGTCTTGACGCTCGGCGGCGTCGCCGACGCCGCGCAGCTCGCCGGCAACAGCCTCAAGGGCGTCGTCAACGTGGCGGGCGGCACACTACGGATCGCCACCGGCTTCAGCTACTACGACTTCACGAACCTAGTGAACCCTCAGGCACAGTCGATCGGCTCGATCAACTTGCAGAACGGAACCACTCTCGACCTGCAACAAAACATCGGCTTCGACAACGTCACCGTCCCGGCCGGCGCCAACGTCACCGTCCAAGGCAGCGCCGGCTCCTTTGTCAATAACCTGACTTCAACGGCGGGATCGGGTTCAACCCTCAACGTCGTTGTCTCCGAGACGACCGATGTGCTCGGCTCACAGTTCTCGGCCCACGGCAATTGGTCGGGGTTCGACACCGTGAATGTCTCGGGTGTCTCCTCGCCGGGAGACCCACTGAGCCTGTTTCGCTTGCGCCCGAACGGTGGTGGCTTCAATGGCGCCAGCTTCGAAAACTCGGTGCTGAATCTCGATAATGCGGTGCTTTTCGTCCGGACGAACTCGGGTGGCAACACGATCCCCATCGCCGAGCTGCACGGCACGAGCACCGCAGAGATCGCCGGCGGGTCGAACCCCGGCGGCGTTGCCCGCTACCAGATCGGTGGCAACAACCTCGACTCGACCTTTGCCGGCAGGATCACCGCGAACATCGCCTCGGGCACTGGCAACGGCGGCCTCGACCTCATCAAGGTCGGGACGGGCACTCTGACCCTGTCGGGCGAGCTGAGCTACTCGCCGGTCAACACAGCCGACGGGGGCCAAGCCGGCAACGCCGACCGCCGGGGGGGCGTCACATCGATCAACGCCGGGACCTTGGCGCTAGCGGGCGCCGCCTCGTTGCCTGCCGGCCGTGACGACACGGGCGCGTTGGGACTTCTTTACTCAACGGTCGATATCCGCCCGGGCGCGACGCTGGACGTCTCGGCTTCGCCGGGCTACTCGACGGCGCCGCTGCAGCAGATCATCGGCGGCGGCACGGTTGTCGGCGCCTTCAACCACGACGAGGGCCGCCTCGCCCCCGGCGACGACAACGCCGGCAATTCAGCGAACCTCGTCCGCACCGCGGGCACGCTGACCTTCGCCGACTCGCTGACTTTCAATGGTGGCGAGGTCCTCTTCGACGTCGCCGCGACGCCCGGCGCCGGCAACGACCTGATCCAGGTCAACGGCGCCACCAACCTGGCCGGCGGTGGTTTGATCACGCCGAACTTCCTTGGTGGAACGGTCCCGACCTCCGGTCAGTACACCATTCTGAACTCGGCCGGCGGCTTCACCGGATCGACGGCAAGCTGGTCGGTCGCATGGCCGGGCCGGTCGGGCTCGTTGCCTGTCAGCATCTCCGGCAACGACCTTGTCTTCAATGCGACGGTTACCAGTGGCGACTCAGTTGTTTGGAAGGGAACCGTCAGCGGCGACTGGGACGTGCAGACGACGCAGAACTTCTTTAACAACGACAGCGCGTCGAACGACGTCTTCTTCAACGGTGATAGCGTCCGCTTCGACAACACGGCCAGCAACTTCACCGTCAACCTTCCGCAAGACGTTCTGCCCACCGAGGTCGTGGTCGATTCAACGACCGACTACACGATCGGCGGGACGGGCCGGATCTCTGGCTTCTCGACGCTTACCAAACGCGGCAGCAGCACGTTGACGCTCACTCGAGACAACAACTACACCGGCGCCACGGTCATCGAGGGCGGCACGGTCGATATCGGCGCCAACCCCGGCGCGCTGGGTTCGGGACCGCTGACAATGTCGGGCGCCACGATCCGCGCTTCGAACACGATCACCGGTGGCATGGCCAACTCGGTGATGAACCTCACGGCGAGCACGTCGAATACGATCGTCGCCAACGGCGAGCCGACGAACACAGCCACCAATCCGATCTCGCTCCCCAACGCCGCGGGTTCTGGGGACCTACTCGTCACGACCGAAGTCGAAGGACGTCTGGTTGACTTGGGCGCCGTCAACGACCAGTTCACCGGCAATCTGACGATCGCCCCCAGCGGCGCCGCAACGACAATGGGCGCGCGGTTCTCCGGGGGCGCTGGCGCAGGCATTCCTAACGGTGTGCTAACCCTCGGCGCCGGCGCGACGGTCAGCCTGCGGCAGAACGCCGTCTCGACCGTTGATGTCGGCGAGTTGAACGGCGACGCCGGCTCGGGCCTCTCGGGATTCGCCGGCGGCGGCACGGCGACGGAGAAGACCTGGCGGATCGGTAACCTCGGCACGTCCTCTGAGTTCGCTGGTTCGATCTTCGAGGGTGGCACGACGACCAATTTCACGAAGGTCGGCGCCGGCACG
This sequence comes from Botrimarina mediterranea, assembly GCF_007753265.1. Taxonomy (NCBI): domain Bacteria; kingdom Pseudomonadati; phylum Planctomycetota; class Planctomycetia; order Pirellulales; family Lacipirellulaceae; genus Botrimarina; species Botrimarina mediterranea. The sequence continues at coordinate 2,575,288 of NZ_CP036349.1, forward strand.
CTCACCCTGACCGGAGCGGCGGGCAACACCTACACGGGTGACACCTCGGTCCTCGGCGGCACGCTTAGCACCAATGCGGCGACGCTCTCCGATATCGGTGACGTGTTCTTGGAGACGGGGGCGACGCTGGACCTCGACTTCGCGGGCACGGACGACATCGACTCGCTGTTCATCGACGGCGTTTCCCAGGTGCTTGGCACCTGGGGCGCTATCGGATCGGGCGCGGCGAATCAGACTTCACTGATCACGGGCTCCGGCCTGCTCAATGTCTTGACGTTCGAGCCGTTCGTCCTCGCCGGCGATTACAACAACGACGGCCTGGTGAACGCCGCCGACTACACCGTCTGGCGTGACGGCGGGCCGTTGCAGAACGAGACCGCCTCGCCAGGCGTCGTCGATGCGGCGGACTACACGGCGTGGGCCAACAACTACGGCGCTGCAGCGCCCGCGGTGTCCACTGCGGCAGCGGTCCCCGAGCCCGCCGCAGGAATCGCCGCCGGCGTTCTTGTCCTGGCCGGCCTGTCGGTTCGCCGTCGAGTTGCTTGCTGAATCTTCTTGATTTCTCCTCTAGTGATCCCGAGGTAAGACCCAATGAGACGGCGCCTAACGCGAAGCATGCTTGGCTTGGCCATGCTTGCAGCTACCGTGAGCGGAGGCTCAATCCAAGCCGCGATGTTCGTGACCACCGCCGACGGCAACGGCGCGGATACGGCATTGCAGAACGATTCCCAGAGCGGCGGCACCAGCACCGTTGTTGCCGGCGGTTTCGGTAACGTTCCCTTCCGGCGATCGGATGACTCTCGCCAGAAGATGCTGCTGGTGCGATTCGACATCTCGACGCTCGACAGCTCATCGTTCGCCGATGCGGTTCTGCGTTTCGATTACAATCACAACCGTCTCCGGACGATGCGTGTTTATGCATTGGCTGAAGACTTCGACAATTGGGACGAATCGACCACCAGTTACTCCAACGCCCCCGGCATTCTCCAGCCGGACCAGGGCGGATCGGCATACGACTCGGCTGGCAACAACTTCCTTGACGCCACCGAGTTGTTCTTTCCCGGCGCCCCGACTCCGGAGCGACCCAACCCGTTCCAGATTGGTACGATCCAACTCGAAGACACCCGGGGCCTGCCCGGTGGTCGCGGCGTGCTGATCTCGAACCCGGCTGCGCTGGACCTCGAACCAGTCCTGTCGGCTGACACCAATGGCTTGGTGTCCTTCCTCCTGTTCCAAGACGGCTCTGATACGTCGCAGACGGGCGACATCGCCACCAAGGAGAATGCCGCGTTACTTGAGCCAATGCTCGGCGTGCTGCCGCAAACATTAATCCCCGAGCCGACAACGGCGCTGCTGGCCGCAATCGGATTGTTCGGCCTCGGCGTTCGTCGTCGCTAGAGCCAATCGGGCCAGGATTGATCTTCGGGGGCGGTGAGCGATCACCGCCCCCTCTTTGTTTTGCGTTGCACCTGGGGTGATTCATGTTGGAGACGATGCGACTCTTGCTGCTCGGCCTCAGCCTCTCTGCCGTGAGCCTAACCGCCGACGCGAAGGACTTCTCGCTCGTCGAGCACGGCGTCACGGCCAATAGCGACGACGTGCAAACGGCGGCGATCCAGGCCGTCATCGACAAGGCGGCGGAGCAGGGGGGCGGCCGGGTCGTCGTCCCCCGTGGCGTCTTTCGCAGCGGCGCCTTGTGGCTGCGGGCCGGCGTGGACCTGCACCTCGCCGAGGGCGCCGTGCTGCGTGGCTCGGGCGACATCTCCGACTTCCCGACGTGCCAGACGCGCATCGAGGGAAAGGTCCAGCCCTGGCGCCCGGCACTGGTGAACGCGAAGTCGCTCAACAGTGTCCGCGTCACGGGACCCGGCGTGCTCGACGGCGCCGGCAAGCCCTATTGGGCCGCCTTCTGGAAGCGCCGTGCCGAGAACCCCAAGTGCACCAACCTCGAAGTCGAGCGGCCGCGACTGATGTACTTCGACGGTTGCGACGGCGTCGACGTGCGCGACGTGACGCTCAAGGACTCGGGCTTCTGGAACCTGCACGTCTACCGCTGCAAGGGCGTCGTGCTCGAAGGCGTCACGATCACCGCGCCGCACGGCGACCCGCCGAAGATCACCGGCGACGCGCAGCCGTGGGACGAGGTCTCGATCGATCGCGCGCCGAGTTCTGACGGCATTGATGTCGACAGCTGCCAGGACGTCGTGATCCGTCGCTGCACGATTTCGGTCGGCGACGACTGCATCGCCCTGAAGGGGACCAAGGGGCCGCTGGCGATGGAGGACGCTTCGAGTCCGCCGGTCGAGAATGTCGTCGTTGAGGACTGCGACTTTCAGAGCGGCCACGGCGTGCTGACCTGCGGCAGCGAGGCGACGATCGTCCGCAACGTCGTCGTCCGCGACTGCCGCGTCGGGCCGGCGATACCGCTGGTGCGGCTCAAGCTGCGCCCGGACACGCCGCAGTTGTATGAGAACCTCGTGTTCGAGCGGATCACCCTCGACGGCGCGCAGGCGATCTTCGACGTCAAGCCCTGGACGCAGTTCTTCGACCTCCAGGGCGCCGAGCCGCCCAAGTCGGTGGTCCGCGACGTCGTCGTCCGTGGCCTGCGCGGCACGGTGCGGTCGCTCGGCGAGCTGCGCGGCAACGAGGGGGACGAGATCAAGAACGTCACGCTTGAGGACATCGAGGTCGAGGCGCGCGGCAGCCGCCTCCGTGTTGGCGATGTCGAAGGACTTGTCTTCAAGGACGTGGTCGTCAACGGCGTCCCCTACGAAGCGGAAGGCGCCGAGCATGAGTGAGCGTGCAGTGACGCCCAGCGGGAAGGCAAGACACGTCCTTGGCGTGCGAGGCGTCGCTGTTGCGTTGGTGCTGGCGTCGATGATCACTGCGGCGCGCTCGGCGGAGTGGTACGTCTCTCCCGCGGGGAGCGACAGCAACACGGGCGCGATCGATTCGCCCTTTGCGTCGATCGCCCGCGGCCAGCAGGCGGCGTCGCCCGGCGACACGGTCTGGCTCCGCGGCGGCGAGTACCGTTACTCCGGCACGACCGGCAGCGCCAACGCGGTGCTCTTCAACAAGAGCGGCGCCGCCGGCGCGCCGATCCGGTATTTCGCCTACCCGGGCGAGACGCCGGCGTTCGACTTCTTCGATTACCAGCCCGTCCAGCGCATCCGCGGCTTCAGCGTGCAGGCCGACTGGCTTCACTTCCGCGGCATCGAGATTCGCGGCGTGCAGCAGGTGATCACCAACGTGAACGAGTCGTGGGCGATCCGCGTCGAGAACCGCGCGGACAACAACGTCTTCGAGCGGCTCAACCTGCACCACAACGAGGGCCCGGGGCTGTTCATCGCCGACGGCGGCAACAACCTCGTGATCAATAGCGACTCCCACAACAACTACGACCCCGACCGCGGCGGCGAGAACGCCGACGGCTTCGGCAGCCACTCGAACGACCCCGGCAACCGCTTCGTCGGCAACCGCGCCTGGAACAACAGCGACGACGGCTTTGACTTCATCAACTCGCCCGCCCCGGTGACGCTCGAGGACTCGTGGTCGTGGCGCAACGGTTACATCCCGGGGACGCTCACGCCGGCGGGCAACGGCGCCGGCGTCAAGGCGGGCGGATTCGGCCTCAACTCGGACACCTTCCCCGCGCCCGACAGCGTCCCGCGCAACCTCATTGAGGGGAACCTCTCGTTCAACAACCGCGCGCAGGGCTTCTACGCCAACCACCACCCGGGCGCGATCGAGTGGATCGGCAACACGGCGTTCGGTAACCCGCGCGGCTTCGACCTTCTGAACGACGTCGAGCCCGAGACTTGGCCCGCCGAGCACTACCTGCGGAACAACGTCTCGTACGGCAACAACCAGAATCTGATGAACGCCAACGGGACGCTGATCGACGACGAGAACAACACCTGGAACCTACGCGCGGTCACGGCGGACGATTTTCTCAGCACGACGCCCAGCGGGGTGGACTCCCCTCGGCGGGCGGACGGATCGCTGCCGGTGATCGACTTCATGCGGCTGGCGCCGGGGAGCAATCTGATCGACGCCGGCGCCGCGCTGGGCCGGCCGTTCAACGGACTGGCGCCCGATCTGGGGGCGTTCGAGTCGGGCTTCGCCGGCGACTTCAACGCCGACGGCAGGGTAGACGCCGCCGACTACACGTTCTGGCGCGACCGGCTCGGCCCGGTCTACTCGGCGACGGACTACGCCGTCTGGGTCGCGAACTACGGCACGCTGCAAGCGTCGATCCCAGCGGCGGCGGTCCCCGAGCCGGCGTTCGGGGCGGCGATCCCGCTGCTGGCCATCGTCTGCCGCTGCGGACGGCCGATCCGCTAGGCCTAGCGCCAGATCGCCGAGGATGGCCCCTACGGGCCGCTTTGGGGCCAGGTGGACAAATGTATCGACCAAGGCCTGCGATCGAAATGCAAGCCATTAAACGGGGTCGCCCTCCGCTGGCGGCGCCGGTGAGAGAACGTCGGAGCCGTCGGCGCAATCTACCAGTTGGTTATTAGAGCGTGCTTGACTTGGCCGTAGCGTTTCTAGCCTCGCTCTGATCCACGGAGCAACGTGGGGACGTCTCGCGCAGAGACGCAGAGACGCAGAGTTGGATGCTTACAAGACTCACGCCAAGGCGCTAAGTCGTAAAGAACAAGTTGCTGTGCGATCGTTGGCGTCTGCGCTCATTTCTCGACGACTTTGTCTTTGCGCCTTGGCGGCTTGGCGTGAGTCTTCGCTGCCTACCCTCTGCGCCTCCGCGTCTCTGCGCGAGACGCTACGGCAAAATGAAGTACGCTATAGAAGTTCGTTTCCAAATTGGGCGGCTTTGGAATGAGGCTGGGATCAGAGATTTCACCACGACGGGCACGAAGGACACGACGTCCTGCTCGCCGGGGCTTCGTTAATTCAAGAGGCAATCCGTCGTGCTCTTTGTGCCCGTCGTGGTTCTCACTACTTACGCATCCGAATAACGCCAAGCACTCTAAATGGGAACGAATGTCTAACTCAGCACACTAGCGCCCACGGCTCAGACGCCGCGGTTATGCGAAGCCATCGCTAGGGCGCCGGGGCGGGTTGTTGTAGCGTGTCGGCAAGGTTGACGCCGGGGCAATTCCGCAGGCCTTCGACGACGCACTCGGCGTTCAGCTCGGCGCCGGCGCGGGTGGTGTGGGTGTGGTCGGCGGCGGTGAAGTAGTCGCGGGCGACGCTCCGGTGACCGGCCGCCTCGTAGCGCTTGGCGACGATCTCGTTGAGGTCGACGAAGGGGACGCCCCCTTGCTCGGCCGCTTCGCGGGCCCACTTGCCGTAGTCGCCCGACGCCCTGGCGACACGCCCGTCACGCCAGAGGTTACGCGGCACGGGGGAGAGGACGATCGGCCTGACGCCCTTCGCCTTGGCGTCGGCGATGTAGCGGCGCAGGTACCAGCCGTAGCTATGGACCGTCTCGGCGGCGCCGGTCTTCTCGACGACGCCCTCCTGGGTCTCGTCGCCATTACCCTTGAGCGAGGCCCGCGGCCGGTCGCCCTTGAACAGCTCGCCGCCGTCGTTGTGCCCGAACTGGATCAGCAGGTAATCGCCGGGCCGCAGCGCGTCGAGCGAGCGGTCCCAGAGCCCCTCGGTGAGGTAGGTGCGGCTGCTGCGACCGCCGAGGGCGCGGTTCTCGACGACGAGTTGCTCGGTGTCGAAGTGCGCCTGCAACGCTTGGCCCCACCCCCACAGCCCGCCGTCGCCGCTTCCCTGCCCGTTCTTGACGGTGGAGTCGCCGATGAGGACAAGCTTGGTGACCGCGTGCGAGACGCAAGGCGTTGCGACTGTGACGGCCAGAGCAACGGTGATCAACGAACGGGAAGCAAGTCTTCGCATCGGCAGTTACTGCTTGGTGAGGAGCATGAAGGAACACAAAGGCCCGCGGCGCCATGACGACGCCGCGGGCCCAATAAGATAACTAGGCGGCAATGATTGTGATCGGATCAGATTTCCTCGGCATTGCGGCTAGCCATCCCTCGGAGCAGCGCCGTGTCGATCGACTTCTCAACGAATCGCGCCGAACCATCGCACATGCCGAGGTTGGTGCCACCAGGGTGATTGCTCCCGAGACTCACATCGGTAATCGATGACATCGGACCACGAGTTACGGGGTCGACTAGCCCTCGTTCCTCAATGCCGTAACGAACATTCTTGGCGTTTTGGATATACCCATAAGAGTCCGATTGTTTGCCGGTGTTCGTGGTGCTTCCCACGATCCAGGGTTCAGCTGAGGGAGGATTCTGGCTTTCGTCTTTGGATTGACGGACATCGCTGTTGAACCACGAGAGTTCACCATACATCATCGTCTTGCTGGTGCCGTCTGTTACATCTCCGAAGTTGATGTTGCTAAGCGGGAAAATGACGCCGTTTCTTGACGTCCCTCCCGAATCGCCATCGCCGTAAGACGCCCCGGGAAGCGTATCCTTGCAGCCGATGTCTTTAGCCATATAGGTCGCTTCTGGTTCCGAGGTCCAGGTGGCGGTTCCGCCGCCACGCCCGCCGACAACCGGTCGGCACTTAGAGGGACGGGCGCCCATGATCCCGACGTAATGCGAGGTTAACTCACTAACACGGATGTCACCTCGGCTGCCGCCGCTTAATCCGTAGTCGCGGCCGTTGATCGAGGTGAGCTGGGGAACGCCACTCGGGCAGCGGAGGAATGAAAGCGGCATCTCCAGCACGGCCATTTGATCACGCCAGTGGGTGTTTTGATCGACAAGATTCAGCAGCGACTGCTCCTCCATATACGGCAGCAGCTTTGCTTGGCTGCTCAAGGAGCTAGGCGTATCGCCGTGCGGCGGCAGCTTGCCTTGAGCGTCCATGTAATTGTGCGAGGCGAGCAGGATCTGCCGGAGGCGGTTGATGCAGTCGTTCCGCCGGGCGGCTTCGCGCGCCGCCTGCACCGCGGGGAGCAGCAGCGCTACGAGGATGCCGATGATGGCGATCACCACCAACAACTCCACCAGCGTGAAGGCGCCCCGCGACCGGTCGGTCTTCGAGCGCGCAGCGACTAGCAACCAAGTGGATTGAAGCATCGATTGCTCTCCAGCCATCGACGGCGGGCTATAGGGGTCGAGCCATCCGACACACGCTGCGTAGGACGTCGGGACCGGGAAAAGAAGGACAACGAAAAGCGGCGACTCGGCGGTAGGGCCTCGTCGCGACCTGGATCGTAACACAGCCCCCCACGCCGCCGGAAAGCTCTGATGCCTGTCGGCGAAGGGTTTGCGTTAAATGGCGCCTCGCCTGCGTCCAAGGGAACCATTTCGAGGCGCCCCCGCGTTAAGATGGAAGGACGCCGCGCCCGGGCTCGCCCCCCGGGACGCTCATCTTCCAGCCTTATCCTAACGTCGTTGACTCGCCGGCGCGGCGACTTCGGCGATTCCTCGAAGCACCGCAAACACGACATCGCGTGCTTCTCAAGCCCCGCTAGCATGGAACGCTCCCGCAAAGCCCGGCTCGCTCGCCTCCTGTCGTTCGACGCCCTCGAGCCCCGCGCGATGCTCGCCGTGACGACCCTGGTCGCCGCGGCCGACAGCTTCACCGCCGCGGGCGTCGGCGCCGGTTCAGCGCCGGTGCTCGACGCGCTCGACGCCAACGGCTCCGGCGACCGCGCTGTCTACGTCCGCTTCGACCTTTCGACGGTGGACCTCTCGGAGGTCACCTCCGCCACGTTCAAACTCTTCAAGACGGGCGGAACACGCAACGACACGATCGTCACCGAACGGTTCGACGTCTACGGTCTCTTGCCGCTGGCGGGCAACACGCCACAGAACTGGAACGAGGCGACGCTCGCCGAAGGGGGCGTCGGCGCCGAGTACACGAACACGTCGGGCAACGGCCCCGACGTTTCGCGGCTGTTCAGTCTCGACGCCGAGGCGGGCGCCGCGGTGACGGAGACCGTGATCAACGCCGACGGCGCCGCGCAGTCGATCACCGGCCCGGACCTGCTCGCCTTCCTCCAAGCACGCAAAGCCGACAGCGGGTTGGCGACGTTCGTGACTTATGTCGACGCCGGAGCGGTGCGGGGCTGGGGATACTCGTCGCGCGAAGCGACAGACGTCGCGGTGCGGCCCGTGTTGGAACTCGATGGGGCAGTGGTCGTTGACCCGGTCGATCCGGAAGACTCGTACCCCGAGGACCCGGTCGCTTTCCCCCGCCAGGTCGAGAGGCTCGATCGCGGCGTCGTGGCGGTGCGCCCGGCAGAAGGATCGGCTTACATCGGCTGGCGTTTGTTGGGAGACGACCCGACGGACGTGGCGTTCAACGTGTACCGTGCTTCGGGCGGCGGAGAGCCGGAGAAGATCAATCGGGCGCCGGTGACGCAGACGACCGACTTTCGCGACAACTCGGCGACCGCGGGCGTCGAGCACACGTATTTCGTGCGCGCCGTCGTCGATGGCGAAGAGCTAGCGGCGAGCGAGTCGTACACGCTCGACGCCGCCACGCCGGTGCAGCAGCACCTCGACATCCCGTTGCAAATCCCGCCCGACGGCATGACGCCCAGCGGGGATACGTACTCGTACAACGCGAACGACGCGTCGGTCGGCGATCTCGACGGCGACGGCCAGTACGAGATCATCCTCAAGTGGGACCCCTCCAACGCGAAGGACAATTCGCAGTCGGGCTACACGGGTAACGTCTATGTCGACGCCTACACGCTCGAGGGCGAGCTGCTTTGGAGGATCGACCTCGGTCGCAACATCCGCGCCGGCGCCCATTACACACAGCTGGCCGTCTACGACTTCGACGGCGACGGCCGCTCCGAGGTCATCCTCAAGACCGCGCCCGGCACGATCGATGGCGAGGGCAACCCGGTCCTCATGCGGGGCTACACCGCCGACGCCGACTATCGCAACGCCAGTGGCTATGTCATCACGGGCCCCGAGTTCCTGACGGTCTTCGACGGCCAGACAGGCGGCGCTCTCTCAACGATCCACTTCGAACCGGCCCGCGGCTCGGCGTCGCAGTGGGGGGACTCGTACGGTAACCGCGTCGATCGCTTCACGGTTGGTGTGGCGTACCTCGACGGTGAGCGTCCGAGCCTGATCTTCGGCCGTGGCTACTACGGCCCGCAGGGCGGCTTCCAGGCGCGCAACGAGGTGGCGGCTTACGACTTCCGCGACGGTCAGCTGACCGAGCGCTGGATATTCAAAGCGGCGACTAACGGGCCGAACCCGGAGTACATCGGCGAAGGCGCCCACTCGCTGACGATCGGTGACGTTGACGGCGACGGCTACGACGAGGTCGTTTACGGCGCGTCGGCCATCGATCACGACGGGACCGGTCTTTACGCCACGGGCCTCGGCCACGGCGACGCGCTGCACATGTCCGACATGGACCCAACCAGGCCGGGCCTTGAGGTCTTCATGGTCCACGAGTCTCGTGGCGCCTATGAGAGTAACGGCCGCGACGCGGGCGGCGAGTTGCGCGACGCGATGACGGGCGAGCTGTTGTTCCAGATCCCCTCGAACGACGACGTGGGCCGCGGCGTCGCGATGGACATCGACCCGAATCACCTCGGCTATGAGTTCTGGGCGACGACCAACGAGGGGACGCGGATGATTTACAACGTCTCGGGCGAGGCGTTGTACCCGGCTTCCGGCGGCATCCCTTACAACTTCGGCGTCTGGTGGGACGCCGACCTGTCGCGCGAGCTCCTCGACGGGACAACCATTTCGAAGTGGAATAGCCCCGGCCGTACGAGCCTCGTCTCCTCCAATAGCAACGGCATCAACGACAGCTCCGGCTTGTCGTCGAACAACGGCAGCAAGAGCACGCCGACGCTGAGCGGCGACCTCTTCGGCGACTGGCGCGAAGAGGTCATCTGGCGCCGCAGCGATAACTCGGCGCTCGAAATCTGGACGACCACCATCTCCGCCACGTCTCGGCTGACGACGCTCATGCACGACACGCAGTACCGTGTCGCCATCGCCTGGCAGAACGGCGCCTACAACCAGCCGCCGCACCCGAGCTTCTACCTCGGAACCGGCATGGAGACGCCGCCGCGGCCACTGCTGTACTTCGGCGGTGAGTTGCGCGGCGATTTCAACGCCGACGGCGCCGTCAATGCCGCGGACTACACCGTTTGGCGTGACAACCTGGGGAGCACCACCAACCTCGCCGCCGACGCCGACCGCAACGGCGTGGTGGAAGAGGCCGACCGCTCGATCTGGCTAGCCAACTACGGCGCCGTCGCAGCGGCGCCGGCGACCGAAGAGGCGACGGCGCCGGCGGCGATGGTCAGCCGCCCGACGGTTGTCGATTCGGTGGGCGATGAGTTGACACCTCCCCCCTTCGCCTTCGTCATCGATTCGGGACTCGATACAACCGCGGAAGCCCGGCCGGTCTATCGACCGGCGACACGTGTCGCATCGCCAGGGCAGCTCGACCAACGGGACTTGCTGCTCGTCAGGCAGTCGTACTTCGAGGGAGCCAGCGACCTTACGGAGCGTGATTCAAAGATTGCAAGCTCAACAGGCGCCGACGTCGAGGCGCCGGCCGACTTTGACGGCGCGTTCGAGCGACTGGGGCGCCCTTTCGACGAGTGAGAGGGGCCCAGCAACGTAATCGCGAACCAAACCTCGTTGGAAAAGACCGTTCATGCGCCGGCTTCTTCTGATTGCCTTCGTCGTGGGCGCCCCGATCGCAAAGGCGGCTGAGAGGTCGGGGGAGCGGATGAACGTCTTGTTCATCATCGCCGACGATCTCCGCACCGAGCTCGGTTGCTACGGCAGCGAGATCGCCCAGACGCCGTGCCTCGACCGATTTGCGGACCGCGGCGTTCGTTTCGATCGGGCCTACTGCCAGTTCCCGCTCTGCAACCCATCACGCAGCTCGATGCTCACGGGGCGACGGCCAACCGAGGTCGGCGTCTTGGGGAATCGCACCTGGTTCGGCGCCACTTGTTCTGACGCGGTCAGTCTCCCGAAGCACTTCCGCCATCATGGCTATCGCACGCTGCGGAGCGGCAAGGTCTTCCACGGCGGCATCGACGACACGGCCGCCTGGGACGAGGGGGGCGAAGAACGCTACTTCGGTGAAGGCGCGACCGCCCAGCCGCCCGATGAGAGCGTACGCGGCCCCGATGGCAGGCTGCTCGGTAAGGACGAGCGGTCGGACCGGATCGTTGTGCTTCCCGGTGACGGTTCACAGACCCGCGAGCACCGCATCGCTGACCGCGCGATCGCCTACCTCCGTGAAGCAAGCGAGCACGACGCCGACGAGCCATTCCTGCTGATGTGCGGCTTCAATAAGCCACACAGCCCCTTGGAGGCGCCGCAGGCGTACTTCGATCGTTTTGACCTGGATTCGATCCCGCTGCCGAGCGACTACGAGCCGCGGCCGACCGTGCCGGAGGGATTCCCGGCGGGTTCGATCCGCCGCAGCAACGCCGACCTCTTCATTGGCCGTGACTCGACGCCCGAGGCGGCGCGCGAAATGATCCGCGCGTACCTCGCTTCGTCGGCATGGATGGATTACAACGCGGGCCGAGTGCTCGACGCGTTGGAAGAATCGGGGTTGGCGGAGTCAACGATCGTCGTCTTCTGGGGCGACCACGGCTACCAACTCGGCGAGAAGGGCAAGTGGTCGAAGGCCGGCTCGCTATGGGAGCAGGGGCTCCGTGTGCCGACGATCCTTTACGACCCCCGCGCCGCCGGCAACGGCCGCGCCTGCCCGCGCGTTGTGCAGACGCTCGACTTCTATGCGACGCTCTGCGACCTGTGTGAGTTGCCGACGCCCGACGGCGTCGAAGGCCGCAGCCTCGCGCCGTTCCTCGACGATCCCGACACGCCGTCCGAGGAGCCCGCTTACTCGGTGTGGAGCGAAGACGGCAAGCACGTCACCGGCGTCGCCCTACGGACCGAGCACTGGCGCTACGCCGAGTTCTTCGGTCGTGGCGCCGGGAAGATGCTGACCGACCCCGTCGCCGACCCCGCCGAAACCGTCAACCTGGCGAACGACCCGGCTCACGCCGAGCTCGTCGCTCGGTTTTCACGAATGGCGCGCGACTACGCGACTTGGTGGCTGCCCGCCGAAGCGGCGCCGTGATGACGGCGCCTACGCACGCAGCAGCGACGGCAGTTCGCTCAGGCTGTTGATCACGGCGTCGGGGTAAGCCGCGGGCGGGATTTCGACGAGGCTCTCCATCGTGGCCTCGCCGGTGAGTGTCAGGACGCTCCGCGCGCCGGCGGCCTTCGCGAGCGCGATGTCCGTGTAGATGCGATCGCCAACGACCACGATCTCGTGCGGCTCGAGGCCGTGCTTCTCGATTGTGAAGCCGAGCATCGAAGGGTTGGGCTTGCCGGCGATGGCGTCGGGCTGGCGGCCCGTCGCCGATTCGAGCAGCGCACAAATGGCCCCGCAGTCCGGCAGCATCGTCGGCAGATTCGTGGGGCAGACGCGGTCGGGGTGCGTCGCCAGATACGGGAGGCCTTGCTTGATCTGGTAAGCCGTTCGGCAAAGCCGCTGGTAGTCGAGTTCCAGATCGAAGCCGACGACCACCACTTCCGGATCGCTCTCGTCGATGACGAACCCTTCCGCCTGCAAGTCATCGACAAGGCCCGGCGCGCCGAGGACGAAGAGCTTGGACTTTCCGGGACAACGGGCTCGCAACAGGCTCGCGGTCGCTTGCGCCGAGGTCGTCACCGAGTCGGCCGCCACATCGAGGCCCATCTTCAGCAGGTGCTGGCGGTACTCCGCGCGGCTCTTCGAGCAGTTGTTGGTGATGAACGTGTAGCCGACGCCGAGTTGCTCAAGCGTCGCTAGGCAAGGCGGTGTTTCGGCGAAGAGCTTGTCGCCGAGATAGATCGTGCCGTCCATATCGAAGACGACGTAGCGGACCGTGGACCAATCGATAGACATCAGTAACCGTGGGCCTTCGCCCGCCAACAGAGTGCAAAGAGCAGGGCGCCAACGACGCCGCAGTTAAAGAACATCGCAAAGCCCGCGTCCCAGCCGTGCCGCTCGACCAACCAGCCGATGCCGACGCCCGAGAGGACGGTGCTGAGGTAACCAAAGAGGCCGGTCAGGCCAACCGCGGAGGCGGCGGCGCGTTTGGTCGCGAGGTTCGCGACGCAGATGCCAACCAAACACTGCGGCCCGTAGATAAAGAAGCCGGCGATAACCAACAAGGCGGTGCAGACAGTCGTCGAGGAATCCGGCAACAACCAAAACGCCGCCAACGCCGCGGTGCAGCAGGTCATGTAGACCAGGCACGCGCGGGCGCCGCGGCCGGCAAAGAATCGGTCGGTGATCCAACCGCTCGAGAGCATCCCCAGGATGCCGGCCGCCTCGAACGCCGCGATCATCCAACCCGCCGATGTGAGCTCAACGCCGCGGGCCTGCTTGAGGAAGGTCGGCCCCCAGTCGAGGATGCCGTAGCGGACCGCGTAGACAAAGAAGTTGGCGATAGCGAGCAGCCAGATCGACGGGTTCGAGAGCACCATCGAACGCAGCACCGAGAGGACGGGCTCGCTGGCGTCAGCCGTCGTGACCAGAGTCCCTTGGACCGGCGCGAGCCCGAGCGACTCGGGCGTGTCGCGCAGGAAGATCGCCAAGGCCCCGGCGCCGAGGAGCGCGATGCCGGCGGGCACAAAGAAGCAAAGCCGCCAGTCGATCGGCGCCAGGTAGCCGCAGAGGATGACCACCGCGCCGGCGCCGAGCGAGTGCGAGCTGTTCCACACCGACATCATCGTCGCCAACCGGTGCGGCGGGAACCAGTGCGTCATCAGCCGGGCGCACGGCGGGAAGCCGATCCCCTGGAACCAGCCGTTCGCCATCCACAGCACGCCGAAGGCGACCACCGATGAAGCGAGACCGAAGGCAATGTTGATCACAGCGCAGATCGCCAGTCCCGCCGCCATGAACCACCGCGCGTTGACACGGTCGCCGATGACGCCGTTCGCGAACTTCGACACGCCGTAGAGCAAGCCGTGCAACGTCAGGAAGAGGCCGAGGTCGCTCTTGCTGACGCCGAGCTGGCTCTCCATCACGGGCATCGCGACGCTGAGATTCTTGCGCACGAAGTAATAGAGCGCGTAGCCGATGATCGTCGTGATCAGGATCCGCCGCCGCCAGTAGCGGTGCGCCGGCGTATCGTCGTCGGTGGCTAGACCTGTCACGTCGGCGTCTCGGGGTACGGCTCCGAGTCCTCTTCTCCAATGAGCTCGTTCCAAAGCCCGGCGCGGCGCACGAAGTCGAGCACCGTGTAGCGACGGCGGAGGAAGTAGGCCTTCAGGTGGCTGGAGCGCAATCGCGCGGGCGTAATGCCGATCTGCTGCGACTCCGTCGGACAGCCCGCAGCCGCGAGCATGTCCCGCGCCTCGGCGACGCTGTAGACGTGCCCCGAAAGCCGATCGCGAAGCTGCGGCCAGCGATCCTTCAGGGTCGTTAGTTCTTTACGGAGGTCGTTGCGGGAAATGCGTTTGGCGTTGCTCTCTTCGATTCCCTTGTTGATAAGGGCCGCCTTGTTGACGGGGGCCGGGTCATCGAAGAGTCGAGGAATGGTCGCCTCGTCTTGCGACCACTTGGGCCATTGGTTTACTGCGGATTCAACGTCTATCTGATCGAGCGGTCGATCTAAAATCGCCTCGTACAACCGCAGGGACGCAAGCGATCCAATGCCGACCTTGAACCCATGCGACGGCGCCGAGCCATCGTGGGTGTGGTTCTCCATGTCCCACAGGTGGCTGAACTGATGCTCGGCGCCGGAGGCGGGACGGCTCGAGAGCGACGCCTGCATCGCGAAGCCCGTCATCATCAGCGCGACGGTGAGGCGCTGGATCGGCTCGACCTCGCCACGGCGCACCCCCTCGGGATCGGCGAGCCAATCACAGAGACGGTCCTGCACCATCGCCCACGTCGGCGCATCGATTGCTTCGACGCCAAGACCATCGGCCAAGAGCCAGTCTGCCCCGGCGGGGCACTTCGCGAAGAGGTCGGCGTAGCCCGATGCGTTCAGCCAAGCCGGCGCCGCGGCGATGATGTCGATGTCGGCGACAACCGCGAACGGGGCGGGGCAGTCGAACGTCTGCTTCGACCCCTCGTGGGTGATCGACGAACCGTAGGCCGTGTAGCCGTCCATCGAAGCGGCGGTCGCGACGCACAAGTAGCGCCGCCCAGCGCGGTGCGCCGCCAGCTTGACCACGTCATTGATGGTCCCGGCGCCGAGCGCGACGGGGATGGCGTCGGTGGCGGCGATAGCGGCGAGCGCTCGATCAACGAAGTGCGACTCCGCATAGAGTCCCTCCGCAGGCAAGACCGCGGGGTCATGCAATCGAACGCCGGCCGCAGACAGCGACTCTTCTAGCGCCCTTCCCGCCACCGAGTAGGTGCTGTCATCCGCGACGAGGATCGCCGAATGGCTCGGGAAGGATGAAGCGAAGAGCGCGCCGGCGTCGCGTAGCACGCCGCGACCGACGAGCAACTGCTTGGTGTCCCGGGCGGCCTGAAGCGCGTTGTCGATCCGCTGACGGTCGGCGAGGCTTTCACTCATCGTTCGCCCGACCGTCGTTTGCTTGGTAGTAGCGTCGAACCGTCTCTGCCGTCACGTCGGGGTAGTCGGTCGCGAAACTGACGACGCCCAAGTCGAGCAGCCGCTCGAAGTAGCGAGGGTCTTTCGTCTCCCACGGAAAGACCTGGAAGAGAACGCCGTGCCGTCGCAATTGTTCGCCGACACCCCTCAAGAATTCTTCCGAAGGCGACATCCTGCCCTCGGCGTTGAAGCGGACATGAATCTGCAATTGATCGACGCCGTCGAAATGTTCGTCCTCAAGCTTGTCGAACCGCGCCCGGAGCTCATCCTCGCTGCCGCCCATCCAGTGCAGCGTTGGTGAATCGGGAGCGAGCGCCTTCCACTGCAACAACTCGTGGTACTTGGTGCTCGCTACGATGAGCTGCCGATGCACGGCCTTCGATTCGCTGGCGAGTTGCGTGAAGTCAACTTGCTTGATGTCGAGGTACATCAAGCGGTCCGGGTGACGCTCGAGAATTTCATAGACGTCGGTCATCCGCGGCACACGCTGGCCGCGGTATTGCTCTCCGCGCCAGCGGCCGACATCGAGCGCCGCGACTTCTTGATACGTGAGGTCGCCGATCCCTTGATTGCGTACCGCCTCGTCGCCGTCGGACAGTACCCGGCGGAGGTTGTTGTCATGGAACGCAACGATCACCCCATCGCGGGTGGTGCGAAGGTCCGCTTCGGGCGCGGCGCCGAGGCCCCAGGCGATCTCGAACGCCGGGATCGAGTTCTCGGGCATCAGCATCCCGGCGCCGCGGTGCGCTTGAATGATGAATTTTTCGAGTGGCGACTCGTGCCGCAGGTTTTCGGGCGTCTGGGCGGTTACAACAGTGACGGCCCAGAAGGCTAGCGACGCGCCGACGCCAATCGAGAGAGGCTGCATCAGGATACCGGGCGGTGAGATAATTCGAAAAGAGTCTTTGCACGAGCCATGCAAAGAATTATTATTCGCACTGGTTATGTGCGATAGGAAACTAGCACACGCCTCTCCTCTCCGCAAGCTTCTACGCTCCAAGCGCGGGTCCAATCATGGCAGTTACCGCAAACGGCGCCGCCGCGCCGGTCTACAGCGACGCTCAGCTCATCGTCGCTGCAAGGATGTACTACATCGATGAGATGTCGCAGGCCGAGATCGGCAAGACGCTCGGGGTCTCTCAAGCCAAGGTCTCCCGGATGCTGGGACTTGCGCGGCAGACGGGCATCGTCCAGATCTCGGTCGCCGAGTACCGGCCGCGGAGTGAGGAACTCGAAGCCGCGCTGGTAAAACGCTTCAAGCTGCGTGACGCGATCGTGGTCCGCCGCCTCGAGTCGCAGTCGATCATGGAGCTACGCACGACGATTGGCTATTTCGCCGCGCCAACGGTCTCAACCTGGGTACCGTCCGGCGCGACGGTCGCCGTTGCCGGTGGAAGGACGCTACGGGCCTTGGCCGAGCGGATGGAGCCCTCGCAACCCACCAAGGGCATCACCGTCATCCAGGCGATGGGGAGCATCGACGAGACGACGGGCAGTTACGACGCGTTGGAGATCGGCCGTCGGCTGGCGACACGGTGGTCGGGTTCGTTCCTTGCGCTCAACACGCCAGCGATCCTTGAAGACGCCCAGGTCTGCCGGCGGTTGTCGGAGGTCGACCAGGTCCGCAAAACGCTCGACCGGCTCAATGCGGCGACCGTCGCGATGGTGGGCATTGGCAATCTCCAGAACTCGGTATTCCGCGAACGCAATGCCTTAAAGACCGCCGACGTCAACAAGCTGACGAAAGCCGGCGCCGTGGGTGAGATCGTCGGCCGCTTCTACGACGAGGAGGGGCGGGAGTGCGACACTCCCTTTAAGAACCGGGTGATCGGCGTCCAACTCGACGCGCTACGGCGGATGAAGTCTGTCATTGGCGTCGTTGCCGGCAGTGATCGTACCGCGGCGCTACGCGCGGCGATCCGTGGAAAGATCCTGAAGTCGCTCGTGCTCGACGACGCGGCGGCGATTTCGCTGCTGGAGTCCCCTAGCTAACTCTTACTGGGGTGAGCGTTGAGGGCCCAGAGAGTGGGGCTCGTGCTTGTGACCGCTAAGCAGCCACTGTTGATCGCTTCGGTAACGTCGGCTTCGGTGCGGCACAGCCCGCCCGTGATCCGAGGAATCGGTTGCGAGCGAAAGTCGCCGGCGACTTTCACCGCGACGGCGGCGGGCAGAATCTCGATAGCGTGCGGCTTTGATTTCCCGACGACCGCTAGGCCACGCTCGACAGCGCGGGTGTCGGAGAGAAAAAGCCTCACCACGGTTAGCAGGTTCATCTTCTTCGCCGCCGCGGCGAGGTGATGATGCACGGAGACGATGCCGGTGAGTTGGCTGAACTCGGCCAAGTATTCCAGCCCAGCCTCGTTGTTCTCGAGACCCGCAACGAGGTCGATGTGCAGGAACAAGGCGACGTGCTCTAGCCGCGGGTCACGGAACACCGACATAACGCGGGACAGTTCGGTGAGCTTGCCCCCCTGTAGAAACACGGCGCTGGAGTGCCGCAGGATTTCAATGTGCTGTGTCGCATCCCAGAGGACCGGGATGACCGGCTTCGCGAAACAGCGTTGGATGAGGCTTGGCATGTGGGCGGCAGCGGTTCGAAGAGCGGCGGCTAGAAGCTCGCGGTGCGGTAAGCGGCGTAACTCGTTTACCGGGTCGCGTCCAGTCTAGTCGATGGAGTGGGTGAATAGCATCGCTCCTTGTGATACGGCGACGAAACGCCGATCGCGACGCCACTGCACGAATAAATATCCGCAATCTTCTATCGATCGAAGGGGGAGGATATCCTACGGGCTTCTTATTCGGAGCCGTGAAATCTCCCGCCGGCGCGGCTTTCCCAGACGCTCGCTTGACCGGTTGGCTCGCCTGAATCCGCTCTTTTCTTGAGGTTGGGATGACCGGACTACTTGCGCGGCTCCGCCGCTTCTATGCCCCGCCAACCTCGGCGCCTCGACTGCCCGAACCAGAGGTTCGCGCGCGATATCCCGTCTATCGCTGGCGGGCCATGGAGGCGACGTTCCTTGGCTACGCGATGTACTACCTGGTGCGTAACAACATCGGGACCGTCGCCAAGGACATGGAGACGTCGCTCCTCTACAGCAAGTCGATGATCGGCGACATCCTCGCCGTGACAGCGATAAGCTACGGCCTCAGCAAGTTTTTGATGGGGTCGGTCTCCGACCGGAGCGACGCCCGCAAGTTCATGGCGACGGGGCTGCTGCTGTCGGCGATCCTTAATTTCGCGTTCGGCGCTTCGTCGGACTATTACGTCCACCTCTCGCTATGGGCCCTGAACGGCTTCGTTCAAGGGATGGGCTGGCCCCCGTGCGGTCGTAGCATGGGGCATTGGTTCAGCGAGTCCGAACGCGGCCTGACGTTCAGCATCTGGAACGTCTCGCATAACGTTGGCGGCGGCGTCGCTGGAGTACTGGCGGCGTGGGCGGTGATGGAGTTTGGCGGGTGGCGATTCGCTTTCTATGCTCCCGGGACCGTCGCGCTAGTAGGCGCCGCCTATATCTTTTTGCGACTGCGAGATACGCCGCAATCGGTCGGCTTGCCGCCGATCGAGGAGTACCGCAACGATTATCCGCTCGGGCACAACGCCGAGACGGACGAAGTCGAGTTGACGTTCCGTGAGCTCTTCTTCGACAAGGTGCTACTGAACAAGTACGTTTGGGTGCTGGCGCTGGCGAATTTCTTCGCCTACATCACCAGGTACAGCATGCTCGACTGGGGACCAACTTATCTACGTGAGGTGAAAGGGGCGTCTCTTGGCGGCGGCGGGTTGGCGATCTTGGCCGTGGAGTTCGGCGGCATTCCCTCGACCATCCTGCTGGGTTGGCTATCGGACAGTCTCGGCGGGCGTCGATGCATGATCGCGGCGCTGTGCATGATCCCGGTGTTCGGTGCGTTCCTGGCGATCCTGTTCACGCCTCCCGGCTACTATTGGATCGACATGCTGATGCTGATGCTGATCACGATCGGCTTCTTTATCTATCCGGTTATCAACCTGATTGTGATCGCGGCGCTCGACATCGTCTCGAAGAAAGCGATCGGCACCGCGGCGGGCTTTATTGGCCTGTTCGGCTACGCCGGACGCACGGTGCAGGCCAAGGGGTTCGGTTGGGCCGTCGATCACTACGGCGCCGAGGGGGGCGCCGCAGCGGGGTGGAACGTCGTGCTTTGGTCGATTCTTGTCTGCGCAGCGCTGGCGTTCTTGCTTCTGGCCGCTGTGTGGAATCTGCGGACAAGGCCTGAGTAATACGCATCTTCACGATTCCCCTCTGCTAGCAATGGTCGAAAATCGGCAAGCTTGTCGGACCGTTGCGGTGTTAGCGGCACGCAGCTATTTGTGAGGATGCGTGAGCAAGGGGCCATCAACAAAAGAAGCCACCCCACGATCGCATGAAGGCGTCGTGGGGTGGCTTTTCGGTTCGCTTGATCGATGCCGCTTGCTTTAGGAAATGCGACGCCCCAAGCCCAGCGCCGCCAGAGCGGCAAGCGCCACGGTCGAAGGCTCGGGTACAATCAAGGCGACGCCGGGTGACGCCACATCCAGGAGCGTCGTATTAATGTCCGGGTTAGAGATCAGAGCCGTGTACGCGCCATCGACGCCCGCGACCGACTCCGCCCAATTCGAGCCGACGTCGTTTGCGGCGGTGGAGAAAGCATTCGGCAGCAGGTAGATCGACTGGCCGTTGACGACGCTACCGTCAGTAGCTGGCCAGCCGTTGATGTTGGACTCGTAGTTGACTTCGTCAATCAGATTGCTCGACGCGTCGAAGATCGCGACGGTCTCGTTATCTGCTGCTCCGCCGTTGGCGAGAGAGATGCCATTCGCGGGACCGCCCGTGTAAGTGATCACCGGGATGCCCGAGCCCCAGATCGACTGGAACACCGCTTCGGATTGTCCAACGATGACCGCCGACGCGCCGGCGGCGAGCGATGTACCGGCAGCGAACGGATCGGAGAAGTGATTGTCTTGAGTATCGGCGTACACCCAGCCGGTGAGATCGACATCCGACTCGCCGGTGTTGGTGATCTCGATCCACTCTTGCAGACCTGATTCACCGCCGTTGGGGTTCCACATGATCTCAGAGATGATGACGTCGGCGTCGGCGAAAGCCGGCGCCAGACACGCTGCGAGTGCTGCGGCAAAAATTTTCTTCATAAGACGCTTCTCCAAGTGGTTAGGACAGGGTGATACGAACAAGTGAAATTGAAACGTTTACCGACGCGGAGCTTACTGGCCGCCGGCACGCAGCCCGTGCTGCTTCTCTCGGAGCCCGAGTTGCTTTCGAAGCCCAAGTTGCTCTCGAAGCCAAGCCGGGCGGTTGGTAGTGATGCCCCACGCGCCTAGCTTCTGGTAGTACCGTGCTACATCGGCGTCATCGACGGTCCAGACATGGAACTCGTCGTACCCTTCATCGGCCAGCTTGGCGAGGAACTCGGCGTCGACGTGTTCGGGGTTGGCCTGGACGCCGAAGCCATCGGCGCGTGAAGCCTTCAGCTTGGCGAGGACCTCATCGACGCTCGGGGCCCAGGCGCCGTCCTTCTGCTTCTTGAAGCCCGTCAGCCAGTGGGTCTTGATCTGGGGCGCTAGCCGTTCGCACTCGGCAGTGACCGCTTCGTTGAAACAAATGATCGTGATCCGGTCCTCGGGGATGCCCGACTCGCCGAGTTGCTTGAGGAGCGGGGCGACGATCTTCGGGCCGCTCTTGATCTCGACAAAGATGCGACCGTCACCGACAACGTCGAGCACGTCCTTGAACAAAGGCATCCGTTCGCCCTTCCACTGGGCGCCCTTCCAAGACCCGACATCCAATGCCCGCAGCTCGTCGGCCGTCGATTTCTCCATCACCAGCGGGCTGCCAGCGACTCGCTTGGCGTCCTTGTCGTGCCCGCAGACGATCTTCCCGTCAGCGGTGAGATAGAAATCTCCCTCGAAGGCGTCCGCCCCTTGCTCCCAGGCGAGCTTGAAGGCGGCGAGTGTGTTCTCCGGAGCGTCATACGACGCGCCACGGTGCGCAGTGATGAGCTGCGCTTGCGCAGCGCCGCTTGCTAGGCTAAGACCCATGGCGAGCGCTAGCGGCAAGAGGCTTCGATTCAGTGTCATCATTGGTCCTCTGAGTTCGCTTTAGGCCGCGACACGACGCACGTGCCAATGCTGCGGGCACACCCCACGCCGAGTGCGGGTGATCGGCAGCATCCCGACGCCGGCAATCAGCAGCACCAAGGCCGTTGGCTCGGGGGTTGGCAGCGGGGAGCCGCCTTGCTGGGCGCCGAAGTTCTCCACCCAGACGTCGTAATCCAGTTGGTTCACCGTCCCGTTGCCGTCGCCGTCGGCGGCGAGTTCCGTCGTCGAACCCAGCGTGTCGCGCCACACGGTGTAGTCGGCGGCGTCAACGAAACCATCGCCGTTGTAGTCACCCGCGATGTTGGGCGACGGCAGGTCCGAGATCTTGAACTCGAAGCTCCACTGGGGGTCGGTCCGCTCGATGCCCAACACGGGCGAATAGGTCCGGACGCGGACCGTCTCGCCGTCCTCGAGAAACTCAACGATGCGGATCCATCCATTGCCGCCTTGAGTCTCGAACTGCGTGTTGAAGAACATCTGATGCACGACGTGCCCACTGGCGGCGCTTGTCAGCGTCCCGGATCCGTCACCTCCGAAGTGGCCGTTGAAGACCATCTCGAAGTTGGCGTTCCCCTGGACGAGCTCGGTCCACAGCTCCGATCCAGAGGCGTCAGCCGCTACTCTGCTGCTAGTGTAACGGGAGTTCGTGCCAGTCAGGTACGCGTGCGTGAGGAGAATGGCGGTGTGATCGGCGTATTCGGGGAGCGCCGCGATCGAGTTGGCCCAGGCAACAGTTTCGGGACGAGGCTCCCACTCAAGGTTGAGGACCAGCATCTTTCGCCCGTCGGGCGCCACGAAGTCGAAGTAGGCGTTCTGCAATTCGCCGTCGTTCATCACGCCCGTGAGCATCCCGCCTTGCGCCGGATCGATCAGCGGGTTGTCGGTCGCCTTGAAATAATCGTTGTAATAGGTCTGCCGGTCTTGAGCGTCGGTCGTGCCGTAATCGTGGTTGCCGCCCGCCATGATGTAGGGGAGGTGGCCATCGAGCACGCTCATCGACGCCTTGGCGTTGGCCCACTGCTGCGCGCTGGTCTGGTCGCCCGAACTCGGGTTGCTCGTGCGGTTGTTGTTGACGATGTCCCCTTCGTGCAGCACGACCTGGATGTTGTAGGCCTCGCGGTTGTCGCGGACCCATTCGGTCATCTGCGTGAACTTCCCAGCGTGGATCGACGACTTGGAGTAGTTCTGCGAGTCTGGGATCACCGCCATCGACCAAGCGGCGTCGGGCGAAGGCGCGAACGGGGCCTGGGGGGTCGTTTCGACAAAACCCGGCGACCCGTGATTGAGTTCACCGTTGTAATCGCTGAGGGACGCGCCATACGCGCCCCACGCTGCAGGGAGCCAGTTGGCGCCGCTGTCATTGGCCGTGGCCGACAGCCCCTCGGGCCGGAGCGAGAGCGTCGCCCCTTGCGTGCCGTCGATGCGGTGCCAGCCGTTGTTCTGATCGAGGTTGACCTCATCGCGGATGGCGCCGAACGCGTCGCGGATTGCGACCGTTTCGTTGTTTGGGCTTGGCGAGTTGGCGAGCGCCGGGAAGCTGCCGACCTGGATGCGGTTGATGCCCGGACCCCATTGGTTGTCGAAGGTTGTCGCGTCGCCCGTAACGACCAATGTGCCGCCCGGGGCGATCGACGTGCCGAAGGGGAAGGCCGATGCCCACTGGCCGTCCTGAGAGTCGCCGACACGCCACCCCGTCAGGTTGACCTCGGTGTCGCCCGTGTTGTAGAGCTCGTACCACTCCTTATTGAACCCCGAGCCCGAGTCAGACCCGGCCGCGTTGTACATGATCTCGCTGATGATGACGTCGCCACGGGCGACGCTCACGACCAATGTAAACGCCAAGACGATGCCAGTGGCGCAGCGCAGCAGAGGGGTCGTATGCGAGCGAGTTTGCGCCATGAAGTCTATCGAAGTTGTGCGAGAAATCAGGAAGCGACAGCAAAGCGTTCGCGGCTAAGGGATCTCGATCGGTGGAAGCGTGCCGCCGCCTTCGGGCACCGTGATCTCGAGCCCCGACTTCTCGGCCGATGCGTAGCGACCATTCAGGCGGTCCTTTGGTTGGAAGGTGTCGAGACTCTTTCCTTCGGGTATCTCCTCCCGCCAAACGATTGTCACGTTGTAGTCCCCCACCGGCGCGCCATCGCCGGGTTCAAAGGAGGTGAGCTGGAATGTGCCGTCCTCTTCCGTCGTGCCTCCGGGAGTCGGCATTCCGGCGCCCTTGAGTGAGTCGTCTTTGGGATAGAAGACGATGCGAGCCCCCGCGGCCGGGGCGCCTTTAACCAGTAAGGTCCCCTGTACGGGCACCCGGGCCACCTTGCCATCGTCCGGCTGACTACAACCGAGGGTAGCGATAGCTACCAGCGAGCAAGCAGCCGTCAGCGGAAAGAGTCGAATGTTCATCATTCCCAGGAAGTCTTCAAGGCTATTGAAGAAGGCTTGTGTCGATGGGGGGCGGTTAGATCCTCGAAGCATCGATGACGTCACCGCTGTCGCGCGTGAAGAGCGAGACAAAGACGTCGGGATCAATCGATTCGGAGAAGAATCGCACGGCGCCGTCGCCCATGCCAAAGAACGCCCCGCCTTCGTGGAAGCTGTAGATCTCTTCGTTGTTGTGGCAATTCATGAAGCTGTTGCCGCAGCGGTCGTGGACGGAGTACCAATTCTCCCAGTTACCCCAGGAGTCACCGCCCTGGGTGAGGATGGCCTCGCCGCGCGCGTTGGCTTGTGGCTTGCCAGCGGTGTACTTGAGAGGCCGACCGGCGGATTCGAACCACATGAATGTCTGCGACAGGCCGTCCGTAGCGTGACGCAGCTTTGGCATGATGAAGGTCTCCTTCGACGAGCCGGCGTTTTTTACTTTCGTAAAGAGCAGACTCACGTACTGGCCATCGGCGTTCGGACGTGGCTGGACCGCTCCGCTCTCGAGCAGTTCATCGAGTCCGTAGTCGTTATTGACCAGCATCTTATCGCATACCCCGTAGTCGAACGTGCCCGGGTACTCTAGCCGCGAGTCAGAGACCGTCGGGCAGATAAACGAAGGCACTCGGGTGTTGGTGATCGTCCGGTTATCGAGGGGTTTGCTGGGATCGGCTTGGTCCCAGTCCTGTTCCCAATCGTAAGCGTCCGCGAGCGTGGTCTCTTCGACGTAGGGGAGGATGAACGTCAGTGTACTATGCCCCTTCGGTCGCAGTGGGACGCCCGCATAGACGCGTAGATAAGAGGGCGGCAGCTCTTTGTTCGTTAGCTCATAGTTCAGCGCGCCGAGTCCGAGCTGCTTGAAGTTGTTTTGGCACTGCGCCCGTCGTGCGGCTTCACGGGCCGCCTGGACTGCAGGCAGCAGCATGGCGACGAGGATGCCTATGATCGCGATGACGACCAGCAGCTCAACAAGCGTGAAGCCGAAGGCACGCCGCTTAGGACACGCCGTGTGGCGCCGTTGGAAGGAGTGGTACATGGCGTTCTTGCAGTCCTTTAAGGGCGTATCGGTCCTGATCAATCGGATATTCAAAAACAAGCCTTCAGCGAAGTTGTCACCGCGGCGATCGGGGCGGGCCGGACCCGCTCTTGCGAGCGGGTCCGACACTCCCACCCCGTCGAACGCCGCAAGCGATCCACCACCTATCGCCGGCGGCTACGGCCAAACGTCATCGCCAGACCGGCGCCAACGAGCATCACGCCCATCGGCTCCGGCACGGCTTGCAACCCATTGCCGCCCGCGGTGGCGCCGTAATTGGCGGACCAGAGGGCGTAGTCGGCGGCGTCCACGACGCCGGCGCTGCCGCCCGACTCGTCGCCGTTGCCACCGAGGTCGAAGCTCGTATTGAGGTTGTCGCGGTAGACCGTGTAGTCAGCCGCGTTGACAACGCCGTCGTTGTTGAAGTCGCCGGCGAGCGTCGGCCCGACGACCGGGATCATCCCTGAGGCGACGACCAGACGCGGCCGGGCTTCCTGAAGGTCCGAGCCATTGAAGTGGATCTGGATGCCGTCCGGCGTACCGGCGAGAACCGCCAAGCCGAAGTCGTCGGCGCCGTTACGGACGCCCTCGAGATAGCTGGTGACGTCGAACCAGAGCTCCGAGCCCAGATTGACGCCCTGGATGGTGTCCAACGCGGGGCCGATGTCGGCGCCGAGGCGATCGGTCGGCTTCTCGGGATTGAAGCCGAGGTCGAAGTCGGAATAGAGGCTCGTCGTGTCCCAATCTTGCTTCATAGCATGGACGTGCCAGTCGCCAGGCGAGCCGGCCGCCGTGCTCAAATCTCCAACGGTGAGAACCATCCACGCCTTGGCGACGGGCACGTCGGCGGGCGATTGATTCGCGCCGGCGCCGAAGACGTCGTCAAACTTGATCAGCGAACCGACGTCGTTCGAGTTGTAGTCGGCGCCGTCGAGGAACTCTTGCGTGTAAGTAAGGCCGTCCGTGGTCTCGTCATCCGACGGGTCATTGATGTCAGCGCCGCCATTCATGCGGATCATCGTGTTGCCGTCGTAGCCGTTCAGACCCCGCTGGAAGACGCGCTCGGTGATCGGCTCGGTCGTGTAGGTGACCGAGAGACGCGGACGGAACTCAGGGAAAGAGTGACCGGGGGAGTTGATGCCCCAACCATCCGACGTGCCAGGAAAACCGGCGGCAACGGCAACACCATAGTTAGTGCTGGGGTTGTCCGCCCAATCCTGCACCAGGCTGCGGATGTCGGTGATCGCGACTTGACCGGGCTGATTCCCAGAGAAGCTGCCGGCCGGTCGAGTCGCGGTGCCGTCTTGCCACCACGGGCCGCGGCCGCCCGGGAAGTCGATGTAGGACGTGTTGTTGTCGAACGGCGCCAGCAAGCCCGAAACAGCGAACGGGCCGTTGGTTTGCGCGTTGCCTGCAAAACTCGTCATGATCTGGAAGTTCGCTTCCAACACGTACGCGCCCGCGGGGATCTGGCCCGCGCCGCCGCCGATGATGTTGTCGAAACGGAACAGACCCTGAACGTCGGGTGAATTCGAAGATTGCGAATAGCCGTCGAGGAAGTAGCGTTCGACGGTGGCGCCATCGAATTCGCTCGTGCCAATACGCTCGTCGATCACACGATTCGCGGTGCCGGTGTAGCCATCGATGCCTTGTTGGAATGCAACGGTGCCGGTGACGGCGAAGGCGCTCGCGCCGGTCATCGCCAGCACGGCCGAAGCCGCGGCCGTCTTCGCGGCGCTACGGGACAAGATCGCGGGTCGCACTCTCATGGAATCATCTCCTTGGTGGTGGCAGAAGCGCTCAGAACCTTGCTGGAGCGCTGACGCGAAGCGGGGGGATGGGTGAGGCACAAAGCCTCGGAGGAGTTACGGTCTTAACAGGGGAAGAGAGTCGAGATAAGTGTTCTTCATCGGCAATTCATACTGGATAATTATTCATTGGCTTGACGCGCAGCTGGCTGCGCATCGCCCCGGTTTGTTGCGCTAAGAACCGCGTGGCCATTGGCGTGCCCCTTCGGTTGACCGTTACGGATGGCCGTCGTTTGGTCCACAAAGTGCGGGCTCGGGACGGCGTCAGTTGACGTCAGTTGGCGGTAGCGTTGCAGCTCTTCCGATCGCTGCGCATCGCTCCAGCCGAACTCCGCCGCCATCCACTCTGCGACTTGCACCGCGACGGCGGCGTGGTCGTGGCAGTAGTGCCGCCAGCTCGTGCGGCGGAGCATCACGTCGCCGAGGTGGCGGGCCCACTCGTGGCGGCAGTAGTGCTCGACCGCTGCCCGCGATACTTCCGGAGGAAGCAGCCCGACGGCGGGGCCGGTAACGCCATCGAGAACCCGTTTGGTAGCGGTCGCGCACGGCTTGGCTTCGAGCTTGGTGTGCCTAACGATCGCATCGACGGTCTCTTCGGCCATCAACCGGTAGGTCGTCAATTTGCCGCCGGTGACGTCCCACCAGCCGGGGTGCGTCATCGAGACCTTGTGCCGACGAGAGATGTCGGAGGGGTCGCCATTCGGGTCGGCGACGAGCGGACGGAGGCCTGACCATGTGCTAATGACGTCAACCGGCTTGAGCTTTGCGGCGGGGAACGTCGCGTTGGTGACGCCGAGGACGTATTCGATATCGGACGGGTCGCAGGAGGGCTCTTCAAGCGGGCCGTCGTAGTCCGTGTCGGTCGTGCCGAGAATCACGCGCTCACCCCACGGGATCGCAAACAAGATCCGCTCTCCCTCGGCCATGACGACCGCGTCGGGGATCGGCAGGCGGCTGCGGTCAACGACGAGGTGGACCCCCTTGGTGAGCCGCAGCGCGGTGCCCGAGCCCGGGATGCGGTCGGACCACGGTCCGGTGGCGTTGACGACGGTTCGTGTCATCACTTCGACGACGCCTTGCTCCGTCGCCAGGCGGCAACGCCAGAACCCGCCCACGGGCTCGGCGCTCTCCAGCTTCGTGTAGTTGAGGGCGACGGCGCCGTGGTGAGCCGCGGAGCGGAGCGAGTCGATCGCCAAGCGGGCGTCGTTCGTTAGCGCATCGAAGTAACGGACCGATCCATTAAGCTTGTCGGCAGAGAGCCCTTTGACGCGCGAGAGGGTCGCGGTGCGTCCCATCGTGCTGCTACGTCCGAAATTCTGCATGCCGCACAGGAGGTCGTACGTCTTGACGCCGAGCACAAGCTTCCACATCGGCCACGCCGACCGCGCATAAGACGGAAAAACGAACGCTAGCGGCTCCGCCAAATGCGGGGCGATCTTGCCGATGGTTCGCTTCTCGAGGCTCGCCTCTCGCACCAAGCCGACACGGCCTTGAGCCAAGTAGCGCAGGCCGCCGTGCAACAAGCGGCTGGAGCGACTGCTCGTGCCCGAGGCGAAGTCACCCTTATCAATGACCGCGACAGCGAGGCCGCGCATCGCAGCGTCGCGAGCCACGCCAGCGCCGACAATCCCCCCACCGACGACGAGGACGTCCAGCGTGCGGCCCTCGAGGCACGCCGTGGGGGGAGTAGGAGATTCGCTGGTGGTGAAACGCTCGTTCATTGCTTGCTGTAAAAACGAAAAAGGCCCCGCGGGAACATCCGCGGGGCCTTTCTCAATTGGCTCTGGCCCGTGCAGTCTTCGTAGACGTACTTCGTGTTGTGCGGCGGTGCGCTTACGGCTGACGGATCATGCGTTGGCTCTTGTGGAGGAAAGGTTTGACGCCGCGACGAGTTCAGCCGGCGCAGCGATAGGAAAGCGAACCGGCCGTCGTCAGCGCGATGGCGGCAACGGCGAGCGATGTGGGCTCGGGGGTGATCGGAGTCGACGCCCCGTCGATCGGCGTGGCCTGCAATTCGAGTTGGTACAGCTGAACGGCGTGGAACGAGCTCGCCACACGCACCACATAGTCGCCGGGCGTAGCGAGGTCGATTGTCAGACTCTCAGCGGCGCCAGCGGGGGTGCTGTTGGCCGTGGCAAGGACTCCCTCACTGTCGGCGTTGAACAACTCGAAGTAGAGATTGCCGCGCGCGGACGCGTCGATCAGCGATTGGTCGCCGCCCGGCAGTCCTTGGTGGTACGTCCCGCCGAGCGGCGTCAGCGTCAGCTCGGCCCGGAGCGGTGCGTCGGTGCTGAAAACGTAGAAGTCGCGATCGGACGTGCTGGTGATGCTGACAAAGTCACGATCAGCGGCGTCGATGGCGTCCGTCTTAGCCGCGTCAAAGCCAACCCCTAACGATATGCCTGCGCTCAAGGCGCC
Organism: Botrimarina mediterranea; assembly: GCF_007753265.1. Lineage (NCBI taxonomy): Bacteria > Pseudomonadati > Planctomycetota > Planctomycetia > Pirellulales > Lacipirellulaceae > Botrimarina > Botrimarina mediterranea. The sequence goes on from NZ_CP036349.1 coordinate 2,604,669, forward strand.
AAGCGGTGTCGCCAGTTCGCGGAAATCGTTGCCCCGACCGCCATTTGCCCACTCGTTAACATCGCCGTACATCCAGTGCATGCCGCGGATGTCGTCGATCTGCGGGCCGTCGAAGGACAGATGCAGCTGCGGTTCCATCAAGGAATTGCTGTCATCGGATTCGACGTGCCCCAAGCCCAGGGCGTGACCGACCTCGTGCGTCAACACGTTGCGTAGCCGCAGGTAGTTCTCTCCGGGGAGGGTCAGAAAGGCGATGTCGGCCGTGTCGAGCAGAACGTCACCGCTGTTAGGAAAGTTGCTCAGCGCGAGCGCGCCGCCGGCGCCGTTGAGCGTGTGGCCGCCGATCCGCACGTCCCCACGGACGCCCAGAACGCCGCCGCTAGGGCCGATAATGGCGCAGTCGTCATAAGGCTCGTACACCATCCGTACGCCGCTGAGTTCGCTCCAGCGCTCCACCGCCGACTGCAGCAACGGGAACCACGGCCGCGTCGTCAGGTCGTCGGAGGGGACGCCACCAACATCGAACGCCTTGTCGAGCGAAGCCAAGAGCTTGTTGACGCCCGAGACGCTCGTCGGCACACCGTCCGGCGGCAGACTCCAGGTCAACGTAATCGGATCTCCCACGAAGGAAGTACTTCCCGAAGCCGTCGCGGACCAACGCTGTTGCGACAAGTAGCCAGAGGACGACGCTGGAGTCAGCAGCCCAGCGCCGATCACCGCGGTGGCGGCAACCACGCGGGCGATCGTTAGACGATGGGAGTTTGGACGATTCATCCGCTTGGATCGGCCGAGAGCTCTAGTGATCGCAGGGCGGCCGGCTGGGCTGTCTGCGTTGTTGGTAGGTTGCTTGTCTTCCGACTCGAAAAGCTGCTGAAAAGTTATGCTGGCCAAATAAAAAAGGCCCTGCGGAGTAACCGCAGAGCCTTTCTCGAATACTCGGGCTCAGTGCTTACTTGATGACGCGGAAGCTTGTAGCAAGCTTTCGCGGATCAATTAGATTTCTTTCAGGTGAGGATAAGCCTTGTGGGTTGGCTAAGTCAACATTGTCGGCGAAGAATCACGAATTCTTCACAATCCGGTGGGTAACGGGCATCGACAAACGCCGTCAGTCTGCAAGCCACCGCTTTGACCGCGTCACCGCCGAGGACCAGCCGTTGATCAAGCGCTTTCGCTCGCTTGTCGCGAGCTGGGGCGGGAACTCTCGGTCGAGCTCCCACTGTTTGGCAAGCTCGGCGGTGCTTCCCCATACCTTCGCCGCGAGGCCCGCAAGGTAAGCGGCGCCGAGGGCGGTGGTCTCCGTAATAACCGGACGCTGCACCGGCTTGCCGAGCAGGTCGGCCTGGAACTGCAACAGGTCGTTGTTGACCGCGGCGCCGCCATCGACGCGGAGCGTCTTGAGCCGGACCTTTGATTGGCTCGCCATCATGTCGATCACGTCGTGGCTCTGGTACGCCATCGCCTCGACGGCCGCCCGGGCGATGTGCCCCCCGGTCGTCGATCGATCGAGCCCGATGAGCAGACCGCGTGCATACGAGTCCCAGTGAGGTGCCCCGAGGCCAACGAAGGCGGGCACGAGATAGATGCCGCCGCTGTCGGGGACGCTCTTGGCGAGCTCCTCGATGTCGCTGGACTTGCGGATGAGCTTCAGCCCGTCTCGCAGCCATTGCACCGCGGCGCCGCCGATGAACACCGATCCTTCCAAGCAATAAGTGATCCGTCCATTGATTCCCCAGCCAATCGTCGTCAGCAATCCGGGCGGCGCGGCGATCGGCTTCCGCCCAACGTTCAGCAGGATGAAGCAACCGGTGCCGTACGTGTTCTTGGCCATCCCACGCTCGAAGCAGGCCTGACCAAAGGTGGCGGCTTGCTGGTCGCCCGCGACGCCGCAGATAGGGATCTCGGCGCCGAACAGGGCTTTTTTCGTAACGCCAAACTCGCCGCTAGAATCCCTGACTTCCGGCAGCATCTGTCGAGGCACCTTCAGGAGATCGAGAAGCTCGTCGTCCCAGTCCAGCGTGTGGATGTTGTAGAGCATCGTGCGGCTGGCGTTGCTGTAGTCGGTGGCGTGGACGGCGCCGCCGGTCAGATTCCACAGCAGCCATGAGTCGACCGTGCCGGCAAGAATCTCGCCCTTCGCCGCCCGACGCCGCAACTTGTGCTTGTCGAGCAGGTAACGGAACTTCGTCCCGCTGAAGTAGGGGTCGATGATGAGGCCCGTCTTCGAGCGGATGGTTTCTTCCCAGCCGTCCTGACGCAGCTTCTCGCAAAGCGGCGTCGTGATGCGACTCTGCCAGACCAGGGCGTTATCGATCGGGCGACCGGTCTTTCGGTCCCACAAGACAACAGTCTCGCGCTGGTTGGTGATGCCGATAGTGGCGACATCTTGCGCTGACTTGCCCGCCTTGCGCAACGCCGCCCGCGCGGTCTTGAGCTGCGACTTCCAAATCGCCAGCGGGTCGTGCTCGACATGTCCAGGCGACGGATAAATCTGCGGGAACTCTTGTTGAGCCGAGGCGACCGCACGGCCGCGACGGTCGAACAAGATGCTGCGGCTGGAGGTGGTTCCCTGATCCAGGGCGAGGACGTGCGTTGCCACAGGAGTACCTTCAGAGGAGAGTCTTAAGCGTGGATGGCGGCGCCAGCGAGTTAGAAGCCGAGGCTACGCCACAGCAACGCGCCGGCGATTCCGCCCGCGATCGGCGCCGCGACCGGCACCCACGAGTATTGCCAGCCAGAGTCGCCCTTGCCACCGATGGGAAGGAGAGCGTGGACGATCCGCGGCGCGAGGTCGCGCGCCGGGTTGATCGCGTACCCCGTCGGGCCTCCAAGTGAAAGCCCAATCGCCGCGACGAGCAGCCCCACAAGTAGCGGATTCAAGCCAACGCTGAAGACGAGAGACAAATCGATCGAGTCACTTGCGACCGAATTGGAATTTGCGCTAATCGCGAGCACGCCCACGATTAGCAACGCGGTCCCGATGAACTCGGTAACGAAGTTCCACGGCGTTGCGGCAATGGCGGGGCTGGTGCAGAAGCAGCTGCGAATTGCGTCGGGGTCTTGGGTGGCGTCGAAGTGACGCTTGTAGGTCAGCCAGACAAGAACCGCCCCGATCGCCGCCCCAACGAATTGCCCGGCGAGGTAGATCGGCACGACGCTCGTCTCGATCTCGCCCAGCGTCATCAGCGCAATCGTAACGGCTGGATTGATGTGGGCGCCGCTGATTCGTCCTACGCAGTAGACGGCCATCGCAACCGCTAGTCCCCAGCCCGCGGCGATGCAGATCCATCCACCGTTGCGTCCAGCCGCGCCTTGGAGGCAGACGTTAGCGACAACGCCGTTTCCGAGTAGGATGAGGATCGCTGTTCCGACAAGCTCTGCGAGAAAGACCTCGTTCATCTTGCGTGCGGGTGGTAGAGGGGTAAAGAGAAGTCGAAGCTGGAAGAGTGGGGCAGCTGGCTCAAGCGGGTCGACGAGCTTTGTAAACGCTGACGCTCGAAGGTTCTAGCACCATTGCGCAGTGCGACTAGCGAAAAACCCCCATCGCGCTTCAGGTGGTGCTGAAAGCCATTCGGTAGAGCGCCGTCTGTGAAGGAGGTCTGGCGATTGGATCGATGAAGATTGAGAGAGGACGCCCCTGTTGGTTAGTTGACAGAGAATTACTTTCCAGTAGTTTGCTTGACATCGATCCATCGTAGCGAGACTTACCTTCAATGACGTTGCCCTCGTCACTGTCACTTCAGGCCGTCGTCGTCGACTGGGCGGGTACCATCGTAGATCACGGTAGCCGCGCTCCCGTTGAGGCGTTCCGAGAGGTCTTTCGCCGTCGAGGCGTTGAGATCACCGTCGCAGAAGCCCGCGAGCCGATGGGCATGGAGAAGCGCGATCACATCGTCGCGTTGCTTTCGAATCCTCGGATCGGCGCCGCCTGGAGGGCGGTCTATGGCGGCGATGCGAGCGATTGCGAAATCGACAGCCTCTACCATGACTTTCTCCCACTGCAGAGTGAATTGCTCACGCACCACGCTGATGTGATTCCGGGTGCGCTGGAGGCATTGGCCGAGTGTCGTCGGTTAGCCATGCGGATTGGCTCCAGCAGTGGATACGCGGCGCCGCTGATGGAAACTCTCGTTCCTCTGGCGGAACAGAATGGCGTCAAAGTCGATGCGGTTGTTTCCGCTTCGGAAGTCCCGAAGGGACGGCCAGCGCCATGGATGATCCTTGAGAATATGAAGCGACTTGGGGTTTACCCGCCCGCGTCTGTTGTCGTCGTCGACGATACGACGGTTGGCGTGGAGGCGGGCGTTAATGCCGGCGCATGGAGCATCGGCGTCATCGAGACAGGGAATGCGCTTGGCTTAGGTGTTGAAGAGCTCGCAGAGCTAGATTTAGGAGAACGCGAGCGGCGAAGCTCGGCGGGTAGAGCGGCAATGCTAGCGGCTGGAGCCCACTACGCCATCAACTCGATTGCCGACCTCCCCAAGACGTTGGCAGTGATTGCGGAGCGACTCGCTGCTGGGGAGCGGCCGTGACGCGCGGCCACGACCATGACGGGGTGCGCGCAAGCGTGTTTGTCGCGCCTGGTGAGCCGCTGCAGTTGCAGAGCTTTCCGCGACCACGATTGGCTTCCGGTGAAACGCTCGTGAAGACAACCTGCTGCACACTATGCGGCAGTGACCTTCACACTTATTTGGGCGATCGGCAAGGCCCGAAACCTGCGGTGCTGGGGCACGAGACGATTGGCACAATCGTCGCTTTCGGGCCAGGTTACGCGCCGATCGACGGAAAAGGCGGCCCTCTAGAGATCGGTGACCGAGTCTCGTGGTCGGTCGCCGCCAGTTGTGGCGAGTGCTTCTTCTGCCGTCATGACCTGCCCCAGAAGTGTGAGTTGCTGTTCAAGTATGGTCACGAGCCGTGCTGCGGCATGTACCCTTTGAGCGGTGGGATGGCTGAGTACTGTCACTTGAAGCGGGGGACAGCGATTTTTCGAGTGCCGGAGACAATCCCCGACTTTGTTGCCTCGTCGGCCAACTGCGCAACGGCAACGGTTGCGGCAGCGATGAGGTCTGCTGGTGGCTGCCGCGGTAAGGCCGTCGTGATTCAGGGCGCAGGGCTGCTAGGTTTGACTGCCGCTGCGATGGCTAGCGTACAGGGGGCCAAGCACATCCTCGTCGCCGATGTCGATCCGCAACGCGTCTCTGTCGCCTCGCGTTTCGGGGCTGATGCTGCAGTCGATGTTGCAACAGGTCCCGACCAATTAGCTGACGCTCTCTACGCCGCCACCGATAATCGAGGCGCTGACATTGTCTTCGAGATGTCTGGCTCCGCCGACGCCATTCGCCAGGGCCTGCCGTTGCTTCGCATCGGGGGCTGCAATGTCTTTGTTGGCGCCGTCAAGCCAATCAGCACCGTACAACTCGATCCGGAGCAACTCGTTCGACGGATGTGGACGCTACGGGGAGTCCATAACTACGCCCCAATCGACTTAGCCGATGCTATCGATTTCTTGGCGGCGAGTTGGGACCAGTTTCCGTTTGTAGAAATGGTCGGCGGCGAGTTTCCTTTGGAACGGGCGGACGAGGCGTTTCAGCACATGATCGCAACAAGAGCGGTCAGGGTTGCGGTACGTCCGGGTGGCCAACTCAATTCATGCTAGTGCAGTGAACACCCCAAGTTCAGTGTCCTTCCGCGGCCTTTCTTGATGCAGAACCGCCAGCAAAATGCCGCTAGCAAGTCTCACTCACCGACGTACATCGTGGCGTTACCGAATGCCATAATCCTCAACCGATTTGAATCGACGCGCGGCTACGCACGGAGAGTTTAGCAACTCGTGGCGTTATCGATCTTCTCACCGATAGCAGCGGGGGTTAGCAATCCAAGAAGCTCTTCCAACTGCGCTTTCAGCTCATCGACAAGCGGATGACAGCGATGGCTGTCTTCGACTCGTGCTGCCTGCTCGAGCTGTCGTAGAGTGCGCTCGGCGTCAGGCTGCTCGAAGTAGGTGACCTGTCCGCGTAGGCGGTGGGCGAGAAGCGAGATCGACTTAAAGTCGCGTCTAACTAATGCTTCGCATAGCTCTGCCAACTGCACTGGCACGAGCCGAGACAGTTCTGCGGCGAGTTCGCGGTGAAAGTCGGACATCGAGTCGGCATCTCGCCCAAGGGTGCTAACCCTACCGCCGGGCATGGCCTGCTCGATGAGGCGGTAGAGCTCTTCACACCTGATTGGCTTCATAGCCACGGCGTCAAAAGCGTCTTGACCGGGAAGCATTGCGGTGGCGTCGATGTCGCCAGTCACGCAGATGACGGGAGGAGACGGACAGGCCCTAGCAAGAGCAATGGCCCGGATTCTCTGCGCGGTCTCGGCGCCATTGAGTGGGCCGAGGCGGTAGTCTGTCACAACGACGTCCGCGCCATTCGATTCAAATTCGGCGATCGCATCGACCCCACTGGAAGCGATAGAGACGCGATGGCCGGCTCTTTCAAGCCATTCCGTTAGAAGGAGCTGATTAAACGACGAGTCTTCGATCACCAGCACGTCGAGAGGAGCGGCAAATGACTCGACCTCTTTGAACTCGCTCGTCGGTGCGGTATTCGACTTCAAGACGATAGGTAAATCGATGGCGACTCGGGCAGTGGTCCCCTGTCCTACCTCACTAACGAGCTCAATCGATCCCCCCAGTGCGTCTATGATTTTTTGACAGATTGAAAGCCCTAGTCCGGCGCCGCCTTGTGAAGACTTGGGGGAGGAGTGAGCTTGGAAGAAGGGTTCGAAGAGACGACTACGGTCTTTCTCTTCGATACCAACTCCACTATCACGAACCGTCCAGATGATTTTCTGGCTCTGAAGGGAACTGCTGGAAATGTTTAGTGAGAGTTCGACGTATCCCGCATCGGTGTATTTAATAGCATTTCCAACAAGGTTGATCAGTACTTGCATCAGACGCTGCTCATCGCCAAGTACTTTGCTCTCTGAACAGAGATCGCCGCAATCATCGTAGTCAGATCGCAGAGCGAGTCCTTTCTCCAGGGCGAGTGGACGCATCAGATCGATCACTTGACGAAGGACCTCGGAGGGTCGGAATGGGATTTCTCGAATCTCCAGTTCAGCCGCTTCGATCTTTGCCGTGTCGATCAGATCACTGAGCAGCCGAAGAAGCGACTGTCCTGCTTCTTCGACGATACCGAGGTACTTATTGCGTTTCTCGGGGTCCTCGGTCTCACGTGCTAACTCGGTCATGCCAAGCACGGCGGTCATCGGTGTGCGGAGCTCATGACTGACGTTGGCAAGGAATCGGGTTTTCGCTTCATTAGCGGATTCCGCCTGCTCTTTGGCGACGGCCAACCTGGCGCCAATTCCTTCGAGTCGGCCGACGACGTGCTTTATTTGGCGAACAGCCGGTTTGAAAATAAATAGTCCCTCGGCCGTGAGCACCAAGAGAGTAAGCGCTAGGAGGGCAACCTCCGAGTTGCGAAGACGAGAGACGCGTCGCTCGGCCTCAAAGACGAAACGAGACACGATGGCATCCATACCGCTGAGGAAGGCTGCCTCGTGCTCTTGGATGCGACGAATCGAGGCCGTAGCGTTTGATTCTGGCGTTGCGACCTGTATCTCGTGTGCGGCGATTCGAATCGCATCGTAATGGGGGCGGACGTCGTCAAAGAGCTTAGTCAGCTGAGGACTGAGTTGTCCTTTCAGGCCGATTTCAGTGTCGCCGCGCTGCAGACCGATGTGGTTGGTCTGCCACTCGCTCAACGCCGTCGCCACTTCGTCCTTAATGTCTTGGATGTCGTTTCCCGAGCTTGCTTGAAGCTGAAGAGACGATTTTGCCAGCCGTTGGCTGAGCATCCGTTGGCGACCGGCGAGATTGATGACGTGTGAATCGCTCTGGCTATTCTCGAGTTGCCATTGAACCAGAAGCTGGGCGCCTATCGTCAAAATCGCAACGGTGCTTAGCGCCGCAATGTACAAGAGCGTTAATCGTCGTGCGCCAGCGGTTGACTCCATTGATAGAGGTTCGGCGCGGGCGGTGGTGTTGGAGTCACTCATCGATACTGCGCGGGGCCATTCCATACATGCGCAGCTTCTTACGCAGGCTGACGCGCGTAATCCCGAGGAGGCGAGCAGCGTGCGCTTGATTGCCACGGGTGTGATGTAGCACGCGTGTGAAGAGCTTCCTCTCGGTCTCGGCGATCGCTTCAGCATGGAGCGAGTCGGACCCCGCCTCGATACGCATATCGGTAAATGTCGTCCAATCGGTCGTGCATAGAGCCGAAGCAGATGGGTCGGCCGCGGGGACCACGGATGCTCCCGATACAGCGCGGGTGATCTCGGCTGGCAGTAGCACATTCCCCTTCTGCTCGATAAGCGCTCGTTTCAGAACGCTTTCCAATTCGTCGATGTTCCCAGGCCAGTGGTGGGCCGACATTGCGAGGAAGGCCTCTTCTGAAATCCGCGGTTCTTTGACCCCAAACGCAGCCGCAATGGGGCTTAGCTTCCGCAAGCTATGCTCTACCAGCAGACGCAAGTCACCGTGCCTGGCACGGACGGGAGGGAGCTCGATGGCGAAAGAGGATAACGCGTAATACAAATCGGAGCGGAACTTTCCTTCCCGCGAACGCGACTCGAGGTCGACCGTGGTGATCGCGAGTAGACGACACTCGACACGGTGCTCTATTGCTGAGCCTGCTATTTCATAAACGCCGTCTCGGATGGCCCGCAGCACCCGAGCCTGGATGGCGAGGGGGAGGTCGCCGACTTCTTCTAGCAGCAAGGTGCCGCCAGCGGCTTCGGCGATCCGACCTGAGGTAGATCCCTCCTCAACTGACCGCCCGAATAGAACCTCGTCGGCGCGACGTTCATCTAGTCCACGGCAGTGAAGTTTGACGAGTGGACCCGAGGAGCGATGGCTGTGGGCATGAATTTCACGTGCGACGGACTCTTTGCCGGTGCCGTGCTCTCCTCGTATCAGAACAGCGATGTCCTGCATGGCGACCTTGCCGATCGCCTTAAAGACCGATTGCATCGCGGGGCAATCGCCCACGAGGTTTGTTGGGTCTGGCGGCAGTGATAGCGATTCGCGGGGCGGCCAGAGGGTGTCCTCTTCGGCGACCTGCTTCGTGCTGAGGAGCCGACGCAGTGCTAGTGCCCGGTCAATTTGGCTCCGCAACTTCGGTGGGTCGAGAGGCTTTGGCAGATAGTCAAAGGCGCAGAGCTTCATCGCCTCAATTGCCGAGCCCCCAGAACCACGCGCGGTAACGAAAAGGATTGGTACCGAAGGCGCCAATTCATGGATCGTTGTAAGCGCATTCAGGCCGAGGCAGTCTGGCAATACGTTATCTAAGATCACCACATCGGGCTTGCAGCGCGACACCTCATCGACCCCCGCGGCCCCATCAGCCGCGACGTGCATTCGGAAGACGGCCCCCTCCATAGCCCGGCGGACGACGATCGGAATTAAGGGATCGTCGTCGATGACGAGGACGACCGGGCCACTCGCGGGGTTGGTGGTGTTCACGCTCACGTGTTGCTTGGGGTCAGCGACGCAGTCGGCGCGCACCATCTGCCAACGCCCTGGAAACGCAGCAATGATGGCGCCAAAGGGCATGGGCGTCGCCTTTTCTAATGACAGCGAGCAATCCGCTCGGCTTTTTCAGGGGGATGGTGAGTTTCTTCGCGGCAACCCGTTGCAGCCAGTTCGGGGTAATTGCCCATTTTTTGGGCGAGAGCGGGCTCTCGCTGCTGATAAATGAGACCCTACTGCTCCGAATGACCAAGAGGATCGAGAATGTCCACTGCGCATCTCCTTGAGAGCCTGGGAGTTGCGTTGACGGTAAACCTTGCTGGCAAGTGTCGGGAGTTTTGACCCGGAGCACATCTTCCGTCGAAGACTCTACGGTGGCACGAACGCATGCGGGAGGCCGCTCCAAGCAACGCCAGGCGACTGGCTCGGCGGCAGCGCTGTTGCGTCCTGAGCTCCTGCCATGCCCCGGAAAGCTCACGGACCGAGCGAGAACTGTCATGAGAATCTTCTGTTTCGCCTTCGCGGCAACGTTTCTGGCTGCTTCGGCCGCCTACGCAGCCGACGGAGATCTGGCTAGAGCCTACTCAATCAGTGGTGGCGAGGACGGTGTCAATGAGGTGGGCGCCGTAGGCTATCGCTGCGAAGCCACGGAGTCGCCGAGTTGCGCCGCAGTCGAGCCATGCTCTTGTGGCGACGGAATAAGCTGTGGCGAGGCCGTCGGAGGCGCCGGATGCTGCGCGGCTTGTGGCAAGACGAGGGCGGCAGCTAAGCCCAACCCATGCGCCGAATCGCACAAAGGCGTCTTCTACGCCAACGATTTCAGCTACCTCAAGGACCCTTGCTACAACGGGGCGTGTCTCGGCGACAGCCTAAAGTGGATGCCCGTTGGCGAGTGTGGCCAATGGGGCACACTCGATGTAGGCGGCCAACTTCGCCTGCGCTACCATCACGAAGAGGGCATGGGCCGCCAGCCAGGCCGCTCAGGCTTTGAAGATACGACCAACGACTTCCTGTTGACTCGGATGAGGCTCTACACAGACTGGAAGGCGAGCGAGATATTCCGCCTCTACGTCGAAGGGATCGTCGCCGATGAAACGGGCAACTCGCTCTACTTGCCCCGGCCGATCGACGTCAACTATGGCGACCTGCTGAACGCGTTTGTCGATGTCACGATGACCGATGAGTTCAAGCTCCGCGTCGGCCGCCAAGAACTTCTTTACGGCAACCAACGCACCGTCTCGCCGCTCGACTGGGCGAACACGAGGCGGACTTTCGAGGGCATACGCGGTCTCTACAAGAGCGGTGATTGGGCCATCGACGGGTTCTACACGAACTTTGTTCCGGTCGTCGACGATCAATTCGACGAAGCCGACTACGACCAATCGTTCTACGGGCTGTATTCGACCTACACGGAGAGCAAAACTCGTTCCTGGGACTTCTATTATCTTGGCTATGACGATGAGCGCATCGGCGTCACGCCCGCGGCGTCGGGAGACTTCTCGTTGCACACCTTCGGAGCCAGGGTCTGGGGCACAGCTCACGAAAAGTGGCTCTACGAGTTTGAAGGCGCCTACCAAGTCGGCCGGCAGAGTGGTCTGGATCAAGACCACAACGCTGGATTCACCACCGCCGGCTTAGGTCGTAAACTCGACAAGATGGCGTGGGACCCAACCCTGTGGGTCTACTTCGATTACGCTTCGGGTGACTATCCGGGCGGCGATTTCAATCGATACAATCAGCTGTTCCCATTGGCGCATAAATACTTGGGCTTCATCGATGCCGTTGCCCGCTCAAACGTCGTCTCTCCGAACGTGCTGCTGACGATGAAACCGCGTGACAAATGGGACGTATTGCTTTGGTACTACTACTTCGGTGCGGTAACCGGCAGCGACGTCGTCCCCGGAGTGGCCGTTCCATCAAACCAGGTCGCTGGTCAGAAGGACTTCGGCAGTGAACTGGATCTGATCGCTAAGTATGCGATCTCTGCACGGTCGAACATCCTGTTCGGCTACAGTCGTCTGTGGGCCGGCAGCAAGATCATCGGGACCAACGATGCGGAGTTCTTCTACAGCCAGTGGGAGTTGAATTTCTAAAGCAGGCCGCGGTTGCGTAACGCAATCGGCTTGGTGGCAAGGCGCGATCAGTAGACGTCGCGGGAGTAGCGTCCCGTCGCCTTCATGCTGTCGATGTAAGCTTTGACTTCTTCGGTGCTTTTGGCGCCGTGCCGAGCCACGATGTCGAGGAGGGCGCGGTCCACGTCCGCGGCCATCCGTTTGGCGTCGCCGCAAACGAAGAACGAGGCCCCGTCTTCTAGCCAGGCCCAGAGCTCGCCGCCCGCCTCACGCATCCGGTCTTGGACGTAGACCTTCTCTTCCTGGTCGCGGCTGAACGCGGTGCTCAGCCTCGTCAGCAAGCCCGCCGACTGCATCGCGGCAAGCTCGTCGCGATAGATAAAATCGCACGTCTCGTGTTGGTCGCCGAAGAAGAGCCAGTTCTTGCCGCTGGCGGCCGTGGCTTGGCGCTCTTCGAGGAAGGCCCGAAACGGGGCGATGCCGGTGCCGGGGCCGACCATGATCATTGGCGAAGCGGGGCTCGCCGGGACGCCGAAGCCGTGTGAAGGCTGAACAAACACTCGCACCTTGCCGCCCGCCGTCACACGGTCGGCGAACATTGTCGACGCCACCCCTTTGTAGACGCGGTCACGTAACCGCGTTGTCGCCTTACCGACGGTCAGGTGCACCTCGCCGGGATGGGCCTTGAGCGAGCTGGCGATCGAGTAAAGCCGCGGCGCCATCGGAGTGAGGCAGGCAACTAGGTCGTCGGCCGTCGGCTTTGCCGAGGGAGCTTTGCGGAGCACGTCGAGGACATCCAGACCGTCGAGTTCATCGGAGTCCACCAACGCAGCGATCGCGAGCTCCTCATCGGGGTTCGGCGTGGACTGCGTGAGGAGTTCCAGCAGCTCGTCCGAGGCGTCGCGGAGATTGAACTCGTTGATGAGTCGTTGCGAGAGGGCCTCGTCGTTGGCAAGACCAAGGTGATCCAAGACCTCCGCCACAAGCTCGGGGCAGTTCGTCGGGTAAACGCCCAGCGAATCGCCCGCTTCATACGTCAAGCCGCTGTCGCCGAGATCGATCACGACGTGCGACGTCTGCTTCGACGATCCTTTCCCGTTCAGATTGGACGAAGCCTTAACAACCGCCGAGTAGGGGTTGGAGCGGCTGTATCCCATCGGCGGCGCCGCCTTGGCGGCGGGGGCCTCCGTGGTCGCGGCGGTCGATGGCGTCTCTTTGATGAGTCGCTTTAGCGCCTTGGCCGTTTCCTTCCCGCCCGGTGAGCAGAGCGATAGGTTCTTCTCCTCGCCGGCGGCGATCGCTTCGGAGTAAGTCAGACATTGATATCCACAGGCGCCGCAGTTGAGCTGCGCCATGGCCGCCATCAGCCGTCGCTTGAGCGGCTTGCCTTCGGCGAGCGCCAGCCGATCTTCAATTGCGATGCTCGAGTCGTGCCACGGAAACTCTTCCGCCTCGTCATCCGGCGCCGGCAGTAGCGCAACGCCGTCGGAGACGGCATCGCCCGACGCGGCCGCCTCTGGCGCCCCATTCGTTGGAGCCCCCATCCAGCCCGCAAGGAAGCCATTGAGCCAAGCCCGCTGTTCGGCATTGAAGGGCGCGGACTCCGGGATAATTGACATGCTCATCTTTGTCTCTCAATCCAATCAGGTCTGCGGGCAAGTAGGTATTGAGCTAAGTAGCTCTCGTCGCCCTTGAGACCTCTTTGTGACCTACGTGCCTTACGCTCCCTCATCGAGGTCGGTCAGGCGCTCACCAGCGTGCCCTGGCACATCTCCCTAAGGCCGTCAATCTCGACGCGACGCGTGAAATCGACGAACGCTTCTGCGGGCGACACACGGTTGTCGAGATACGCTTGCAAGAGCCCCGCCACGCGCGCCGGCACGTCGCGGAAGGGAAGGCCGGTGAAGAGCTCTCGGCCGATTCCCTGACGCTCTCCATAACCGCCGCCGACGAAGAGGTGGTAACCCTCGACCGTTTCGTCGGGGTCATCTGGGTCTTCCACATTCGCCGCGATCAGGCCGATGTCGCCGATGTAGTGCTGCGCGCAAGAGTGGTGGCAACCGGTGAGGTGGATGTTTACCGGCACATCCATGTCCAATCGTTCCTCGACATAGTCGGCGATCGTCATCGCATTGGACTTCGTCGGCGCGCCGGCGTACTTGCAGCCCGCCGAGCCCGTGCAAGCAATCAGCCCCGCGCGAACGCTGGTGGCTCGCCAGTCGAGGCCAAGCGTCTCGATGGCTCCCTTTGCGGCTTCGACGGATTCGTCGGGGATGTTGGCGATCAGCAGGTTCTGCCAAACGGTCAATCGCAGGTCGCCGTCGCCGTAGCGTTCCGATAGCTGCGCTAGGCCACGCATCTGATCGCTTGTCATGCGACCAACCGGCAGCACGACACCGACATAGTTAAAGCCGGGCTGCTTCTGCGGATGGATTCCGACATGCGTCTGGCGGTTGTCGGAAGGGCGGGGCTCAACCGCGTCGAGCGGCGCCTTGGTCAGTTCTCGGCCGACTTCCTTCTCGACTTCGCCGACGAATTTCTCGAACCCCCAGCGATCGAGCAGATACTTGAGCCTCGCCTTGTTGCGATTGGTGCGGTCGCCATGCCGAATGAATACCTGTACGACCGCCGCCGCGACTTCGACGCACTCTTCCGGCTTGAGGAGGACACCCGTCGGCCTCGCGAAGTCCTTGTGCCCGGTGATGCCGCCGAGCGTGAACTGGAAGTAGATGCCTTGGCGGAGCGAGTCCGTCGCCGCCTCGGCCTTGAGGCGGACGGCGGTGAAGCCAATGTCGTTGGTGTCCTCTAGCGCCGCGATCGATCCGCCGCCATCGAACGCGATGTTGAACTTGCGCGGGAGGCCGTACAGCTCACGGTGATTGATGAGGTAGTAATGCATCTCTTTGGCGAGCGAGAGCGTATCGATCAACTCTGTCGGATCGACGCCACTCAGCGGGCTCGCGGTGACGTTGCGGATGTTGTCGGCGCCCGCGCCGTAGTTGATGATCGCTAGGTCCTGGAGGCCCGTCAGGAGGTTGATCGACTCAGTCGCAGGGATCTCGCGCAGTTGGAGATTGGCCCGGGTCGTGCAGTCGGCGAAGCCGCCGGCCGTGCGGTCCGCGAGGTCGGCTAAGCCGCGGAGTTGCCAAGAGCGGATCGCGCCGCCGGGGAACCTCAGGCGGCACATGTAGGAGTCTTGAGCGGGCGCGACATAGAACAACCCGTGGTACTTGGTGAGGAAGACGTCGGTTCCTTTCGGAAACTCGCCCGCCGCGGCGCGGCCACGCATCTCGTCCCACATGTCGCGGGGGTTCTTGTCGCGCTTCGCGACTTCCTCGGCGACGAGCTTGCCGCCGACGGCGACTTGCTCGTCTTGGGCGGCGCGATGGATCGCCGTTGGGTCGTTGGCAAGCAGGCTGGTCGCGGGTTGTAGAGCGCCGACGACGACCGTGTCGTCCATCGCTCCGCCGGTTCCCGACAAGATCGGCAAGCCCCGCACCTTCCGGGCCACATCGGCGCCGAGCGCAAACCCTTGCAGGTAGTTCTGCTGCTCCGCCGTGAAGCCGCCCGTCGATTTTCCGTTCGCTTCGCTCATCGCTTCGCCTCCAGCGCCTCGATTTTGACGGCGCAGGCCTTGTAGCTGGGTTGGTGAGAGTAAGGGTCGAAGTGCGCCAGCGTCAGTCGGTTGGTCGCTTCGTAGTGCATCGGGATGAAGACCTGGCCGGGCTGGACCGTCGGCGTGAGAAACGCCGTCGCTTCGAGCCGCCCGCGGCGTGAGCTGACCGCAACCTTGCTATGCTGCGCGACGCCCGCTGCGCGTGCGTCGTCGGGGTGCATCTCGATGTAGATGTTCTGCGGGGACAGCTTCCGTAAGACCGGGGACTTGCTGGTGCGCGTTTGGGTATGCCACTGCGATGCGGCGCCGCGGCCGGTCAGCAAGAGGTACGGATAGGAGTCGTCGGGCGCCTCGGGCATCGGGCGGCTATCCTCCCAGATGAATCGGGCCCATTCATCTTCGTGGTAGAACCGGCCATCCTCGAACAGCCGACGCTGTTGCGCGACCTCGGCGACCGGCTCGACGCACGGCCACTGCGCGCCGCCGGCGTGGTCGATGGCGGCGTAGCCCCCCATGCCGGAGAGATCGCACGGTCGACCCTGCGAGAGCTCTTGCAAGATGCCGAACGCCGCCTCGGGTGAGGTCCAGCGCCGGAACCTCTCGCCGCACCCCCAGTACTCTGCCACGAGGCGGAAGATCGCGAAGTCGGGGAGCGCCTCCCCCGGCGGGCGTCGGACCTTCTTCACGACACCGATGCGGCGTTCGCTGTTGATAAAGGTGCCTTCTTTCTCACCCCATCCCGCGGCTGGCAGCACGAGGTCGGCTTGCTGCGCGGTCTCCGTCGTCGCGTACATGTCTTGCACGACGAGGAAGTCAAGCTTCGATAACAGTTCGCGCGCGTCCTCCTGGTGGATCCAGGAATGCGCCGTATTCGTGCAGAGCACCCACAGGCCCCGGATGGCGCCGCTGCGGATGCCCTCGATAATTTGGTGGTAAGGCAGGCTGTCGACGGTCGGAATGTTCTCAATGGGGAGGTCAAGGATGTCCGCGACTTCGCGGCGATCCTCGGCGTTTTTGAAGTCGCGACCGGCGAAGAGTCCCGTCGTGTTGCTGAATAGCCGCGAGCCCATCGCATTGCACTGGCCCGTGATGCTGTTGGCGCCGGTCCCGGGGCGGCCGATGTTGCCGGTCATCAGCGCCAGGTTGATCAAGCTCTGGGCGATACGTGTCCCCTCATAGCTTTGGTTGACGCCCATCGTCCACCAGAACGAGACCCGCTTGCCCTCATGAAACATTCTGGCGAGGGTTTCGATCAATTCGACCGCGATGCCGGTGGCCTCGGCGGCACGCTGCGGCGGGTAATCCCTGACAAAATCGGCGAACGATTCAAAGCCCGTTGTCGAGGCGTCAATGAACGCGCGATCGATCCAGCCTTCTCGCACCAAGACGTGAGCAAGGGCATAGAAGAAGGTAAGGTCACTCTTGGGCTTGATCGGCAGGTGCAGCGTCGCTTGCATCGCCGTCTCGGTCCGCCGCGGGTCGATCACGACGACCTGCGGGTTGTGAGGATTGCGGCAGACACGCTCCCACATGATGGGATGGGCGACGCACAGGTTCGATCCCACCAGGACGATCACGTCCGATTCTTCAAAGTCTTGGTAGGTGAACGGTGGGGCGTCGAAGCCGAAGGACTGCTTGTAGGCGGTGGCGGCGGTGGCCATGCACTGGCGGGTGTTGCCGTCACCGTGGATCATGCCCATCCCGAACTTGGCGAGGGCGCCCAATAGCGCCATCTCTTCGGTGACCAGCTGCCCCGTGCTGAGGAAGGCGACCGACTCGGGGCCGTGCTCGGCGCCAATCTCTTTGAACCGCACGCACAGCGTCCGCATGGCCTCGTCCCACGAGACCGGCACAAGGTCGCCATGGTTGTTGCGCAAGAGCGGTGTGGTCGCGCGGTCTTCGGCGTCGAGCACCGACAGCGCCTCCCAGCCCTTGGGGCACGCCATCCCGAGATTGACCGGGTAGTCCGTTGTCGGCGTGAGGTTGACCGCCTCGCCGTCTTTGAGGTGGATGCGCAAGCTGCAACCGGTCGAGCAATAGCCACACACCATGTCGGTCGTGGCGTCGGGCAGCAGCCGAGACGGCGTCTGACCCAGACCAAAGCGGCCCGGCTCGCGGAGCAGGTCGCTCGTGAGCGCACCGCCCTTTTGATGGACGATGCTCTGTAAGGTTTCGATTAGCGTCGCGGCCTTGTTGGCAATCGAGTTCATCGCGTCGGCGTCCCCCCTGGCATCCTCAGCGGGATGACCGTGCTGAAGTACAGCCAACGTTCGGCAAACTCAGCGGCTAACAGTGAGACGAAGCCCAAGGTTGCGAAAGTGGCTGGCGCCACGTCGAGACCGGCTACCAGCAAGCTCATTACGCCCGCGGCGCCGAGAATCATTCGCGTGGTTGTTACCGGGCGGAGCTGCCCGAGTTGAAGTTTCGCTGTCAGACGGAGATCGCCATCGGCATCATGAACGTGACGAAATAGAGACGCCTCATAAAGCAGCTTAGCTGCCGCGACAAGAAGGGCGAACCACGTCAACGCAGGCGACGGGAAGCCTGCAATTGCTGCGACAGATGCCGTCGCGGCGAGGCCGAGCACCACCGAAGTTCCACCGAACAGGGGAAGCGTCCGGCGCCACTCCCAGAAGACGCGACCGGTGAAGATATAGATCTTCGCCGAGCAATAGACCGCGACGGCTCCGCTGAGCAGCGCCAACGCTTCGAGGGGCGACCGCAGCGCAGCGGGCAGGGAATTCGAGATCGCGGAGGTCGCAAAGGTTGGCAGCCAGCCTTCGAGGTGCGGCATTATGGCGAAGGCCGCCGCCGCCACCGAGAACGCCGCGTAAACGCCGAACAGGATCGCCTCGCGGCTGAGCCATGAGTGCCGCCAGCCAAGCACCGCGCGGAAGGCTAGGTGCGGACGCCCCAAGTGGAGCGGCGCGACGGCGAGTCCCAACTGACCGACGATCATCCCCACGATGATCCCCGCCTCGCACCACGCACCGGATCCGAGCCAGCGGGCGATCGCACTCGCAGCAACCACGCCAACCGACATCTGAGTCAGCACCAGCATCGCTACGAGCGGTGCGTGAGCGTGCTGAGGTTCAGCGAAACCACCGTCGGCGCCGGCCGTACCCGCGGGCAGGCCCCGCTGGCTGCGATAGGTCGTCGTAGGGTGCGTTAGTTCCGAGGGCGGCGTGTCGGGCAGGAACACGCCTTGCTCGGTGGCGGTCAAGACGTCGGAGATATCGACCACGCCGATGCGGATCGCTCCATTGGGACACGCCTGCACACAAGCCGGCGCTTCGCCAGCGGCGAGCCGGCCGTGGCACATGTCGCACTTGCGGACGATCCCTTTCGACTGGCTGTACTGCGGGACCTCGTAAGGACACGCCATCGTGCAGTACTGGCAGCCGAAGCACTGATCGTCGAGGTGCCGGACAATCCCCGTGACGGGGTCTTTCTCGTACGCGTTGGTGGGGCAACCCGCTAGGCAACCCGGATCGACGCAGTGGTGGCATGCCGTTGTGACGTGCTGGAGGATTGGCAGGTCGCCGCTGGTCGCGGAGGTTTGCCCGATGAGTAGCCCGACGCTCCGCCACGTCTCATCAGGCTCAAGCCCGTTGAGGTGGTGGCAAGCGCTGACACACGCCTTGCACCCGCTGCAAGCGTCGAGATCGACATCGAACGCGTACTGCTGACCAGCCTCGGGGAGGCCGGCGGGGATTAGGTCGCGGTAGTACTTCGCTTGCTCCGGGGCGGCGCCGTCGTCGTGCAGCTTGGCGAAGCGCTCGACGGCGGTCAGCTCGCGCGACTCGTCGAGCAACGTGGCCAGCAGCTCTTGCGGCTGCCGTAGCGAGGGATTGGCGGCGGGATTGGCGATTAACGTGGTCATACGCGTTGGGGACGGCGTCCTCCCTGCTCACGGCTACCGCTGTCCAAATGGCTCGCGACGGCCTCGCCTTGAAGCGCCGGCACGTCGTGCTGCGTAGCGCTCATCGCTTCGACGAGGTGCATCGTGTCGTCCCAGTTGTCGTCACGGGGCTGCTTCGACTTGCCGCCGCGGTGATCTTGCTCTTCGAGGAACGCCACGAGCTCGACTCGCAAGTCGTAATAGCTGGAGTGCTCCAGTACCGTCGCCCGATCGCGAGGCCGCTCGAACGGGATATCCAAGAGTTTGCCGACGCGGGCTTTGGGCCCGCTGGTCATCATGCAGACGCGGTCGGACATGAAGATCGCTTCATCGATGTCGTGGGTAATCAGGAGCGTCGTGATGCGCTCCCGGTCGAGCACGCGCAGGATCACCTCTTGCAGGTCCATCCGCGTTAGCGAGTCGAGACGACCAAAGGGCTCGTCGAGCAGCAGCACCCGCGGCTTAAGTGCGATCGCGCGGGCGATGCCGACACGTTGCTGCATGCCGCCCGACATCTCGCGGGGGAACTTGTGCAGCGAGTCGGCAAGTCCAACCGCGGACAGGTAGTACTCGGCGATCTGCCGCCGCTCGGCCTTGGTTCCGTGGGGATAAACGCGGTCCACGCCCAGCAGCACGTTCTGCAGCGACGTCATCCACGGCAACAAGCACGGAGCCTGGAAGACGACGGCCCGATCGGGCCCCGGCCCGGAAATCTCGCGGCCTGCGACGGCGATGCTGCCGCCCGAGGTCTCGTTGAGGCCGGCGAGCATCGTCAGCACGGTGCTCTTGCCGCACCCGGAATGGCCGATGATGCTGACGACCTCCCCCTTGGGCATGACGAGGTTGAACCCGTCGATGACCCGCACGGCCTCGCCGTAGGGGTTCGGGTACGCCTTCGTGAGATTGAAGATCTCGACGTACCGGCGGTCGGTGGGGGTGAGCGTTTTGTGCATCAGGCAATCGCCACTCGGGGGCCGGGCGTGATCGGTTGCAGGTCTGGCAGCGGGAGGTCGGCGACGGGCGAGAGCTCTTTGGACTCGCTGTTGACTTGGATCAGGTACTTCGTGACTTCATTGCGCAGGTGCTTGTAGTCCTCGTTGAAGTTGAGCGTTGCGCGATCGCGGGGGCGTGGCAACGAGACAGCGAACTCCTTGCCGAACGACGCCGCCGGCCCCGGCGTCAACGGCACGATCCGGTCCGCCATGATCACCGCCTCGTCAACGTCGTTGGTGATCATCACGACGGTGCGGCGGTCCTCTTCCCAGATACGGATAATCTCGTCCTGCAGGACCGAACGCGTCAGCGCGTCGAGCGCGGAGAGCGGCTCGTCTAGCAGCAGCACCTCGGGCTTCATCGCCAGGGTCCGCGCCAAGCTAAGCCGTTGACGCATCCCGCCCGAGAGTTCGCCGGGGAGCTTCCAATCCGACCCCGTCAGGCTCACCAGGTCGATGTAGTGTTGGCAGTAGCGGCGGCGCTCGCCGCGCGGCATGTCGGGAAAGACCTGCTTGACCGCCAGCTCGATGTTGCCTTGCACGGTGAGCCATGGGAGCAGCGAGTAGTTTTGGAACATGATCCCCTTGTCGGGACCCGGCGCCTTAATTGGCCGGGCCGCCATGCGGACGCTGCCCGCATCGGGCCTCTCCAATCCGGCAAGCAGCGAAATCAGCGTGCTCTTGCCGCTCCCCGAGAAGCCGATGATCGCGACAAACTCGTTCTCTTCCACCGAAAGCGAAGCGTCCTTTAGCACCTCGTACCGGTTGGAAGCCGGGCCGTAACCGAAAGAGACGTTTTCGAGTTCGAGGTAAGGCATAGAGGTGGGTTTGGTTGGTATGTCTCACTTAGCCCCCGGTCATTGGCCGGGGGGCTAATTACGTGTGTGTCAAATCGCTGTCGGAGCGCCGTCAAAGCTCACTAGCCGTTGAAACACCACCATCATGCGATCGAGTAGCAGACCGATCGCGCCGACGACAAACACAACGACCATCATCTTGGCGAAGGAGTCGCTCGCACCGTTGTTGAACTGGTCCCAAACGAACTTGCCGAGGCCCTCGCTCGAGCTCAGCAGCTCGGCCGCGATCAGCACCATCCAGCCGACGCCCAGCGAGATCCGCAGCCCCGCGAACACCAGCGGCAGTGACGATGGCAACACAATCTTGAACAGCCGGTCCCAGAACCCCAGCCGCAACACCCGGGCAACGTTGAGGTGGTCCTTGTCAACCGACGCCACTCCGAAGGCCGTGTTGACCATGGTCGCCCACAACGAGCAGAGGGCCACCGTGATCGCCGAGGCGATAAACGCGGGGTTGATCTTGTAGTCGCCGATCCAAGGCAGGCTCCACATCCACTGCGTTAGCCAGTGCTTGTCGGGGTCGGGCATGAAGCCGCTGACGACAATCAACGCCACAGGCAGCCAGACAATCGGTGAGACCGGTTTGAAGATTGCGATGAAGGGCGTCATCGCCGCCATGAAGGTCTTTGAGAGCCCGCACAGCACGCCGAGTGGGATCGCGAGCGCCGAGCCGATTACGAAGCCAAAGAAGACGCACAGCACGCTGCGGGCGACTTGATAAGGGAGCGTCGCCGGCTTGGCGTAGCCGGACTCTTCGATCATCTCGATGCGGTCCTCGGTCCGAACGACATTCGTCGCCGCCCGCTTGATCCCGTCCACGTCGGCCGCGTAGAGGGCCGCTTTGGCTGCTTCGAGTTTCTCGTTCTCCGTCGCCACCTTGGTGTGGCGGTTGGCGCCGGTGAGTTGGTCCTGCATCTTGACGAGATACAGCCGTTCCTCGGCGATGATCGTTTGGTGGGCGAGCGCGGCGGCGACAGCCGGGTCCCGCTCCGCTTGCTGCGTGGTGATTGCCGACTTCAATTCACGAAGCCGGAACTTCTCGGCCTTGGTAGCGGTTCGGTGATCGCGGAGCATGGCGACGTAGGCGTCCTTCTCCGCCTTATCGCCCGTTACAGCGGCGGCCGCGGCGGCTTCGAGTTCGGCGTCGCGCTGTTGCTGCGCCGCCTTGTACTTTTTAGCCAGTGTGTCGTGCTCTTCTTGCAGCGCCGCAACCTTCTTGCCGATCCGTCCCGCGGCGTTGGCTTTCGCCTCGGCGACGGCGTCGTTGGCCTGCTCTTCGAGCGGCGCCAACTCGGCGAGTCGGGCCTCCACGCGCGTCAGCGCCGTCTTGCGATCTTTGCCGTCGAGATTGAAGGCCCGCTGCTTGTCGTTTTCGCGGTGGTGGAACTCAAGGATGGCGCTAGCCGACCGCCAGGTCTCGGTAGGGTTTGGCAGCTTGCCCGACTTCGTTTGCACCCTCTCAGCGACCGCAAACCAAGCGATGATGAACGCCGCGACGGCTACGAGCGGCACGACGATGTAGCGACCGATGTCTTGCAGCTGCTTCCGCGGCTCTTCGCCGTAGCACAGCCGCACGACCGGCGACAGGAAGTTGAGACCCGCCACATCGATCGCCTTAACCGTGCGGTGCTTACCAGCAACCGCCGCGGCCGCAATCAAGCCCGCGAAGACAATTAAGACTAGCCAGAGCGTCATGCTTTACTCATTGCAAGAAGAAACAACCACAGATTGCTCGGAGGGGCACGTATGAAATCGATGGAGCGTCACGGTCGTGTGCATCGGTGGTTGCAGAAAGTCAGTCCTTGTTACCGATCGTGTGCGAGTTGAGGTACTCAATCGGCCTTTTGCCGTCGAACGTGACGCCGTCGACGAACTCGTTCGTCGGCGGCCTGTAGCCGTCCGTATCGAAGGGGACTTCCGACTCGTCGATGAAGCCTTCGTCGACAAGAAGCTGCGCCGCTTCGAGATAGACTTCGGGCTTGTAGACGTCGCGGACCGTCTGGACGTACCATTCGGCGGGCTTCGCTTCGGTGATTTGGCCCCAACGACGCATCTGCGTGAGGAACCAAACGCCGTCGGAGTACCACGGGTAGGTCGCGTATCCCTTGAAGAAGACGTTGAATTCGGGCATCTCACGCTTGTCGGTCTTCTGGAAGTAGAAGTAACCGGTCATCGAGTTCTTGATGACGTCGTAGTCGGCGCCGACGAAGTTGGGCCGCGACAGGATGCGGGCCGCTTCTTCACGATTGACGAATCTGCCGCTGGCGTCGGTCTCGTCGAGCCATTTGCCCGCCTTGATGAGCGCCTTCACCACCGCGATGTGGGTCTGCGGGTTCTCGTCGGCCCAGCCCTTGGTGACGCCAAAGACCTTCTCGGGGTTGTTCTTCCAGATGTCGTAGTTGGTCGTCACCGGAACGCCGATCCCCTTGGCGACGGCTTGCTGATTCCAAGGTTCACCGACGCAGTAACCCTGGATGTTGCCCGCTTCGAGTGTGGCGGGCATCATCGGCGGCGGAGTTACAGAGAGCTCGACCTCGGCGTCGGTGCGCCCGCCGGTGTCGCTCTTGGTGTACATACCCGGGTGGATCCCCGCCGCGGCGAGCCAGTAACGCAACTCGTAGTTGTGCGTGCTGACAGGGAAGACCATCGCCATCTGCAGCTTCTCCCCCTCATCGAGCATCGTCTCCACAACCGGCTTCAGAGAGTCCGCAGTGATGGGGTGTTTGGGCGTTGGCCTCAGCAACTCCGCATCGTTCTCCTGCATCTGTTCCCAGACCGAATTGGAAACCGTAATAGCGTTGCCATTCAGGTCCATTGTGAACGCGGTAACGACGTGAGCCTTGGCGCCAAAACCGATGGTCGCGGCGATCGGTTGACCGCTGAGCATGTGGGCGCCGTCGAGCTCGCCGCTGATGACATTGTCGAGCAGCGTCTTCCAGTTCGGTTGGGCGATGACTTCGACCTGGAGCTCTTCGTCCTCAAAGAAGCCCTTCTCTTTGGCGATGACGATTGGCGCGCAGTCGGTGAGCTTGATAAAGCCTAGACGCAGGGCGTCCTTCTCAACGTCCAGTGGCTCGGTCATCTGAGCCAGGCTGGGTGAGAGGGCGCCCAACACAACGACGGCGGCGATCGCGAACTTCGAGGGCCCGTGCTTCTGCATCGCTCGGCGGGGTTTGGCGAGAGCCACTTACCTACGCTAAGGAGGCGAGGTGGCTGGCGGGGAAGGGTGGCGGAGGGGGGACAGCGTTATGCCTCCCTCTTGGCAACTGCCGGGCCAAACTCCCGCGAGAAGCGCCACGTTCCTGAGGAGGTCACGCAGTGACCTCTAGACGCTCGATGGTGGTCGCCAGAATGACCACCCGCCTCGTTGAGCGGTTACTCGGGGGCGCCGAGAGTTGCGGCGCCCCCGCTCAATCCCTTGGCAGACGCGTCAATCGGGAAAGAGAAGTCGCGTCGAGATCGATGGGAGCTATCTACTGTCCGCCAGAACCGGTCAGTCACCCTACGCGGACGGCTAGATGGACGCGATCGAGAATCCGCCATCAACGACGATGTTCTGCCCTGTAACGAAGGAGGATGCCCTGGGCGCTGCGAGCCAGACGACGGCGCCGGCAAGTTCCTCGGCGGAACCAAACCGGGCCATCGGCGTATGACCGAGGATCTTCGCGCTGCGATCGGTCAGCGAGCCATCCTCGTGGTAGAGAAGCTTTTTGTTCTGCTCTGCCGGGAAGAAGCCCGGGCTAATCGCGTTGACGCGAACGCCTCGCGTCGCCCATTCGATCGCGAGGTACTTGGTAAGGTTGATAACCGCCGCTTTTGCGGCGGAATAGGCGCCGACCCGCGAGACGGGGTTCATCCCAGCCATCGAAGCAATATTGATGATGCTCCCACGGCCCGCAGCAAGCATCGACTCACCGAAGACGAGCGATGGAAGTAGCGACCCGCCGACGAGGTTCAAGTCGAAGACTTCCCTCCAAGCCTCCATCGGAATCTTGCAGACACTGCCTCCTGGTCGGAGCGTGGCGTCGGGGTGATTGCCCCCAGCCGCGTTTATGAGGACGGTTGTCTCACCAACCTCTTCGCGAATCGTGTCTACCGCTTCCTGCACAGAGCCGGCATCAAGCGCGTCGATTGGCTGAAACATGCCGATGCCGCCCGCGCGATTGACTCGTTCTGCTCGATCTCGGCCGCGTTCGACATTGCGGCCGAGAACAACGACCCGCGCGCCATACCCCGCCAGAGCCTCTGCCATCAGACCTCCGAGCGTGCCGGTGCCGCCAATCACGGCGACCACCTCATTACGCAGGTCGAACAGTCCCGTTGCACTAGGCAGAAGTGAACCGTCGGAGTTCAGGCTGCCACTGAGAAACGTCGGGATGGGTGCAGAGGCCATAAGAGCTTGGAAATCTAGCGACGCGTTTGCCTAGCGGGAGAAGCAGATGGCGAAATCTGTGCAACAGCCGTAGAGGAGTTCTCTTATCATGCTAAGAGACCGCGGATCACCATAAGCACTAGTTATCTTTCACGCTGAGGCGGAAGAATGCCATGAGCTACTATCACGCAAAACCATGACGCAAATGCGGTAGGCCAATTCAGCACGCAAGCCCCCCTTAAGCATCGTTGAGCCCGTCCCGAGCTTGACGCTATTGGCGGGCTATGGCGTCAGGTCGTCGCGAAACCTCCCAGGGGTTTTCCCCACCCGGCGCTGAAAGAACTGAATGAAGTAGCCAACCGAACCGAAGCCGGATAGCTTTGCGACCCGTGACACCGAGTAAGTCGTCTCCAGCAACAGCCGTTTCGAATGCTCGAGTTTGGCGGACTGAATCTCATCGAGAATGCTCCGCCCGAGTACAGATCGGAACCGCTTCTCAAGGCTGCGTCGCGAAACCGCCAACTTATCGACGAGCGACTCGACCGAAACGCCCCGTCCTTGCTCATGGTGGATGATCTGTAGGGCTGACGAGACCTCGTCGTCCTCGACCGCGACGATATCGCTAGACCTTCGGGTGACGACACAGAGCGCCTCGACCTTGATCGAGGCGGGTTCGGTGATCGTCCCTGACATCAGCCCGTCGAGCAGAGCCGCCGCCCGATAACCAGCGGTCTCGATGTTGAGCGACACGCTCGACAATGGTGGGTCGGATAGGTCGCAGAACACCTCGTCGTTATCGACTCCAACCACCGCAACGTCCTCCGGCACATTGAATCCTGCCTGCGCGCAAGCCTCGAGCACTTCGCGGCCGCGGTCATCGTCGCACGCGAAGAGGCCGATCGGCGTAGGTAGCTTTCGGATCCAGTCCGCCAGGATATCCTGCTCACGCTCCCACACTTGGTCCCGTCGTTTTTCTGGCGAGTGATAGATATGCGGAACGATGTCCTGTTCGGCGAGGTAATCGCGAAACGCCCTCTCGCGCCGAGAAGACCAGCCGCGGTCGCTGCTGCCGACGTACGCGAAGTGACGGAACTGGCGGTCGAGCAAGTGATCTGCAGCAAGCCGAGAGACCTCAACTGGATCGGAGCTGATCTCAGAGAGCGAGTGCAGCGGGCTATCAGCTGCGAGTTGCTCGTCGGTGAGCCCAATGGCGACGATCGGTACTCCAGCTTGAAGAATCTGCGTAGCGACGCGCTGGTTGGGGATGCGAGCAATGATCCCCGTACCGCCCCATTGCTTCATCTTGGGAACAACTTGCTCATAGTCACCAGGGCTGATGTGGAAGCTCCATGGGCCGTGTTCTCGGGAGTAGCGGGCAATCCCTTTTAGGAGGTCCCGCCCGAACACCCGGGCGGTCTCCACCAGCAGGGCGACGCGTGCCTTGGGTTCTTGAGCCATCAGCGACGTATAGACGTTGGATGAGCGTGTGGGCGCCCAGGCGAGGACGCTTTCGCGGAAGGCGGCGTCGCGAATACGAAGCCACTGCGTGAATAGCGTCCCTGACTCGGCACGCCGACGCCATAACCGCAATGTCGCAATAGCGTAAATGAATATTTTGATTGCGTCGATCCGTTGACCAGCGTTCGGGCAGCGGGTTTGCTGGGCGAGAGACGTCAGACGGTCTGATAGATTCCCCGGTTGCAGCGGTTAGGCATCGGCCCAGCCGGCGGCGCCAGGCCGAGCCGTTTGGCGACCCTGCCGCTCCGCCCTCTCTTCTCTCAGAGCATCCGTTCATGGACGAATCGCAACGCCTCTCGGTTACCGAGAAGATCGGCTACAGCCTCGGCGATTGCGCTGCGAACTTTGTGTTCCAGACACAGCTCATCTTCTTGATGAGTTTCTACACCGATGTCTTCGGAATTGCCGCGTCCACTGCCGGAACGATCTTCCTGATAT
Source organism: Botrimarina mediterranea (assembly GCF_007753265.1). Taxonomy (NCBI): domain Bacteria; kingdom Pseudomonadati; phylum Planctomycetota; class Planctomycetia; order Pirellulales; family Lacipirellulaceae; genus Botrimarina; species Botrimarina mediterranea. Next base: position 2,631,955 of record NZ_CP036349.1, read on the forward strand.
CGAGGCTGTTCGACGCCGTGAACGACCCGCTGATGGGCGCCATCGCGGATCGAACGTCGACCCGCTGGGGCAAGTACCGCCCTTGGGTCTTGATCACGGCGATCCCATTTGCAGTTTGCTTCGTGCTCGCCTACACAACACCCGATTTCAGCCCGACCTGGAAGGTGGTCTGGGCGCTGGTGACGTACAACTTACTGATGATCGCCTACACGGCGAACAACATCCCGTACGCGGCGCTAACGGGAGTAATAACGGGTGACCCGGATGAGCGCACGTCGCTGGTGTCGTGGCGATTCCTGCTGGCGATGACCGCAGCTTTCTTGGTGCAGACGTTTACGCCCGACCTCGTCGATTGGTTTGGAGGTGAAAAGGGTGGGACGGTGGATCGGGCTGTGGGCTATCAATTGACGATGGTGCTCTGGGCGTCAGTCGCGGTGTTGTTCTTCGTCATCACATTTGTGACGACAAGAGAGCGCGTGCAGCCATGCCCTACTCAGCAGCAGTCGTTGCTCCAAGACCTTGCGGATTTGGCAGGCAGTCGGACTTGGGTGGCATTGGGCGTCGCCACGGTCTTTGTGTTCATCTATTTGGCGCTCCGTGGCAGCGTCACGCCTTACTACTTCGACTACTACGTGACTCAGCAAGACCCGATTGGATTTGGCCCGCTCAGGCTGAAGCCCATGGGATGGTTCAATGGGCTTGGCTTGCTGGCGAGTATGGTAGGCATCTTGTTCTCCAAACCCCTTTCAATGCGGCTTGGTAAGCGAAACGCCTTTGCCGGCGCCATCGCAGTGACCGGACTGCTCACGGCGGCGTTTTACGCCCTGCCTGGCGACAACCTAACGGCGATAATCGCGATGCAATCGCTGTTGCAGTTCGTCTACGGCGTCAGCATTCCGCTACTCTGGGCGATGATGGCGGATGTCGCCGACTATACCGAGTGGAAGACCGGACGCCGAGCGACAGCCATGACCTTCGCTGCGACCGTCTTTGCGCTTAAGCTCGGCTTAAGCCTCGGCGGCGCTATCGCCGGGTACTTGCTGGAATCGAGTGGGTATGTCCCCAACTCAGAGGTGCAGTCAGTAAACGCTCTGACAGCGATACGAATGATGATGAGCGTCGGGCCAGGGTTGGCCTTTGCGTTAGCCGTCGCCGCATTGACCTTCTACGGCATCAGCCGGAAAGACGAGCTACAGATGGGCGCTGATCTGCAAGCCAAGCGAGCAGGATACGCAGTCGAGTGACTTCGTTACACGCCACCGCCACGACCGAGAATCCACGCCATGACAACGCCACGTCTAGTAGTAGCATTAGTTGCCGGAGTGATCTTGTTTGCCAATGCCGTCGTCCACGGGGAAGGTCCTCCCTCGCTGCGAATGGCCTATGAGAAGAACTTCGACATAGGGATGGCAATCTCTGCTTGGCAACTCGAAGATACCAGCGGCCGCGCGCTCAATCTGGTGGCCGAGCAATGCAGCGTCGTTACGGCGGAGAACGCGATGAAGTGGGAGGCTCTTCACCCGGAGCCTAGTAGGTACGACTTCCGTCACGCCGACATGCTCGTAGAGTTCGCGGAGCGGAACGGCATCGAGGTTGTTGGTCATACGCTCGTCTGGCACAGTCAGTGTCCCGACTGGGTGTTCGAGGACGAGGCAGGCCAGCCCGTCGGGCGCGAGGAGCTGATTGAGAGATTACGCGACCATATTCACACCGTCGTCGGCCGATACAAGGGCCGCGTCAGGGGATGGGACGTCGTCAACGAGGCGATCGAAGACGATGGCTCATGGCGTGACTCAAAGTGGCGGCGCCAGATCGGCGACGATTATATGGAGCTCGCGTTCCGTTTCGCTCACGAGGCCGACCCCGGCGCCGAACTCTACTACAACGACTATTCGATGACCCAGCCCGGTAAACGGAAGACCGTGGCTGCGATGGTCGCCGACTTCCAGGAAAAAGAGGTGCCGATCGATGGCGTTGGCCTGCAAGGGCATTGGGCCCTCGACTATCCGAGTGAGCAAGAGATTGATGATTCGCTAACGGATTATGGCAAGCTTGGCGTCAAGGTGATGATCACCGAATTAGACATGAACGTTTTGCCACGGCCCACCCGCAACCAGGGCGCCGACGTCGCAGAACGCGCCGCCTCGAGGGAGGGCATGAACCCTTATCGCGAGGGCCTACCAGCCGAAGTGTCGCAAGCGCAGGCCGATCGGTACGCCTTGTTCTTCCGCCTGTTCAAGAAACACGATGCAGCGATTTCCCGCGTCACGTTTTGGGGCGTTGATGACGGCCAGTCATGGCACAATAACTGGCCCGTCAGGGGCCGTGTCGCTCACTCGCTGCTGTTCGATCGCAATCTCGAACCCAAACCGGCTTTTTGGTCGGTATTGAACGTCGCGAAAGAGTAAGTCGAAGCGTACGTATCCGAAAAAGCCGAACTCTGCCGATTCAGCTAAGAGCACCCCTTTTCTTCTTATACGAAGCCATGAAGCTCGGCCTCGGCCTCTACCGTCATTTGCTTACCAGGGAGAATTTCCGGTTCGCACGGCAGTGCGGAGCGACGCACTTGGTCGCCCATTTGGTCGATTACTTTCGCGGTGAGCCGGCTAATCCCCAGGGGGACCAACCCACCGGCGGCGACCGGGGGTGGGGGTTGGCGGGTGATCCGAAACAACTGTGGACGACTGAAGAGCTCGTCAACTTACGTAATGCCGCGGCCGATGAAGGGCTCACTCTAGAAGCGATCGAGAACTTCGACCCCGCCCATTGGCACGATATTCTGATCGACGGGCCACAGTGGAGCCGCCACATCGAGAACATCAAGACAACGGTCCGGCGGCTTGGCGAAGCCGCCGTGCCGACCATGGGCTACAACTTCTCCATCGCTGGCGTCTGTGGGCGAGTGACAGGGCCATTTGCGAGAGGGCAGGCCTATGCCGTTGGTATGGACGGCCCCTATGACACGCCGATGCCACAGGGAATGGCGTGGAACATGGTGATTGATCCCAATTCGTCCGGTGAGGCAGCGCCGCGGGCGACGCCTGCACAACTCTGGGATCGCCTGCGCCGATTCCTTGACGAAGTCATACCAGTCGCAGAGGAGGCGGGCGTTCGGCTCGCATTGCATCCCGACGATCCACCCATGGAGTACATGCGTGGGCAGCCGCGGCTGGTTTACCGTCCCGAGCTTTACCAGAAGGTGCTCGATCTTCGGCCTAGTCCCGCCAATCAACTCGAGTTTTGCGTGGGCACCATTGCCGAGATGCCTAACGCCGATGTTTACGCCGCAACCGAGCAATACGCATCAGAAGGCAAGATCGCCTATGTCCACCTGCGAAACGTCACCGGTAAGGCGCCCTATTACAAGGAGACCTTCATTGACGACGGCGACATCGACGTACCGCGAGTTCTAGCCATTCTTCGTATGGCAGGATTTGATGGCGTCATTATTCCGGACCACGCCCCGCAGATGTCCTGCGGCGCCCCTTGGCATGCGGGAATGGCGTACGCAATGGGATACTTGCAGGCCGCGATCGATACATGCCGCAAAGCGTCGGAAAGCGAGGGGCCGCTAGCTTAAACTAATTCGCCGCGGAAGGGTCGCCGGTAGGCGGTGGCGCCAAATCCTCATCGTCCGGCGCACCAAGAATGCCCGTGAGGTGTGGCTTCAACGCTGCGGCCCAAAGATCGTAACCCGTCACCGAAAGATGCAGGCCGTCCACCGTCATTCCGTCGTGAGGCCGCCCCTCGCTGTCAGCGAGTTGGTTGTTGATGTTGATGAAGCGGATATCGTGTTCCTTCGCCAGATGCGCGAGTCTGTCGTTGATCGCGGAGATCACCGGATTGGCTGTCGGATTGTCACCACGTGGAAAGACGCCTGTCAGGAGGATTGCAGCCCGCGGCGCCTTCTCTTGGCATGTCGCCAGGATCGCCTCGATGCCAGCGACAACTTCATCGGCCTTGGCTTGTCCCTTCATGGCGTCGTAAGCGGCGCCGCCGATGTCGTTCGTACCAGCCTGCAACACAATGACTTTGGGATTCACGCCGTCCAGCTCGCCGTTCTGCACTCGCCAAAGGACATTGCGTGTCGTGTCCCCGCCCCAGCCGAAGTTGGCGGCGTTCCAACCATGGAAATGGGACCGCCAGTTCTCATAGAGGTCGGAGTAGGCCCTGTCGGAGCAACCCCACCGGCGGGTTATCGAGTCGCCGAGAAAGTAAACGTCGATCCTACCCTTTCCGGCCTTGTCGAGGAGTTGCTGGTGAGCAATCTTCGAGTTCTCGTCTTGGCGCGGCAGCGATTGGAATTGGGCTATCGCGTTCACGCTCGTCGTCGCCATCAGAGTTATAAGGCTTATCCGTAGAAGAGACATCGATTCGGATCCATTCGCTAAGGTTCTGAACCTGAGTTGAGTTGACGTCGCACGTTCGGCCGTGAGCCGTTTGTGTTGTAGCAGAGACTATCGCAAACCGCGAAGCAAGCCATACGAAGACTCACTTGAAGTATCGTACCAGTAGGGAAGAGTTGACAATGATGAGCCCGATCACTTTCTATGCGGTGACGATTCGAGGGGTCGTGGCTATCCTAATTGGGACCCTCGCGCTGGTTGATACCGCTGTGGGCGGGGGGTTTACTCTCATTGCAGACGGTGAGCCCGCTGCGATACAGCTAGACTCCGCGGCTCCCGCGGGCGTGCGACGCGTGGCCGAGTGGTTCGCAGACGACGTGGAGAGAGTTGGCGGAAAGCGACCCACCATCGTGCAAGGACGCCGGCCGGATGGTCTCGCTCTCCTTGTCGGCGTGATCGGCGCAGGTGGCGAGGTCGATGACCTTGTATCGGCAGGCAAACTCGACGTTTCGCAAGTCCGAGGCGAACTCGAGGCGTCGGTCACGACCGTCGTAGGGGATGTCCTTGTGATCGCCGGCAGTGATAAGCGTGGTGCGATTTTCGGAATGCTAGACCTGTCGCGGGAGATCGGTGTCTCACCCTGGTACTGGTGGGCCGATGTTCCCATCCACAAATCAAAGAACATTACCCTAGCAGATGTGCCACGTGTTAGACCTGCGCCAAGGGTCCGCTACCGCGGCGTCTTCTTGAACGATGAGGCGCCTGCCCTTGCTAATTGGGCTCAAGAGAAGTTCGGCGGCTGCAACAGCAAGTTCTACGCTCATGTCTACGAGTTGCTCCTCCGCCTCCGCGGCAATTTTCTATGGCCCGCTATGTGGGGGCGATCACTCTTCGACGACGACCCCGAGAGCCAACGTCTCGCCGACGAGTTGGGGATCGTGCTAAGCACGTCCCACCACGAACCGATGCAGCGTGCGCACGTCGAGTGGGCCCGGTACGGGAAGGGGCCTTGGGACTATGCCAGCAACGGCGAAGCGCTGCACGAGTTTTGGCGGGAAGGCATCCAACGGATGGGGGACCATGAGAGCGTCGTCACACTCGGCATGCGCGGCGACGGTGATATGCCAATGACCGACGAGGCGAACATCGACTTATTGCAGCAAATCGTCAGCGACCAACGCCAGATTCTTAAAGAAGAGTTAGGCCGTCCGCCAAGGACCCAATCCCAAGTCTGGGCGCTCTACAAAGAGGTTCAAGAATACTACGACCGCGGGATGAAGGTTCCGGACGACGTGATCTTGCTGCTCTGTGACGACAACTGGGGGAACGTCCGTAGGCTGCCTAGGCCAACCGACCCACGGCATCCAGGCGGTTACGGCATGTACTACCATTTCGACTACGTAGGTGACCCACGAAACTACAAATGGATCAACACTAACTCGAGTCCTCGGGTATGGGAGCAGATGCACCTCAGCTGGGAGCATGGCGTTGATCAAATCTGGGTTGTCAATGTCGGCGATCTCAAGCCGATGGAGGCGCCGATCGACTTCTTCCTGACGATGGCGTACGACCCCGATCAGTTCTCCGTCGAGCAGATTGCGTCTTCGATTGAGTGCTGGCGAGAGTCATGGTCGGAAGAGCAATTTGGGGCCGAATTGGCGCAACCAATTGCGAATCTGCTAGCTCGCTATGAGCACCTGGCGGCACGTCGTAAGCCGGAGCTTCTCGACGCTAAGACGTACAGCCTCACTAGCTTCAACGAGTGGGATCGGGTCGTCGAAGAATGGCGAGCACTGATGGATGACGCCCAGAGTTTGGAGAAGAAATTGCCGGAAGAAGCTAGGCCAGCTTACTTCCAACTTGTCCTGCACCCGATCTTGGCGTTCGGGAATCTCCATGAGATGTACCACGCCGTAGCGAACAACCAGCGATTCGGAGCAGCAGGCAACCCCGCTGCGAACGACTTCGCCGACGACGTCATCAAGCATTACGAGTACGACGCCGCACTGACGCGCCGCTACCACGAGTTGCTTAATGGCAAGTGGAACCACATGATGGCCCAGACGCATATCGGCTACACCTATTGGCAGCAGCCGGAAGTCCAGAAGATGCCTGAGGTGCTACGGGTGTCGCCGACAGCCCGTTCTAGAGAGGTAGAGACATCAGACCCACGAGAAGAGTTGGCGGAGGAGGGCGCGAGCGGGTTTCTCGAACGAGACAACTACATCTCGATCAATGCGGCCAGTTACTCGAGAGCGACTGAAACGGATGGCGTCCGTTGGGTGGCTATCCCCGGGCTCGGCCGCACCGACGCAGGGGTCATCGCGTCGCCCGTCAACGCGCCATCATCGCCCGCTGGCGCTGGCCCTCGACTCGAGTATCCGATCTGGCTGACTCAAGACGGCGAGGTCACGGTTGACCTCTTCCTCTCTCCAACGCAAGACATCTACGGCGGGGACGACCACGGCATCCGTCTTGCGGTTTCTATCGATAATCATGTGCCCGTCGTGCTTGACATGCACGTTGACCGCAGCACGAACGAGCGGAATCCTGGTCCTTGGCGTCGGCATGTCGCGGATGCGATCCACATCGTGACTTCCCCGGCGATAGAGATCCCTTCTGGGTCTCACACTCTGAAGGTGTGGAGAGTGGATGCGGGACCCGTGCTGCAGAAAATCGTTGTCAAGAGAGACGCATTGCCTGTCAGCTATTTGGGCCCACCCGAAAGCAGGATGCTGGAGTAACGAGCCTGCGTTGAGGTAGGTATCGCGAAAGTCCTCAGGCGCCGGCCGCTGTCATTTGGCGGAGCGCTAGCAGGAGAGTGGAGCTGACCAGTAGAATGATCCACTCACCGATTGCGAGTTGGACGACCATGCCGTGCATCGCGTCGTACAGGAAAAAACTCGCCGTTCGAAAAGCGACGATTCCACCGTGGACCGCCACACACGCCACAAGGCCGTAGACAACCGACTCGGGTCGAATTGCGAAGATCGCAAACATGATCCCCATACCAACCTCCAGTCCGCCGTAGACCGTCATAAACTCCGAGCGGCCCGCTTCGCCGATTCGCTCGAACCCAACCTTCTTCGAAGTGGTGGACGGAGCGACAGCACACCAAATGCCCAACCCGATGTAGAGGATCGCAAGAACGTACAAGAATACTCGAGCTGCGACGATCATCACGCTTTCCGGGTGAGTGAGTCTTAAGTGGAAACCGGCCGACGCCGCGGTTCCGGCGCTGGGCTATCAGAGTCCTCAACCGATTCGTTGGATAGCTGCGGAGCGGGTTCGAAGAGGTAATGAGCGACCTGCCAGCGAGTCCCGCCTTCGTAGCGAAAAAGTTCGGCGCATGCCATGAAGAACATTCGCCACCTCTGCAATGCGACGTAGGCGTCTTTGTCGGACGCCACATGTGGCCGAAGGATCCTAACTAAATCACGCTTGGAGCAATTGAGGTTCCTCAGCCAATCCTCGCAAGTACGCCAATAGTCCAGACCGCTTACTCGCCACTGTTGGACGATTCGCAAGTCCTCGTCAAACTGCGCGAAGAGGTCGGCCGAAGGCATCGTGCCACCAGTAAAAAAGTGGCGACCCATCCAGTTGTCAGCGCCTTCTGTCTCGAAGAGATAGGGCTTGCCCTTGTGGCAGAAGACGTGAACAAACACCTTCCCGTCCGGCGCGAGCCAGCTCGCGACACGCCGGAATAACATCGCATAGTTGCGCATGTGCTCGAACATCTCGACCGATACGATCCGGTCGAAGCGCCTTTCGGGTTGGTAGTCCACCATATCAGCAGTAACGACTTGCAGATTCTCTAGGCTGAGTGCTGCTGCCCGGGCTTCGATATACGCTCGTTGACTGTGCGAGTTGGAGACAGCCGTGATCTCGGCAAGGGGATAGTTGTGCGCCATCCACAGCGATAGCGATCCCCAACCGCAGCCCAGCTCAAGGATTCCCTGACCGTCGGCGATCCCGGCCCGCTCACAAGTGAGCCGCAGCATCGCGTCCTCTGCCTCCGAAAGCGATGTTCCGGGACTCTCGTAGCGACAACAGCTATACTTCAGCCGCGGGCCGAGGACGTGCTTAAAGAAGTCGGGTGGGGTTTCATAGTGCTGCTCGTTGGCGGCGTCGGTCCGAATGGCGAGTGGCGACGAACTTAGGAGTGCGACGAACTCAGAGAGGTCCTTTGGCTTACTTTGTGTCTCAGCGACACGCCGACTTAGCAGCCGTCGGATACCGTAACGAATCAAAGTGTCGGGAAGCCATCCCGACTCGGCGATAGGAATCAAGTTCATAAGAAGGATTCGGCTTGTCGCTTTCGCGAAGGTCCTAGAATGGCTGCAGGACTTTGCCCAGCCGCATGGAGACCGTTATGTCATCGGTGCTTATTGGCAACCTATTGGCGATAGCCGTCATGCATGCGCTCGTCTGGCTTTGGAGCCTCCGACGTCGTGACGTCAGCATTGTCGATCTATTTTGGGGTATCGGATTCATCGTGATAGGTTGGCGTACGCTAACCGTCAGCGACGCCTCGCCCCTTTCGTACCTGCTCGTGACGATGGTGACGATCTGGGGCGTGCGGCTCAGCGGCTACCTGACTTGGCGGAATTGGGGGAAGCAAGAAGACCCGCGCTACGCCCGGATGCGAGAGCGTTGGGGCAAATGGTTTCCAGTAACGAGTCTCGGCGTGGTCTTCTTGTTGCAGGCGCTGCTGAGTTGGATCGTAGCACTGCCTTTGCAAACGGGAATACTCCTAGGGGGCAAAATCGGCTCGATCGCCGTGGTTGGGGTGATGCTCTGGCTCGTCGGACTCGCATTTGAGTCGGTTGGCGACTACCAACTCGCCTCGTTCAAGGCCGACCCAGCGAATCGTGGGCAGGTGATGAACCGGGGCCTCTGGCGGTACACCCGTCACCCCAACTACTTCGGCGACTTTCTTGTTTGGTGGGGGATATACTTGGCGACAACGCAAGCAGGCTTTGTGTGGTGGACCGTCATCGGGCCATTGGTCATGTCTGTGCTGCTTCTGAGGATTTCCGGCGTCACCTTGTTGGAGTCCTCGCTGAAGTCGCGTCTGGATGGGTACGAAGCCTACGTCCAACGGACCAACGCCTTCTTCCCCTGGTCGCCGCAGTAGCTGCAGCGCAACGAGAAAAACCGCCGACAGGGCTGGTCATTCGTTGCCGCTGTCCTAGACAGTTAGACACGCCCGTTTCCGCGGTTATTCCTCTATGCGCAGAGCTGAAGAAATTGAATGGTTCCGTGTGGCGCCATTCTTGCTGCTACATCTTGCTTGCCTATCCGTATTCTGGGTCGGATGGAGCTGGGCCGCCGTCGGCGTCGCGTTGCTGGCCCACTTCGCACGGGTCTTCGCCCTGACGGCTTTCTACCACCGCTACTTCTCTCATCGGGCCTTCAAAACTAGCCGCCCGGTCCAGTTTCTCGGCGCCCTGCTGGGCAACGCCGCGGGCCAGCGGGGGCCGATCTGGTGGGCCGCTCATCATCGCCACCACCACCGGGCCTCCGACAAGCCCGACGACATCCACTCGCCGCATCAAGACGGGTTCTTGTGGAGCCACATGCTCTGGTTCATGACCCGGCGGAATTACCAGACCGATCATCGGATGGTCAAAGACCTGCTGCGATTCCCCGAGCTGCGCTGGATCGACCGCAACGACTTCGTCGCGCCGGCGCTGCTCGCCGCGGCGATGTACGGCCTCGGCTGGCTGCTCGGGGTCTACGCCCCACAGCTCGGAACCAACGGGCCGCAGATGCTCGTGTGGGGGTTTGTGATCTCGACGGTCGCTCTGTACCACGTCACCTTCTCAATCAACTCCCTCGCGCACCAGATCGGGACGCGCCGTTACGAGACCAACGACGATAGCCGCAATAACTTCTGGCTTGCGCTCGTGACGTTCGGAGAGGGTTGGCACAACAACCACCACCACTTCCCGAATTCCGCACGGCAGGGTTTTCGTTGGTGGGAGATCGACATCTCGTTCTACCTCTTGTACCTGCTCTCGTGCCTGGGCCTCGTCTGGGACCTCAAGCCTGCGCCGGTCGAGAACGGCAGTCACCGCCGACTTGCGCCGCAGGAGGGGAATGCCTGAATGCGAATCGCAGTCATCGGCGCCGGCGTGAGCGGTTGCCTCGCGGCTCGGCTTCTGGCGACGCGTCATGAAGTCACGCTCTTCGAGGCGGAGGCCCATCGGGGCGGGCACGCCCGGACGGTTGACGTGGACCTCGCTGGCGTTAAGCACGCCGCCGATGTCGGCTTCATGGTCTTCAACGAGCGGACGTATCCGAACTTCTGCCGGATGCTGCGCCGGCTCGGCGTCGAGTCGCGACCGAGCGACATGAGCTTCAGCGTCCACGACCCTGCAACGGGGTTGGAGTATCAAGGGAGCGGCCTACGTGGCTTGTTCGCTCAGCGTGGCAACGCTCTGAGTCCGTCCTTCTTGCGGATGATCGGCGACATCCTCCGCTTCAACAGCGACGCCCGCCGGGCGGTGGCGTCGGGGTCTCTCCGCGATGGCGCCACGGTCGGCGAGTTCTTGACGAGCGGTCGGTACGGCGGCCGCTTCGTGACGCACTACCTGACGCCGATGGCGGGGGCGATCTGGTCCTGCCGCCCCCGAGAAGTCCTGGAGTTTCCAGCCGCCTTTCTGCTCGGCTTCTTCGCGAACCACGGCCTGCTCCAACTGCGTGACCGGCCGCAGTGGCGCACGATCGTCGGCGGCTCGCGCCGTTATGTCGAAGCGCTGCTCGGCGGGATGCAGGGGCGCGTCCGCACGGGCCAAGCGGTCGTCGCGGTGGCGCGGCGAGCTTCCGACGTCGAAGTCCGCACCGAAGCGGGCGCCGTCGAAACGTATGACGAGGTCGTCATCGGCGCCCACGCCGACCAAGCGCTGCGGTTGCTGCGCGACCCGACAACCGACGAACGAACCCTCCTCGAGGCGTTCCCGTACCAAGCGAACCGGGCCGTCTTGCACACCGATGCGGCTGCCTTGCCGAAGCGACGCAACGCCTGGGCCAGCTGGAACTACCGGCTCACCGACGACGAGTCGGCGACCGTGACCTACGACCTCGGCCGCTTGCAGGGGTTCGCCCCGGCGGGCTCGTTGCTGCTGACGCTCAATGACGATCGCCACATCGATCGTGGTCGGGTGATTCGGTCGTTCGAGTTCTCCCACCCCGCCTACTCAACGGAGTCGCTTGCGGCGCAGCGACGGTGGGCCGAAGTTAGCGGCAAGCGGGGGGTCCACTTCTGCGGAGCCTATTGGGGCTACGGCTTCCACGAAGACGGCGTCAACAGCGCGCTGGCGGTCGCTAATCACTTTGGAATCGGGATCGAGGCATGCACAGCTGCCTGTACGAAGGAGCGGTCGCCCACACCCGCCGCGATCCGGTGACGCACCGTTTCCGCTACGGGATGGTGATGGCGTACCTCGACCTCGCCGAGCTGCCTGCGCTGCTCGGGACCGGCGGCCTGCTATCCTCTCAGCGGTGGTCGGTCCGCTCTTTCTTGCGAAGCGATCACTTGTTCGACCGCGAGGCGACCCTCGACGACGAAGTGCGACGCCTCCTCGGCACGCAGACAGGACAAGAACCTACCGGGCCGATCCGCTTGCTGACGCAGCTCCGTTGGTGGGGCTACTACTTCAGCCCGCTGAACCTGTTCTACGCCTACAATGTCGAAGGCTCGCGCGTCGAGCACGTCCTGGCGGAAGTGAACAACACGCCCTGGGGCGAACGCCACGTCTACGTGCTGTCCGAGGTGAACCGGACTGCCGCCGGCGACCTCCGCTTCCGCCACGCGAAAGAGTTCCATGTCTCGCCGTTCATGGACATGAACGCCGACTACTGCTGGCGCGTCGGTGAACCCGGCGAACGGCTGTCGCTGACGTTGTCGCGCGAGGCGCGGGGCGCGCGGAGCTTTCACGCCAGCCTGTCGCTCCGTCGCCGGCCGCTTACATCCGCCACGCTGCGCCGCGCCGCTTTCCGATACCCGATGATGACCGCGCAGATCGCCACGGCGATCTATTTCGAAGCCCTTCGCCTTTGGTGGAAGCGATGTCCGTTCTACCCGCATCCCAGCCGATCGAACTCCAGCACCAGCGCCCGACTCCCGTCGCCCCGTTGACGCCGGACGCCCCGCTGACGCCGGAAGCCCCGTTGACGCCGGAAGCATCGACGGCGGCCGGGGCGCCCTGGCTGCGTCGACAGGTGCTCGCCCGATTCGCGAAACTCGAGGAGGGCGGCCTGCGCGTCGAAGACGCCCACGGAACCGTCGCGTTCGGGGCGCCCGAAACGCCGCTGACCGGGTCGATCCGCGTCCTCGACGGCAGGTTCTATCGACGCGTGGCGCTGCACGGCGGTCTCGGGCTCGCCGAGTCGTACATCGACGGCGATTGGGAGACGCCCGACTTACCGGCGACCCTCCGGGTCTTCGCCGCGAATCTCGAGACGCTGCAAGGCGCCGAACGCGGCGCGCCCACGCTGCTGCGTCCCTTGCGTAGTGCGTTGCATTGGTTACGGCGCAACACCCGTCTCGGCAGCCGGCGGAATATCGCCGCCCACTACGACCTGAGCAACGACTTCTTCGCGCTGATGCTCGATCCAACGATGACCTACTCGAGCGGCTACTTCCCCCACGCCGAGGCGTCGCTCGAAGAAGCGTCGCGCGAGAAGTACGACCGTATCTGTCGCCAACTCCAACTGGGGCCCGACGACCACGTATTGGAGATCGGGACCGGCTGGGGCGGCTTTGCGCTCCACGCTGTCGGCGAGTACGGCTGCCGCGTCACGACGACGACGATCTCGCAAGCCCAGCACGACTTCGCCGCCGAGCGCTTTCGTGAATCTGGCTGGGGCGATCGCATCGAGCTCCGGCTAACGGACTATCGTGACCTGCGGGGGCAGTACGACAAGCTGGTCTCGATCGAGATGATCGAAGCCGTGGGCGAGCGGTACCTGCCGACCTACTTCCGCCAGTGCTCGCGGTTGCTCAGGCCCAGCGGCGCCATGTTGCTCCAGGCGATCACGATTCCCGATTGCCGGTACGACCGCTATCGGCACAGCGTCGATTTCATCCAGAAGCACATCTTCCCCGGCGGGTTCCTCCCCAGCCCCAGCGCCATCACCGATTGCCTGCGACGAGCGACCAACTTCGGGTTGGAGAAGGTCGAAGACTTTTCCGAGCACTACGCCAAGACGCTCGCCGCCTGGCGGGCCAACCTCGACGCCCAATTGCCGCAAGTCGGCAATCTCGGCTTCGACGACCGGTTCCTGCGGGTGTGGTGGTACTACCTCGCCTACTGCGAGGCGGGCTTCCGGGAGCGGCGGATCGGGGTCTCACAGTGGCTGCTGACGAAGCCCCAATGGCGCCGCCGCGATCTGTCCGCCAAGTCGAGGAGTGGACGTGCGTTCAGATCTCCATAGAGGGCCCTTAGGACGCGTTCTGGCGCCTCGCTCAGGGTTTACCCAGGCCCCCGCTTTCAACGCGCCAAAGGGCCTCCTAGCGGCTCTGCTGAGCCATGGGAGGAAACCACCCGACGGGGGGGCGCCATTCGCCGGTGTTTCTCAAGCTACGATAGACGAAACCCGATTCGCGTATACCAAGTCGTCCGACCGCTAGTCGATCACACCCGATGGCCTCATACAGCCTCTCACCTCCGCTAACCGTTCAGCCCGGGCTGCGGGAGTTTGCGCCTCCCAGCGAGCCCTCGCATTGGACCTTTTTGTCCAATCATGCGTACGTCTTGATCGAGCTGCACAACAATCCCGACCAGGTTCTCCGCGAAGTCGCCGGCAAGGTCGGTATCACCGAACGCGCCGTCCAGCGGATCGTTCAGGAATTGGAGGAAGAGGGCTACCTGACTCGCGAGCGGGTAGGGCGGCGAAATCGGTATCGACTCATAACCGGGAAGCCTCTACGTCACCCGCTTGCCTCGCGTCAGACGATCGACGCGCTGGTTCGATTGGTAGGTCCTGGGCCGGTGGGACAAGACAAGCACGCCTTTAGAAGTCCGTGATCCGCTAAGCATGAGCGCAAGACACCCATCACCTACCGAACTTGCGGCGGTGCTTGTACGCGTCAGTCGCGAATGCGGAGCGCCCGTTGAGCACCTCCGCGCAGAGCAGCTGCTGCGCGACGCTCAGGCCGCTTGGCCCGGCGAAGAATCCGACCTGTGGTGTAAGTGGCTCGCCGAGGTGTGCTGCAGCCTCGACCTTCGCGCCCGCGAAGCCGAGCTTACGATCGAAGTTGCGCAGCGACTCGCCGAAGACGGCGCTGTGGTTGTCGGCGCCTGGCGTCCCGGACAAGGTCCGATCGTCCTCATCAGCGACCGCGCCGTCGCCGAGGGAGAAATCGACCAGCGTCTGGGGCTCTCGAACAAAGAGCTCTCGGAGCTGAGCCTTGAGTCGGGCGGCAACCGTTGGCTCGTCGTTGAACATGCCGAGAGCGTCGACGCCAAACAAAGCCCCCGTCTCAAGTCGCGTCCGATCGCTCGGTTGGCTCTCTTGTTGCGTCCCGAGTGGCATGACATCTGGGCTATCGGGGTTTTCGCGTTCGTCGCAGGCCTGTTGAGTCTGTCGACGCCGATCGCCGTCGAAGCCTTGGTGAACACGGTCGCCTTCGGCCAGTTGTTGCAGCCGGTGGTTGTGCTCGCGGCAATGTTATTCGGCTTCCTGGCGTTCGCCGCTCTCATGCAGGCGTTGCAGGCGTACGTAGCGGAAATCATTCAGCGGCGGCTCTTCGCCCGCGTGGCGGCCGATCTTGCCCATCGCCTGCCGAACGTGGACCACTCACACTTGAACGGCGCGTACGGGCCCGAACTCGCCAACCGCTTCCTCGACGTGGTGACGCTGCAAAAGGTTGTCGCCCAGGTGCTGCTCGACGGCATCAGCATCGTGCTAACGACGTTAGTTGGCATGACGGTCCTGGCGTTCTACCACCCGTGGCTGCTGGGCTTCGATGTCCTGCTCTTGGCGACGGTCGTCGGTGGGCTGCTGGTGATGGGACGCGGCGCCATCCGCAGCAGCATCGACGAGTCGAAGTACAAGTACCAAGTCACCTCTTGGCTCCAAGACTCAATCCGCTGCGGCACGGCGTTCAAACCCGCCGGCGGGGGCGAGTTCGTCGTAGACCGTGCGAACTTGCTGACAACCAAGTACCTCGACCACCGGCGCGCGCACTTCTCGGTGCTCTTCCGGCAGATCCTCTTCGTTCTGGGGCTCCAGGCGATTGCAGGAACCGTGTTGTTGGGGGGCGGCGGATGGCTCGTCATCCAGGGGCAGCTCTCCCTCGGGCAACTCGTCGCCGCAGAGCTGATCGTCTCGACGATCCTCGGTTCCTTCACGAAACTTGGCAAGCACCTCGAGGGCTTCTACGACGCCGTCGCCGCCGTCGACAAGCTCGGGGTGCTGTTCGACCTTCCTACCGAACGCCACGACGGACTACTTACCGTCGAGGGCTCGGACGGTGGGCTGGAGGTCGCCCTGAAAGACGTCACCGTCGCCGGCGCTCAGGGGCCCTTGGGCAAGGGGCTTACGCTCCGGATCGATCCGGGCCGGCGATTAGCGATCTATGGACCGGCGGGCTCGGGGAAGTCGGCCCTTTGCAGCATCCTCTACGCCGCCGAAACCCCCCAAAGTGGTCGGGTGACGGTGGCCGGTGTCGATCCCGCCGACGTCCGTCCCGACGTGTTGCGGGGTGCGGTGTCGCTGGTAAGTGATATCGAAGTTTTCGAGGGGACAATTGCCGACAACGTGCATCTGCATCGCCGTGGCGTGGGGACGACACAGTGCCGTGCGGCCCTCGAAGTCGTCGGGATGCTCGACACCTGCTTGGCTCTCGAGCAGGGGATCGAGACGCCATTGACGGGCAGTGGCAGGCCATTGAGCCGCTCGCAGCAACGGTTGTTGATGCTCGCTCGTGGGATCGCCGGCGCCCCCCAACTGCTCGTCGTAGACGGGTTGCTCGATAGCTTGCCCGACGCACAACTTGACCGCGCGCTTGCCGCGATCATGGCGCCGCACCGCCAGTGGACCGTCGTGGTCGCTACGGGACGCCGGGATGTCGCTGAGCGACTCCACCGGGTCGTCGAACTCGATTCCGATCGTCCGATGACAGAGGTCGCCTACGCCGGCGAGGAAGGAGCAAAGCCATGACCCCGCAAGACCAACTTCAGATCCCTACCGGGCGGGCGATCTCGGACCTCGCCTACCGAGAAGAGGCGTTTCCCGCGCTCCGGCTAGCTCGCGTCACACGTTTTGTGCGGCGGCTCGGCCGGTGGCTGCTCGCGCTGATGGTCGTTGTTTCGCTCGCAATGCTGCTAGCGCCTTGGCAACAGTCGATCCGTGGCGAGGGCGCAGTGATCGCCTTCGACCCGTACGAGCGACCGCAAGCGATCCAAGCGCCGATCCAGGGCCGGATTGCCGAACGGGGCGAAGGCGTTTACGAGAACGCCTATGTCGAAGAAGGGCAGTTGCTCTTCCTCATCCAAGACCAAGACCCTCTCTATCTGAGTCGCCTTGAAAAGCAGGTCGCCAACGCGCGAGCGGAACTGCAGGTTGCAGAAAGCCGCCTGGATCGGTCGCGGGACGTGCGAGACAACAATCTCCGGATCGTCGAGGTGACGACCGAAGAGCTCGACAACATGCGTGCGGCTCGGGATGAGTTGGTCTCGGCGTACGACCGCTTCGTTGATCAAGCCGTCAACAAGTTTACGGCTGAGCAGAATAAGCTCGTCGCCGCCGAGGCCAAACTCTGGCAGGCCGAGGCCGACTTCAAGAGAAAGCAGCAACTCTTCGAAGACGGCATCGAGTCGCAACTCAAGGCCCAAGAGGCAGAACAGAAGTACCGCGACGCGAAGGCCTATGAACAGGTAGCGCTTCAGGACGTCGACAACGCCCGCAACGGCATCGAAGGCAAACGCAACGAGCGTGAGGCGAAGCGGCAGGAGTGGGAGGCAAAGATCAACAAGGTCCTCTCACAGCTCGAAAAGTCTCGGGCCGATGTCGGAAAGGCCGAAATGGACATCAATAAGATCTCGGAAGAGATCAACCAGAAGCAGACCAAGCTTCTCGAAGAAGAGCGGAAGCTCGCGGTTCAGCAGACGCAAGACGTGCGTGCGCCGCGTGATGGTTACATCATGGACCTCGCCGTGTTTGATTCGTCGTCGATCGTCAAGCCCGGCGATCAGCTCTGCCGCATCGTGCCCAAGACCTCGTCGCCGGCTGTCCAGGTCTGGGTCGCCGGCAACGACGCGCCGCTCATCAATCCGGGACGCCATGTGCGGCTCCAGTTCGAGGGTTGGCCCGCGGTGCAGTTCTCCGGATGGCCGTCTGTTGCGGTCGGCACCTTCGGGGGAGAGGTCGCGTTGGTGGACCCAACCGACGACGGGCTCGGCAAGTTCCGCGTGGTCATCGTCCCCGACCCCGACGACCAACCTTGGCCCGAGTATCCTTACCTTCGGCAAGGGGTGCGGTCCTACGCCTGGGTGCTGCTCGATCAGGTGCCGCTCGGGTACGAAGTCTGGCGACGGATGAACGGCTTCCCGCCGGCGTTCAACTCGGAGCAAGACGCTAAGACAGCAAAGCCACCGAAGCTCAAAATCTAGCCAACCCGCAGAGTTTAACGCGGCGTCCTCGGCTTCGTCGGTTGGAGCGGCTTCCGGGCACAGCGGTTATTCGGCTTATGCCGAATGTGACGTAGGGGGAGGTTCGCTCCCCCGCCCGTCACCGCTAGCAAAGCCGTCATGCTCGTGCTGCGTTTCACCAGTCTGATGTGCGTCTTACTCGCCGTCGCCGGTTGCCGGTCGGGCATGTCCGCACAGTCGACGCCAAAAGCCGTCACGGCGAAAACGGCAGTCGCCAGCAAGGCGGACATCGCGCGGATCAACCAAGTCGTTTACGACGATGAAGAGCCTGCTGGCGCTGAAGAGCTCTCTCCGCCCCAGGCAACTGGCGACGCCGAGTCATCGCCATTGCCCGAGTTAGGCGAGGGCGACGCCGAACTAGTCCCGCCACCGGCGCCGACGGCGCCGCCAAGCCTTGAAGAATTGACGCAGTCTGTCCGCCTCTTCTTCCCGGTGATCCAGGAAGCGGTGGCCGCCCGGACGATCGCTTCGGGTGAAACGCTCGCCGCTTGGGGCGCTTTCGATCACAAGCTCGAGGGCAACAGCACATCACAGCCGCTCGATTTCTATCAGAATTACTGGCACGGCCTGGGCTTGAAGCGCGACACCTACTGGGGCGGTCAGACCTTCGCCGGCTACCGCGTCGGACGCGGTCTCTTCGAGCCGTGGTACCTCGAGCGCGAGACCAACAAGGGGGGAGAGTTCAAGGCGGGCTTCATAGCCCCGCTTGCGAAAGACCGCACGATCGACCTCAACCGCGCCGAGCTCTGGCGCGCCGAGCTCGAACGCGGCCGCGTCGAGCCCGAAATCCGCGCGCTGGTGCTCCTCTCAGTCCGTGACGCCACCGCGGCCTACTGGGAGTGGGTCGCAGCGGCCGCTACGCACGAGGTGGCGAAGGGCGTCCTCCAACTCGGACTCGATAGGACACAGTTTCTCGAGAGACAGGTCGAGCTCGGTGAGAAGGCGTCAATCGACCTGACGGACAACCGCCGCATCATTGTCTCGCGTCAAGCGTCCCTGGTTGACGCTCGACGCAAGCTGGAGCAATCGGCGGTGAAGCTCTCGCTTTACTTGCGGGACGAATTAGGCCGCCCGGTCGTGATGCCGATCGAAGCCGCTACGGCCGAGTTTCCTCCGGCGCTAGGGCCAGAGGCGTGGGGCGAATCCGCCGACGTCGTCATGGCCCAAGCGAACCGCCCCGAACTCGAAGAGTTGCGCTTCGTCCGCAGTCAGTTCGAGGTTGCCCTCCGTCAAGCGACCAACGAGATGCTCCCCGACATCGACGCGGGACTGCTCGTCGCCCAAGATGTCGGCGAGCCGACGAGCAGCAAGCGCGACAAGTCCGAGTTCGAATTGGAAGCCTCGGTGCTGCTCTCGGTCCCACTCGAACGCCGCAAGGCGCAGGGCAAGGCGCGGCAGCTGCGGGGCAAGCTCGCGCAGGTGCGGGCCAAGACGCAGTTCGCCGCCGACAAGATCGCCGCCGAATCACAAGCCGCGCACGCCGCCCTCGTCGCCGCCGCAGAACGGGTCGCACAAACTTCCGAAGGGCTGCAACTAGCGGTTCAGATGCAAACCGCCGAGCGTCGCCTTTATGAGTTGGGGCAGAGCACGCTATTCAACCTGAACTTGCGAGAGCAGCAGGCTGCTGAGGCCGGCCTCGCCCGCGTTGGCGCGTTGTTCGATTATCACGTCGCGATGGCTAACTACGCCGCGGCGCTGGGAGTCGGATCGAGCGTCGATCTCACGCCGCTAACGCCGCCGACCGGAGTCGGCGCCGACGGTAGCGGATTGGAGAATCCCTCAGCCGTGGCGCCTTAGTCCGTGGTTGGACTGTGACGGCTTGGGTTAACGCAGCGGAAGAGCACGACGAGCGATACAACTGAAACCGCGGAAGCGATGGCCCAGAAAGTCGTCCAGTCGTAAGGGGGGGGGTTAACCCCATCGGGCGTCAAGACGGCCGCTTGCATGGCCCCGACGGCAAGAGCGCCGACTACATGCCCGAGGCCCGACGACGCCACCGCGTAGAGCCCCTGAGCCGCGCCGCGGTCTTGGTGGTTGGTGAACCGATCGGCAAGCATCGGCCCGACCACGTAGATAAACGCGAAGCACGGCCCGTGTAGCAAGATCGCTAGATAGACCGGCCAAGCGACGCCAGTGCCTGCCGCCGCCGTGAGCAGGCCGTAGCGGGCTACCCAGGCAGCCATTCCCCACACGTACAACGAACCAAGCGACAGACGCCGCAGCACCATCGGCATGGTCGCAAGCACGGCGATCTCTGAAAGCTGGCCGAGTGTCATCACGGCGGCCGGCGCGGGGAACTTGGTGTGGTTGAGGAAGGGATTGCAGAAGTTGTTGTACGCCATGCTCGGGACGCAGGCGAAGAAAGACGCAACGAGGAACCACCGCAGCTTTGGGTCCGCAAGTAGCTTGCCCGCTTGGCGTCTCGGCAGGGGCGGGCCGGTGTCTAGCCGAACAGCGGGTCCTGTCCGCGGAAGGGTTAGGGCGTAAATCGCCATCGCTAGGTTCGCCACGGCGCCGATCGCGAACGGCGTTCGTAATGATTCGATTGAACTCCCGAACATCCAGGGCCAGGCGAATCCGACAAACACTCCCGCTGCGATCCAGCCAATGGCTCCATAGAGCCGCAGCAGGGGGAACTCTTGCTCGGGGCGATTCAAGTTCGCCAAGCCAATCGTGTTGCAAAGGGTTACGACCGGGAAGTAGCACTGGAAGTAGACACACAGCCAGACGAAGAAGGCGAACTCCGACTCGCTGGCGAGCAAACCCATTGCCGCCGCAGCAGAGGCGAGGTTGAGGCCGGCCAAGAGCCAACGCGGCGGCACCAGGCGATCGCCGACCACGCCGACGAGATAGGGAGATACGAGACTCCCGACAGCGGCTGCCAGGGTGCTGTAGCCGATGAAGCCCGACGAGAAGGCGCCGCTGCCAAGCCCGCCCGTGTTGGCGGCGATGTAGGCTCCGATGGTGACGCCCCAACTGCCCAGGGGCCACGATTGCAAGAACATCATCCCGGCGAGCCGCGCCAACACGCCAGCCGGCGTCGGTGATGCAGGATCGACGGCAAGGTCCGGCGACGACAAGTAACTAGCTCGGCGTGTAGCGACGACGGGAGAGCCGTCTACGCTAAGCAGGCGGACCGCCTTTGGCAATCTAGCGGCTCGGCCAGAGCGTCGCCAAGGCCAGCGCCGCAAAGCCCGCCAGCGAGAGCGTGGCTGGCTCGGGAACGACACCGGCGGGTTGTACCGAAGTCATGCCGTCACGCCAGATGGTGTAGTCGGCTGAATCGACCACGCCGTCGTAGTTCCCGTCCGCGCCGGCCCCGAGGAGGATCGTTTGGGCGCCGAAGCTCGACTGCCAGACGCCGTAGTCGCCCGCATCGACATCGCCATCCCCGTCGTAGTCGCCCGCGGGCGCCGCTTCGTCGAGAGCGGCCGCCGCGTCTTCGATCCTCAATTCAGCCAAGCTCGCCGAAACTTGGTCCAGCAACGTCTGAGTGGCGGCGTTTCCCTCGTACTCCTTGCGAGCCAGGAACAGCCGATACACCAGCCGCAGGTCCTCCTCGTCGTAATCAACGCCCGTGAACTGCTGAACCTTCTTGAGGTACTCAAAGCCGGTCTCGACGGTGGGCTCGAACATCGTCCCCTCGCCGAAATCGTTGAACGTGGCGAGTTGCAAGAAATCAATGTTGTCGGAATACGTCGTGGCGAGCGCCAGCATCGAATCGAGCGTCTGTCCGTCGTCGTGCGGGATGTCGAAGGGAACGACCTCTCCAACGCCTCCCTCGACGTAGTAGTCGTCGAAGCCCGGGTAGGCGACGCCACCCGCCATCTCGACTTGCTGTGCCCGGGTCCGATAGAAATTGCGCTGATGCTGCAGATGATTATTCTGGGGGGCATCCTCATAGATCCAGGCGTACTCGCCCGACGCGTTCGCCCCTGCCTCACTTCCCTCGTACCACAGAGTGAGCAGGTCCACCTCTTCACCAGCTTGGTCAAGAATCTGTGTCCAGCTACCCGGCTGTTGGAACGTGATCGGTCCGAACACGCCCATCAGCGGATTCTGGTCGGCGCCGAGCCGGATATACTCGGGGCGGTTGAAGTAGTTGTCACGCAGATACGCGACGTTCGCCTCGGCCTGTCCAACGTTGGCGGAGAAGCGGTCTTCGAGCACGACGCCAAAGTCCATGCCGAAGTCATCCATCTTGTCCACCAACGCGTTGCTGCTGGTAAGCAGTTGGTTGATGTCGCCGTTCGTGCCCTGCACGCCGTACCAATCGATGAGCACGCCATCGACGCCCGATAGCTTCATCAATAAGAGGTGGTACTCGATGACATGCGGGTCGCGTGACGCGTAGGGGCCAATGAGCGGATAGTAGTGCGAGGCGATCTGTCGTTTGCCCGTTTCGTCGACGATATTCGGGTTCTTGTTATTGAACTTCCAGTGGTAGCCCCAGTTGTTGCCGCCGAGAGTCGCGGGCGTCTCGAACCACGGCATGTAGTGCATGAAGACCTTTGTCGGATTGGTCTTCACGACATCAGCCGGTTGCGCCGTCGCCACCGCCGGCGCGATGGCGGCCGCCAGCAGCGCACAGCAGCGGATCAAGCGGTCGCTCATGCGTTGTGGGGCCTTACTAGCCGCCGCTGACGATCGGGAGAGCTTCGAAAAGTTGATTGCGAGCGCCACTCGTTACTGCGGCGTCTCGCCCAAATTGCGGCTGCCCCGGGCGCGATGCACCTCGAGGTCCACATCATAGCCTACGCTATCGACCGAGCCGTCGCAGTAGACGACCTGAAAAACCGCCGGGTGGGCCGCGCCGAAATTGAAGGCGAGCGAGCCTCCGCTGGCCGGCGTGTAGGTCGATCCGGCCGATGTCTTCCAGGCGTCGAACTCGACTTGCGGCATGTCCGGGAGCGGCGGAACCCAGGCCGAGACGATCGAATCCTTGTCGAACCCGTTGTAGGCCGACTGGTCGTCGAAGAGGGATTCGCCAGTCATGTAAAGGTCGGACTCACGCATACGCTCGCCAACGATATAGGTCTTCGAAGTCCCGTCGGTGATTTTTCGTAGAGCAATCGGTTCGCGACCTAGGATCACGCCGTTGCCGCCGGCCCCCATCCGGATGAACCACTGGTTCGCGCCTTGGGCGGGGTTCTTAGTGTCCCAGTTTTGCGCTTCAGCTACGCTGGTTGGTCCGGGGCCATCGACGAGCTGAAAACTCCGCGTGGCGAGGGCTCTTTCCATCGGCGAACCGCCCGTTGTCGCGGCGAGATACGCCTCTTGTGTGCCGCCGCCGCGACAGCCGCCATAGTCGCTCCGGAAGGCGGCGCCGGGATTCTGCGTGAAATCGGCGGTGGTATTGGCGAAGTCGGCGTTGTCGTTCGATGCGTTGGAGACCAGCGGGTAAGGCTGGGCGGGCCGACGGCTCGGACAATTCATGATCGAAACGCTCGCCACCAATAGCTGAGCCATTGCTTGATCCCGCGCAGGCGTGTCGGGCAGGGTGCCCGTACCGATGTCGCGGATGGCGCCCTCTTCGGCGAACGACAGCACCCCGTAGAGCCAACTGCCCGGCTGATCGCGGCCGTACCCCCCGTCCGGCTCGGGAAGCCACTTGTAGCCCCAGCCCCCGGACGGAAACGCCTTGTGGGTGTCGTGGTGGTTCTGCAGCGCCAGCCCGATGTTCTTGAGGTTGCTCTTGCACTGCGTTCGACGCGCCGCCTCGCGCGCCGCCTGGACTGCCGGTAGCAACAGGGCTACCAGGATCCCAATGATGGCGATCACCACCAGCAGTTCCACGAGCGTGAAGGCGTCGCGACGACTAATCAGGTTTGTCTTTGCCATCTTCGTGCGTCCCTGAGAAATGGAGCCGGCGCCAAGCCGGTAGGGCGCCCCGCCCGACCCCGGGCTTGGCGACGGCTCCTGAGTTGGTCTCATGCCCCCCGCGACCTAGTGACGCCGCGTCGCAGTGAGTCCACAGCCACCCAGCACGACAATCAGCATCGAAGTGCTGAGCGGCTCAGGAACCGCGACGGCGAGCGAACCGCTGACGCCGTAGTTGTTGCTCCAGACCGTGTAGTCGCCGCTGTCGACCGTGCCGCTGCCGTCGCCGGCGCCGCCAAGCACCGCCTCGTCGCCGTTCAGGTTGTCACGCCAGACCGTGTAGTCGGCCGCGTTCACCAGGCCGTCCCCGTTGAAATCACCCGCGGTTGCGGGGGCGTCTGTTGCGACCAGCTTCATCGAGTTTAGATAGCCATCGCCGCCGTTGGAGCCGACGAATTCGACGTAAAGGATATTGCTGTCCTGGGGCGCCAAACCGCTGAGCACCGCCACCATGTCGCGGTTGTGTAGCGATGGGTCCATCTCGTCTTGAATATCGAGTGACACCGTTCCTACGAGCGTCGAGTACGTGTTGTCACTGTAGACCGAGTAAACGGTCGTGGCGTCGATGCTGTATTTGTGCGAACCGAAGAAGCTCAGCTCGTACCGTTTGCTGGGGTCGAGTTGCTGAATCTCAAACCGTACCTGATTGTTCGTGGGCAATGACGGGCCCGCGACATAATCGAACGCGGCCTCAAACGCCCCGAGGTCTCCGAGCGCCACGTCGTCGATGTCGGTGAAGAACACATCGACATCCACGGTTGCCGCGTCTGTCGCGCCAGCGGGGCCGTTGTAGCTGTCGGTCGCCACGCCGGTGCTGAAACCAAAGTCGATCGTGGTCGCCGCCCCCGATATGTCAGTTAGCTCTTGATAGAAGACGCCGGTCCGAAGACTGTTCCAGTAGTTGCCATTGAGGTCCGGGCTCGGAGTTGTCACGCCGCGGAACGACGCGTCATTGCCGAAGTCGAAGAGCACGGTCTGCGCGCCGGCGGAAGCCGCCAGCGCGCAAACCGCGGCCATCACGAGTCCGAACGGCAGACGCCTGTTCAGGAATACTGAGGTTTTCATGGTGGTACGCGCCTTATCTCAATCGGTGGGGGAGGGCGACTAGCGAGTCCGTCGACGCGCGACGGCTAGTCCAACAACCGATGCAACCAGCAGGGCGGAGGTCGGCTCCGGAACGGCGGTGATCTGCATCGCGTTCAGGTAGCCGAAGTCGCCGCCAGCACCCGTAAACTGGACGTACAGAATGTCCGAAGCCTGCGGCGCGACGCCGGTCAGCGTCGCCACGGTGTCACGGTTGTGCAACCATGGCGAACCGGGTTCATAGACATCGAGGGACGTCGAAGCGACGAGAGTCGAGTACGTGTTGTCAGTGTAGACTGAGTAGACCGTTGTCGCGTCCGGATTGAACTTGTGGGAGCCGTAAAACGACAGGTTGTAGGTCTTTGCGGGATCGAGTCCCTGAATCTCGAATCGGGCGTTGGTCTCGGCAAAGAAGTCGTAAGCCGCGTTGACGTTGCCCAGGTCACCCAACGCGGCCGCGTCGATGTCCGTGGCGCCAATCGTTGCGGCGACGCCCGCTGCCGTGTCACCAGCGGGGCCGTTGTAGCTGTCAGTCCCGACAGGGGTGCTAAACCCCAAGTCGATGGTCGTCGCCGCACCGCTCTTGTCGATGAGGTCCGTATAGAAAACACCAGTCGCGATGTTGTTCCAGTGGTTGCCGTTGCTGTCGGGGTTCACCACGCTGATGCCGCGATACGTTGTGTCCGTGCCAAAGTCGATTAACAGCGACTGTGCGTTGGCGTCGTGCCCGCCGGCAAGTTGTGCGGCGGCGACGGCGCCGAGGAGCAGTCCGAGGCGGAGCGTGGTGTTCATTACTCTCTCCAGTTAGGTCAATCGAAAAGGACGGCAAGAAAAGACGGACGTCTTCGCTGGAACGATTCTCCACCCCGCGGAGAGCCGTGTGGCTCAGCAGTAGGGCAAGCGAACGTGATGAGTACGGGCGCCGGGAAGCGAGGTCACCGAGCCATGATGAGCAGCAATCGAAGGGGGAGATGGGTTTTGCGCTGACGAGCGTCGCGAACTCCTCTCGACAGAGGAATCGCTGGAACTCGCGACGCAGGCTCTTCTCTGCCCTATAGCACAGATGCTATACTAACCCATGCTGGGTGTCAAGCAATTGGAATCTGACGCCTGTATCTTTTTCCCTTCGGTCTGGCCGACGAAGAATGAAGGTGGCGGCGCTCCGCCCCCAGGCCGAACAGAACGCATGTTGTCTAGCCGAGACTTGGCGCCTTGAGAGGCCCCACTGTGGGCCAGACCTCGATAACTCCTCCCAACTCCCCGATAGCAACCGATGGCGGCGCCGACGAAATACAACGAGGTGATGTCGGTCATCAAGCGGCGGATCCAAGAAGGGGACTATCTCGTCGAAAGCATCCCCGGCGAACGGCGTCTCGCCGAGGAGACCGGCGTCAGTTACATGACCGCGCGTCGCGCCGTGCGGCAACTCCTCGAAGAAGAGGTCCTCACCCGCGACGACTCCGGCGCCCTGGCGATTCATCCGACCTTCGCGAAGTCCGCGAAACCCGCCGAGGTCGTGCTCCTCTATCCCGCCTACCCTTCGAGCTATCTCACTCAGTTGCGAGTGCTCGTCAGCGACGCGGCCGCGAGGCGTGGCGTCGCGATGCGGCCCGGTCAGTACGTCCACTGGGACGACCGAGCCGTTGTCGAAGTCGTCGAGCAAGCCAAGGGGACGATCATTATCCCCTATGGCCCCGAGATCCCTCGTCGGCTCTCGGAGCACTTCCGCTCGAACAGGGTTGTCGTCCTCGACGGCGACTTTTCACGAGAAGGCCTGCCGTCGATCCGGCTTTTCTCTGAGGCTTGCATCGAACGCGTCCTTGATCACTTCTGGCAGCTGGGGCATCGCCGCATCGACTGTGTGAACTCGCAGAACCGCAACCCGGAGATCGAACGCCGCATCGCCATCTGGCAGCGTTGGATCGCACGGAGGGGCGGTGACGGCAAGTTGCACGACAACCCAGCGCCCCTTTTTACGGACCCGACCGCGGCTGCCTATCGGATGATGGCCGATCTCATCGAGGGGAGCGAAGCGATCGCCCCGGCGTTTGTCTCGACGACATGCCCCGCTGCGATTGGTTCGATCCGTGCCTGCTACGAACGGGGGGTCGTCGTCGGAAAGGACGTCGCGATCGGTTCGATGAATCTCGAACCCCCGGCCGAGTACTTCTGTCCGTCAATCAGCGGTCTGAAAACGCCTGAGCTAGCCGAGGAACTCGACCGCTGCTTTGACTGGTTCGTCAGCAGCGAACCCTGGAGCGGCGAACTGCTTATCGAGCCCAAAGAACCGGCGTTCTTCGTTGGCGAATCGACAGCGCTTCCGGCAAGACAAAGGGCTCGTTTGTCGTCATCGACCTAAGGCCTCGCCCCTGAGGCGCCCCACGGCTCGCTCAGTCCTTCGCTAGCCCGAGCTGCTGCTGCAGCCGCTCGAGCGGCACGCCCTTCGTCTCGGGGACCATTGTCAGCACCCAGACGAGTTGCAACGCCATCATCGCGGTGAAGAAGCCAAAGACAGCCGCCGGCGAGAACCTCTCTACCAGCGTCGGGAAGACCAGCGTCAACAGGGCGGCGAACACCCAGTGCGTCGCCGAGCCAAGCGAAGCGCCGGCGGCGCGGTGGCGGTTCGGGAAGATCTCGGCGATAAAGACCCAGATCACCGCCCCTTGCCCGATCGCGTGCGCCGCGATGAATCCGAACAGGAAGTAAGGGACCAGCCCAAAGTTCTCCGACGCGAACGACCACGAGCACATGCCGAGCGTGGCGAGGTAACCGAACGAGCCGATGAGCAGCAGCGTGCGTCGGCCGAGCAGATCGATCAAGAAGATCCCCAGCATGGTGAAGATCAAGTTGGTGAGCCCGATGCCGGTCGACTGTAA
Organism: Botrimarina mediterranea; assembly: GCF_007753265.1. Taxonomy (NCBI): domain Bacteria; kingdom Pseudomonadati; phylum Planctomycetota; class Planctomycetia; order Pirellulales; family Lacipirellulaceae; genus Botrimarina; species Botrimarina mediterranea. Next base: position 2,659,801 of record NZ_CP036349.1, read on the forward strand.
GAACGCGGCGTCCTCCGCCAATCCCGTCAGCTCGAAAATCCGCGGCGCGAAATAGAGCACCGCGTTGATCCCCGACAGCTGGTTGAAGAACGCGATCAAGAACGTCAGCAGGATCGGCTTGCCGAGGCCCGACTCGAACAGGTTCTGATGATGCGATTCCGCCGCGGCGGCCGCTTCGATCTCGCTCAGCTGCGACTGCGCCTCGTCGGGGGACGCGCCGAGTCGTTTCAGCACTGCCACGGCTTGCGCGCTATCGCCCCGCACGGCAACCAGCCAGCGGGGGCTTTCCGACAGGGCGAGGCACGCCATGGTGTAGATCAGGGCCGGCAGCGCCTCGACGCCGAGCATCCAACGCCAGTCGTTCTCGCTGACGCCCAGCAACTGCGAGTTGGAGAGGTACGCGATGAGAATGCCTAGCACGATGTTGAACTGGTACATCGCTGTCAGCCGTCCACGGACGCCCGGGGGCGAGATCTCCGCGATGTACATCGGCGCCGCGACGGTCGAGATGCCTACCCCCACGCCGCCGATGAAGCGCGCGATCATGAACGACACGGGATCGGTCGCGAGCCCCGACCAGACGGCCGAGACGAAGTAGAGCACGCCGATCCACAGCAGCGTCGGCTTGCGTCCGTACTTGTTGGCCGGGTAAGCGCCCACCAGCGACCCGATCACCGTCCCCCACAACGCGGCGCTCAACGCCAGGCCGTGGGTGAACGACGACAACTCCCAGTTGGCCTGAATCTTCTGCTCCGCCCCCGATATCACGGCGGTGTCGAAGCCGAACAAGAAGCCGCCGAGGGCGGCGATGATCGCGCTGGCGATAAGCGTCGGATTGGCGTTCAAGAGAGACGGCTCGCAATGAGAGAGGAGGGTAGCTGGAATTGTGCCGGCCGAGCTACGGACGCCACGCCGAGCGGAGCCGACGCACTTCGGCCGAGCGGATAGCGGCCCCGCCGCTCGACGCTCGGACGACCGCGCCGCCGTCCTGCTCCAGCGGGAGGTAGTACCCCGCGAAGAACTGCTCGCCGCCAAACGCGAAGGCCTCCACCGAGAGCCGATCGATCAACAAGCGGAGCTTAACCACCCCGTCGCGCGGCTTCAGGTTGCGGAACACCAGTACGTCGGTGCGGTCGCCTTTGTCATCGACGCCCGACATCCAGAGCTCGCGGCTGCCAGACTTGTACCAGAGTCGCGCCTTGCCAAGATCGAAATGGATCGTCTCGGCGTCGCCCGGCTCGAACGCCAGCTCGATGTCGGCGAGGTCCAGCACGCCGCCATTGAGCAGATCGGCGCCATCCTCGTCAACCGCGACGCGGCCTTGCTCCCGGGTCTCTTCGACGAGCGTCGCAATCTCCTCAATCGGCCACGCGAACAGCCGCGGCTCCCCGTTCATGTCCCGCAGGGTCAGCTCGCACGGGAAGGACATCTGTTGATTGAAAGGGAGACCGTGCGTCTCGGCCGGGTTGGGGCCGCCGCGCATCCAGCCGATCTGGACGACGCGCTCGTCGGGGCTGTTGTTGAACGTCTGGGCCGCGTAGAAGTTGCCCCCGCCGGCGACGAACGGGCCGGCTTCGGTGTGAAACTCCTTGCCGTCGAAGGTCCCGACCTCGTAGTCGAAGCTCGCGTCATAGATCACGGCCTGCTGCTCGCCGTCGGCGCCGGGGTAGAAGACCATGTCCATGCACTCGAACGCCCAGTCACGCATCAGGTCGGATGCAAACTCCCAGTCGGTCAGGTTCTCCGAAGTGAAGAACCGCACGCGGCCGGGGTTCGACTGCACCCACAGCGACATGACCCAACGCCGGCTCGGCTCGTGCCAGAACACCTTCGGGTCGCGCTCACCGTTGTCGAACCCCTGGTGCGGAACCACCGCACGGCCCTCGTTCCAGTACGTCCACGACTCGCCGCTGTCGGTGCTGTACGCCATCGCCTGGTAGAACTTCGGCTCCGTGGCGAACGTGTAGAAAGCGCAGAGCGTCTTCTGTGAACCCTGCTGCACGCCGAGGCTGTTGTTGTGATCGACGATAGCCGTCCCCGAATAGATCGTGCCAGCTCGCCCGTCAACGCGGTACGGCAGCAACGCGTGGGGCTGCTGCTTCCAATGCACCATATCGGTGCTGACTGCGTGGCCCCACGTCATGTTGCCCCACACCGGCGCGGCGGGGTTGTGCTGGAAGAAGAGGTGGTACTTCTCGCCGTCATGCACCATCCCGTTGGGGTCGTTCAGCCAGTTGCGCCCCGACGAGAAGTGGAACTGCGGCCGCAGCGGCTCGCGGTAGTCGATGTCCGCATAAGCCTCGGCTTTGATGGCCGGATCGAACGCGAACGCCTTGGTAGTATCGGAGATCGGCTCCGACGAAGTGACGAGGGCGTCGCCCCCAGCCTCGCGCGGCGCGAGGTCGCCCGACTCGATGTCCGAGTTCTCAACGAGCGGGCTCGCTGCCGGCGCGACAACGCTCAGACAGAGCACGGCGGCGACACGGCAAACTATCGACATCGTGGGCACTTCCAGACGGCGTTCCTTGCGGGGCCGCAGCGTAATAGGGATCGGATCGAACAAGCGAGCATTTTACCACGACTAGTGGCTAAATCGGAGCAACTTCTGGGCAGGGACCCAACTCACCACAACAAAAAGAAGCGCCGCGCCAATGATGAGGGCCGCTGTGCGAACTAACCAGCCGTGCGTGAGCCGCTTCACGATAGGGCTGCCACGCACAAGTTTCTCGACCCACCGCAGCGAGGACTGTTTCAGAGCGACTCGGCGTGGGCTACGATCGGGCCACCGATCCGGTACGGAACACCACGCATCGCCACCCGAGGAACTCCTCCGACATGGCTCTTCTCACACGCTTTTCCGTCGCCCTGCTGGCGGCTCTCGTCGGCTCGCAATCAATCACCTTCGCCGCCGACCAAGCGAACGGCGCCCTGCAGTCGCAACGGCTCCGCTGCGAGTACCTCGTCGAGCCGCGCGGCGTCGATCGCACGGCGCCGGAGTTGAGCTGGATCGTCACGTCCGACCAGCGCAATCAGCTGCAGTCCGCCTACCGCGTTCTCGTCGCCTCTTCCCCGGAGAAGCTCGCCGCCGATGAGGGCGACCTCTGGGACACCGGCAAAGTCGAGAGCGACGCCACCTACGGCGTCAACTACGCCGGCGCCAAACTCGAGTCGCACCAGCCCTGCTACTGGAAGGTCATGGCGTGGGACCGCGACGGCAAGCCGGGCCCGTGGAGCGAGCCGGCCGAATGGACCGTTGGCGTCCTCGACGAGCAGCAGTGGCAAGGCGACTGGATCGGTTACGACGCCCACCGCCACCTGAACTCCGACCCGCCGAGCGCCCCGCTCGACGGCGCCAAGTGGGTCTGCTTCCCCGCCGACGCCGAAGGCCAGGCGCCCGCCGAGACGCGTGTCTTCTACCGTGAGTGGGAACTGCCCGCCGGCGCGGAAGGCCAAGACGCGACACTCGTCGTCGCCGCGGATGACAACGCGACGGTCCTTCTCAACGACGTCGAAGTGGCTGGCGTCACGGCTCTGGTTCATCCGAAGACCGAAGAGGTCGGCCCCTACCTTCGTTCGGGCGTCAACACGCTGCGAGTGCTCACCCGCAACGGCAGCCCCGGCCCTACCGGCCTGATCCTCAAGTTGACCGTCACCGGCGCCGACGGCCAGCAGCACGTGCTCGCAACGAACGATGAGTGGCTTAGCGCGAAGGACGACGCCGGTGATTGGCAGAAGCAGGCTTTCGACGACGCACCGAAAGTGAAAGTCGTCGGCGACTACGGCGACGATCCCTGGGGAAAACTCGTCATCCGCCGCGACGTCACGGCGCCACCGAGTTATCTGCGTGGCGAGTTCGCCGTGAAGAAGCCCGTCCGCCGCGCCACGGCCTACCTGGCTTCTCTTGGCGACGCCAAACTCAGCCTCAACGGCAAGCCCGTCAACGAGGATTACTTCTCGTCGGGTTGGACCGACTACCGCAAGCGCGTCTACTACCGCGCCTACGACGTGACCGACGCCGTCGAGCAGGGCGACAACGCTTGGGGCGCCGTGCTGGCGGACGGCTGGTACTCGGGTCACGTCGCCTGGGGCGCGCAACGCGACCACTACGGCACGAAGCCGCGGTTCCGCGCGATGCTCCGCGTCGAGTACGAGGACGGCTCGCACGACACCTTCGCGACGGACAGCAAGTGGACCGTCACCGAAGGGCCGACGCAGATCGCCGACATGCTCATCGGTGAAGAGTACGACGCCACCAAGGAAGTCCCCGGCTGGGACAAGCCCGGCGCCGAGGTCGCGTCGGTGGGGTCGGTCGATGTCGGCGCCGAAGTGTCGCCCACAATCGAGTGGCACCCCGGCCCGCCTGTCGCCGAAGTCGATGAGTTCCCCGCCCAGTCGGCGAGCGAGCCCGTCCCCGGCGTCTACGTCTACGACATCGGCCAGAACTTGGCCGGCGTGGTGCGGCTCAAGGTGCGCGGCAAGAAGGGCCAACGCGTCCAGCTCCGTTTCGCCGAACGCCTCAACCCTGATGGCACGCTTTACGTCACCAACCTGCGGCTCGCCCGCGCCGTTGATCGCTACACGTGCAAGGGCGAGGGCGAAGAGATCTGGCAGCCGCGCCAAACGTTCCACGGTTTCCAATACGTCGAAGTCACCGGACTCGACGAGCAGCCGCCGCTCGAAGCCGTGACGGGCGTCGCGCTGAGCAGCGACACGCCCTTGGTCAATGAGTTTGACAGCTCCGATCCCAAGCTCAACCGACTCTACAAGAACATCCTCTGGACGCAGCGCTCGAACTTCATCGACGTGCCGACCGATTGCCCGCAGCGCGACGAGCGGCTCGGCTGGACCGGCGACGCGCAGGTCTACGTCATGACCGCCGCGCGGATCACCGACGTGCAGGCGTTCTTCCGCAAGTGGCTGGTGGACCTCGCCGACGCCCAGCGCAAGGACGGCCAGTTGCCGTGCGTGGCGCCGGTTCTCAAGGGGCTCGATGACGGCGGCCCCGCCTGGGCCGACGCCGGCGTCATCTGCCCGTGGGAGGTTTATCAGGCTTACGGTGACCTCGACTTGCTCGCGCAGCAGTACCCGTCGATGGTCCGCTTCGTCGAGTTCTGCCGCGAACGATCGAAGGACGGCGTGCTGCCGCCCGACAACTTCCACGCCTACGGCGACTGGCTCAGTGTGAAGGCCGACACGCCCAAGGAGGTCATCTACATGGCCTACTACGCCCGCAGCGTCGATCTCTTGCGCCGCACCGCCGAAGTCCTCGGCAAAACCGAAGACGCTCAGAAGTACGCCGCCTTGTTCGATCGCATCAAGGAGACGTTCAACGAAGAGTTCGTCACCGCCGACGGCGCCGTCCGCGGCGACACCCAGGCGTGCTACGTCCTGGCGATCGGCTACGGTCTCGTCGATGGCGATAGGCGCGAGCAAGCCGCCGAGCGGCTGGTGGCCGACATCGAAGCCCGCGGCTGGAAGCTCTCGACCGGCTTCGTCGGCACCAAGGACCTGATGCTCGTGCTCAGCGAGATCGGCCGCGACGACGTCGCCCTTCGGCTGCTGCACCAGACCGAGTATCCGGGCTGGCTCTTCTCACTGGCACACGGCGCCACCAGCATCTGGGAACGCTGGGATGGCTGGACCCCCGAACGCGGCTTCCAAGACCCCGGTATGAACTCGTTCGCCCACTACTCGTTCGGCGCGGTCTACGGCTGGATGTCGCAACACCTGGGCGGCATCCACGCGGCGGCGCCGGGCTACGCGAAGATCGTCATCGAGCCGACCTTCGACCCCGAGCTCGAGCACTGCCGCATCAAGTACGACAGCATCCGCGGCACGATCGAGACCGAGTGGTCCGGCCCCGCCGACGCCCGCCAGGTGCGTGTCGTCATCCCGGCGAACACGAAGGCGACCGTTCGCCTGCCCAACGTGGCGCCGGAGGAGATCCTCGTGGACGGCAAGCCTGTCGATGCGACCACCGCGAAGTCGGAAGGCGCCGCGTTCCGTCCAGCGGCCGCCGAGTTCGAGCTTGGCTCCGGCGAGTACGAGATCACCGTTACAGGAACCGGGGGTTAACGCCGCGCGGCTGGCAACGATACCTGTGGGAGGCGTCTCCAGACGCCGATTACGGTCTCTTGACCGTGTTCGGCATGGTGCGCGTCATCGGCGTCTGGAGACGCCTCCCACAGGACGCAATGGTCTCAGCTGCCGAACGGGCCGCCGCCACCGCTGGAGACGGGCTGGGCGGCGCCGTTCTCGCCGCCGCCGATAGTCGCCATCGCCTCGAGCACGTAGATGTCCGTGTCGGCGGACAGCGACTCGACGTGGCCGTCAACGAACGCGGCCTGCATCTGCCCAGCGCTGTGCTTGGACGCAAACGTGTGCGTACAAGCCCGGTCACGTGAGTTGATGTTGCTGGCGTTCGCTTTCAGGCAGGCGTCGTAGTCGGCGATGCCGATGGTGTTCTGCAGGACGCCGCTCGAGTAGTTCGGCGAGAAGATCGCCGACATGGCCGGGTAGGCACGCCAACTGCCCCATGCGGAGTAGTTCCAGCGTGCATTGTCAACCGTGTAGAACGCATTGTCGGTGTGATACTCGCTAATCGCTAGCGTCTTGCTTGTGCCGTCGGTCACTTGCCGCAGCTTGATGCGGTTCATCGAGGTGGGCTCGAACACGACCGTGAAGGGACCACGCTTGGCTTTGCCGTTCGCGTTATTCGAGAGGGCGCTGGGCGCGCCAGCGGCGTTGATCACGCTGAGGACCCGTCCCCAAACCTCTTCACCCTGTGCGACGCCCGAGTTGGCCCGGTACGACGAGCGGCCGAACGGCGTCGGCGCCACCGGCGAGTAGCCCAGCGGCTCGGTGTCCGAGGGGCAGAGGAACTCGGGTAGCTCTTGAGTAATGAGCGTGTTGTTCGGCGCCTCATCCAGGCGGCGGGTTTCATCAAAAAGGCTCTTGAGCGACTGGTTCTCAATGTATGGCAAAATTTCAACGCACCAAGTCGCCCAAACCGCCATGAAGTTCGTGTCGCCGGGCACCCGTATCGGTTGATTCGTTGTCGGGTCTTGGAACACGTTGACGCCCGCAGGCAGCTCCTGCGTGCTCGACTCGAAGTTGAGCGACGCCAGCATCTGCTGCTTGAGGTTGTTCGTGCACTGATTGCGACGCGCCGCTTCTCGTGCCGCTTGCACGGCCGGCAGAAGCAGAGCGACCAAGATGCCGATGATCGCGATCACGACCAGCAGCTCGACAAGCGTGAACGCGCGACGTAACTCGCTACGGTGGAGGCGGTCCATTCCCAAATCCTTCTCGATCAATTGTGAGGGCGGGGCGTCCCGCTCATGTTCCGTGAGATACCCAACGCGACGACGGCCTTCCTAGCGCCGGCGACCGCTCAGCAACAGGCCGATCGCCGAGCACGCTAGGCTCATCGCGCCCGGCGAGGGGACCGCCACGAGCGGCGGTATCGAAAGGTTTGCGCTCGAACCATTGACGAGCGACCGCAGCACGACCCAGTCGCTGGCGTCGGTGGAGCCATCGAGGTTGAGGTCGCCCAGCCCGAGCGAGACGTAGTCGCCGATCTGAGCGCCCGCTCCGGGCAGGTCGTTCTTGCTCGAAAGCCAGCCATCGACGAAGAGGTCGATGTCGGTCTGGTCGAAGTCGCCGTCGAAATCGATGTCGCCCGCGACCCACTGCTGCGAGTTGTGGCCCGTCGAGGAGTTGAGCGTAAAGCCGTATCCGCTCTGGCTCGGCAGGAAGATATCGGTGAAGTAGCCGTTGTCGGAGGTGTAGTCGAATTGCCCGTAGCTCGACCCGTCGTCGATGACGAACAGCTCGATCTCGTCGATGATGCCCTGGAAGAACGTCGGCGGCGTCTGCAAGTCCGGATTCTGGGTCTCGCCAACATCCGGCTCGGCGTTCGCGCCCACCAGGAGGTTGACGGCGCTGGCGTTGTTATAGCCAGTCGTTTGCGTCGAGACGGCGAGCCCGTTGACGTACATGACGGACGACTTCAGTCCGACCGAATCGTGGACGAGCATCACGTGCGACCAAGTGTTGGGCGTGACCGCGACGCCCGTTTCGATCCGGTCGTCACGGGTTTCGGCGATCCAGTTGCCCGCTGTCGTAACGTTGAAGCCGTGCATGTCGGCGTCGTCGATGACATACTCGGCGACCCCGTCGAGGTTGGTCGGCATGACCCACATCTGCATGCCGCGGTCACTGGTGTTGTAGGTCACAAGCGACCCTGGCGCCGCGACGGACGGGTCGTTGAGGTTGATCGCGGCGAGGTAGTCATCGACTCCGTCGAAGCGGATACCGAATTGGTTCATCGACGCCGCCCCGGCGACTGGCGCCGCGGGGTTGCCGCCGACGCCGTACTGAGCGTACGTGGGGAGGCCCGTCGCGCCGAAGGCGGCGAGGGGCTGGAAGTTGTCGTTGTTGGTTGCGGCGCTGTCGAACGTCACTGGACCGCCATTGACGCCGGTCAAGAAATTGCCCGAACCAACCGCGGCGCCGTTAGCGGCGTTCTCTGCGTCGGGGCTGCCGGCGAAGAGGATGTCGTCGCCCATCTGGTACCAGCGATCCAGCGTGTAGGCGGCCTCGGCCTGTGGCGTGACGACGCAAGGGCTCAAGGCAGCGACACCGCCAAGCATCGCGGTTAGAGAGAACTTGCTCATGAGTTGTCGTGGCATTGCTTCAAGTCCTGCGGTTGCCTGAGGCGGCGTGTTCGATAAGTAGCTAGCGAGCGTGCGACGGATCGATAACAGGCGACGCGGTCGCGCCGGCAACGGGAGCCGGCGGCCGAGCGCCGATGGAATCGTGATCAAAACCTCAGCCGTCTCTTGGCTCTCGACTCAACGGAGAAAAGCCAATCCAGCGTGATGGTAACGACAAGCCAAAGGGAAAAGTGAATGACGCGAACCGGGCGCGATGGTAGAGCCACGACCAACTCCCGGTTGCGCCAGCCAGCAACTGGCGGCGCCAAGAGGACGTCAGGTCTCTCCACCTGCCTTCAGAAGAACCCCGCGGATTCGCCCGATCTGACTCGAAAAAGTCGGAGAAGTTTGGGGATTCCGCCACAGATTCTCCCGCCAGTGTTGCCGGTACGGACCGCCGCAGTGGGAGTAGAACGACGGCGACCCGGTCCGTTTTCAACGAAAGCGGCTCAGATCGGCGGCTCGGCTTCGGTAAAGAAGTTGCCAGCATCGCGCTCCCCACGGATGTCTGGGGCGCTCACCTCACGTCTCTGGCCGTTCCGGCAGGGCGTCCTCGTCGATTGGAAACTGGATGACATTCAAGCGAATCGCTCTACCGATCCTCGTTGGGCTCGTCCTAGGGGCCTCAACGGCGGCCAGCCTGGCGGGGCCAAACCTCGTCTGCATCATCGCCGACGATTGCACCTGGACCGACCTGGGGGCCTATGGCGGGCAAGCGGCGACCCCCAATCTCGATCGCCTTTGCAGCGAGGGGAAGAAGTTCACTCACTGCTTTCAGGCGGCGCCGATGTGCTCGCCAACCCGGCAGAACCTCATGACGGGGCTCTACCCGGTCCGCAGCGGCGCCTACCCCAATCACACCTTCGTCAAGGACGGCGTGAAGAGCGTCTGCCACTATCTCGGCGACCTGGGCTATCGCGTCGCCCTCTCGGGCAAGCGGCATATCGCCCCCGAGGAGGCCTTTCCGTTCGACTACTCCGGCGGCGCCAACCCTGACTTCGCCGCGATCGATACCCTTCTAAGCGACTGTAAGTCGCGAGAGCAGCCCTTCTGCCTCTTCGTCTGCTCGAACGAGCCCCACAGCCCCTGGAACAAGGGCGACCCCTCCCGCTACAAGCCGAGCGATCTCGAGCTCCGGCCCTACTGGCGCGATAACCCCGCGCTGCGTCGCGCTTACTCCAAGTACCTCGCCGAGATCACCTTCTTCGATGGGCAAGTGGGCAAGACGCTCGACCTGCTGGACAAGCACCAACTCACGGATGACACCGTCGTCATGGTCCTCTCCGAACAGGGCAACGGCTTCCCCTTCGCCAAGTGGACGTGTTATGACGCCGGCCTGCGGTCGGCGATGGTGGTCCGCTGGCCCGGCCATATCGCCCCGGGGACTGTCACCGACGCGATGGTCGAGTACGTGGACGTGACCCCCACCTTCGTCGAACTCGCCGGCGGTGTTCCCCCCGAGGGTCTCGACGGTCGCAGCTTCTCGCCTGTGCTGCTTGGTCGGTCGGACGAGCACAAGGAGTATGTCTACGGCGTCCAGACTTCCAACGGGATCTACCAGTTCGACGGGCACTACGGCCGGCGTTCGATCCGTTCGCCCCGCTATCACTTGATCTGGAACGTCAACGCCGATTCTCGCTTCGACAACGGCATCAGCAAATCACGGTACTTCGCCGAGTGGCGCCGCGCCTCCGCGGCGGGCGACGAAGAGGCCGCGGCCCTCGTCGAGCGGTTCCATCAGCCGCCCGAGTACGAGTTCTTCGACACGCAAAGCGATCCCGACGAGCTGCACAACTTGGCGGAGGCGCCGGAGCACGCCGAGCGAATCGCCGCCATGAAGGGCCGCCTCACGGCTTGGATGGAGAGCCAAGGCGACCTGGGCCGAGCCACCGAAGCGGACGCCCTCTCCCGGATGATCAATGGCAACGCCGCCGCCCGCGCCGCGGCGAACGCCAGGAATAAAAACTGACGGCTAGACGGGCCAGTCGGGCGGGCCACCTGGGGCGAGTCGGCCGCGCCGCGTTCAGTTACAGTGTCGATTGGTGTTCGCGCCTTGCTGACAAACTCTTGATCGATCTCCTCCAAATATATCGATACGATGGCCGACTCTCTGCGACGGTTCCTGAACTTCACGGCCGCTGTAGCGGGCCTCTTCCTCGTGGGCGGCGCGGCGGCTCCGGCGGTCGCCGACGAGCGTCCCAACATCGTTGTCATCCTCGTTGACGACATGGGGTTCTCGGACATCGGGTGCTACGGCAGCGAGATCAACACGCCGAACCTCGACCGCCTCGCCGGCGACGGCCTGCGGTTTACGCAGTTCTACAACAACGGCCGCTGCTGCCCGACGCGCGCTAGCCTGCTGACCGGCTTGCACCCGCACCAAGTAGGCATCGGCCACATGACGGCGCCGCCCGACGAGCCGCTGAAGGTCGAGGGCCCCTACCAGGGGTTTCTCATCGATAACTGCGTCACGATCGCCCAGGTCCTCCGCGACGCCGGCTATCATACCCTGATGACCGGCAAGTGGCACGTCGGCGCTAATAGCCAAGAAGTCTGGCCGCTGCAGCGTGGCTTTGACCGCTACTTCGGCGGGCTTAGCGGCGCGTTCAACTATTTCCGCCCCGGCGGCAACCGTGGCCTCACCCGTGGCAACGAATCGGTCAAGCCCGGCGACGACTTCTACACGACCGACGCCTTTACCGATGAGGCCTGTCGTTACATCAGCGAGGCGACCGAGGAGGACGACCGGCCGTTCTTCCTCTACCTCGCCTACAACGCCCCGCACTGGCCGCTGAACGCCAAGGTCGCCGACTTCGAACGTTACCGCGGCAAGTACACGGGTGGTTGGGAGCCGCTGATGAAGGCCCGTTTCGCCAAGCAAAAGGAGTTAGGCCTGTTCGGCCCCGAGGTCGAGGCCGCTCCGCACGAAGGCCCCGAGTGGGACTCGTTAAGGCCGAAGCGCCGTGACAACCTCGATGCGATCATGGCCGCTTACGCCGGCTGTATCGACTCGATCGACCAGAACATCGGCAAGCTCTATGCCCACCTCGAATCGATCGGTGAGGCCGACAACACGCTGATCCTATTCCTTTCTGACAACGGCGCCTGCCAAGAGGGCGGCCGGCTCGGACAGGGCTCCGAAGCGATGGTCCGCAACCCGCCCCCCGGGGTCGGCGGAGTGCACCTCGGCCACGCTTGGGCGAACGCCTGCAACACGCCGTTTCGCCTCTACAAGCATTTCGTCCACGAAGGGGGCATGGGGACGCCGTTCATCGCCCACTGGCCCGCCGGCATGAAGGACGCCCAGCGCGGCGGCTTCGTCCGTCACGCCGCGTACCTGCCCGACGTCATGGCGACTTGCGTCGAGCTCGCCTCGGCGACCTATCCCGACGCGGTCCCGCCGTGCGTTGGCAAGTCGCTCGCCGCGACCATCAAGGGCGGCGACGGAGTGATCCACCCCGAGCCGCTCTACTGGGAGCACGAGGGGAACGCCGCCGTGCGTTGGGGCGACTGGAAGCTGGTGCGGCGTTACGAGCACCCCTGGGAGCTCTACGACATCGCCAAGGATCGCACCGAGCTGCACGACCTGGCTGAAAAGGAGACTGCCAAGCGTGACGAACTGGTCGCCATGTGGGAGGCCTGGGCGACCGAACACGGCGTGGCGTTCCCGAAGCGATTCGACATGTACCAGCGCCTCCGAGAGTTGAAGGAAGCGAAGGAAAAGGAATCGCAGAAGCAGGCAGCTCGTCCAGCGGCTGTGAATCGCTGACAAGCGGCAGAGATAACCGAGCGTAGATAGAGCAGGAACTGAGGCAAGCATGATGAAGTCTTTCGTAACGAAGCAGCGCCGGCGGTTGATCGGCGCGGCGGTGGTCGGCTGCCTGACGCCGTGCGCCGCTTTCGGCGTTGTCGATAATGACGCGCAGCTGTCGCGCGGCCTGGAGACCTTCGGCCAGATCGAGGCGACCCTCCGCGTCCCGGGCACGGCCCTCTACGCCGAAACCGTCAACCTCAGCGGCGTCCGTTCCGGCGGGATCAACGGGCGGGCGTTCGTTTGGCCGGCGGCGACGCAGTTTCGGGTCCTCAACTCGCTCGTCGAGGTCGACCCCGCGGCCTACGCACCGGCTCTGCGGCAGTTCTCCGACGAACTCCGTGCCGCCTACTGGGACGCCGGCTACCGCTCGGGCGCCGGGGCAGGGGACCGCTTCTACGACGACAACGCCCACCTCGTCGTCTCATTGACCGAGGCGTTCAACCTCACCAAGGACCCGGTCTACCTGACCCGCGCCCAAGAGACCTACGACTTCGTGCTCGAGGGGGAGGACTCGGCCGCCGGCGGCGGCATTTACTTCAAGCAGTTCGACTTCTTCTCGAAGGACACCATCTCCACGCTGCAAGGCGCCCGCGCGGCGGCGATGCTGTACCAAGCCACCGGTCAGGCCAGCTATCTCAGCGACGCGACCCGGCTGCTCACCTGGGCCAACTCGCACGTCCAACAGCCCAACGGCCTCTTCAACCAGGGCTTCGTCATCGAGACAAACTCGCCCGGTGGCGTCGCCATCGTCAACGCGGCCGGCGTCGGCATCTCGGCGAACCTCGAGCTCTACAACGCGACCGACAACGCCAGCTACCTCACCGAGGCCCAGCGGATCGCGGCGACCACGCTGGGCCGCTACTTCGACGCGGCCACGGGTCGCATCAACGACGAGGGCTACTGGGCGTTCGAGCTCGTTGATGCACTAGCCGACCTCTACGTTGCCGATCGAAACCCGACGTGGATCAACCGCATCGATACGGCCCTCGATTGGCTGCACACCAATAAGCGGGACGCCAACGGCCACTACGGCCTCTTCTGGGGCCGCAACGGGCCGCAAGTGGGCGTGCTCCACTCGTGGAGCCTCAACGAGCAGGCGTCCGTCGCGCGGGCTTACCTGAAGACCTCGACGACGATCCTGCCCGGCGACCTCAACCTCGACGGCGTCGTCACCTCTGCCGACATCCAGGCGTTCGTCGATGGCTGGCTCGCCGACACCGCGGGCCTGGACTTCCTCGGCCAACAACGCGCCGGCGACGTCAACCGCGACGGCGTCACCAGCGCCGCCGACTTCGTGGCATTGCGCACCGCCTGGAACGACGCCGGCGTCACAATCCCACCAAGCGTGCTAAGGATGCTCAACGCCGTCCCCGAGCCAAACGCCGCTATACTGGCGGCCATCGGCTGGCTGACGATCGCCGTCCGCCGCGGTCGCCGTTGATGGCGCCACGACGGTAATCTCAGAGCCACAGAGAGCACAGAGTACGCGCTGGGGGGACTCTCTGTGCTTCGTTCAGTGATCTCTGTGACTCCGTGGTGAAAAAGAGGCCTTGAGCGAGCTAGGACCGTCGCTGCCCAGAACCCCGCGCCAGAGCCACCAGGAGCCCATTTAACTCGTCCTGGCGTGGGGATAGGACCTTTGTTGGTCGGGCACGCACGGACGCGTTCTTGGGTACGCTATGGCTCTTAGAATCGATGCTGTGGGGTCGACCCGAGGACGCGCCCCATCCCTCGTCGATTTCGGCCCTCGTCGATGCAGAGCGAGCTTCACTGAGGGAGCGATTCTAGCCTCGCGCGACTGTGCGGGAAGTTTCGCGCAGAGACGCCGAGTGCCTGCGATGAAGACTCACGCAAAGCCGCTTAGGCGCGAAGATAAGGATCAGTAGAAGAAGGACCGCAACTGCAGACCAACGCGCACTTGCATGCCCTTTGCGACTTTGCGCCTTGGCGTGAGTCTTCAAGACATCCAACTCGGCTGTCTCTGCGTCTCTGCGCGGGACGCTTAGGCAACTTGAAGAACGCTGTAGGGATGGGCACGCCCGGTTCCTTACTCCGCGTCGGCGGTGTGGTGGGCGAGCGAGCTCGCCGGCTTTTGCTCGGCGGTCTTGATCCACTCGGCCCACTGGGCGATCAGACCCTCCAGCACTTCCGGCTTCTCTCGAGCGAGGTTGTTGGTCTCGCCCGGATCGACAGCGAGGTTGAACAGTTCCCAGTCACCTTGCCCGCGCTTCGACGCCTTCCAGTCGCCCTGGCGGACGCCGCGGCCGGCGCCGTGGTCGAAGTACAGCGTGCGGTCGATCGACTGCTCTTCGCCGCGGAAGGTCGCCGCCAGGCTGACGCCGTCTTGCAGCGTGCCGGACTGGGGTTGGGCCTGCGCCAGTTCGTAGAACGTCGGCGCCAAGTCGATGACATGGCCGACGGTATCGACCCACGCGCCGTCCCGATCGCCCAGACCGGTTGGCCAGTGGATCACAACCGGTGTGCGGCAGCCCCCGTCGTACGACTCGGCTTTCCAGAACCGCAACGGCGTGTTCGTGGCACTGGCCCAGCTGGCGCCGATGCCGGTGTAGCTCTCGTCGGTTCCGAGCTTGTCACGGTTTTCGGGCTTGCGCAGCGCGCCGTCGCGGAGGGCGGTGCGGCCGTCGCGCGTGCCGCCGTTGCGGTCGTAACCGGCCGCCTGCGGGATCTCCGGCGACGCGCCGTTGTCCGACAGGAAGACGAGCACCGTGTTGTCGAGCTGGCCGTTCTTGCGGAGCTGCTCGACGATCTTGCCGATCCCTTGATCGACGCGATCGACCATCGCGGCGTGGACCGCCATCTTGTCGGCCTCGAACTCGCGGTCGGCTTCCGAGAGATTGTCCCAATCTCCGCCGCGGCCTGAGATCGCGCCCCGCGGCGTTTCCTCCTCGATCAGCCCGATCGCTTGCTGCCGGTCGAAACGCTCTTTACGCAGCGCCTCCCATCCCGCTTGGTATCGGTTCTTGTACTTAGCGATGTCTTCCGGCCTGGCGTGGAGCGGCCAGTGCGGCGCCGTGTAGGCGACGTACAGGAAGAACGGCTTCTCGCCGCCGGCGAACTCATCGAGGTCCGCAACCGCGCGGTCGGTGATCGCGTCTGAAAAGTAGAAGTCGTCGGGAACCTCAGCGACGGGGGTCTTTCCTTCCACAAGACTGAAGGGATCGAAGTGGTCGACGACGCCCCAAACGATGCCGTAGAACCTCTCGAAGCCGCGATCGGTTGGGTACGACCCCTCTTCGACAAACGGGATCGGCAGGTCGATCTCGTGGTTCATCCAGAGGATGCGGCGGTTCTCGTTGCGGGTCCTCGGCAGCTCGGACAGGTGCCACTTGCCGACCATAGCGGTCGCATAGCCACTGTCACGGAGATTCTCGGCGACGGTCGGAACCGTCATGTCCATCGTGCGGCCGAACTCCTTCATGTTGACACGGTGCGGGTACGCGCCGGTCAGCATGCTGGCGCGCGTCTGGCAACAACGGGCGCAGTTGTAGAACTGGCGGAGACGGACGCCATCGGCGGCGAGCGCGTCGAGGTTGGGCGTCTTGACCTCGCCACCGAAGCAGCCCGGGTCGGAGTAGCCCATGTCGTCGATCATCACGACAAGGATATTGGGCCGCGCCTCGGCGGCCATCGCAACGCCCGGCGCCAATAGGCAGGCGCCCAGCAACACGGTCGCGAATCGAAAAACAGAAGAGGAAATCGTCATCCGTATCATCTCGTAAGGGTAGCTCAGTTAGCTGCTTGGACGCTCACGTTGAGGGGCGCTTGGTGTTTCGCGGCGAGCCAGTGGCTCATCGCGATGGCCTCGTCCGGGGATAGGGCCGCGTCGTAGACCATGACCTCCGAGATATCGCCCGCAAAGCCAAAGCCTTCGCGTTCGAAGTGCGAGCCGATGTAGCGCGGCGTCTCGGTAGCCGACAGCTCCGGCGCGTCGTAGGACTCCGCCGCGAGCTCGCCATCAATATAGAGTTGACTCAGCGAATTCGCGGAGTCGTAGACGTACAGCACCACGTGCGTCCCGTCGGAAAGGGGCGCGTGGCTGATCGTGTAGCCCGAATCGACCGGGTCCGAAAACTCCCGCAGCCAACCGCGGTGGATCCGCGCCTCGACGCGGGCGTCGTCGTTGACTTGCAGCACCGTGTGCGGCGGGCCGTTGAGGTTCAGCAGTTGCACGCCCAGGTGCTGGTACTCGTCGCGCTCGGCGATCAGCTTGGTCGCGAGCTTGCGGTTCACCCGGAAAACGACGGCCGAGGTGTGATAACTGCCCAGACGGAGCGGCTCGGTCACAAGGCCCTTGTGGCCATCGAAGCGCAGCGCTGGCCTTCCATTGGGGCCCTTCTTGATCCATACCGGCCGCTTCTCGGCGACCACCTGCCAGGCGTCGTTCGGGCTGGCATTGGCGTCGCAGAGCTGATCGCCCCAAGCGGAGACGCTGCGGTTCTGGTCGAGCTGCAAACGGTTGGCGGCGTCGAGCCAGAGCACAAGACGATCGCTCACGGCGGGCTTGTCGCCGGCGAAGGTCCTGTCGGTCGCCAGCGAGCGGACAAACAGCTCGGGCCTAGCGCCGACCTTGCCGCCCTGATCCGAGCTCGACCCCCGCGCCCAAGCGACGCCGGTCTGCAACAAGACACTCTTAGCGGCTTCCGAGCCGACCGATGTCGGCTTGGCGACGACCTCGCCCTTGAAGACGTGGGTCTCGACCGAGCCCTCTTCGGTGACGATCATGCCGAACTCGGTCCCCAGATCGACAAAGTCGCCGGCGTGTGTCTCGACCGTGAAGCCGCGGCCTTTCACGGGCACCCGGGCGCTGAGCTGGCCGCTGAGCAGCTGGGCGCTCTTGTCGGAGGTCGCGACGAAAGTCGCCGGCCCATTGAGGGTCAGCTCGACGCCGGAGTTGTACTCCAGCACAAGAAGTCCGGCGGCGAGGTTGATCTGCTGCCCGGCTTCGATCTGGGACGACGGCGCCGCGCTCCAGCGCTCGGTCTCCCAGTCACAGTCGATCTTGCGGATGACCTTGGCGACCACGTTGGCGGCCGGCGCCGCTTGCGCGACGGGCGCCACTGGTCCGTCGGCGTCAGGCGTCGCCAGAGTCAGGGCCACCAGCGCCGATGCCGCCGTGCCTAACAGCAGTCCCAGCGCGCCGTACTTAAAACGGTCGAGTCGGAGCCCGCCGCGGGCCGATGGTGGTCGCACCGTCGCGGCGGGATTCTGAGGGTGGGCGCTATCGAACTCTCCGACGCAGTCCTCGACCGCCTTGATCGTCCGCAATTCTTCGCGCGAGAACGGCCGGACCGGCGACTCGAGGCTCACCAAGTCGCGATGGACCCCCATCAACTCGAGGTACGCCGCTCGGACCTCCGGCTCTTCACGGAGCATCCGCTCCAGCGCAGCGGCGTCCGCGGCGCTGAGCCGATTCTCGATCAGGTCGTCGATTAGTCGGAGAACTTTCCTGTCCATCGTTTTACTCAAGTGCGATGATGTCGCCGCCTGGCTGGATCACCCGTCTGCTAGCCGTCGATTGCTTCGTTCAGCCTCTTCTCTACGTGTCACTACTCTGCGTGTCGCTAACCCTGTTGTTAGCTAACCCTGTTGTTAGCTAACCCTGTGAAAGCCGTTCTTCGGCGCTGAGCGTCCGCTGCACGCAGTCCGCCAGCACCCGGCGGATGCGACGTAGCGACTGCGAGACGCTGTTCTCGGTCCGGCCCAGCCGCGCGGCAAGGCCGTTCACGCTGGCGCCGGGGCGGTAGCGGGCGACGACCAGCTCGCGGTCGTCGTCCTTGAGTCGCTGCAAACACCCCGACAGGGCGTCACGGCTGCCGTTGTCGGACATCTCGGCAACGCGTTCGGCGAGTTCCTCGATCAGATGCGGGTCGAGTGTGGCGATGCCGCGCGAGGTCACTTGGCGGTGACGCATCACGGCCAGCCGGGCGATCTCCCGCGCCCAGGCGAAGAAGTTCGTGCCGAGTTGGAACTGGTCGAACTTACGCCAGAGGACGATGTTGGTCTCCTGCAGCAGGTCGGCGGCGGTGTTGGGGTCGTAGACCATCGCCAGGATGTAGGCGTGCAGGCCCCGCTGGGACTGGGCGAACAGGGTCAAGAACTCGTCCTCACGCCGAGTCGCGTCGAGTGGTTCATTCGGTCCGTCTCCGCTCGCCATCGTCTTTGTTCCACCACTAGCTCGACACCGCGAAAAGACCTTGCGATCGACGCCGAGCCCATTTTGGGGAATGGCGTGATACAAGCCGCACATCTGTAGGACACCTCGACGCCGGTCGATCTGAGCCATTTTCTGGCCCGAATCACCAGGGATTGATACGGAGACCCGATTAGAAATCTTCAACGGTCCGACTTTATTGCAAAAGTTGCACGATTAGGCAGTCAGATCGGGCGTTCCGCCGTGGTCATTCTGTTGGCCGGGCTCGTTTCCTTCAGCCCCAGCATCGTGGCTCTCAGCCGCGACCGTGCGGCGGGGCTCTAGGGACGCCCCCGGTCGGATAGGCGGAATCTGTTCACTTTAGCGGCCTCGCCACCTTGTCGGCGCCGCGGTCACGTCCTCGTCCGGGCTCACGCCCACGCCTTGCGGCCCCACCGACGTTCGTCGGCGCCGCGTGGAACCTTGATCTTCGAGCATGCGGATTGGTAAGGAATCGAGACCTGTGGAGCCGTTCTGCGCACGCCCGCGGCGCGCTGTAGATGGCGCCGCCGTTGGCAGGCTCGTCGTCATGTTGGGCTGCGTCTCGCTTGCGCTGACAGCTCTTGCCCCCGTCGCGCAAGCCGCGGAGCGCCCCAACATCTTGGTAATCTTGACGGACGACTTGGCGTACTCCGACACGTCTCCGTTTGGCGGCGAGATGGCGACGCCCACGCTCCAATCGATGGCCGACAATGGCCTGCGGATGGGCAACTTCTATACGGCGCCCCGCTGCTCGAACACCCGAGCCAGCCTGATGACGGGTCTGCAATCGCATGTCGTCGGGCTTCCCAATCTAGCGGGGGACGGCACGCAACTACCGAAGAACCACGCCTTCGTTTCGGAGGTGCTACAGGATTCGGGATACCACACCTACATGTCGGGGAAGTGGCACCTCGGCAACACGCAAAACTTCGGTTCGATTCCCGGGGGCCACGTCCGTGATCCCCGTGTTCGCGGCTTCGATGACTACTGGGGCTTCACCGAGAACCACAGCCAAGACAACTTCCAGGGCAACTACCGGCTGCTATCGGACAACATCCCCGAGCGAACTTACACAACCAGTTCCGGCGGCAATCAGCCGGGCACGTTCTATCAGACCGACGCGATCACCGATTACGCCCTCGACTTCTTTGCCGACAGTCGCCAGCGCAACGCCGCGGAGGGCACCAACGACCCGTTCTTCACCTACGTAGCGTTTGGCTCACCGCACTTCCCGCTCCAGGCACGTGACGAGTGGGTCGATCCGTTGGTTAATCGCTACGGGATTGGCTGGGACCAGTTGCGCATGGACCGGCTCGATCGCATGCAGGAGCTCGGCGTCATCGACGAAGAAACGGCGCTGACACTCCGCAGCGATGTCGCCAATACCAACCACGGCGAGACGCTGCACCAAATCCGTGCGTGGGACACGCTCCCCGCCGATCGACAAGCCGACCTCGCTCGGCGGATGGCGATCTACGCCGCAATGGTCGAGCGGGTTGACTACAACATCGGGCGGATGATGTCGGACCTCGAAGTCAACGGTGAACTCGACAACACGCTGATCGTCTTCATGTCCGACCACGGCGCCAACGGCGAGTGGCACGAGTACGGCTTCAACGCCAATGAGTCTCCCCGCACGGGCGCCGACCTGGACAGCATGGGGACGACGACTTCCGCTGCCGACAAGGACATCTTCTACGGCTCGGGGTGGGCGAACGCCGGCAATACCCCGTTCCGCAACTACAAGCACTACACGCACGAAGGCGGCATCAAGTCGCCAACGATCATCCAGTGGAACGACGGGCTCGACCCCGAACTGGTCGGCGACTTTAGCCAGCAGGTAAGCGACGTTCGCGACCTCTACCCGACGCTGCTCCAAATCGCCGGCGTCGAAACGCCGTCGGAGTGGACGGACCTTTCGGGAGCGACTTACAAGACGACGGGGGGCTTCGGCGAGAGCTTGGCCGACTATTTGACCACCGGGCAGGCTCTGGGCGAACGCGAACTCGGATGGGAACACGAAGGCAACCGCGCCTTCCGGGTCGGCGATTGGAAGCTCGTCTCGTCGAACTTCGGCAGCACCCAGCCCGGCGGCGCCGGGATCAATGAGTGGGAGCTCTACAACCTCGCCGAGGACCCGACGGAAGTCGATAACCTCGCCAGCGACCCCGCGTTCGCCGACACGTTCGATCAGATGCTCGCCGGCTACCAGCGCTGGGCCTTTCAGAACAACGTTTCGTCGGTCATGCCCTGGTCGGCCGCCGACTTCAACAAAGACGGCGTGCTCGACACGGCCGACCTTGCGGCTTTCCAGGAAGGCTGGCTCGAGTCGGCCGCACTGGCCAGCAACGAGACCTTTGCCCGAGGAGACGTCAACCTCGACGGCGTCACCAATGTGGATGACTTCGTGCTGGTGCGGCGCGCGTTTCAGCTCGGCGGGCAGCAAGCGGTCTTCGCGCAGTTCGCCAAGTCGTTTGGTGTTCCCGAACCCAGCACGCTGGGGATGATCGTCGTCGCAAGCGGGGTGGCGATGATGAGTCGTCGGCGGGCGTCTGCACAACCATCGTGAGTTCCGGAGGGTTTTCAGGATCAAAGAGTTGGGAATCAGAGAAGCATTTTGAGGCATCGCCGGGTGCGACGCGGTTGCGTCGTGCGGCGCGCGACGAGGGCTTAGGCAACTCTCGTCGCAACTCGTCACCACATCTCTTGGAGTATCGGCTAATGATGACTCGGAATGCTCTCCGCCGACTTGGCGCCACGCTCGCGTTGGGAGTGGTCGCCCATGGCGCGACAGCTCACGCTGATGTCCTGTTCGCAGACAACTTCGACCGCACCAACTCACGCAACATCGACGCTTCGCTCGACGGAATCATCGACAACACGGGATCGGCTCTGCCCGTTGACGGTGTTTACTCGACTCCTTGGATCGACCCCACCAATGATCCCGGACCGCAAGACGGCAATGCCGCCAACGGTGGCGGCTCGCAGGTCCTCGACAACCAGCTCCAGCTCGCCGTCGGCGCCGGAACCTCAAACGCCTTCGTGAATCACAACTTCATCAACCCCGAAATCCTAGCGGCGGGCGGCTTCACGGTCAGCCTCGACGTCCTCGGCTACGCCGGCACGTCCGAAGGGCAGGGCGGCGCCTTCGCCATCGGCATGTCGCAGGCCGAGGCCGCTGCCGCCAACGACGGGTTCACCGGCGCTCCCAACAACGTCAAGTTCACCAACGCTTTCCCCCAAGTCTTCGCCAACACCAAATCGGACTTCTGGATCGGCCTCCGGGGCGACGCCAACCAAGAGCTCGCTTGGGGTCACGGACCCGTTGGGATCGGCGATCTCGGGACAGGCTTCTTCGTCTCCGACGTCGACGCCAAGACCGGCACGATCGCGGTGACTTTCCTCGTCTCGAGTTTCGACTCCGGCTCGAGCGTCGACTACCAAGTGTTTTACAACGGCACGTCACAAGGTACGGGGTCGTTCAACTGGAGCGAATCCAACGCCAACTATATCGGCATCGATTCCCGCGACGGGACCGCCGTCGTGTTCGACAATTTTGTCATTTCGACGATCCCCGAGCCGACAACGCTCGCTTCGGTCGCCGTGATTTGCTTGTTTGCTGCCGCGCGCCGCGCTCGGCAGGCCGCTTAATTTTCCACCGCTGCATACGCCAGTCAGTGAGGCCACCTCGTCGCTAGGGATAACGCACTATGAAACGTCCATACCGGTTCAACCTTGCGCTCGCTGCGGCGATCGTGGCCTCGCTGGTCGGCGCCACTAGCGCCTCGGCTGTCGTGCTGTTCGAAGACACCTTCGATCGCGCCAATAGCCGCAACATCGACCTCGAACTCACGGGGATCACCAACGGCACCGGCACAACGCTGGCGGCGGACGGTGTTTACACGCAGCCGTTCCTCGACCCGGCGAACGACCCCGGCCCGCAGGACGGCGCCGCGACCAACGGCGGCGGCGCGCAGATTCTCAATAGCGAACTACAACTCGCCGTCGGCGCCGGAACCTCCAACGCTTTCGTGAACCACAACTTCACCAACGCCTCGATCCTCTCGTCGGGCGCGTTCAGCGTTTCGCTCGACGTGCTCGGATACGCCGGAACTGGCAACGGTCAGGGTGGGGCCTTCGCCGTCGGCATGTCACAGGCGCAGGCGCTTACGGCCGGCGACGCCTTCGGCGCCGATCCAAACAACGCCAAGTTCACCAACGCCTTCCTTGGCGACTCTGTTGATGTGATCTCTGACTTCTGGGTGGGCATCCGCGGCGACGGCGTCCTCGCGTGGGGCAACGGCGCCGTGGCTCCCGGGGAGCCCGGTTTCAACTCAGTGAACGTCGGTTCGAAAACTGGCACCATCTCCGCCAACTTCGGCGTCACAAGCTTTGCCGCCGGATCCAACGTCAATTACGAAGTCTTTTTCAACGGCGTCTCGCGTGGCGTTGGCTCGTTTAGCTGGAGCGGCACGAACGAGAACTTCATCGGCATTGACGCCCGCGACGGGACAAACGTTCGGCTGGACAACTTCCTCGTCGAGACATCCACGCCCCCCGCGACGCCGGCCCTGACGATCGATCGTGAAACCGGCGCTGTTACTCTCATCAACGAGACGAACCAACCGCTGTCGATGACGATCTACTCACTCACGACCGAAGCCGGCGGCTTCAACCAAGCGAACTGGTCCAAGATCGAAACCCAAGGCATCGACACGAACGATGACTGGATCACTCTGACCGATCCCAGCAGCACCACCGACCTTTCCGAAGCGACGCTCGGCGAGTACACGCTCGGCGCCACCGGCTCGGCGAACGACGAGATCAACCTCGGCAACGCCTGGATCCAGAGCCCGTTTGAGGACGTGCAGGTCGAGGTCCGCGACGCCGCCGGCAATGATGTGCCGATTATCATCCGCTACACCGGCAACGGCGGCGAGCCACTCGGCCTTGCCGACTACAACGGCAACGGCGTCGTCGATTCGACCGACTGGGTGAACGTCCGCGACAACCTGATCTCGGACGTGTCGGCGCTGCAGCCCATCGAGCGCTATCTCGCTGGCGACCTTAACAGCGACGGCCAAGTCAACAGCACCGACTTCCGTCAGTTCAAGACGCTCTACGAAGCCGACAACGGCGTCGGCAGCTTTGCCACGCTGCTCGCCGTCCCCGAGCCGACGTCCGCTTGCCTGGTTCTTGTTGGTCTCGCTCTGTTACGGACACGCCGCGCAATGGGCCGCGCCGTCACCCTCGGCATGTTAGCCGCTTGCGGCTTAGCGGCGACCACCCAACAGGCCAGCGCCGTCAATCTCTTCACCGACACCTTCGATCGCCCCGACAGCCGCAACATCGACGCGGTCCTGACGGGAATCACGAACAACACGGGGACCTCGCTCCCCGCGGACGGCGTCTACACCCAGCCCCACGTCGATCCCGCCAACGAGCCCGGCCCGCAGGATGGTGACGCGATCAACGGCGGCGGCGCGCAGATCCTGGGCAACCAGCTCCAACTCGCCGTCGGCGCCGGCACCTCGAACGCCTTTGTTAATCACAATTTCACCAATGGCTCGATCCTTGCCGACGGTGGTTTCCGTGTTTCGTTAGACGTATCCGGTTACGGCGGGACGTCGAATGGGCAAGGCGGCGGCTTCGGTATCGGCATGTCTCAAGCCGAGGCTTCGATTGCCGGCGACGCCGTCAACGGAAACCCCGGATTGGGCAAGATCACCAACGCGTTCCAAGACCCTGCCTTCTTCGCCAATAACGCCGTCTCCGACTTTTGGTTCGGCATCCGCGGCAACAGCACCGTCGCCTGGGGCGCCGGCGCCGTAGCGCCGGGGGCGGCGGGGTACAACGTCGCCACCGTGGGCGCTAAGACCGGCACGATCTCAGCCACCTTCGCCCCCAGCGGCTTCAACCAGGGCGACTCGGTCGCCTACGAGGTGTTCTACAACGACGTCTCGCAGGGCTTTGGCGTCTTCGCATGGAGCGAAGACATGGCGAACTTCATCGGCATCGATTCGCGCGACGGCGCCGCGGTGCAGTACGACAACTTCACCGTCGAGACCGTCGACGCTGCGATCAACCCGCTCCGATTGCAGATCAACACCGGAACCGGCGCCGTTTCCATCGCAGGCGGCGATGTCGCTAACGACCTCGATTTCTATGAGGTCCAGAGCGCGAGCGCTGGCCTCGTCGCTGGCGCCTTCGATGGCCTCGGTGGCGCGGCGGGATTCCCGACGGGCAACGGGTCGGGCAACGGCTGGGAGCTCAACGGCGTGCAGACCACGTCGCTCCTCAGCGAGTCGTACCTGCAATCGTCCTCGACGTTCGCCGCAGGCGGCGCGGCGATTTCGCTCGGCTCGATCTACAACACGTCGCTCGACGCCCGTGACCTCGAGTTCTACTACGAGACGCCGACTGGCCAGCGCCTACGGGGGTACGTCGAATACATCTCGGGAGTGCTGCCGGACTTTAATAGCGATGGCAAAGTCGATGCGGCGGACTACACCGTCTGGCGTGACAACGAGGGCATCACGACAGGCGCTACCCTCGCCCAGGGCGACGCCAACGGCGACGGCGCCGTCAACAGCGCCGATTACTTGGCGTGGAAGACCCAGTACGGCGCCACAGCGGCGCCCGCGCTGGCCGTTCCGGAGCCAGTCACACTGGCGTCGGCTTTGTTGGGGCTGTTCGCTTTGCTGACCGGCCGCCGCCCCTGCCGCGCGCCGGTGCGGGGCTGATTGAGTTACGATCAAAGGGCGGGGCGTCGGATGCGCCCCGCCCTTTTTTCTTTACGGCGCTCTCCAGAGCATCGGTGGGAATGCCTCCCACCAGAACTAGACCTCAGAATCCATGCCGACCTTTTCCATGCCCACGAAGCCGCTAATGTATGTCTTAGCCCTCGTGCTGGCGTTCGCGGGACGGACTGCGATTGCCGACGACGATCGCTTCCTCGGCTGGGCGCCGCCGGCGACGCCGCTGGTGGTCACCGACCCCTACTTCAGCATCTGGTCGGCCGGCAAGCGGCTGACCGACGTCGAGACGACGCACTGGACGGGCCGGCGCCACGCCATCGGCAGCGTCGCCCAAATCGACGGCAAGGTCTTCCGCGTCATGGGCGTCGAGCCGAGCAATACTCCCGCGCTCAAACAGATCGGCCTACGCGTCACGCCGACGCGTTCGATCTACCTCTTCCGCGGCGGCGGTATCGAACTCGAACTGGCGTTCACCACGCCGATGCTGCCGGACGACATCGACCTCTTGTCGCGGTCGATGACCTATGTTGATTACCGCCTGCGTGCGTTCGACAAGAAAACGCACGAGGTCGCAATCACGTTCACGGCGTCGGGCGAGCTGTGCGTCAACATACCGAGCGAACATGTCACGGCGACCGGCGTCGATTTCGACGGCGGCCGAGCATTGAAGGTTGGCTCCGTCGCCCAGCCGGTGCTGATGCACCAGGGCGACGACATCCGCATCGATTGGGGTTACCTCTACGTCGCGGCGGCGGACTCTGAAGCAAAGCTGGCGATCGGCCGCGGCCCGCAACAAGTCGCCGCGCTGCGGGGCGGGCTACGCCCCGAGTCGCTCCCTGCTTCGGTCGAGAAGGCGCCGGCGGAGGCCGTCGTTGTCGCGGTGTCGTTCGAGGGTCTCGAAGTCGGCGACGAGCCGGTCACCAGAAGCGTGGTCATCGCCTACGACGACCTTTGTTCCATCGAGTACATGGGCGCGCACCTGCGTCCCTATTGGCGCCGTAACGGGCTGGACGCCGTAGGGATGCTCGCCGAGTCGGTCGCCAACCACGACGCCGTCATCAAGCGTTGCGACGCCTTCGACAACGAGTTGATCGCCGATCTCGACGCCGTCGGCGGCAGCGACTACGTCGAGATCGCCTCGCTTGCCTACCGGCAGTGCTTCGCGGCGGGCAAGTTTGTCGCCGACGCCAACGGCCTGCCGATCCAGTTCTGCAAAGAGAACCACTCCAACGGTTGCATCGCCACGTCGGACGTCTTCTACCCGATGGCGCCGCAGTTCTTGCTCTTCGGTCCGTCACTAGCAAAGTCGTTCGTCGTTCCGTTCATGGAGTACGCGAAAAGCGATCGCTGGAAGTTCCCCTTCGCGCCGCACGACCTCGGGACCTACCCCCGCGCCAACGGCCAAGTCTACGGCGGCGGGGAACGCAGCGAGAAGAACCAGATGCCCGTCGAGGAGAGCGGCAACCTGCTGATCCTGATGGCGGCGATCGCGCGGCTCGACGGCGACGCCGGCTTCGCCGAGCGTTACTGGCCGCAACTCCAGCAGTGGGCCGAGTATCTGAAGGACAAGGGCTTCGACCCCGACAACCAGCTCTGCACCGACGACTTCGCCGGCCACATGGCGCACAACGTCAACCTCTCGGCGAAGGCGATCTGCGGCCTCGGCGCCTACGCGCAGCTCTGCGAGCTGCGCGGCGACGAAGCGCAAGCCGCCGAGTACCGACAGACCGCCAAGGCGTTCGCTCAGCGCTGGATCGAGGCGGCCGACGACGGCAACCACTTCCGCTTGGCGTTCGACAAGCCCGGCACGTGGAGTCAGAAGTACAACCTCGTCTGGGACCGAGTGCTCGGCCTCGGCCTCTTCCCCGACGAGGTCCGTGAGAAGGAGATGCGGTACTACCGACGGATGCAGAACCGTTACGGCCTGCCGCTCGACAACCGCCAGCCGTACACGAAGCTCGACTGGGTCCTTTGGACGGCGACGCTGACGGGCGACCGTGAAGACTTCGACGCCCTCGTGATGCCGGTGCACCGTTTCCTCCGTGAAACGCCCACCAAGGTCCCGATGACCGACTGGTACCGCACACACAGCGGCAACCGCGTCGGCTTCACGGCGCGGCCGGTTGTCGGCGGCGTGTTCATGCGGCTGCTTTACGAGGGCGCCGTGTGGGACAAGTGGGCAAGCCGCGGCGGCAAGGCCGGCAGCGACTACGCAGCGATGCCTGCCCCACCGAAATACGTAACCCGAGTGGCCGCCGCCGACACCGAGCCGGCGACCTGGCGCTACACTGTCGAGAAGCCGTCGGACGATTGGCAGGCCCCCGACTTCGACGACAAGAGTTGGAGCGAAGGCAAGTCCGGCTTCGGCAAGGCGATGACGCCCAAGTCGGTCGTCGGCACGGTCTGGAACGGCAGCGACATCTGGTTGCGTCGCGAGTTCGACCTGCCGGGTGAGATCAACGACTCGCTACGGCTCTTCATCCATCACGACGAGAACGCGCAGGTCTACATCAACGGCGTGCTCGCCGGCAGGTTCCCCGGTTACACCACGCAGTACGAACTGGCGCCCCTCCGCCCCGAAGCTGTCGCCGCCCTCAAGCCGACGGGCAACGTCCTCGCGGTCCACTGCCACCAAACGAGCGGCGGCCAGTACATCGACGTCGGCGTCGTGTCGGTTAACGGGTCATCAGAATAGCAGACCTCAGAAGAATCAAACCACGACGGGCACGAAGAACACGACGGTCAGATTGCCGGGGCTACGTGTGTCGCGGAGAGCGACCGTCGTGTTCTTCGTGCCCGTCGTGGTGCATCTCTTTGACGAACATGGTCTAGCGCTCATAGGCGAGATAGATCGCAAACACCGCCGCGACGGCGGAGAGCACGGCGCCGACTTCCCGGCAACGACCCGTCAGCAGTTTGATCGCGACGTAGCTCAGCACGCCGTAACCGATGCCGTGAGCGATCGAGAACGTCATCGGGATCGTCAGCAGCGTGATGAACGCGGGGATGGCCTCGTCGAGGCGCTCGAAATCGAGCTCGGCGATCTGGCGGAGCATCAAGAATCCCACCAGGATCAGCGCCGGCGCCGTGGCCGCCGCCGGGATCGCCGCCGCGAGTGGTGAGACGAAGATCGCCAGCAAGAACAACAGTCCCACGAAAACCGTGTGCAGACCCGTGCGGGCGCCCTCGGCGACGCCGGCGGCGGACTCGATGTAGCTCGTCACCGAGCTGACGCCCAAGAGCCCGCCGATGCTCGCGCTGATTGAGTCCACCGCCAGCACCCGCCGCACGCCGTGGAGGCGGCCCTCTTCGTCGTGTAGGCCGCCCTCTTCGGCGATGGCGGTCGCGGTGCCGAGCGTGTCGAAGAAGTCCACCACCATGAGGGCAAAGAGCACCGGCACGAGCTCCCACCGCAGCGCGCCGGCGAGGTCCGCCTGAAACGCCACGTCGAACGATGGCCAGCCCCAACCGCTGGGCGGCGTCACCAAGCCCGCCGCCCACGCTAAGAGCGTCGTCGCGGCGATGCCGAGGATCAGCGTCCCCTTCACTCGACACGCCAACAGCGCCGCGGTGATCGCGAGGCCCGCGAGCGAGACGGCGGTCGTTGGCTCTCGAAGGTCACCGGCGGCGAGCAACGGCCCGGCCGGCGGCGCGGGCGCGCCCTGCACGACGATGCCGGCGTTCGATAACCCAATCAGCGCGATAAACAGCCCGATCCCGGCGCCGATCGCCAGCCGCAGCGACCTGGGGATGGCGTCGAGCACCGCTTCACGAAGCCCAAGCAGCACCAGCGCGAGGATCAGCAGCCCCTCGATCACCACCAGCCCCATCGCCGCCTGCCAACTACCGGCTTGCTCGGCGACGTTGAACGCGATCAAGGCGTTGAGCCCCATCCCGCTCGCCAGGGCGATCGGGGCGTTCGCGACCAACCCCATCAACAGACAGCAAACCCCCGCCGCCAAGGCCGTACACGCCACCAGCGACGGCGTCGCCTCGACGCCGACAGCGGCCGACAGGATACCGGCGTTCACCGGCAGGATGTACGCCATCGTCAAGAACGTCGCCACAGCGCCCCGCAACTCGGCGCCAACCGTCGTGGTCCGCCCGAGGGCGTCGCGCATCAGATAGCCAAAGACGCTTTGCATGGGCGACATGCTAACGACCCCGAGGCGCCAGCGCGTAGGGCTCGCCGCCATGCCCAATTTAGCCCCCGGTCATTGCAACGTTATGCAGTTGCTATCACGAGCTTTTGTCGTTTGAGGACGCGGAGGGCGTTGAGGAGGAGCTTGGCTTGGACCCAGAGGTGGACGCGGTGAAGGCGTCGGACCCAGCTTGGCAGGGGGCCCAGGCCGCCGGCGAAGCTGGTGAGGTTGCCGAAGCAGCGTTCGATCGGGTCGCGGAAGGCGAGCACGGCTTGTCCGAAGGGACGGCGGAGCATCTCCAGGCAGTGCACACGGCTGGGCTCGTGGCGGCGATGCCCCAACGCCTGCCCCGGCCGCTGCTGCTGGGCGATGATCTGATGACGCGGCGAAGCCACGCGGTGCAGCGGGTTGCTGTCGTACTGACGGTCCCCCGTCACATAGCCCTCGCCCGGCAGCTCTTCGAGCAGCGGACGAGCGGCCGTCGCGTCGCCCGTGTTCATCGGCTCCACCCGCCACACCGAAGGGAGCGGGCCCTCGCCCCACACCACGTGCAGCTTGTAGCCCTTCGCGAAGCGGTTGGCCGCCCGCCCCACGCGCGCGTCGGGGTCCTTGCTGTAGGAACCGATCGGCAGCGGCTTGCTGTCGATCCGTTGCAACCACCAGCGCCGCGGGTCGCCCCCCAACGCCTGCTCCAGACGGCCCAGCAGCTCCCTCACGCCACGGCTCCGTAGCCGGCGGCTCATCGTCGATTGCGACGGGAACGGAACCGATAGCTGCGGCGGCCAGTTGTCGGGCTGGCAGGCCCAGCTGGTGGGCCGGTCGTGGACCACCGCCCATAAGAACACCGCCACGACCTCCGACGCCCGGTAAAACCCGCTCGTCCAAACGTTGTCCAGCCGCCTGGCAATCGCGTACAGTTGCTCCCAGAGTTCGCGTTCCATCTGGCTTCTCCCTTGGTTGGTCCCAAAAGAGATTCAGTAGAACGCGAACTCCCTTCTTTTAACCCCTGCTAGCAACTGCATAACGTTGCATTGACCGGGGGCTAAGTGCAAGCGCACGGCCGCCATGCGCTTCCAGCCTGATTAAGCAATTATCCCGTTCATGACGCGACAGAAGCTCAGCCGATCAACTCCGGCACGACCCGCGCCGGGACCACGCCCGTGAGCTTCTGATCGAGCCCCTGGTGCTTGTAGACGAACCGCTCGTGGTCGAAGCCCAAGAGGTTCAGCACCGTGGCGTGCAGGTCGCGGACGTGGACCGGGTCCTTCGTGATGTTGTACGAGAACTCGTCCGTCTCGCCGTGGATCGCGCCCGCCTTTACGCCGCCGCCCGCCATCCACATCGTGAAGCAACGCGGGTGGTGGTCGCGGCCGTAGTTCTCTTTCGACAGCCCGCCCTGCGAGTAGATCGTGCGGCCGAACTCGCCGCCCCAGATGATGAGCGTCTCGTCGAGCAGGCCGCGTTGCTTGAGGTCTTGGATCAGCGCGTAGCACGGCTGATCGACGTCGCCGCATTGGTCGGGGAGCCGCCCAGTAACGTTGAGGTGCGTGTCCCAGTTGTTGTGGTAGATCTGCACGAAGCGGACGCCGCGCTCAACCATCCGCCGCGCCATTAGGGCCGTGTTGGCGAAGGTGCCCGGTTCACGCGCCGCGTCGCCGTAGAGCTCGTAGGTCGAGGCGGGCTCACTTGCCAAGTCGGTCAAGTCGGGGACGCTCGCCTGCATCCGATACGCCAACTCGTACTGCTGGACACGGGTCTGCGTCTGCGGATCGCCGAGTTGGTTCCAGGTCGATTCGTTCAGCGCCTGGACGGCGTCGAGCATCTCGCGGCGTGTCCCGCGCGCAACGCCCGGGGGGTCGTTGATATAGAGAATCGGGTCGCCCGCCGAGCGGAAGCTCACGCCCGCGTGCTTGCCCGGCAGGAAGCCGCTCGACCACAGCCGGGCGGAGATCGCTTGGATCTGTTCGCGGTTAGTGCTCCGCGCGACCATCACGACGAACGTCGGCAGGTCCTCGTTGAGCGAACCGAGGCCGTACGACGCCCACGACCCCAGGCACGGCCGGCCCGGCACTTGGTTGCCCGACTGCATCAACGTGATGGCGGGCTCGTGGTTGATCGCGTCGGTGTGCATGCTGCGGACAAACGCCACGTCATCGACGCACTTCTTCATCCACGGCATGAGCTCGCTGACCCACATCCCCGACTCGCCGCACCGCTCGAACTTGTACGCGCTGGGGGCGATCGGGAAACGGCTCTGCCCGCTGGTCATGGTGGTCAAACGCTGGCCGTTGCGGATCGACTCGGGGAGGTCCTTGTCGTACCAGTCGGCCATACCCGGCTTGTAGTCGAACAGGTCCATCTGCGACGGGCCGCCGACCATGTGTAGGTAGATGACGTTCTTCGCCTTCGGCGCGTGGTGCGTCATCGACCCGAACGGCGCCGTCGAAGCCAATGCCTTCGACGCGAAGCCGGCGCCCGACAGCGAGGCGAGCGACGCGGCCCCGAGCAGGTGCGCGCCCGACGCCAAGAAGTGCCGCCGGCTCATCGCTTCGCGGAGCGCGGCGTCGGCCGGGTCGGGTTGAAAGGATCGACTCATCGTGCTGGCCCGGGGCGTGGTTACTTGTTCAAGGCTTCGTCGGCGTTGCCCATGGCGCTGGCGATCATCGTCCACGCCGCGAGTCGGTCCGCGGGGAGCGCCTCATCGACGGGCGCCTCGCCGACGGTTAGCAAATGCTCCGCCGACTCGGCGTTCGACGCGTAGTGCTCGAGCAGCCGCGCGAGCGACTTGCCGATCGCCTCGGCTTCTTTGTCGAGCAGCGGGCGCGAGAGCACCCGCTCGGCGATCCACTGGAGCTTGGCGTCGTCATCGGCGCCGCCTTCGGTGAGCGCCCGCTGCGCGAGCACGCGCGACGCCTCGATGAATTGCGGGTCATTGAGAGTCACCAACGCCTGGAGCGGCGTGTTGGTGCACTCACGAGTGATCGTGCAGGTCTCGCGCGACGGCGCGTTGAAGACGTCCATCGACGCCGGCGGCGCCGATCGTTTCCAGAACGTGTACAGGCTGCGGCGATAGAGGGCGTCGCCGTGGTCTTGCTTGTAGTTCCTCGTGTCGCTATCGGGCATCGCTACCGCTTCCCACACGCCGGGCGGCTGGTAGGGCCGCACGCTCGGCCCGCCGACGCGCTTCACCAATAAACCGCTCGCTGCGAGCGCATGGTCGCGGACCATCTCGGCGTCCATGCGGCGCCTCGGTCCGCGCGACAGCAGGCGATTGTCGGGGTCGTGTTCGATCTTGTCTTCGGTCGTCGCAGCGCTTTGGCGGTAGGTCGCGCTGGTGACGATCAACCGATACATCCGCTTGACGTCCCAGCCTGAATCGCGGAACTCGACGGCCAGCCAATCGAGCAGTTCGGGGTGGGAAGGCAACTGCCCGCTGACGCCGAAGTCGCCCGCCGTCGAGACGAGGCCCGTGCCGAAGACCTCTTGCCAGAAGCGATTGACCGTCACGCGCGCAGTGAGCGGGTGGTCTTCTTGCAGCAGCCACTGGGCGAAGCCGAGCCGATTGCGGGGCAAGTCCTCGTCGAACGCCGGCAGCACCTCGGGCACGTCGGGCTTCACCTCGTCGAGGCGCTGGTCGTACTCGCCGCGGTCGAGAATAAACGCCGTGGCGGGCGTGTCGCGTTCTTGCATGACGTGCGTGATCGGGCTCCGCGCCTTGATCGCCGCGAATTCGGCGCGGAACGACGCCACGCGCGAGACGGCGTCGCGATGCGACGCGTCGAACTCCTTCAACCACCATGCGAACAACGCCTCTACTTCGGCAGGTTTGCGATCGGCGGGATCGCGTCTCAGCGAAGCCGCGAGCGGCGCCCCGGCGAGGCGGGAAATCTCGGTCTCTTCAAGGGCGCCGCTAGAGACCCGCAGGTCGGTGACGGCGACGCCCACCGCGCCGCTGCCGCCGCTCCGCTGGCCAACCTTGAGTGGGGCCTCGGTGCGTGTCGTTTCGGTGAGTGCGTCCGCCTTGGTTTCGAGCGCCGACTTGACGCCGTCGATCCAAACCCGATAGCCGTCTGCCTTGCGGCTGCCGTCGTACGCCAGCACGACATGGACCCACTTGTCGGTTGGCGCCTCGTTGACGGCTAGCACTTTGATCGCGTTGCCGGGCCAGTTGTGGATGAGGTGGCCGCCGATCCGCTTACCCTCGACCCAGAGGTCCCAGCCCCGATAGTCGGCGCCCTCGTCCATCCGCGCGACAATCGCGCCCGAAGCGCCCGCCGCGGGTAGCTTGACCCACGCCGAGACGTAGAACGGTTGGTCCTTGTCGAAGTCGCCGGCCTCGGGAGTTTCGGCAACCGCCTTGTCGCCGATCACCGCGGCTTGTCCGGCGCCGAAAGGACCTTCGGCCCACTTGGTCGCTTGGCTCAGCGGGAGTGTTCGTGCTTTCCCCAAGACAGCTGCCGCCGTTGTCGGCGCTTTCTCCTCGCCAGCAGGCGCTTGGTCGAGCGGCGCCACGAAGTCGGCGGGCTGCGATGGCTCGAACGCCGCTGCGTCGTTGGCGGTTGCGCTCGCGAGCCACTCGTCGAATCGCGGCCGTGCGGCGTCGCGCGTCGTGTTGACGTCCGTCTCGGCCTGGGCGATCTGCTTCGGGAGGGCTTCCCAGCGCTGGCGGTCTTCGGCCGACGGTACGACCACGATTGGCGGCGTGTCCTTGACGTTGCCGTCCATCGGCCGCTGGGTCGTGTTATTGAAGAACGCCGACAGCTCGTAGAACTCGCGCTGCGAAACAGGGTCGAACTTATGATCGTGGCACACGGCGCAGCCAACCGTCAGCCCCATCCACGCCAACGCCGAGGTTTCGGTGCGGTCGCGCGCGTAGAGGACGTTGTACTCCTCGTCGATCGCGCCCCCTTCACTCGTGGTGATGTTGCAACGGTTGAAGCCCGACGCGATCTTGTCTTCGAGCGTCGCGTCGGGCACGAGGTCGCCGGCGAGGTTCAGCAGCGTGAAGTGGTCGTAAGGCAGGTTGCGGTTGAAGGCGTCGATCACCCAATCGCGGTACTTCCACATCTCCCGGTAGTTGTCGATGTGGATGCCGTGCGTGTCGCCATAACGCGCCACGTCGAGCCACGTCCGCGCGCGGTGCTCGCCCCAGTCGGGTGACTCGAGGAGCCGATCGACAAGCCGCTCGTAGGCGTCGACGCGGGTGTCGTCGAGGAACTCCTGCACCAGCTCCGGCTTTGGCGGCAGGCCGGTGAGGTCGAGGCTCACGCGCCGCGCGAGCGCGCGGCGGGCGGCTTCGGGCGCCGGCGACAGCTTCTGCTCTTCCAGCTTTGCAGCGACGAAGTGGTCGATCTCGTTGCGCGGCCACCACGAGTTGGCGACTTGCGGCGGCGCCGGGCGCTTCGGCGGGATGAACGACCAGTGCGGCTCGTACTCGGCGCCCTCGGCGACCCACCGCTGGAGCGTCTCGATCTGCTCGGCGGTGAGCGTCTTCTTCGACTCGGGCGGCGGCATCTGCTCGTACTCTTCGTCCGAGAGGATGCGGCGGATCATCTCGCTCGAGTCGGCGTCCCCCGGAACGATGGCGCCCATCTCCACCGCGCCCATCCCGTCAGCGCCGTCGCGCTGGTCGAGGCGCAGGTCGGCTTGCCGCGATGCGCTGTCGGGGCCGTGGCACGACACGCAGGCGTCGAAGAGGATCGGGCGGATGTCGCGGTTGAAACGCAACTTCTCCGCCGCGGTGGCCGAGGGGAGCGCTCCACCGACAAGGAAAGCGGCGACGACCGTTAGTCGAACGAGGCGACGCGAACCAGCCATGGGCGTCTCACTGCAAGGACAAGAGCCCGCGGCTTGGTCGTTGGTGAACCGGGGCTAACTTGGATTGCCCCGCCTTATAACGCCAGGCCGCGGCGATTTTCTGAGCCTAATCGATGGCGTCGCAAGGCTCAACCTCGCCGCAAGGGCGCCGACTTGCCCAGCGTATGAAGAATCACGCCGCGAGATGGAGAATGGCGCCCAGAATCCTGAATATCCAGTCGCCTGCCAGAAAGAAATAAGGAACCGCAGAGGCACGGAGAGCACGGAGCGACGCACAGAGGGGTTTTTCCTCAGTGCTTTCCTCCGTGCCCTCAGTGGCTCCGTGGTCCATTAGTTAGAATCGGTTGCTCAACGGCCGTGGTGCTCGATCGCGGCGGGGAGCTCCGGGTCGACGAGGCCGCGCTCGCCACGGCCCTCGTCGTCGATGCGGATGTCGGCGACGCGTTGGATGCGCGGCAGGTCGGCGTCCCAGTAGCGATTGAGCTGTTCGCGCGACGGCGTGTGGTAGGGGCGCACGAAGCGGAAGCCGACGTCCTGGGCGTCGTCGTTGGCGAACCACCAAGGGCTCTTGGGCCGGTTGGGGTCGTAGTCCTGCCAAGTGTCGTCGTCCGACGCTCGGCGCGCGGCGCTGGTCGCTTCCTCAGTAGCGAGGAAAGCCGAGCCACCTTTCAGTACGCGCGGGAAGAGCTTGGTCGGCCAAGCGACCGGCGGCTCGCCGCTGGGGCCGTCTTCGTCGTTGAGGTCTGAGTAGGGCGCCTCAGAATAAGCGTCGAGCACCCACTCGCTGGCGTTGCCGTGCATGTCGTAGAGACCCCACGGGTTGGGCCGCTTCTGTGCGACCGCTTGCGTCTCGTAGTCGGCGTTGTTGTCGGTCCAGGCATACTCGTCGATCACATCGTTGTCGTTACCGAACGAGTAGGCCGTCGTCGTCCCCGCCCGGCAGGCGTGCTCCCACTCCGCTTCACTCGGCAGCCGGTAGCGGTCGCCAGACAACAGGCTCAGCCACTTCGTGTACTGCTTGGCGGCGAACTGCGTCATCGACACGGCGGGCAGGTCGGGCTCGTCGCCCGAGCCAAACGTGAAGCTGGCTTCGTAGAGCTTCGACGGCGCCGTCACCGCATCGACGCGGTTGTCGTCGGTCACTTGGCGGACGCCCGCGTCGTCGAACTTCTCGAAGACGGTGCAGAGGTCCATGTAAAGCCGGTACTCGGCCCAGGTGACCTCGGTGCGGCCGATCCAGTAGGGCGCCAGCTCGACGGTCACGGTCTCGCCCGTTTCTAGGTCGCCGACGGTCGTCTTGCCGCCGGGGATCGGCTCCATCCAGAAGGTGACCGAAGAGCCGGGGATCGTCGCCTCGTAAGGAACCAGGAAGACCCCGTCCAACTCGACGTAGCGGCCTTGGTCAGGACGTGCCTCTAGGACGCCCTCACGTTGCGCGTAGCACGTCGAAACGGCCATCGTGGACAGAATCAGCAGTCGGACAAAAGCGGTCAAATTCAAGCCATTGAGCAGGGTTGTAGGAGAGCCGACGACGTTAGTCGCCGGTGGGTGTCAGGGGAAATGGCATGGTTCGTAGCGCCCACCGGCGACTAACGTCGCCGGCTCGCCGTCTATCGAGATGGTGAAGCGTTACGCTTTCGCTAGCACGCCGGGGATTGCGACGGGCGGTTCGGGGACGTCGCTCCAGCTGTACTGGTCGGGGCCGAGGCGTGTCGGGTCGGCGATCGCTTCGTCCCACGACAGGGTCTGGCCCGAGTACGCCGCCATCCGGCCGAGGTGCGCGATCCGCGTGCTGTTGACCATGTAGTGGCCGTTGTCGATCGGCTCGTTGTCGCGGATCGACTTGAAGAACTCGACGTGCTCGTTGAGGTACATGCTCGGCTTGGGGCCGTCGTACCGCCACTCGCTGCCGCTGGGGTTCCAAATCCGGTTGGCGAGGATCTCGGCCTTGCCCTTGGTGCCGTGGACGATCTCATCAACCCGCTGCGTGCACTTGTGCTGCTGACGGCAGGTGAAGTAGACGCTCTGGCCGGTGGGGTACTCGTAGAAGACCGTGAAGTGGTCGAAGACGTTGCCGTACTTGGGATCGGTCCGCTGCTGCCGACCGCCGATGCCCATCGCCTTGGTGGGGCTGAGGTCGCCGAGCAGCCAGGCGGTCTTGTCGAGCGAGTGGATCGCTTGCTCGGCGATGATGTCGCCCGACAGCCACGTGTAGTAGAGCCAGTTGCGTAGCTGGTACTCCATGCGGCTCCAGTCGGCCTTGTCGCCGCGGTGCCACAGCGTGTCGGAGTTGTAGCACGACTCGATCGCCACGATCTCGCCGATCGCGCCGTCCTCGATCCGCTTCATGGTCTCACGGACGCCGAGGTCGTAACGCCAGCAGAGGCCCGAGACGATCGACAGCCCCTTCGAGGCGGCGAGCTTGCACGTCTCGGCAATGCTCGCCGCGCCCGCCATATCGACGGAGACCGGCTTCTCGATAAAGACGTGCTTCCCCTTCTCGACCGCGTAGGCGAACTGCTCGGGGCGGAAGTGGGGCGGCGTCGCCAGGATCACGACATCGACGCCCGAGTCGATCACCTTCTTGAAATTGTCGAAGCCATCGAACACGTGGTCCTTGTCGACCGCGACGCGGTCGGCGACCGAGTCCTCGAACTGGATCGCTTCGAGACCGCCCTCGGCGCGGTCCAGGAACGCGTCACCGACGGCGACGAGCTTCGTGTTCGGGTCGGCAGTCAGGGCGTCGATCGCGGCGCCGCGGCCACGCCCGCCGCAGCCTACCAGCCCGACGCGCATCGTCTCGTCGGCGCCGGAGTGCGCCGCGCGGGCGATAGGGTTCGCCGCGAGCGTCGCCGCCAGCGAGCCCGCGGCGACGGAATGCTTCAAGAAGTCACGACGACTGGCGTCGGAAGCGGTATTGGCTGAGCTATTATTCGGCATGGCCGTCTCCTCGTTCATGTAAGTCTAGGCTGCTCAACCGAGCAGCACCTGATCCATCCGCCGGCTGATGTCGGCGAGCTCGTCGCGCCCGCCGCCGGTCACCTCGGCCGTACACCAGCCTGAGAAGTTGATCTCAGCCAAGGCCTCACGCACGGCGGCCCAATTCACGTCGCCGTCGCCGATCTTGCAGAAACCGGCGGTGACGCCCCAGTCCTTGACGTCGAGCTTGACGATCCGCGAGCCGAGCACCCGAATCCAGTTCTCACTGGCCGAGAACTTCTGGCTGTTGCCGATGTCGTAGTACGAACCGACCCAGGGGCTATCGATCTCGTCGAGGTAGTCGCGGAGCTGCTCCGGCGTTTCGCAGAAGCCGTTCCAGACATTCTCGATCAGCACCCGTACGCCCAACAGCGAAGCGAGCGGCAAGACCTTCTTGATCTCGGCGACCGAGCGCTTCCAGACCTGATCGTGGTTGGCTTCTTCGTTGACGACGCCCGGCACGAGCAGAACGGTGAAGCCGCCCATCGCGTGCGCGTCGCGGATCGCTTGTTCGAGGATCGCCCGCGCGGCGTCGCGCGTCGCTTGGTCGGGCGCCGAGAGACGCACCTGCCAGTGGCGCTCGTTGACGAGGCCGTGGATCGGCATGCCGGTCTGCGCCACAGCGGCGCGGAGCTCGTCGATCGGGGGCTGGCCGGGGCTGATCAGCTCCATGCCGTCGTAGCCCAGCTCTTGGCAGAGCTGGAACTTGTCGAGCGGCGGGCCATCGATATCGATCATGCCCCACTTCACCGCCTTGCGGAATGTCTTGACGTCATCGCCGAGACCTGTCGGGGCAGGGCCTGTCGGGGCAGGGGAGAGGCCGCTGGACGTCTCGGCAATCGCGCGCTTCGGCGCGGCGGCGACCGCGGCGGTGGCCGCGATGACGGCGCCGAAACGCCGGCGGCTGAGATTTATGTTCATTCGGCTTTATCCTCTCAGTAACGCGTCGCTGCGTGGCGGCGGCGCCAATCGATCAATTTCAGAGTGAAAAGCATCACTGCGCTGGACGGCTCGGGCACGGCTTTCGCCGATGTCGTGGCGGCGTAGGCGTCGCGCCAGACGGTGTAATCGGCGGCGTCCACGGCGCCGTCGCCATTGCCATCGGCCGTTGTGTCGACGGAACCATACCGCGCCAGCCAATGTGAATAATCGGCGAGGTCCACGTCGCCATCGGCGTCGTAGTCGCCCGCAAGCGGCGGAGTGGCGATTTCGTAGCGATACGCGTTCCCCAGCGCGCCGGTCGCGGCGGCGTCGGGCACGTAGTCGGGACCGGCGGCGTCGTTGGTCTGCACGAGGAAGTCAAACCCCTCAGCGCCACCAACGGCCGCCAACGGCAGCGACCATTCGATGTCGTCTGTCGTCGTGGCGTCGGCGGGGATGTCTTGCAAGAAGTTCCAAGAGAACGTCCCCTGCGTCTTTCCCTGGAACCCGTAGAGCCGGTTGTTGAGCACGAGATAGTCGGCGCCGATCGCAAACGCGCCGCCATCGCCGTAGTAGCCGGTGCCGCGATCACCGTCCGTATCAAGATAAATCCGATGCGCCGAGCCGAGTGCGGCAGGTTGACCGTTGCCGGCGTTGAACGTGAGCCTGATGAAGAGATCGTCGGTGTCATTGGCGATCGTTACTGAGTCGATGTCGAGCGCCGCCGGCGTGTCGCCGGCCGGGTCGGCGTCGAAAGCCGCGACGCCCGCCCAGCCGTCGCGCGGCGCATCGATGACAATGGCGCCATCCGCCACGAAGTTGCTCAGCGTTTGCAGCGGGCCTTCGACACGGTTATTCACCGCAGCGACTTTGGCGACGAATTGGTCCCAGTAAGTCGGCAACCGGTCCCACGGGTTACCGAGCACGTCATCGGTGAAGTAGACGCCGCCGACATTCCGCTCGACCGCCAGATCGACGTAGCTCGCCGCCGTGTCGCCCGAGGCGAGCGTGTGCAGCAGATTCACAAACCGCGTGCTGTCGTAGTCGGCGTTCCAGGCCGAAGGCGTATGGCCAGGGTAGGTCGAGCCGAAGTTCTCCCACACCATCAGCCGGTCCGCCGTGGGGCGGGTGAGGTAAGCCTCGACGGTGGTTGTGCCCGGGTTGCCCATCACCTCCCACTCGGGGTTGATCCCCTTCACGTGTTCATAGATCGCGTTGTAGTAATCCAGCACGGCCGGGTCGCTGGTGTTGGTGAACTCATCAACGAAGATGCCCTCGATCGGGTACCACTGGGCGTAGCGGTCGATATCGGTGAGCACTTGATTCAGCGGACGCGCGCCGTAGCTGCTGTAGACATAGCCGATCAGGTTGCCGCCCGCCGTCGTGAACGCATCCGTGACGGCGTCATAGTTGGCGTCCCGGTTGGCGCCGGGGCCGTTGCCGGGATTCATGATCGCGGTGATCGGCGCTTGGTCTAGAGCCGCCGTCATGCGCCCCCAATCGCTCCCCGGCGAGGGGTAAAAGTAGGCGGGGACGATAATCTCCAGCGCGAAGGCCGCGCCCGCTGACGCGCCCACCAAGGGCAGGATGGCCAGCAGCGTCAGCAGGCGGGCGATCGCTCCACCCCAGGATCGGTAGCTCGGAATTAGCGGTCTTGGCGTCACGGGTCCCTTCAGCGTCCGTTGGAAGAGCGACGCGCCAGCGCGCCCAGGGCAAACGCCGCCAGCAACAAGGCGGTTGGCTCGGGCACGCTCACGGCAGCGGGGGTCCCAGGAGCGCCGTAGTTGTTCGCCCAGATCGTGTAGTCGGCTTGGTTGATCTCGTCGTCGCCGTTGCCGTCCGCGGGGAGATCCGGGCCGATGTCGTTGAGGCTGTCACGCCAAACGGTGTAGTCGGCGGCGTTGACCAAGCCGTCGCTGTTGTAGTCGCCGGCGACTTCTGGGGCTGCGGCGAGCGTGTAAGAGATGACCTCGGTCACGTCCCCTTCGCCCTGATCGTTCCAGACCATGAGGTTGAACGAATCACTGGTGAAGACCGGTGTGCCCGGCGCCTCGGGTCCAATCGCCAAGCTGAGCGGGATCGACCATTCCATCTGCGTGCCAACAGGGGGCCCCGTGACGTAGTAAGGGAACGTCAGACCGAGGCCGATGAAGTCGCCTTCATAGTCAACGACGCCTTCCACACCGGTGTTGAACGTGCCGGTGGCTTGCTCGTAGGGGTAGTCCGTGATGTAGCCGAGCTCCGACCCGATCTCGCCGAGAGCGAAGACGTCGAAGCCCGTCGCCGAGTCTTGGTCGAGGTCGAACGCTAGGTACAACCCGCTGCCTAAAGGAGCGTTCGTGGTGTTGTGGGTCGTGACGCGGATGTAAAGGTTGTTGGCGTCGTTGGCGATCTGCACCGTGTTGATATCGACAAACGGGGCGGGAAAGCCGCCGGGGTTGTCGAGCGCGTCGGTGAGGGCGATCGGGATGTCGGCCCAATCGTCGAACTCGGTCCCCTCCACCTCGTCGCGCACCTGGATCGACGTTGTGAAGAGGCTGGGAGCGATCACCTGGGCTGACGCGCCCGCTCCGAGAGAGGCGACGCAGAGGATCGCCAAGAAGTTTGGTCGGTGTTTCATGGGAAATCGCCTTGGCGGCGGACGCCTAGAGGGGGGATTAGTGCGATTTAGATTCCGGGGCGGACGCGCGAAGGCGCCGCCCCGGAACTCGATTGCTAAACGTGACCGCTAACCAACTCGCCGACGAGCCGCCGCCGCGAAGAGTCCAACCAGGGCGATCGTCGCCGAGGTCGGTTCGGGGGTGCTCAGCGTGTAGCTGATCTTCGATGAAACGTCGCCGGCGCCGGCGTCGGTCCACAGCAAGAGGTCGAAGTCCGCGTCGTCGAAGACCGGCGCATCGGGAACAAAACCTCCGAAATTGAAATGCAGGCCCAGCGGGATGGCCAGTTCGTGCTCGGGGAAATCGCCGTACGGGGCCAGCAACGCGGCGCCGATGCCGAAGAAGTCGCCCGCCGCGAAGCCCAGGCCGTTGTTAAAGACGCCGGTTTGCAACTGGAACGGGAAGTCGTTCTGCCAACCGGCCTCGACGCCAACGAGCCCGAGGCCAAAGACGTCGTAGCCGGTCGCGGGGTTGCTGTCGTAGTCGATCGTGACGAACGTCGATAAAGCCAACGAGTCGTAGGACGAGTAGTAGATGTAGAGGTAGTTGTCGTCGTTGGCGACCTTGATGTCGCCGATGTCAACCGAGCCGACGTTGTCCTGCGGGTCGGCGTCGATGACGGGGACATCGGCCCAGTCGCTGAAGTCGCCGTCGATAGAAATGTACTTGTAATAGGCCGAGGCCGGGGCGGTCATCGCCACGGCGCCCAGCAAGGCAGCGAGCACGCATCTCATGAGATCTTCTCCTGGGGGGCTTCACTAGTTGAGGGAATCGCCTGCTCTCTGCTTCTTCTAAGTTCCGAACGTGGGCCTCACTGGCTCAACGCGATGCCATCCGAGCGATGGCCGGTCAAGCGATGGACATCGGGATCGATGTCGAAACTGACGAAGTTGACCGACCCGTCGCACATCGACATGTTGAATCCGCCGGAGTGAGCCGAGCCGAACTTCACGTCCTCACCAATCGTTGATCCGGACTTGTCGGGTTCAAGATTAACAGCACGATTTAGATTGATCGTAGCGACGGTCGTCCGCAGCGTGTCCTCATTGGAGCCGCTGAACCCCGCTTCATTATCGCCTTCGTCAAGACCATCGTCGTAGTGATCGGTGGACATATACTTCTCACCGACCATATAGACCTTGGAAGTGCCATCGGTGATCTTGGCGAACGTGATCTCGGATCGGCAGAACACGACGCCTGTGCCTTGAGTAACAGTCATTGCCGTTTTCGTGTCGGGATCCCGAGTTGACCAGACGGGCTGCCATGCAAAGTTCAGGGCAGCGTCGTAGTTCGTCTGGCTGTAGGGGATGCCCGCCGGATTGACCGTGGCTTCGCCACTGAACATGTCCCCCGCATTCGCGGCGTAGTCGGTGCGACTGGAAACGTCGATCGGTAGCTCGCAGTAGGCATACGGCAGGCTGGGGTTTTGTAGTGCGAAGAGATTGGCGCCTCGACGGCTTGGGCAAGTCATGCCTTCGAATGGCGACTGCACGCGCTTCTTCGTTGCCTCTTCCCTTGCCGCGCCAGTGAGACCGTCGCCGAGGTCGTGCAGCGCCTGCTCTTCGATGTACGGCAGGATGTTGTAGAGCCATCCACCTGGTTGCTCCTTGCCGTAACCGTACTCGGGATACCCGAGCCAGTTGAACACCCACCCACCGGTCGGCAGGTGCTTGTGCGTGTCGTGGTGCATGTGGAACGCGAGC
This sequence comes from Botrimarina mediterranea, assembly GCF_007753265.1. Taxonomy (NCBI): domain Bacteria; kingdom Pseudomonadati; phylum Planctomycetota; class Planctomycetia; order Pirellulales; family Lacipirellulaceae; genus Botrimarina; species Botrimarina mediterranea. The sequence continues at coordinate 2,703,505 of NZ_CP036349.1, forward strand.
GCCAGCTGCTTGAGCTGGTTCTTGCACTGCGTCCGACGAGCCGCTTCGCGGGCCGCCTGCACCGCGGGGAGCAGCAGCGCCACCAGGATGCCGATGATGGCGATCACCACTAGCAGCTCGACCAGTGTGAAGCCACGGCGGTCGTCGCTCGATCGTCGAGTCATGTTAGGTCCGTCCTTCTGCGTGAAATCACTCGTGGCGAAAATACTCAAATCACCGAACTGCCTTCTTCCGCGTGCCGCTGGACTCGCTCCGGCGGCAGCACGTGGTCGTAGAGCGCGACGTCGCGGAGCTCGCCCACGAACAGCCACGACGTCAGCGAACGCGGCACGAACTCGGCGGCGCCGATCCGCGCCGGCCAGGCAAAGTCCTCGAGCGACATCGTTCGACGCGCTTCGCCCACAGGTTCACCATTGACGTAGAATCGCACGACGCCCGTGAGCGACTTGGTTTCGCCTTCCCGGCCCGCATCCCGCTGTCCCGGGTCGGGCGCGAAGGACGCGGCGACGTGCGTCCATTGGTTCCGCTGCACTTTGCTGTCGGCGTGGAGCTGGTCCCAGTTCTTGCCGTACTCGCCCGAGCCGGTCCAGAACTGCCACTTGTCGTTCTGCCCGGCGTAGAGCGTGAACCCAAAGCACTGTTCTTTCTCGGTGTTCGACTCGAGCACCCAACGCGACGCGAAGACGGATTGGTACTCCGGCCCGCCCGAGACGCGGGCCCAACTCTCGATCGTGAATCCGGTCCGCAAATCAACGGGCGGTTTGCGCTCGGGCTCGATGTACGACTCGCCGTCGAAATAGGCGCCACGGGGCTGACTGGCGTGGACGTCGTTCAGCTCGGTCGGCCAGTTGCCGATCGCGTAGCCGTCGAAGCCGTGCTGCGTGAGGTCGAGCACCGCCCGGTGACGCCGCACCCGGTAGAGCGGCCAGTAAGCGAGCGGCTCGTCGGAGAGCACCAACCGTTCGTACGGGTGCAGTTGGGTGGTGGTGTCGTCCCACGAGAGCAACAGCCCGTCGGGCGGCGACGCGTTGTCATCGACGCGGAGGTTGCGCGAGCCGGTGTGGACCACCCGCATCGAACGACCGGCCGCGACGCTCCCCAGCGACGCGCCGACCCGCCCCCGACGCGGCAGGCTGTGGACCGAGGCGGCGCCATCGATGACGGTGACGTTCACCTCCGTCTCACCTTCGGCGGCGACGGCGTACGTGGCGGCCTCGCCGGTGACGATCGCCACCGGCGTCTGGACGGTGAGCGCGTCGTCGTGAGCGACGGTCACCTTGCCTTGCCGCACGAACAGGGTGTGCGAACCGATCACCGAGACTTCGGCAGGGCCCTGCACGAGGACCTCGCCGTCGGCGATCTCGAGCCGGGCGGCGCCGCGGGTGAGCTGGAAGACTTCGCCCCGACCGAGTGGCGAACCGACCTTGAGCGACCGCAGCAGGCCGTCGGACGACGCCACCGGCGTGAGGCCCACGACGCGGCCCAGGGGCTCATCCCCATCCGTAACGATGGACGAACGTTGCGCCGTCACCGCTACCGCCGGGATCACCCGCGGCGACGGCGTCTTGTCCCACCCCGACGCCAGCCACCCGCAGAAGAAGGCCGCGCTAACGGCAAGCCCCCACGGCGCGAACCAAGCGAGCGGGCCGAGGCCGCGCGACGCCGACGACTCGGCCCGAGTGGGTTTCGCTTCCGCCCGCGCTTGATTGGGGGGCGAATCGTCGGCGATCGGTGGGAGCGTGTCGCCGTTGGCGCTGGTGGTCTCGTCGCGGAGCGTCTCGCAGTAGTGGGCGGTCTCGATGTACCGCAGCGCGGCGTCGCGGTCGCCGCGGATCAACTCGCCGACCCGCCGCCAGCCGGCGGGGTCGAGATCGCCGAGCGCGAGTTGTTCGAGCAGCGAATCCAATTCGTCACTCGGCGTCGTGTTGTGCTGGCTGTCCGCCATAACGTTCCTTCTAAACCATCCCGTTAGACGAATTGTCTTTGTGTTTTTCTGTGGGAGGCGTCTCCAGACGTCGATGACGCGCACCACGCCGTGTTCGGCCAGGAGTCCGTAATCGGCGTCTGGAGACGCCTCCCACAAAGCCGTTTCTCAGGCGAGTCCTTCACGGCTGAGCGCTTGTCGGATGCATCGTTCCAGGGCCTTGCGGACCCGGCACATCGCGACGGTAGCCGCTTTGACGCTGCGGTTCTGGCGGGTCGCGACCTCGGTCATCGACAGGCCGACGCCGTAACGCATCCGGATCGCCTCTTGCTGCTTGGGCTCGAGTTGCTTGAGGCAACCCCGCAGCGCCGAGCGCCGCGCGTCGAGCAGGTCGCTCTTCTCGTCTTGCAACTCGGCCAGCTCGCCCACCAGGTGTTCGTCGAACGCCAACGTCTGCCGGCGCTTCTTGTCCCGCAGGTAGCCCAGCACCTCGAACCGAGCGATCGTGCAGACCCAACGGATCAGTTCCTCGGTCGGCTGCTCTTCTTCGTAGCGGAACGTATCGAGCTTTTTCCAGGCGACGAGCATCGTCGCCTGCATGACCTCGTCGATGATGTCGGCGTCGTAGCCGACGAGCGTGGCGACAAACGCCCGCACCCGGGGCCCTTGCCGCGCCAGCAGCATCACGAAGTCGTCTGGTTCAACCTTTGAGCCCGGCACCGACGCTCCGTCGATTTATTGAGGGGTCGCTTGTCTTGGAGTAAGCCGCCCGCCAGCCGTCTTCTCTGGTCAGCAGAGGCGGTCAGGCGTCCGGCCTAACCGCTCTGACCAAGCAACGGGGCATGGTAAGTAAAGGCAACACGAAATCTTCAAATTTCGGCGCCCGGAGAGATAGCCCTGCGCTTTTGCCGAAGGCCGCAGGTGCTGGGTTCGCTGTAAGGTTCTTCCCGGCAACGGGTTGCGCCAGTGCGCGGGGCAATGAGCATCGTCAGGAAGTTCATGACGAGATCGCGCGCCGTGCCGGAACCCGCTCGGTGTGCGACGTCTTACGAAGGGCGTCAACGGCTGCGCAAATCCGCTAGCGATTGGCCGCGAAGAACGTCATCCTGTGGGGAGTACCGAAGTTGGTACATCGGCGGGCCCCGTCCGCTGACGTTGTCTCGCTGCCAGGATGTTGCGGAGACGAAGGATGCGGAAACGCTGGGTTGCGGTCCTGAGCCTCGCCTCGACGCTCGCCTGGGCGTTGTTGGCTGGCGGCGCGTTTGGCGATGGCTCCGCGCTGGACCACTTCGAGCGCCGCATCCGCCCGGTGCTGATCGAGCACTGCTATCCGTGCCACTCGCAGGCGAGCGGCGTCACTCAGGGCGGTCTGCGGCTCGACACGGCCGCGGCAATGTGCCGTGGCGGCGACTCGGGGCCGGTCCTCTCCGCCGACACACCCGAGGACAGCCCGCTGCTCCAGGCGTTGCGTTACGAGGGCTACGAGATGCCCCCCTCCGGCAAGCTGCCGGACGAGACGATCGCCGCGTTCGCCGAGTGGATCGCCGCCGGCGCCCACGACCCGCGCGAAGGTGACGAGCCAATCACCGAGCCGCCGACGATCGACGCCAAGTCGCACTGGTCGTTCCAGCCAATCGAACGGCCCGAGGTCCCGCAGGTCGAGTCCGCCGGGGTCCGCACGCCGATCGACGCGTTCGTTACCGCTAAGCAGCGCGAGGCCGGCGTTGAGCCGGCGCCGGCCGCCACGTCGCACGACCTGTTACGTCGCGTCTACTTCGACCTCACCGGCTTGCCGCCGACGGCCGCCGAGATCGAGCGCTTCCAGAACGACCCGAGCGATGAGGCCTACGAAGCGATTGTCGATGCGCTGCTCGCTTCGCCGCGGTTTGGCGAGCGCTGGGGCCGCTACTGGCTCGACGTGGCGCGCTACGCGGACACCAAGGGCTATGTCTTCGAGGAGGATCGCAACTACCCCAACGCCTACCGCTACCGCGACTGGGTGATCGCCAGCTTCAACGATGACCTGCCTTACGACCAGTTCCTCATCGCGCAAATCGCGGCCGATCAACTCGGCGAGGAAGCGCCGCGCGAGGCGATGGGCTACCTGACACTCGGGCGGCGGTTCCTCAACAACCCGCACGACATCATTGACGACCGCATCGACGTCGTCACCCGCGGCATGCTCGGGCTCACCGTCGCCTGCGCGCGGTGCCATGATCACAAGTACGACCCGATCCCAACGGCCGACTACTACTCGCTCTACAGCGTCTTCGCCAGCAGCGAAGAGCAGAAGCCCGAGAACTGCCCCCCGGTGCTGGTCGATCGCGCCGAGCCGGTGCAGCAGGTCGTCTTCCTCCGCGGCAACCCCGGCATGCGGGGCGAACCGACGCCGCGCCAATTCCTGGCATGCGTGACCGACGGGGATCGCCGGCCGTTCGAGAAGGGGAGCGGGCGGCGCGAACTCGCCGAAGCGATCGCCAGCCCCGACAACCCACTCACCGCGCGCGTCTGGGCCAACCGTGTGTGGGGCTGGCTCTTCGGGCGCGGCCTCGTGGCGACGGCGAGCGACTTTGGGTTGCGTGGCGAGGCGCCAACCCATCCCGAGCTGCTCGACTATCTCGCCACAGCGCTGATCGACGACGGTTGGTCGACAAAGCGGCTCGTGCGGCGGATCGTGCTGTCGAGCGTTTACCGCCAGAGTTGCGAGGCGCCGCCGGCGTCGCTTGAAACCGACCCCGGCAATACGTTGCTCACACGTCGCGAACGGCGGCGACTGGACCTCGAGGCGAACCGCGACGCGGTGCTGCAAGCGTGCGGGCGACTCGACTTGGCGATGGGCGGCCCGTCGCAACAACTGGTGGGCGACACGCCGACGACACGCCGCGCGGTCTATGGATTCGTTGAACGCCAGAACCTCCCGGCGTTCTTCCGTACGTTTGATTTTCCGAGCCCCGACACGCACGCCTCGAACCGCGCGGTGACGGTCTCGCCGCAACAGGCGCTCTACTTCCTCAATAGCCCGTTGATGATCGCCAACGCCGCGGCTTTAGCTGAGCATAGCGCGGAAGCCGGCGCCGATGAGGCGGCTCGCGTCGAGTGGATGTTCCGCCAGACACAGGGCCGCCGGCCCAGCGACGCCGAGCGGGCGGACCTCTTCGCCTTCCTCACGGACCCCGCCGCCGCCGAGGCGCCGCCGGCGCCGGAATGGAGTTACGGCTGGGGCCGCATTGATGAAGCAAGCGTCACGATTGACTTCCACGTGTTGCCGCACTTCAAGGGTGACGCTTGGCAAGGCGGGCCCGAGTTGCCGGATCCGTCGATCGGCTGGGTCATGCTCAACGCCGGCGGCGGCCACCCCGGTGACACCACCCACCAAGCGATCCGCCGCTGGACCGCGCCCGCGCCCGGAGATGTCACGGTGGCGGGCAAGCTGTCACACGGCTCGGACCAAGGCGACGGCGTCCGCGCCCGCGTCGTGCATTCGGTCGGCGCCATCACGGGCGAGTGGACCGCCGCCAACGCGACCACCGACACCGGAACGCAGCCAATGCGCGTCGCGGCGGGCGACACGATCGATTTCGTTGTCGATTGCCGAGAGAGCGAAGCATTCGATTCGTTCGGCTGGGACGTTACGCTCAACCTCCTCCGCGAAGGCGAAGAGGTCGCGACGCCCTACCGATCGACAACAGGCTTCGAAGGCCCCGCGCCGGCGCCGCTCGACCGCTGGGGCCGACTCGCGCAGGTGCTGCTGATGTGCAACGAGTTCCAGTTCGTCGATTGAAAGAAAAAATTTACCACAGAGGCACGGAGAGCACCGAGGAAAGCACTGAGTAATCTTGTCCCCGTGCGTCCTTCGTGCTCTCTGTGCCTCTGTGGTAAAAAACTGAGCGATATAAGCTTATGGACCCGTTATTGAGCCGCCGCGAGATGCTTACGCGCTGTGGCATGGGCTTTGGCGCGATGACGCTTGGGACGATGCTCGGCGCACCCGCGACCGCGTCGAGCGGCGGCGCCGCCGATTGGCTCGCGCCGAAGGCGCCGCACTTTCCGGTGAAGGCGAAGCACGTTATTCACTTGTTCATGAACGGCGGTCCGTCGCACCTCGACACGTTCGACCCCAAGCCGATCCTCGAGAAGTACGCCGGCAAACCACTCGAAGGGGGCGCGCCCGCGACCGAACGACCGACCGGCGCGCCGCTCCCCTCGCCGTTCAAGTTCAAGAAGTACGGCCAGAGCGGCATCGAGGTCAGCGAGCTCTTCCCGCACGTCGCCGAGAGCATCGACGACATCGCCGTGGTGCGTTCGATGTACGCCGACGTGCCCAACCACGAGCCGTCGCTGCTGCTGATGAACTGCGGCGAGGCGCGGCTGCCGCGGCCGAGCTTCGGGTCGTGGCTCACTTATGGCCTCGGCGCCGAGAACGCGAACCTGCCCGCGTTTGTCGTGCTCTGTCCCGGCGGCTTCCCGATCCAAGAGACCCAGAACTGGCAGTCGGGCTTCTTGCCGGGCGTCTATCAGGGATCGTATGTCGATCCGAATAGCGAGACCGTCGAGCGGATGATCGAGCACGTCCGCAACCGCGCAACCCCAACCAGTGCGCAAGCAGCGCAGCTTGAATTAATGCGGCGGCTCGAAGAGCATCGCCACACGGCGGCGGAATTCGACCCGGCGCTCGAGGCGCGGATCCAGTCGTTCGAGCTCGGCTTCCGAATGCAGTCCGAGGCGACCGACGCGTTCGACGTGACGCGCGAGCCGGCCCACATTCGTGAGATGTACGGCCCCGGTGTGCAAGGCAAGCAGATGCTCATCGCCCGCCGACTGGTCGAACGCGGCGTCCGCACGGTGCAGGTGTGGCACGGCGCGGGCCAACCGTGGGACAGCCACGACGACCTCGAAGTGCAGCACCGCCGCCTTGCCGGTGAATGCGACCAAGCGATCGGCGCGTTGCTCAAAGACCTCAAGCAGCGCGGCTTGCTCGAAGAGACGCTCGTCCTCTGGGGCGGCGAGTTCGGCCGCACGCCGACGGTCGAGCTGCCGAAGGAGGGCCTCAACGCCGGCAAGATCAACGGCCGCGACCACAACCACTACGGCTTCACCGTCTGGATGGCGGGCGGCGGCGTCCGCGGCGGGCAGGTCTACGGCGCCACCGACGAGCTCGGCTTCAAAGCGGTCGAGAACCGCGTCCACGTGCACGACCTGCACGCCACGATGCTAAAGCTGCTCGGCTTCGACCACACGAAGCTCACCTACCGCCACGCCGGCCGCGACTTCCGTTTAACGGACGTTCATGGGACGGTCGTCGAGAGACTGATCGCGTAAAGCCGCCCATGGCGCCTGACGCAGTCCCTGGGGCGCCGTGAGGTTCGCACAGGGGGAGCCGAGGGCTCTCCCGGAGGTCGGTCCCAGGACCCGAATCCGCGGAGCGGAGGGCCCAGGTCATGGACACCTGTTTAGGGGCTCTGGGAGAGCGATAGAGCGTGCTTTAGAGGTCCCCTCGGCACTTCCCTCGGGGGCCGCGTCCGAACGCTGGAAGGGGCCTCCTATCGCGTCTACGAGCGTGTCGACAAAAACCCCGAGAAAAACGCGTCCCCGCGGCCCTCAGCCGACGGTGTGAGAGCATTTTGCGTCAATCGTCTTGATCAAAGGCTTTGGCGATCAAGTGGTGTATGTCACACGATAGGCAAGAACCGGGGGCTAAGGCCCCGCGGCTAAAAAGGGCTCGCCCGTAAGATCTGCCGGCACGCTTTAGCGTCCGGTTCTTCGACTCTGCAGCCATCGGTGGGTCGGCCCCACTTCGCGGGAAGGCACACGACAAACCGCAGGAATCGGGACTCGTTTTGATTGCAATACGAATGCTGAGCTAGGATATTTGGGGCGCGCTCGCGGCGCCGCAGATCGCTGGCGCTCAGCCACTTTTCATTTTCTTGGGGGCGTACGCTATGTCCGCGTCGCGTTGGAGGTGTGTTCTCTTTGTGGCCGTGTTGGGGGGGATCGCGTCGATCGGCGAGGCTCAGAGTGGGCTCGCAGAGACCCCTGAGGAATCCCCCTCCGCAACGGCCTCGGCTGATTCGCATGCCCACGAGGTGGATCGTCCCAAGTCAGAACTCGAAGAGTACTTGGGGCAGTACCTCGACGCCTTCAACCAAGGGGACGCCAAGGCCGCTGCTGCGCTTTGGGCCGAGGACGCCGTCTGGCGTAGCGATACGGCGGGCTCGGCGACCATCGGTCGCGAAGCGATTGAGACATCGCTTGCTGAGGTTTTCGCCGCGAAGCCGGCGCTCAAGCTCTCGACTCGTATCGATCGCACCCATGTCATCACCGATGGCGTGGTGTCGCTTGTTGGGACCACGACGACGAGCAGCCCCGGCGAAGACCCAATGGCTTCGGCCTTCACGGCGGTCGTCAAGAAGACCGACGAGGGTTGGCGGCTGTGCGACGTTCACGAGTACGCCCCGACCGTCGCGATGGCCCCGCGCGACAAGCTGCAGGAGCTCGCCTTTTTAGTGGGCGAGTGGCAAGACGACAACGAGGCCGCATCGGTTTCGACGACGGTCCGCTGGGGCGCTGGCGAGTCCTTCCTGGTGCGGAGCTATGTCGTCTCCGGCGACGACGGAGAGCCGGTGCTGCAAGGCACCCAGGTGATCGGCTGGGACCCGCGGGCCGAGAAGTTCCGCTCGTGGTCTTTCGATTCTGAAGGGGGATTCGGCGACGGCGTCTGGTCGCGTACGGGGGACGAGTGGATCGGGCGGCTGACGCAGACGCTTCCGGATGGAGCGCTCGCGTCGGCCACGCAAGTGATCCGTCAAATCGATGCGGATACGCTCGAGGTAGCAACTGTTGGCCGCGAGGTTGCGGGCGAGCCCCAACCTTCGGCCGAACCGGTGCGGGTGTCGCGCGTTGTGGCGGCGGACGAGGAGAAGGTCGCCGGCGGGGACTAATCCGACCGTCGTTCTCTCTTCCAGAAGGCTTTACTTCATCCAAGCTTGGTTAATCATGGCGAATCGAAGGACGGCGTGCTGCCTTTGTCTGTTAGCGGTTGTAGCTTGGATGCTCCAGTCGGCGGATGTCAGCGCGGTAGGCATGCGTGGCGGCGGTGGACGCGGGGGTGGAGGCGCGCACATGGGCGGTGGCGGGGGTGGACGCCCGATGGGCGGCGCCAGGCCCGGTGGCGGTGGCATCTCGCACGGGAGTGCGCCCAGCCTCGGCGGCGGTCGGCCTCAAGTTTCTCGCCCGCAAGTCTCTCGGCCTCCGAACCCCGGCGCACGACCCAACCCGGGCGGAGCGAACTTTGGCAACCGTCCTGGCGGCGCTCGGCCGACACCGTCGATGCCGAACGTGAGCAGGCCCAATATCAACCGTCCCAATCCCGGCGGCGTCCAGCGACCGGCGGGTGGATTGAATCCTGGGATGGCGAACCGTCCCGGCGGCGCCCGACCCAACTTGCCGGGTAACACGCCGCAACGCCCCAATACCAGCATTCCGAACTTAGCGAACAAACTACCGCAGCGTCCGGGCGGCGCCGTCCCGATGCCGTCGCGTCCCAATGTGCCCGGTGGAGTGACACGTCCCGGCGGAGCGAACCGTCCCGATCTGGCCAACCGTCCCGGCGGCAATCGCCCCGGCGCCGGAACGCTGCCGGGCGGAATTGGTCAAGGCAGTCGTCCCACGACGCGTCCCGGCGGTCGGCCTAGTGCGGGTGACCTCAATGATTTCCTTGGCATCCAAAAGCCCAGTCGACCCACGACGCTTCCTGCGACGCGGCCCGGTGGTGAACGTCCTGTGACGTTACCTGGCCGGCCCGGCGACATCGCCCGACCTGGGGATCGACCCGGCGGGAATCGGCCGGGCGCTGGCGAACGGCCCGTTACGCTGCCGGGCCGTCCTGGTGATCTTGCCAAGCCCGGTAATCGTCCCGGTAGTGACCGCCCCGTCACATTGCCTGGTCGCCCCGGCGATCGGCCTGGTGCGGGGAACCGTCCCGGCGGCGGGGATCGTCCAGAACTACCGGACTGGGTAAACCGGCCCGGGCGCCCTGGCGGCGACTGGCGCCCCGGGGGAGACAACAGTCACATCCATCGGCCGCCTAGTTGGGCGGACCGTCCCGGCTCGATCAACATCAATAACAATTGGAACACGATCATCAATCGGGGTGGCAACAACCTCGGCAACTGGATCGCCCGCAATCCAAGCCGCGGCTTGTACTGGGGCAACTGGGGCAACAGCATCCGCCACAACTGGGGCCATTACCACCACCACAACGATTGGTTCGGACCCCGCTGGTGGAACGGCCATTATCATCACATGGGCGGGTGGCACTACCACTACTGGAACCACAATAACCGGTGGTCGTACTGGTGGACGGTTCCGGTCTGGGCGAACCTCAACAGCTGGTTCACGTGGTCAACGCCCTCGGGTTATTGGAGCCAGCCGTATTACTACGACTACGGTTCGGGCGGCAACGTGACCTACCATGACAACAGCGTCTATATCGACGGTCAGCAAGTGGGCTCGACGGCGGACTTCGCGGCGAGCGCGGCGGAACTAGCGACGGTGCAGCCGCCAGCCAATGAAGAGGAGGCCCAAGACGCGGAATGGATGCCGTTGGGTACGTTCGCGGTCTCGACTGACGAAAAGGACAGCGAGCCTTCGCGGACGGTACAGCTGGCCGTCAACAAGCAGGGGATCGTCAGTGGTACGCTCTACAACTCTCAGACCGACACTGCGCAGACGGTCCTCGGACAGGTGGATAAAGAGACCCAACGCGTCGCAATGCGGATCGGCGAGAGCGACGACATCATTGTCGAGACCGGCCTCTACAACCTGACGCAGGATGAGTGTCCGGTGATGGTTCACTTCGGCGCCGAGAAGACCGAGAACTGGCTCCTGGTGCGACTCGAATACGAGGGCGATGAGAACGAAGAGGGCGGTGACAACGAGTGACTTCGTTGGGGCATGAACGTAGGTCTCTCGACCCCTCCCTGATGACCCACATCTCTTATAGCTGCACTGCCGCCGTTTGATGATTCGGCTGCCTCTCAAAACGACATGAAATCCTATGCACCGCGCAACCCACCGACTTCAGCTGTTGATTGCGGCAGGCACGGCAGCGTTTGCCGGTAGCATTGCGCTCGCCCAGCAGATGTTGCCCCCACCAGACGGAGCGTTCGAGGGCAAGATCGGCCTTACCTACAAAGATTCGGAACCCGTCAAACCGAAGCTGAAGACGCCTGAGACATTCGGCATCAAGGACGCGCCGAACATCTTGATCGTCCTCATCGACGATTGCGGCTTCGGTCAGATGGGGACGTTCGGCGGCGCAATTCCGACGCCAGCTCTAGACCGTGTCGCTAATAACGGACTGCGCTTCAACCGGTTTCACACCACAGCCCTCTGCTCGCCGACGCGCGCGGCGCTACTGACCGGACGTAACCACCACTCGGTGGGCAGCGGCGTTATCGGCGAGGCCGGCACGGGCTTTCCGGGTTACGACGGGATCATCCCCGCATCGGCCGGCACCTTCGCGGAAGTCTTGCGCGAGTACGGCTATATGAATGCGTGGTTTGGCAAGAACCACAACGTGCCGGACTGGGAAACGAGCATCGTCGGCCCCTTCGACCGCTGGGCAGACGGGCTCGGTTTCGATTACTTCTACGGCTTTGTCGGGGGCGACACCGATCAGTACAGCCCCGCCTTGGTTGAGAACAAGAAGCGTCTTGAGCCGCCCGCCACGAACGAGGACGGATCGCCGTACCATCTGACGACCGACTTGGCGGATCACGCTATCCGTATGATGCGGGCCTCCAAGGCCGTCGCCCCCCAGCGTCCGTTCTTTGTCTACTTTGCGACCGGCGCCACGCACGCGCCGCACCAAGTCCCCGAGGAGTGGATCGCCAAATTCAAAGGGAAGTTCGACGGCGGCTGGGACAAGTACCGCGAAGAGACCTTCGCTCGACAGAAAAAACAGGGCGTCATCCCCAGCGATGCGAAGCTTACTCCGCGTCCCGACTCCTTGCCTGCGTGGGACTCGCTTCCGGCGGATCAGCGGCAAGTTTATGCCCGCATGATGGAGGTGTTCGCCGCCTTCACCGCGCACACCGACCACGAAGTCGGCCGACTGCTCGATACGATTGACGAGATGGGCGAACTCGACAACACGATCGTCATCTACATGGCGGGCGACAATGGTTCGAGCGCCGAAGGGGGGCTCGAAGGCCTCGTCAATGAGATGACGTTCTTCAATGCGATCGCCGAGCCGCTTGAGATGAAGCTCGACTCGCTCGACTCGCTGGGCAGTGCGAAGCATTACAACCACTTTCCCGCGGCATGGGCGTGGGCCATGGACACGCCGTTTCAGTGGACGAAGCAGATCGCCAGCCATTTCGGCGGCACGCGTAACGGCATGGCCATCTCGTGGCCGAAGGGGATTAAGGCCCGGGGTGAGCTACGCGATCAGTTCCATCACGTGATTGACATCGCCCCGACGCTGCTCGAGGTCATCGGCATCGAGGCGCCGGCCGAATTGAACGGCGTCGCGCAGAAGCCGATAGAGGGGGTCAGCATGGCCTACGCCTTCGATGACGCCGACGCCGAGGACCGCCGCACAACCCAATACTTCGAGATGCTCGGTAACCAGGGGCTCTACCACGACGGTTGGATGGTCAGCGCGGTACGCGGCATACCTTGGGAAAGCGAGTCACCGCCGATCGACTTGCTCGACATGCCCTGGGAGCTGTACCACGTCGAGGAGGACTTCGCCCAAGCGAACGACCTGGCCAAGCAGCACCCGGAGAAAGTGCAAGAGTTGGTAAAGTTGTTCTTCGCCGAGGCCGCGAAGTACCAAGTCCTGCCACTCGACGGTCGTAAGACTGAGAGGCTGAACGTCGAGAATCGGCCGAGCCTCACTCAGGGACGCACCACGTTCACCTACCCGAACCACTTGCGTCTGCCCGAGGGCGCTGCGCCGGACCTCAAGCACAAGAGCCACGAGATTGTCGCCGAGGTGAATATTCCCGACCATGGCGCCGATGGCATGCTCTTTACGCAGGGCGGCCGCTTTGGCGGGTTCGGATTGTTCGTGAAGGACGGCAAGCTCGTCTATCACTACAACTTGGTCGGCGTCGATCGTTACAACATCGAGTCCGAGAACAAGCTGCCGACCGGAGACGTTGTGCTCAAGGCGGTCTACAAGACCGACGCGGACAAACCCTTCGCCGGCGCGGAGGTAACGCTTTACGCCAATGACAAGGCGATCGGCAAGGGACGCGTCGAGAAGAGTATTCCCAATCGCGTGACGCTCGACGAGACGCTTGACATCGGCTTCGATACGGGCACGCCGTTGGTGGATGACTACGAAGTCCCTTTTGCGTTCGAGGGTAAGTTGAAGTCCGTGACGGTGAACCTCGAATGACAACTCAGACTGAACGCCTTAGTTAGGTAGGCGTTGACCATTCGCACTCTTTGGGCAGGAAATGAAAAGTATCGATCGCGCCAGGGCCTTCACCCTGTTCGGTGTCCTCTACCTGACCGCGAACGCGGCCATCGCGCAGCAGGCGGACCCGTTGCCGTCGTGGAACGACGGCGCGTCCAAGTCGGCGATTATCGCGTTCGTCGAGAGCGTCACCACCGAGGGCTCCGCGGGATTTGTCCGGCCCGCCGAGCGCATCGCCGTGTTCGACAATGACGGCACGCTCTGGGCCGAGCAGCCCGTTTACTTCCAGGGGCTGTTCGCGATCGATCGCATCAAGAAGCTCGCGCCCGAGCATCCCGAGTGGGAGACGACCGAGCCGTACAAGAGCGCTATCGCAGGCGACATGAAGGGGTTGATGGCTACCGGCAAGGAGGGCTTGCTGAAGGTCATCGCCGCCTCGCATGCAAACATCACGGCAGACAAGTTTGCCGCGTCGGTGCGAGAGTGGTTGCGGACGGCGCGCCACCCGCAGACCGGGAAGCCCTATGCGCAGATGGTCTACCGACCGATGCGCGAGTTGCTTGACTACCTACGGTCGAAGGGCTTCAAGACGTTCATCGTCTCGGGCGGCGGCATCGACTTCATGCGCGTCTTCGCCGAGCGCGTCTACGGTGTGCCGCCGGAGCAGGTGATCGGATCGACGATCGACGCCGAGTTCGAGATGCGCGACGGCGTCCCGACGATTCTCAAGACCGGCAAGCTGGTTCTCGTGGACGACAACGTCGGCAAACCCGTTGGGATCTACCGGCACATCGGCCGCCGGCCGATCTTCGCCGCGGGCAACTCCGACGGCGATTTGCAGATGCTCCAGTACACGACGATTCCACGTAGCGCGGACGACAAGGCGCCAAGCTTCGGTCTGATCGTCCATCACACCGACGCCGATCGAGAGTGGGCTTACGACCGCGACTCCCACATCGGCAAGCTCGACAAGGCGCTCGACGAGGCGCCGCAACGCGGCTGGACGGTTGTCGATATGAAAGCCGACTGGAAGACGGTCTTCGCTCAGTGACGCTGCGTCGAGGGGCGTTAAGAAGGATTCACCACGAAGGACACGAAGGACACGACGGCCTGTCTCAGGGACCAGCTTCGTCCTATCAGTAATGCCGTCGTGTTCGTCGTGGTGAAGAAAACTTTCTTCTACCTGCTGACTCGGCGGACGGGGCCGGCGATGTAGCCCGGGTTGCGGCTCAGGGCGGCAGCGGTCGCTTGGCGGCTGTCGCGGCCGGGGACGACGACCCACAGTGGCGTGCCGGCGACGCCCTGCCCGGGCATGAGCGTGACTTCCCATAGCGAAGTCACGCCGGCTTCGACGGTTTGCATCATGAGTTGGAGCTTGGCGATCTGCTGAGTGACCTCGGCGTCTTGCTGACGAGCGGCGGCGAGGGTGCGCAGTTCGTCGGACATGCTCGACTGCGACTCGTAGTTGCCGTGGGCGGCGACCCAGCGGTCCCAGCCCGGCTTGAGGACTTCGAGGTCCTCGTCGCGGAACAAGAAGAACGGGAAGGCGTACTCGTCCCCGCTGGGGAGCTCGAGGATGACGCCCTCGACCTTGTAGGTCGCCGGCTGACCGCGGCGTCGGACGAGCCAGCGCTCGAGCGAAGCCTTGTCGTTGATCGTCGGCAGGTTCTCGAAGTGGGCGACAACACGCGGCGCGATCTTCTGATAGACGTCCGGCAGGTTGTCGAAGACGCGGTCGTTGACGTAGACCTTGCTGCGCCGCCGTTGGAAGGTGACGTCGCGCTCGACGAAGTCGACGACGTTGCCGATGATCTCGATGCCGCCGACGGTGGTCCAGGTCTGCTGCTTGTTGGCGACCCTGTCGGCCGCGAGCTTGGCCTCTTCGGTGGCGAGATAGGCCTGGTCTTCTTCGGAGAGCTGCTCGACGTCGATCGACACGAGGTGGTGGTCGCCCCGTTGCAGGATGGCCGCCTTCTCGGTGAGGGCCACCAGCTCGGCGTCCACCGTGTACTGCCCGCTGCTGTCGCTCCAGGTGCGGGCGTCGCAACTAGTGGCGCCGACGAACAGGAGGCAGGCGGCGACCAGGAAGGCGAGGGGGCGGATCGTCATGGCGAATCGGCTGCAGAGGGATCACGGGACCAGTACAGGTCTATCGTAATCCGTCACCGGTCCGTTGGCGACCAACGCCCATCACCACTCGGCTAAAGCAGCATTACCGCCCGAACGCCTAGCACCAGGGCCGTATCGACGTTCTCCCGCGACGGGGCGAGGACCTGGAGGTCGGGCGTCACGTTGAGCCAGGGGGTCGCCTGCCAGTTGTAGAAGAGTTCGACGCCGTGGCCGTCGCCGATCGGACCGAGGAACGTCTCAATGATCGGCCCGATCTCGCCGCTCGACCCCGCGACGAACCAGCCGGCGCCCCAGGTGTCGGCCTCGTGGCCGCGCATCGGGTTGTGTCCCCCGAGGCCGAAGCTGAGGAACCACGACAGCGGATTGATCTCCTCGTCCGAGATCGCCGCCCGCCCGAAGACGCCCCAACCACGGCCGGCGTCACAGGGATCGACGAAGAGGTGTTGGTCGAAGTTCCAGTACACGGCCCAGGCGTCGCTGGCCTGAGCCACGGGAATGTCCGGCAGCACCACGCGCGGGTCTTGGCCGAGCGACGTGAACTCACGGTTGTTCCAAGCGGCGCCGACCAGCTGGTGCCCGGGCAGGCCATAGAACTCGGTGGGCAGCCGGAGTTCGGCCGCCATCGCGACTCCGTCGTTGAACAACTCGCTGAAACCGGAGGTCTTCGCGGTGTCTTCCGAGTTGAGCAGCATATAGCTGAAGACGGGCTCGCCCTCATCGCCCAGCACAGCGAAGCCGCACCCGAGTGTCGAGTACGGAACCACCCGCAGCAGCGCCGGGTTGGTGACGAATCCGACGTTCGAGAACTGCGTCTTGCCGCGGCCGTGGGCGAACGCGTTGAGGTCGCCATCGAGCGTGTCGAGCTTGCCCGCGAAAACAGCGAACCGCTCCGACAACGCCTGGGTGAACAAGACGTTGGTCAGATAGAGCTCTTCGCTGTCGGCGACCGGCAAGGCTGTGAGCACCGACGCCGGTAGGAAGGCGCCCGTGTCGCCGTTGATGTTTTCGCCAAAGCGGTGTTCGGCGCGGACCTTGAGGAACAGGCCCTCTTGGACGCCAAGCTTGCCGAAATCGACGTTGGTGACGTAGTCGCCGTGGCCGCCGTATTTGAAGTGTTGGTTAAGACCGCCGGCGGTGACGCCCTGATAGAACTGGGCCACGTCGAACTGGAAAGTGACGCCGTTGTCCGCCAGGTACGTACGGTTCCCGTACCAATCGCCGGTCAGAGGCTCTTGGGCGAGGGCTTGGCCCGATCCCACGCTGGCGGCGGCGAGCGCCAGGGAGCGGGCGATGTGGGAAATACGCATGGGTAGCCGCCTCCGTGCGGGTCTGCCGGGTCCTTGTGAGAGGGTATCGGGCAGTGGCCATTTCCATTCGAGTTGGCTGCGATTTGCCGGTATAATCAGCCTCTTCCGAACGCTCCGAACGACAAAAAAATGCAACCAGACGCCACGAAAATGCTGGGCGATTGAGGGGGGGGTGGGCTAACCTTTCAGCGCGGGCGCAGGCCCAACTAACACGTCCTTCTTGTCTTAAAATGAGCGACGCCATGATCAGGTCCCTCGGGTTTTTCTGCCTCCTAGCCTTGGCCGCGGTGGCCCACGGCGCCGACAAGCCGAACATCCTGGTGATCTGGGGTGACGACATCGGCACGTGGAATATCAGCCACAACAACCGCGGGATGATGGGCTACATGACTCCCAACATCGACCGCATCGCCCGCGAAGGCGTGGCGTTCACCGACTACTACGGGCAGCAGAGTTGCACGGCGGGTCGGGCGGCGTTCATCGGCGGCAACGTGCCGGTCCGCACCGGGATGACCAAGGTCGGCATGCCCGGCGCCCCGCAGGGTTGGCAGAAGTCCGACGTTACGATGGCCACCGTGCTGAAAAGCGCGGGCTACGCCACGGGCCAGTTTGGCAAAAACCACCAAGGGGACCGCGACGAGCACCTCCCCACGATGCACGGCTTCGACGAGTTCTTCGGCAACCTCTACCACCTCAACGCCGAGGAAGAGCCGGAGAACATGGACTACCCGAAGGACCCCGAGTTCCGCAAGAAGTTTGGTCCGCGCGGCGTCTTGCATTGCAAAGCCGACGGCAAGGGGGGTCAGACCATCGAAGACACCGGCGCGCTAACCAAGAAGCGGATGGAGACCATCGACGACGAGTCGATCAAGGTCGCTAAAGAATTCATCGAGAAACAAAGTAAAGAAGGCAAGCCTTTCTTTTGCTGGTGGAATGCGACTCGCATGCATTTCCGCACGCATGTGAAGGAAGAGAACCGTGGCATTTCCGGCCAGGACGAGTACAGCGACGGCATGGTCGAACACGATCGCCATGTAGGCGAATTGCTTGAGCTGATCGATGAACTCGGACTCGCCGAGAACACGATCGTTCTCTACTCGACCGACAACGGCCCGCACTACAACACGTGGCCCGACGCCGGTACGACCCCCTTCCACGGCGAGAAGAACTCGAACTGGGAAGGCGCCTTCCGCGTGCCGGCATTCGTTCGCTGGCCGGGCGAGTTCCCCGCCGGCGAGACCCGCAACGGCATCGTCTCGCACGAAGACTGGCTGCCGACCTTCGCCGCCGCCGCTGGCGTGACCGACATCAAAGAGAAGCTCCGTGAAGGGGTCGAGCTCAACGGCCGCACCTACCGCAACTACATCGACGGATACAATCAGCTCGACTACCTTAGCGGCGAGTCTGAAGAGTCGCCGCGTAAAGAGTTCTGGTACGTCGGCGACGACGGCCAGGTCATGGCCGCTCGCTACAACGACTGGAAAGTGGTCTTCCTTGAAAACCGCGCCAATCGGCTCCAGATCTGGAAGGAGCCCTTCGTCCAGTTGCGTGCGCCCGACCTCTACAATCTGCGTCGCGACCCGTTTGAGAAGGCGAAGATCGGCTCAAACACGTACGAAGACTGGTACATCGACCGCGCCTTTGTGATGATTCCGATCCAGCAGATGGCGGGGAAGTTCTTGATGACGATGAAGGAATTTCCTCCGAGTCAGAAGCCAGGCTCCTGGAACCTCAGCGAGATCGAGGAGCAGATCAGCAGCGGTATCGGCAGCAACTAACGTCGCTGCTCACCATTGCGGGCTGCTGAAACCGTCGAAGAGCTAATGTCACATGGCCGCCGGTCCCACTTGGGACCGGCGGCCTTCTTTCTAGGGAAATACCCGCAGAACGTCACGTCCCCCTCGGCACGGGCGGGATGACAAAATGAGCCGCCTGTTCCAGGCCGGCCGCAGTCACACCGACGAGGCCAATAATCGCGAACCTGCGTCGATGATCGAGAGGGTGAGCCGCTACGCGGACGGCATCGGCCGGTAGGCCATCACTTCACTCTGATGGCGATAGCGTGACATAGTCACGGATTTGAGTAGGCTACGCCTACGCGTATCGGCTCCTGAGGAGAGAGGGCCTGAGCCGTGGCGGAGTACAGCGCGACTTATACTCCATACCGAGGGCTACCGCCCACGGCTCAGACGCTACGGCCAGGAGCAGTATGCCCTAGTCCGCGCTCGTAGCACGCATTGGCGTCAACAGGCGAGAAATGATTGCGGCACCGATCGACATGGCGACGGTCTGCGGCTCGGGAACCGCCACAGTCGATGCGGTCGTCTGACCGTAGGTCGCTTCCCAAATCTCGTAGTCGAGGTAATCGACAACTTGGTCGCCATTCGCATCGGCCGAGAGCCGGGTCCCGGTGCGATTGAGGTTATCTCGCCACAGCGTGTAATCAGCGGCGTCGACGAGGCCGTCGCGGTTGTAGTCTCCCGACATCGCCTGGGTAGCGGGGCGCCAGTATCGGACGTAATCGACTTGCATCGTCTGCGGCCAGACGGTTGAGCCGTTCGGGTCGCCGCCGAAGTCGCCGCCGACGGCGAGGTTGAGAATGATGTTCTTGGGCGTCTCGAAGATCGGTCGATCGGGGGTTTCGGTGAGCGTGTAATGGAGCACGTCATCGACGTAGAAACGAAGCGTCTCCTCGTCCCACTCGACGGCGTAAGTGTGGAAGCCCTCGTGGAAATTGACGGGCTCACCGTTCACCTCGGCGGTGTGCTCATGAAACTCGAAGCGGTGGTCGTTGCAGCACGGGCCGGGCTCTTTCTGCCAGTGATAGGCGCTACTGACGAGGTTCGGCTGGCTGCCGCGGTTCTCGAGGATGTCGATCTCACCCCCCTGAGGCCACGAGACGTTGTTGGCGTTGAGCCAGAACGCCGGCCACATCCCCTGCGAAGTCGGCAGGTCGATGCGGGCCTCGAACCGCCCCGGGCCGTAGAGGTCCTTCGACGTAATCAAGCCAGACTGATACGCCTTTCCGTCTCGGGGCGTGTTAATGGCCGTCAGCTTCAAGTTGCCATCGGCGATGGCGACTTGGTTGGGATGGTAGAACTGCTTCTCATTGTTGTGGCTGTTGCGGCGGTCGGCGGCTTCCCACTTTGTGGTGTCGAGTGAGTCCCCGGAGAACTCGTCGTGCCATACGAGGTCCCAACCGGGAAGGGCGGGCGGCTCCTGAGCGCTTGCAGAGCTATGGATTGCCAGCGTCGTAGCGACGGCGGCCGCCGCACACAGCCGGCGCGCGGTGCAGCTCATCGTTTCGATTGACAAGGTGGCCTTCACAATGCTCATCGTACGCTTGTCTCCATCGGGACCGATGACTTAAGAGTTGTTGTTGCGAGTAGAACCGCCGGCGACCTTCCCCGACCAGAGCTGGTCGTACTCGGCGGCATCCACCTCGCGCTGGGTCATGTTGAGGAATCCGACCATTCGCATTCCCTCGGCGCCTTCTGCTTCGAAGACGACCGGTTCTTGAGAGCCCATCATGCTCCCCTTAACTCGGTAGCGAACCCTAAGTGGCTGGCCATCGCGATCGCTGATGAAAACGGTGTCGATCGAGGCGGAATCGACTCCGATCCGCGATAACTTATCTGGGCTGATCCCTTGAATAAATTGCCGAAAGTCCTGTTCGTCTTTAGGGCCGTTGAAGTCGTGCTTCTTCTGGTAGGCGAAGTAAAGATTCGTCAGCCGCTGGACATTCGACTCATTGAGCGAGGCAAGAGTAGATTCGGGGCTGCTTTGGCTACAGCCGGTGACCGTGGCGACGAACAACAATCCGCAACACAGGGTCCATCGATAAGGGTTATGGACAACCATCAACCGTCCTTCCTGCTCTCAGAGGTCATCGAAAGAGATCGTTGATCCATCGGCACGTTTGCCAAGCTGATCAAGTAGAACGAGGTCGGCATCCATTGAGATCGTTCGTACGGAACCATCTCCAAGCAGGGCCATTAAGACACTCGGATGCGCCGAGCCGAAGCCTTGCTCGTCGGGGACGTTTGTCGAAGGTCTTCCTCGATCCATGACGACGCGACTCTGCGAGTCCGGCTTGACGGCGACCTCAACATTCGGGCTCGAAGTCCCTTGAGTAAGGGCTCCGAACTGCCGCATCGTCGGCCAGTCCGCTCCGATATAGTAACCGTACAGTTCCCAATAGGGGTGCCTACCGCCAGCGGCGGCGGAATCGATGCTGTAGAGGGCGCCGTTCGCGGCTTTTTCAGCGACGAGAATTGTCTTCGAGCTGCCGTCCGTTACTTTGGCGAAGCTTATCTTGCCAAACTCCCAAACCTCGCCGCTGTTGACATTGACCTGCCCGCCCTTAACGATAATGCCGGTCCAGACGGCGTCCTCCTCGTTCGTATTTGGTGGGCCCGTGTTTTGCCACGCAAACCCTTGCCAACCCGGGTCGTTGTGGCTCGCCATGATACCGGCGTAGTCTCCTAAGGCGTAGACATCGAGTCCGTCATTGCCAAACCTGTTGTTGCGGGTCGGGCAATTGAACGCTGAGACAGGCCGTTCGATTAGACCGGTGTCAACAAACCCGGTATTCCCGGACCCGTCTCCTTCTCGGAGGTCGTAAAGACTCTGCTCTTCCATGTAAGGGAGGATCTGGTACATCCAGCCGGCGTACTCGTACCCGTAATGAGGGCCCGTCAGCTCATTCGGAGCGAAGAACTGAGATACCGCACCACCGGCGGTGGGGAAGTACTTATTAGACGAAACAAAGTTATGACATGCCAAGCCGATCTGTTTGAGGTTGTTGCCACACTGCATGCGACGCGCGGCTTCTCGTGCGGCTTGTACCGCGGGCAGTAAGAGCGCCACCAGGATCCCGATGATCGCGATCACCACCAGCAATTCGACGAGGGTGAATCCGACGCGGCCCTGTCGCTCGATTCCAGTCTTCATCGCTTCCTCAGGGGATCAGGTGAACGGGTGAACGATGACATCACCAACTCCGGCCCCGCCGCCGCATGGCGGACGGGGCCGGCGAGAATCAATCAACGACGACGGGCTTGCGACGCGCCACAGGCCAATAGCAGCCCCACCAGAGCGACCGAGGTCGGCTCGGGGATCGCTACCGACGAAGAGGCCGCGAACGGGTCGGGCGTCGAGTCGCCGTAGAAGTCGGCCCAGGTGTCGTACTGCGGCTGACCAATTACGCCGCCGTTGATGTCGTTAGGCAGCGAGCCTTCGGCATTGCCGAACGCGTCACGCCACACGGTGTAATCAGCAGCGTTGGCGACGCCGTCGTCGTTGTAATCGCCGGGGACGAAGTCTTGGCTCTTGGGCATCGGGTTCGGATTCGGCGTCGCCAATAGTGAAGCCTCGTCGGCGAAGACCTCGAAGAGAACGTTGTCCACGAAGAAGCTGCCGCCCGCGGTGAGGTCGTTGCCGGCGTAGTCGCCAACGAACATGGTGCCGCGGACCTCCTCGATGGAATCCACGAAGAACTGCTCATCGCCGATCTGCCAGCCAAAGCCGGGCTGGTCGTCCGGCAGGTCGTCGATCAGCAGCGTCGTCTCGACGAGCACCCAATCGGGACCGGTTGTCGGAGGGAGTGAGACCGTGTAGGGGTCACCGTTATTGTTGGGGATAGACCCGTTGTTGTTCAGGTCGATCCGCGCAGCTTCGCTCTGACCGAAGCCTGCCCAGAAGGGGTCGGGGGCGTTGATGTCGGTGTCCCAAAGGCGATCGCCGTATCCCGCGGTGGCTTTGCGTCCCGCATCAAAGTCGCCGAACTGGCTGCCGTACTCTTTCCACAACTCGAGCTTCAGCACCGGCTCGACGCTGGGTTCTTTGACAATCGGGTCATTAGGGTCTTGCTGGAACCAAGCCGAAAAGCGAATGACGTTGCCATTCTGCAAACGCCCGCCGCCGTTGACCGAGGCAATCGCCGAATTGACAGGATTGGGGTTCGGGATATCGGTATTGCCGCCAGCTGCGCTGGAGTCGATGCCATTCTCACCGTTGGAGAGCGAAACGCCGAAGCCCGCCCCAGAATTGCCGCTGCCGTTCATCGTGTAGACGGCGATGTTGTTGAGGTCGAGCCTCGCCGTGGTGTCGACGCCGATGTTCGAGCCGCCGAAGACGCCGTTGAGGTCGGTGATCAGCGGTGAGGCAATTTCAGCGAGGCTTGCCGTCGGAGCGGCAAGGAGCGCCGCCGCGGTCATCGAGAGAAGTCGTGGATTCATCGGTTGGACTACCTAAGTCAGATGTCGTCGAGGAGATGACGCCGAAGCGCCTCAGAAACCGCACTGCCCACCCCGCAGAAACCGGTTCGTCAGACGCAGCTAAGTAAAGAAGAGTTTGTGGACAAGTGTCTCTGGCGCCATCCAGGACTTGTCGCCCGCTGAAAAGTTGCTGTTGCCGCCGATCCCTTCTTAGCGGACCAACCAGTGCTCTCACCCGCTACTTGTTTGTAGTGCCGCTTGACATTTTGAGGAGTTAGTGACCCATCCCAAGTCGATTAGATCGAAGCCTGTGGATGGCGCCGGACAAGGAAGTCACTGGGCTCAATAGACGCTGCTGCCCGTCTCTTACTCTTCACTTCGCGATCGCGTCGTCGCAACCAACGGTTACGGTTGGCGTTGCCATCTTGAGGACCGTAGCCGCGAGCGGCGCCGACCACAAAGCTGAAACACGAGAGACAAGTTACTAGTGATACTGGGCATTTCGCGTCTGCTTGTCAAGCGTACTGGGGACGAATTTTCTCCGGTATCTGACGGAAAAACTCGCCGCGTTTTCAGAGAGTTGTCGCTTGATCGCCCAACGCCTTTGGATATGCTGAGTTACAGCAAGGTAACTGTTACGCAGTAAGGCAGCATGTCCAATATCCGTCAAGTCGCCCGACAGGCCAAAGTCTCGATTGCCACGGTCTCTCGTGTCCTGAATGGCCACGACAGTGTGGCGCCCGACCTCCGCCGCCGAGTCATGACGGCCATTGACGCTTGCGACTACGCCCCACAGGTCGGCAAACGCGCTAGCCGGGCTCTGGCGCTTGTCTATGCCGGCATCGCGACTCCGTCGTCTCCTTACGACTCGGCTTGCATCGGCGGGATGGTCGAAGCGCTAGAGCAGGTCGCCATGGACCTCACCATCCTCAATCACAATCGCGATCGCGGGGAAGGGGAGTCCTTTAGGCGATTCTTCAAACGAAAGGAGGTTTGCGGCGTCGTTCTCCGCTGCACCGACACGCACCGCCACGTTGCCTCTGAGATGGCCGACGAGGGAATTCCCGTCGTCGTCGTGGGCGACCATTGGGAGCATCCCACGTTGCCGTTCATCTACAGCAATTCGCGGCAGGCCAGCCGCGACGCCATCGACTACCTCTGTTCCCTAGGTCACAAGCGGATTGCGTTTGCTACTTGCGAGCGCGACGACGGAGACCACGTTGATCGTTACGATTCCTACCGGCAGGTGCTCGAAGAGCACGACTTATTCGACGACCGACTCGTGTGGCGAATTCCGCCTCACCGGCTCGACGGGGCGCAACTGATGCGTTCGATGATGGGCAGCCGGAACCGTCCAACGGCTGCCTTTATTGCCGACCCTCTGGTCGCTGTCGGCGCCATCAACGAGGCTCGGAACATGGGGGTCCGCATTCCCGAGGACTTTTCGGTGATCGGATTTGACGATACCGACACCCGCAACACGATCTCGCCGACGATGACGGCGGTGTGCCAAAATTCGCATCAGTTGGGACTGATGGCGGTCAATTACTTGCACGACCTGCAACTGGGGCGGGCTCCTGCTGCCGATACCGCGATCCAACAGCAAGCGTGGCTTGAGATCAATCACACGACCGGCCCGCCTCCAGAAGTCGCCACGCGCGTGCTCCCGAACGGAGCGAGAATCTAGCAAATCCCGTCGCTGTAAGGTCTCTCTTGTGTCTTGGGTGACGGCGGCGAGTAACAAGGGCAGGCGCCGGTGGTTAATGCAGCGGATCAGAAGGCGAATCGGTCGCAAGCCTCGACCGAGGCATTGGTTCAATCCGTCGCGGGCCGCAGGTAACAGTTACATTGCCAGCGTTGTGAAATCGCTTTCGAAAACGATTGACGACGCTTATCTCCAGCATCTATTGTGAGCAGAGCAGTGTTTCACTGTTTCGCGGCGCCCTCGAATCTCGCCGCCTCCTTGTCCACATCTCTTGAGGAAGCCTTGTGATGAGACAACTTACCGTGTGCGGCATCGCCGCGATCTTATCTGCGGTTGGGCTCTCTGCTCACGCCGCCAACCTGCTCGTCGATCCGGGGTTCGAAGACCCGGCATCCCTCACCTTCGACGGCGCCCCATTCGTCGGCACCTGGGAAGGCTTCAACAACGGCGGTGCGAACACGACTGCCTTAAGCGGAACCAATCCTCGTACCGGCGCGTCGTCTCTTGACTTGTTCCTTGGCGATGCGAACGGTTTCGCCGGAGCATTCCAAGAAGTCCCTGCCTTCGAAGGCGCCGAGGTCACCTTTACTGGTTGGCATGCTCTCGCTACCGGCTCCGTCGCTGGCGGCACCGAGGTCCGTATCGAGTTTGTGGATGCGGGTGGCGTGGAAGTTGGTCGCACCGGCAACCTCGCGCCTAGCCTGACAGCCGACGGCAACTACGAGTCCTTCATCCAATCGGGTATCGCCCCAGCCGGCACCGCAGGAGCGCGAGCAGTGTACGCGATTCAGAGTTTCGGCGCGGGACTCACGCAGAATGTCTTCGTTGACGATTTGTCAATGACGGTGATCCCCGAGCCGGCCGCCGTGCTGCTCGCCCTACTCGGTTTGGCCCCGCTGACTCGCCGCCGCAGTTGAGTACTCTAGAGCTCCATAGCGTCAATAATATCGAAAGGGCCGCGACGGTAATCGTCGCGGCCCTTTTTGCTAGTCGTGTGGCAAGTTGGATTATGCACCGGACTACCGCTGTCATTCTGGAATTGTGCGAATCACAATCCTCTTGCCGTCAACCAGCTCTTGATGCGAGACCGATAACCCTTGCAGTCTCTCGTTTCCGCAAGTGACTGACTCGATTCGGCGGCCTTGCCCCTCTCGAACGACAGTGATTTCGACTTCCCCGATCTGGATTCGAGCCTCATCAAAGACGGGGACACAGACTAGGTAGTCTTCGTCGGCGGGCGAGTAAGTGTAGAGACCGATCGCGTTGAAAACGTACCAAGACGACATCTCGCCGGCGTCGTCCATGCCGCACAGTGTTCGGCCATCGTCCATGCCGTAGAAGCGGTCCATGATCTCATCAAGGATCGCCTGCGTTTTCTCTTGCTTGCCGACCCAATAATAGAGGTAGGGAAAGCCGTGGTCGGGCTGGTTGCCGTGGCAGTACTGGCCGATGAAGCTGTTGACGTTCATCGCGATGTGAGCTGGGTTCCAAGGGATCGAGAACAGCCGATCGAGTTGCTCTTCGAACGCCTGCTTGCTCGGGTAGAGGGCGATGAGCCCCTCGGTGTCGTGCGGCGCGAAGAACGAAGATTGCCAGGCGTTCGCTTCGCGATACAGGTACTCGTAGTAGGGGTACTCGGCGTCGAAGGGCTCCACCCAACTACCGTCCGCTTTGCGGCCGCGCATCAGTCCCGTTGAGGCGTCAAAAACGTTCGCGTAGTTGCCGGCACGCTTCATCAAGTCGTCGGCAACGTCTTCGTGCCCGAGGTCACGAGCCAGCAAGGCCAGCGCGTAATCGTCGTAGGCGTACTCGAGCGTCTTGGTAACGCCGGCTTTGGCCTTGGTCTCGACGACGGGCGATTCGACCTCGGGGGTTGAGACATACCCTTTCTCGATGTATTCCGCCAAGTGCGGTCGCGCGCGGCGGGACTCTTCGGTCGCGTTCTTCAGAAGCAGCACATACGCCTTCTGAACGTCGTAGCCACGCACGCCACGCCGATAGCAGCCGGTAATGAACGCCGCGGCGTGGTCGCCGTGGAAGAAGGTCGGCATGAAGCCGGTTGCTTCGCCGCGATCGATCATCGATTGGATGACGTCCTCGGCGACTTTGGGCGTCAGCATCGCCAACAGCACGAGTTTGTTGCGGTAGTCGTCCCATAGCGAGGGAATCGTGTAATAGGCGAAGTCCTTCTTGACGACCCGGCCGCCTTCGTCGGTAAACTCACCATTCACGTCGCTACGCAGAGCCGGCCATAGGAACGACCGGTAGAGGCAAGAGTAAAACAGCCCTCGTTGCCGCTCCGTTCCGCCCTCGACTTCGATGTGCGATAGCAGGGCTTCCCACTCGGCGGCGGCCTCGTCACGGACCTCGTCGAAAGACTTGTCCGCCAGTTCTTCCTCGAGATTAAGCTTGGCGTTCTCGACACTCACGAACGAGAGGCCAATGCGGATCTCCAACGGCTCGGCGCCCTCGTGGAAGTGAACAACCGACACCGGCCGACGGCGACCACGGAGGGTTTCGACCTTGTCGATCGCGTGGTTCGCTACGGCGTAGAAGTAGACCTTCTCATGGGCCGACTGATGGCCCGTGAGAGTGTGCTCGTCCGGCTGGTCGAGCTTCCAATCGCGGACACGTTCGTTCGAGATCGCCAGATCGAAGACTACGGCCTCGCCGCCTTCGTTAGCGTACTTGTATCGATGCAGACCGCAACGCGCGGTGACCGTAACCTCGGCGTCGATGTCGTAACGATCCAAGTGGACGCGGTAGTAGCCGGGATGCGCCTCTTCACGCTCGTGGCTGAACTTCGAGGCGAAGTCACGCGGGTTGACCTCGCCGGCCACGGGGAGCATCGGGAGGTAGCAGAGGTTCCAGTGGCCCTTGTTGGTGTGAGTGAAGGAGAGGATCTCGTCATCCTCGTACTCGTATCCCGCGCCGCTGCGGTACTCGGTCATGGGGCTGAGCTGCACCATCGCGTTGGGCCGCGACGCACCGGGGAACGTGAGGCCCGCCCACACCCGCCATGGCGGTTCGAAGCCAATGTCCTTGACGTTTGTCAGCGGCGCCGTCCCGAGGAACGGATCGACGTAGTCGACGAGCCGTTGTTGGGCACGCAGCGAGTTAGCCGTCATGGCGACGAGGATGGCAGCCGTCGTCGCAAACAGCAGGCGGGCGATAGGCATGGGTGTTGAGTCTCAGAGGTGGGCAGCCGCTGGCGGCGTGGGAGCCGTTTCAAGCTTTGGGACTGATCATAACGTCTGTATCGAAGAGCGCGATCACGCCGGTCTCTACAAAGTGGGCTTGCTCACGTTCTGGGCGTCAGCTGAAACGGACTTACGGGCCGCAGTGAGCTGGTTTATGAGCGACCGTTCCGTCCGTCATGCCGTCAGGAGCTAGTGTTCCCACGTGCGGAAAAAGGGACGCAAGAGCGTCCGTCAGCCCCTCCGGGAGATACGTTGTGACCACGACTGTAGCGGCGACTCGTGACGATCTCTGGCGCCGATTTGCTGAACTCATACAACGTCATCCTAAGAAGTCGATCGCGATCTCTTTGGTGTTGGCGACGATAGTCGCGATCTTCGACTACGCCACCGGGGACGAAGTCCCCATCTTGTTCTGCTACCTGCCCTCGGTGATGCTGATCTGCTGGGTCTCGAACCTCGCGATGGGCGCCACACTAGCGGCCGTCTGTTGCACGGGTTGGTTGATCGATGATTTGATCGGGCTTGAAGAAGGTGGAGTCACCGCCCACGAATGTTGGACGGCCGCTTCGCACGCCATGTGTTTTGCCGTGGTCATCGTGATGCTGCGGCGACTCAAAGTCGGATACGCGAATGAACGTCGCTTAGCCCGGACGGACGCCTTAACGGGTCTGCTTAACGCCAAAGCGTTCCGCGAACGCGCGGAGGAAGAGATCGCGCGTGTCAATCGTTACGGCCATCAGGTATCTGCGGCCTTTATCGATTGTGACAATTTCAAAACGGTCAATGACACCCTGGGCCATCAAGAGGGAGATCGACTCCTTGCCGCTATCGCACAAGAGATGAAGGTCGCCGTCCGGGAGACCGATGTTCCCGCCCGCATGGGCGGCGACGAGTTTGCCATCCTGTTGCCAGAGACTTCTCAGCAGGACGCGCACAACGTCGTCAATCGATTGCAAGCGGCTCTCAATGATCGGATGCAGCAGGAGAAATGGCCCGTTACCTTCAGCATTGGGGTAGCAATCTACACGTCGCCCCCCGCCTCAGTTGACGCCCTCCTGCACAGCGCTGACAAGTTGATGTACGAGGTGAAGGCCGGCAGCAAGAACGACTTCGTGCTGCGGCTGGTCGCCTGATCCGCCATCACAGGCGGAATCACCGGCGCAGGCGGCAATCTCTATTTGTTCTCGCCCGCCTTGGCAATCCGTTTCGATAACTAAGTCGAAACACTTCCCCGGCCTTACGGGCGCTCGCGATGCACGACCTACCGATCCACTGGCACGAGGGGATGTTCCTTACCCCTCAGCACTTTCAGGCCGCCGACCGCTGGCAGGCCCGGGCGCGTTCCATCGGCTCACGCTGGGACAACCACTACAACTGGGGAGTGCGGTCGGTCGAGATCGACACCGACGCCCTCCGCAACGGCCGCCTGGTGGTGCGGAGCTTGCAGGCCCGGATGCCGGACGGTGAGCTGCTGTGCTTCCCCGAGGACGGGGTGCTGCCGATCGTCGATCTGCGAGAATCCCTGCGTCGCAATCGCACGGCGCGTGTGGAGCTGGCGCTGCCGCTCGCCAAGCCGAATCAACGTGAGGTGACGGAAGACGCTGCGCTGGTCTCGGCGCGGAGCGTGGTCGAGCTGCGTGACGCCGTCGATTGCAATACCGGAGCCGGTGTTCAGTCGATCCCCGTGCTGCGTCCCAACGCCCGACTGCTCGTTACCGGCGACGATCAAGCCGGCTATCAGACACTCTCCATCTTGCAGGTGCGCCGCTCCGAAGGGGCTAACGCCGAGCCGGAGCTCGACCCCGAGTTCATCCCGCCGTTGTTGGCCTGCGACGCTTGGGCGCCGCTGCAAGTCGGCGTTCTGTTGCGGTTGCTTGAGCGGATCGAACGGAAGGCCGATGTGCTCGCCTCCCAAGCCGCCGGTCGCGGGCTCGACTTCGATAGCGCCGGCCAAGGCGAACGGCTGCTGCTGGAGCAGGTCCGTGTCCTTAACGAGGCGATCGGCGTGCTGTCGATCGACGTCGCGGCGCAAGGCGTGGCGCCTTTGCTGGTCTATCGGGAACTCGCCCGGATCGTTGGCAAGTTGTCAGCGTTCGCACACGGTATGCGTAGCCGTGTGCTGCCGGCCTACGACCATGACGACTTAGCGAGGTGCTTTTTCTCCGCTCGGCGCGAGATCGAGGCTCTGCTGTCGGAGGTCGTTGAGCCAAGCTATCAGGAACGCCAGTTTATTGCTGATAAGGCGACGCTCGCGGTCGATGTCGACGCCTTGTGGCTTGAGCCGTCGCACCGATTGCTCGTTGGCGTGCAGTCGTCGGCGGCGCCGGACGATGTCCAGCGTCTTTTGACCGCCGGCCGTAGTCTGAAGGTTGGCGCTAGTGATCGTGTCGATGATATCTTCATGCGAGGAGAATCCGGTCTCGCGCTGACACGCATCATCCACGTTCCGCGCGCCTTGCCCGTCAGGCCAGGCCTGGAATACTACGAGATCGGCGTCGATCAGTCGCCTAGCGATTGGCTCGCGGTAGGGCGATCCATGTCATTAGCTGTTCGTTTTGCCGAGCATCTAGTGGGCGATCAGCCTGCTGATCGCAACGAGATCGTCCTTAACGATGAAGGCAAGACGTTTACGCTGTCTCTCTCGCTCTTCGCGTTGCCGAATACGACCGCAGGTCGGATCAACCAACGGGACGTGACGCCGGCCGAATTGACGTCGGTTTGATAGCGGACCGTGCGTAGTGTCGCAGAAAGGTGGCGTCGCGATTGCCGTTGTTCAGAGCGTTGTCGTCTCGATCGGCTCAAACACCGGCTCGTTCCCATCGCGGGCCAGTGGCTCGCTAGTGAGCCACGCGTCCCAGCCGAGCCGACGGCTGCCGGTTGCCTGCGATTGCAGTCGCGGTACGCTCGTCTGCTGGAGGACTAACTGCACGTCGAAATCAGTGCAAGGTCCGAGCAGGAACCTCGTCATCTGACACAGCATCTGAAAGCGACGACGGCGTGGTCCGGCAGTCGTTTCGGGGAGGAACTGCTCGAAACGTTCTTGGTTGAGCGGGCCAACCTGGAGGCGGACCCGGCTTTGTAGGTCCCACACGCGGCCGCCCAGCAACGCGTCGACGCCGAGCCGGTTCGCTTGGCCCCGCATGCCGGCGCGGGTTCGATCTGTGTCGTCTAGCGACAGCCATTGGCCCTGGAAGGGGAGGAGCTTGATTGGCGTTTGAAAGTACTCGGTAAGCACCGCCTCGATCTGTGAAGCGGGTCGCTGCCGCCGCGCAAGCACGCCGGCGTGCCGAGCCAGCGCTTGATCGACGACGCGGTCGAGCGTCCACTCTTCGGTCTTGTCACGGACTTGGAGGCGGTCGCGTAACGACGGCGCCCCGACACCCGCCAGACTGTGCAACGCGTTGGTAAAGCGATCGGGCTCGATGCGATCGGCGTCGCCGCCAACCACGCCCCGATCAATCCGCCGACCCGCCCACGCCCGATACAGCTGGCCGATGAAGCGGTTGCTGAAGAGGTCGTACCAAGCGTGCAGGGCGTGCTTTGCCGCGCCCCGCACGCGGCGTTGCAGCTGGACGAGCTGTTCGGTGTAATGCCGGGGCAAGACGCCGCTGGGCCCGGTGACGCCCATGAAGGACACAACCATCCGCGCCGGATCCTCACCAGTCGCCGCCTGGATGGATTCAATTTCGCTCGCTGGAAAGGCGGTTGATGCCGGTGTCTGAAACCGGACCGCTTGCTGGCGATGCGACGACTCCGATGGCGCCTGCCGTTGCAGCAGATCGACAGCTTGATAGAAGTCGAACTTGCCCGGCTGTTTACACAGCTGCTCTTGAACCGAGCAGGCGCCGGCGCTTTGTGGCTTCGTCTTGTCGAGAGTCGAGGTCATACGAGTTGCACGCCTCCCGCGCGAGCCGGCCAGGTCTTCACAACGCCCGATTGCTTCGTTGCGAGCGTGAGCCGTGTGAACGAGTTAACCGTGGCATACTCGGCAAAGAAATGCTCGAGGACGCTGGCGAAAAGGTAGGCGCCGACGCCACGATAAGACTCTTCATCGACCACGAGCTCGACAGCGACCCCGCGGCAAAACCCTCCGGTCTGCGCCCCTCCGATCCGACAGGTCGTTGGTCGTGAGGATAGCGAGACGACGCCGTCGATCATCTCGCTATTCAAGATCGCACGGCGGCGATCCCTTCTACGATCGGCGAAGTCATAGAGGCGCAGCAGCTCCTGCAGGGCGGGCGCAGCGAACCGTTCATCGACTAGTGACAGATGGTTCAACGACAGATGCGACACCAGACGCCAGGCGTCGCGTGGCCCGAGCGGCGGCTGCATCGGCGCCGTGGGACGCGATAGGCAACGCACCGAGCGGATGGGCAGGGGGGTGTCGCCGACCAGCGGCGTTCCGTGGGGCCCCCCCGTCAAACGTTCTGGGGCGTTTCGGTTGGTGCACGTAGCGTGGACGGTTACCGTATGTTCGGCGGGCTTCTCATTGTCGAAGTCGCGATCGGCGACGCGAAGCCAGACGTCACTCCCCGCGTCGTCGCAACGATCGGATGGCCGCCGACGCGTGTGCCAAAACGCGCGGGCCTCGTCGGCGCCTGGCCAAGAGTTTTCGTGGTTGAGGCTGTAAAGCGGCCTGAGTTCTTGCGACTTCATCCCGTCGACGGTGACGACCCGATCGATCGCGTAGACCTCGGTCGCATCACGCTGTTGCGCGTCGGGGACGATGGGATACTCGGTACGCGTGTGTGTGAGTCGGATCGGTTCGCAGACCTTCTCGAAGAGATTGACGATCGGCGTGCAGCCCAGCCGCAAGGTGTCGGCGTCAACCTCAGCCGCGAGGCGCTCGTCGACCTCGCTGAGGTAAACGACAACGTCAACGGTACGACCAGCCTCCACCAGCGCGGGCGCCAAACTCGATAGGTCCAGAAAGGCAAACTTCTGGGGAAAGGCGAACAGCTCTGTCAGTAGGCGGTAGGCGTGGTTGGAGGTGGCGGGGTAGGGGAGGAGCCCTTCGTTCTCTTCGAATCCGACGGGCTGGATCGCCCCATCGCTCAGTACCGCCAGGCGACGTTTATCGCTGGCCTCCGCGTCGTAGACCTCGATCGACGTGACGCTCGTGAGCAGCAGCTCGTAGAGTTTCGCCACCAAGACGGCGTCGCCCTGCAGGTGGAAGCGGAGCTTGTCGAGCGTTAGGTCCGCCAGAGCCATGTCCGCATGCGCTCGCAGGCGGATTCGGAGGACGCCTTGGGTCTTGGGTGGCGGCGACAACGACGGCGCGAACGGCGGCAACTCGACCCGCGATTCAACGATGTCCAGCGGCCACAGCGTCGTGTCGTAGCAGGTGCGATAGCGGCACGCGACGCCGTCGGGCGTCGTTGCACGCAGGCGGCTGCCACGTGGCACGGGAGTGCCGGTGGGCTGAGGCGCCGAGGGGTCAGGCTTGAACTCGGCGATCGCCATCGACGGGATCGGCGCCAAGTAATGTGGGTAGAGCGTTCCCAGCAGTCCGTCGGTGACTTCTGGGAACTCTTCGTCGAGTTTCTTTTCAACGCGGGCGCTCAGCAGCGCGAAGGCCTCCATCAAGCGCTCGACATGCGGGTCACGGCTCTGCCCCCCATCCAGCAGCAGTTGCCCCGCGGCGGCCGGAAATTGCTTAGCAAACTCCTCCGCGTCGTGGCGGATGAAGTGCAGTTCACGTTCGTAGTACGGGTAGAGCGTCGTGCTCATGTTCGCTCCGCGGTGATCTGTGCACGTCCGCTAGTCGAGCGAACATTAAGCGCTAGCGACAGGTCGGCCGAATCGGCAAGAGTCGCCTCAATCCGCAGCCGACCAATCGGCGAGCGTGACTTGGGGTCTTCGACCCGCACCCGGACTCGTCTCAAGCGAGGTTCGAAGCGTCGCAGTGTCTTCTCAATCCGCCGCGCCGTGGCGAAGCGTTCTTCGTGCGTGCCGATCGACGTGGCTTGCGGCGCCGGGGAGCCATAGCGGTGAATCGAGCTTGCTACTTCTGGGAACTCGCTATCGACTTCGGCGTCGTCGATGCAACAAGTGTTGAGTAGCAGCTCGATATCGTCAATCAAGCGTTCGATACGCACGGGCTGTCGCTGTTCGACGCCGTGGCACGCATCGACCAAGTGGTCGAGCAGCGAGGACGTGGAGGCGTTCGGGCGGTGGGGCATGATCGAAAGCAATGCATAATGAAAACGGGCCGCGGCCGCGACGACGCGGCCGCGGCCCGTTCGTATCCTCTCGGGCGTGTCCGAATCAGACAGCCTTGTTCTCTTCCAGGTTCCAACCCGCCTTGACCGGCGTCTCGAGGGCGCCCTTGCCCGTCTGCGGACGGTACTGGTAGGTGATCTTGGCGAAGGCCAGGGTCACCGTGTCGATCGGCAGTGAGCTGCCCGAGCCGCCGCCCGTATTGTAGGACG
Organism: Botrimarina mediterranea; assembly: GCF_007753265.1. Classification (NCBI taxonomy): domain Bacteria; kingdom Pseudomonadati; phylum Planctomycetota; class Planctomycetia; order Pirellulales; family Lacipirellulaceae; genus Botrimarina; species Botrimarina mediterranea. The sequence goes on from NZ_CP036349.1 coordinate 2,737,848, forward strand.
ACACGAGGACTTGCTCGAGCTTGATCGAGTAGAAGTCCTCTTGCTCGCCGCCGGCCTTACGGGCGGTCAGGGTGGCTTCCTTGATGTGCTCGCCCTTGGCGCACGAGAGGAACAGCTTCGGGGACGCCTTGCAGGTGTACATCGTAAAGGTCAGGTCCTGCATCGAGACCTTGCCGCTGCCGCCGCCGTTGACGAACGGGATACTGACGGGCTGCGTTTCGCCCCAGTTGAAACCCAGGATCTGGATCTCTTTGCCGTGCTTGGAGTCGAGCGACTCGCCTTCGATGCCATCGATCTTCAGGAAGTAGTCGATCGAGGGATTGGGTGCGCTGTGGTCCATGGTTTATCTCCGGTTAGTTATTTCTGGTAATGAAGGGCGAGGGCGCCCATGATGTCGGCTTCGCGTTCGAGGCCGCTGTTGTCGTTAACGCCAATCATCCTCTTGAATTGCATCGTAGGATTGACACGTCCCTGCTTCTGTTGAACGACGTGCCAGGCTTCATGCGGTAGATGCTTCTCCTGGCCGGGGGCCAAGTGAATGTCCGTCCCCTGAGCGTAGGCGTGCGCCTGGAGCTGCGCAGGTTTCGAGCTGTTGTAGTGGACTTTGACATCGTCCATGCTGTAGCCCGACAGGTTCTCGATGCCGCTTTTGAGGTTGTCCGGCAGTCCGGTGTTGTTTTCAGCCACGGTTGTCTCCTATCGGATCAGGGGGGCGCCGGTGAGGGGCCAAATACCCCTCACCGGGCGTCCCTGTGCATGAAGATGGTCTCTACGATCAGCCCTTCTTGGGTACTTCCGCGACTAGCCGCATCGACGCGGTGAGCGTTTCAAGCTGGAAGTGCGGACGCAGCCAAGCGACGGCCTCGTACCAGCCGGGCTTGCCGGCGACTTCGCGGACCTCGACCTTGGCGTCGGACAGCGGGCACTTGGCCTTGGTCTCGTCGCCAGCCATCGTGGGATCGCAAACGTAGTTCGAGATCCAATCGTTGAGCCACTTCTCGCACTGGTTGGCTTCGAGCATTGAGCCGACCTTGTCGCGGGCCATCACCTTCAGGTAGTGGGCGAAACGCGAGACGCACATCAGGAAGTTGATCTTCGTCGAGAGGTCCGCGTTCGCGGTCGCCAAGTCATCGAAGAACGTCTTCTGCTTCTGAGCCGACTGGGCGCCCATGAACACGGCGAAGTCGGTGTTCTTGGCGTGCAGGAGCGGAAGGAAGCCGAGCGTCGAAAGCTCGAATTCGCGCCGGTCGGAGATCGCGATCTCGGTCGGGCACTTCATTGCGACGTCGCCGTCGTCGGTGTTGAACGTGTGGACCGGCAGGTTCTCGACCTTGCCACCACCCTCAACGCCGCGAACCTTCGCGAACCAACCGTACTTGCTAAACGCGCTGGTGACGCGGACCGCGTAGGCCCACGCCGCGTTCATCCACAGGTACTTGCCGTGGTCGCGGCCATCGACGAACTCCTCAAAGTCGAACTCTTCGACGCTCTTGAAGTCCTTGCCGTAGGGAAGGCGCCCCAGAGCACGCGGCAGGCAAAGGGCGACGTAGCGAGCGTCTTCCGAGTCGCGGAACGAACGCCACGAGGCGTGCGCGGCCGACTCGAAAATCTTCGCCAGGTCACGCGGGTTGGGCAGCTCGGTAAAGCTGGTCAGGTTCAGCAGGGCCGGCGAGGCGCCGGTGATGAACGGGGCGTGCGAAGCCGCAGCCACGTTCGAGATCATCTTTAGAAGGCTGATGTCCTCCGGGTGACGGCTGAACTCGTAGTCGCCCACGAGCAGGCCATAAGGCTCGCCGCCCAGTTGGCCGTACTCTTCCTCGTAAACCTTCTTGAAGAGGGCGCTCTGGTCGAACTCAACAGCGGTCTCCAGGTCCTTGAGTAGCTCACGCTTAGTGAGGTTCAGGACGCGGATTTTCAGCGTCGTACCGGTCTCCGATTGGTGGACGAGGTAGTGCAGGCCCCGCCAGCTCCCTTCGAGCTTCTGGAACTTCGGGTCGTGCATGATCTCGTTGAGCTGAGCCGAGATCTTCTCGTCGATCTTACCAATCCAGTGATTGATCTCTGCTGCGGCGTCCTTACTGGTCAGCTGATCGTCAGTGACGATGTGGCTGAGGAACTCCTGCAGGTAGTCCTTCTGTTGTTCTAATTCGGTGTCGTCGAGCGCGCGTGAATTCTGGAGCAACTGCTCCAGCAGGCTCAACTCGTCGAGCTCTGCGGTGTCTTGGGTGGCTACTGCTGTCGCCATTATGACGGTCTCCGGTTAGTTGTATTGATGTTCAGATGGAGGAAGGGCGTGGCGTCACTCGGACTTTCCGTCGCCCAACTCGTCGGCGAGCGACTTGGCGGCTTCGGGGTTGGTCAACACTTCACGCAGCAAGTCGGCGTACGAATCGTTGCCTTCCATCGTGCTGAGGATCTGACGCAACTTGTGGCGGGCGTCGAGCAGCGCGTTCAGCGCCGGCGTTTGCTTGGCGACGTTCTGCGGCTCGAAGTCGGTGATGTCTTCGAACTTCAGTTCGACCGAGAGGTTCGTGTCCTCGTCCGTCAGGCGGTTCGGGACGCTCATCACCAGCCGCGGCGCGGTCTTGGCGAGCACTTCGTTGAAGTTGTCGCGGTCGATCGGTACGAACTTGCGCTCCTTCACGGCCTTGGGCGTCTCTTCGGCGTCGCCGGCGAGATCGGACATCACGCCAACGACCATCGGCAGTTCTTTCTGCTCCAGGGCGCCGCCAGTCTCGACGTCATAAGTAATCTGCACGCGCGGGCGACGCACCCGGTCCAGCGTGTGTTGAAGGCTCTCGCTCATCGGTAAACTTCCTCAGTGGTAGGCTCGGGGGACGCCCCGAAACGGACACGGGTGGTCAATAAAGGCTCAATGGGCCAACACGGCGGTTCCGTCCGGTTCGGCAATCCCAAACTCACGATTCAGTTCCGAGAGCGCCGAAGGCTCACGGATCACTTGCTCCATCAGACGCGGGAACGGCAGCCTTCCGAGACGCACCGCCCGCTTGATCAAATAGGGGACCGGGCTATGCGGCTCCATCGCCCTGAGCCGTTCGGCTGTGGTGTCGAGCAAGGCGTAAAGCTGCTCTCGCGCCGGATCACGCTGGGGCTCGTCGTCCGACGGTTCGATCATCTCTGCGTCGGTGGTGACAGCCCCCGGGGCCGCAACCCCGAGTTGTTTCAGTTCGTCGGCCAGCAGGCCCGCAAGGTCGCTCAGAGCGCTGCGGACGTTGAGAAGTCCCGGCGACGCATCCCCCATCCGCTCTTCGAGGACGCTGCAAAGCCGCTCGAGGCTGGCAAGCGACTGAAGTGCGAACTGATGCTGCTGACGAAAGACTTCCGTCACCGTGTTGTCGCGCAGACTCGTCAGACGGTTGAGATCGTCTGGCGACGAAGCCGAGCGAAGTCGCGTCCAGGCGACAAAGCTGAGCGGAGACTCCGATTCACCAAGCAACGGCAGGGTACGTAGCAGGCTTGGGAAGCAGACGCCGCGGTCGGGATCGTCCAGCAGGTTCGCCAACGGCACGCCGCGGCTTTCAACGGGGTCGTCTCCCTCAAGCGGCGTCAGTCGGTCCCAACAAGACTCAACGAGTTGCGCTAGCAGTTCGAGACCTTGTGACAAGCCGGCCAGTCCCTCGCAACGGGTCCAGGCCTCGGTCAGGTGGCACGCCGTCCGCAAATCCTTCGCCTTCTCTCGCAACGACTCTTCGCACTGCCGTGCGACTTCGGCCCAGTCGGCCCTCTTGAGGACGGCGGGGCGTGTTGCGTCGGTGAATTCGTCTTGGGACTCTTCGCGACGCAGTTCACGCAGCGCTGGCGCCAGCGTCAACGCAAAGTGCGAAGCATCTCCCTCGGGGTGGTCCCCAGGGACAGGTCGCAGCAGCGTTTCGAGATCGACGGGTGGCATCGTGAGGCCGACGGCTGATTCGGTTAGGCGCAGCTTGGATTGGGCAGATGCAATGTGGACGCTCTTGAAATTAGGTCACCCCGGCACGCCGTAAGCCGGGCCGAAAAAAAATCACTGCTGTTTTCAGCGCTGCGCCGCTGGCCGAAGGTCGTGACGTACTCTTCTGCGCTGCTTCGGCCGGCCCATGGCCTGCGCTGCCCGTGTATCCGTCACAACTGCTACAGCCAGACTCATGCCGTTCGCCTCGTCACTGTCGCTGCACCGCGCAATCGACTACGCGCTGCGGCTGCATGCTGCGGTTGAGCGTGGCGCTAGCCGCGATATCGCCCACGAGCAAGCGGTGCTCACAAACCTAGCGCTTGATACGCCCGGCTGCGACCTGCCGGGGCAGTGCCGAGGCGCCCGTTACGCGCTGGTTTGCTGGCTCGACGAACTGTTCACTTGCCACTCTCGCTGGGCCGACGCCTGGAACGAAGGCAAGCTCGAATCCACCCTCTACGGCGGCAATGACCGGGCGTGGGAGTTCTGGCGTCAGGCCAAGCTCGCCGACGCCGAACCCAACGACGATTCCCTTGCGGCCTTTTACTTGTGCGTTGCGCTCGGCTTCCGCGGCGAATTACGGAACCAGCCCGAGCGGCTCGCCGCTTGGGTCGAGAAGGCAAGATCACGCGTCGCTCGCGGCGCCACACCGGCCTCGCAAACGACACGGATCGCACGTCGATCCCGCCCCTCCAATCGGCTGTGGGGCAAGACCCGGCTCCGACGGTTCGTGACGTTTGCCACGATCGCTGCAACGGTGCTGCTGCCGCTAGCCGCCTTCGCCATCACACGGAGGGTGCTTGGCTAGCATGATTGCCCTACTCAAGAAGATTGCCCTCGGTGTTATTAAGTCGGCCTTTACGCCACTAGCGGGCGGTAAAGTGACGGGCGTCGCTCATGCGTTGCTCGTCGTCGTGACACTGGTAGGACTCTGGCAACTAAATCTGTGGTTGGGTCTTGACCAAGTGGTGCACGCTCCCTCCCGACTGGTGCGGGAATGGTGGCTGCCGCTGCTGTTCTTACTCAGCTACGGCTTGGTTTGGATTTCTCTCTGGACCTGGCGCGCCTTCAGCGAGCCGACAGCGGGTTCTCCGTTCCCCGATATCGATGACGCTTGGCGTGCCGTCGTATCAGCGATGGAACGCTGGGGCGCTGACCGCCGAGACAAGCCGCTGGTCCTCGTCTTGGGCCAACCCTCGATGCGTGAGCAAGACCTCCTTTCAGCGCTGAGGGTGGCTCCGACGTTTGGGCCGGCGCCTTCAGCGTCTGGCGGGCCGTTGTGCGTCGTCGCCGATGACCGCGCTATCTACCTGATGTGCTCAGAAACGTCGCTGCTATCGCTCGGAACAGAGAAGCTGATTCAACGCCGCACTACGCAAAGCAGTCGGAAACTCACGGCAGCGGCTTCGGCGTTTGAAGCGACGATGCCCGCCGCCTTGCGTGTCGAAGCGAATGGTGACGACTCTACCGGGACCGCCACGCTCGTCGCTCCGGCGATAACTCAGACACCGTTTGACGACTCCATCGCTGACGACCTCCCGTCGACGCCACTGTTTACCGATGAGCAGGCGTCTCGCTGCGCCGGCCGGCTCAGCCATTTGCTGCAACTCGTGGCCCGCGATCGTGAGCCAGGATTGCCGGTTGATTCGGCAGCGGTGGTTTTTCCCTGTGACGCCCTCGCCGACACCGACGCGACTGCCCAGATGGCGGACGCGATGCGGCAGGACCTTGCAGTTGTCGAAGAGGCCGGAGTGCGCTGCGGCGTCATCGCGATCGGCGCTGACCTACAACACGTGCCCGGCGCCGGGCAGCTTTTGCACTTACTCTCCGCCGACCGCAAAGCTCGTGTCTACGGCGCCAAGCTGCCGCATGACGCCCTGACCTCCGAGTCGGCGTTGCGAGACGCGGTGGATTGGCTGACCGGAGTCGTGACGCCAACCCTCTGTCAGCGGCTGTTCCAGTTTGATGAGGACGGCTTTGAGTCGTTGCCCGACAACGCGGCTCTGCACGCCTTCCAGAGTGAGGTGGGTCGCCGTGGCGAGCACTTGGCCAACTTGCTGACTCAGGGCCTCGATACCGGCAGCGGCGATGCCTGGCCGTGCGTGGGGACCTATTTGGTCGCTACTGGCGATCCCGTCGGTGGCAGCCAGGCGTTTGGAGCCGGACTGTTAGATAGCCTGCTCGATTCGCCCGTACGCGCCGCCTGGACCAAGGAAGCCCTGCAGCGAGACGCGCTCGTGACCCGCAGCGTCGCCATCGGATACGCCGCCTTCGGCATCGCGACATTAACTGTCATCGGACTGCTTGCTTTCTGAGCAGGTCTATCGCTTCGATGATTGCCAGAGTTCGACAAGGCTTCTGTTTGCCTGGGGTGGTTTAGGCGCCGGAGGCGTTGCGACCGGTGGCATATCAAGCGGTGGTGGGGCGCCACCTGCTGTGGGTTGAGCGTACGCTACCCGTACCGCGTCGTCCTCGGAGCCAACCGTGCTCAGCGGCGCCTCCGGGGGCGTCGCCGGCGCTGAAACATCAGTGCATTGCTGACAACGTTGCAGAGCCACCAGCGCCATTTGCCGCACCGCGGGGCAGCGCTCTGCCGGATTACCATCGTCGCATCCGCCGGTGACGCAGACCGTCAAGGCCTTCGTCGTCGCGGGTGTGCAACAGCACCCGCATGCCAGCGCTTTAGCCGCTTCGAGTCGCACGCACTCGTCCCGGTCGGCGCGGAGCGAGGCGATCAACGCCGCCTCGGCTTCCGGGTAATAGCGACAGTCGAGGCAGGCTAAGTAAGCCACTGCTTCGCGCCGCAGGCCGGCCTCGGCCTTCTCGGACTTGATCTGCGCCGCGGCGGCGACGCTTGGTGGGGGCGGCGGCGGTGGCTTGGGCACGGCGCCCGGCGCCATGCCGGCGGGCTGGGTGGCGTTCAACTCAACCGCGGCAGCGAACTCGTTATCGCAGGGCGCCGGGATCAATCCGCCGGTCAACTTGCTGATTGGCCGAACGGCGTTCCCGAGGAACTTGCCGAAATTCGAGGTCTGGCAGTGCAAGTGGGCGCGACGGCACGTCCAGGCGACGTTGCCCCAAAAGCCCCGCGGCTCTGCGCCGGCTGCGGCCGACGGCAGGACCTCGCCTTGTGCGGAGGCGACGACTGCTAACGTCAACATACACGACGCTAGCAAACGCGATGCTGCTAGCGTCTGGGTGCGAAGTTGTTGTCGAATCGTTCGGTCCGCCATGGGGAGACCACAGTCGAGGCTGCTTTCGTGACGATCAAGTGAAAGCAAGTTGTGTCCAAGGGCTTAGTTCGGTCTTTTGTTGCTTGCCACCCAACCAAAACAGCGTCCTGCCGACGAGAGCGACATGAAGCCGCCCCGCCGCCCACGATGCTACTGCTCTATCAAGTGGGGGTTGCTGGCGTTGGCGTCAGTGCTGACTTCGGCGTCGGCGATCGCGGAAGAAACGCCAGCTATCCTCCGGTTGCCGAGCTTGGTCGCCGAGACCGAGGACTCTCAGCCGGCGCGTTGGTCGCCAGAACGCATCGCGCGGCGACTCCCGCCCGCTGAGCCGACGCCACCGGACCCGGTTCCTGTCGAACCCGCTCCAACGATCGAGCCTGATACACAAGACGCTCCGATCGTTGAATCAGTCCCAGCGCCGCCATCGCCGACGCCGTTGGTTGAACCGCTGCCGATGCCGTCGGTTGTGGAGGCTCCGCCGCCGATCGAGTCGCCTGTCGCAAGCTTCGGTTTCTGCGACTACTGCGGCTGCGGATGCAATTCCGGGTCGTGCTGTGATGACTGCAATTCGACGGGGCGCCTTGGGCGCTTTGGCAGGGCCATCTATCGCGGCCTCTGCTGCCCCGATCCTTGCTATAAGCCGGTTTGGACACCGCTAGCAGACGCGGCGTTCTTTACGACCGCAGTACGTCCGGTGAACCAGCAACGGTTCCGTTGGGACTACGCTGAGGACCTGATGCGACCCGATCGGGCGGAGTACTTCTGGGCGCGAACGACCGACCCCGGCAAAGGGCCGCGGCCGACGCCGTTTGCGATCGACTACGACGAGCTCAGCCACTATGTCGAAGTCGCGCACGGCTCTTTCGGTGCGTCGTTCGAGTACCGCTATCGCTCGCTCGACGCCGACGGCGCCCATGCCGCCGGTTTCGGAGACCTGACGATCGGCACGAAGACGTTGCTCTTCGACACGAGCCTCGTGCAGTTCGCTTTCCAGTTCTTGACGCACGTGCCCGCGGGCGTGGCGAACGAGGGCCTCGGCGTCGGGCACGTGTCGCTCGAGCCGGGCGCCGTGCTTGGTTTCAATCTCACGCCGAACTCCTACCTGCAAGCCGAATTCAACGAGTGGATCCCGCTCGGCGGCGACGCGGACTATGCCGGCGCCGTCTTCCGCTACAACGTGGCTTACAACCACGTCGTCGCACGATTGATGCCTGGCGTCCCGATCATCGGCGTTGTCGAAATGAACGGCTGGCGATTCCAGGACGGCGCCTACACCGACGTCACCGTCGTGCCGCAGTTTCAACCGGCCAGCGGTGAGTCCTACCTGCACGGGGCGGCCGGCGTGCGGATGTTCATGTGCGACCGCGTCGACATGGGCGTCAGTTACTCCACACCGGTCACCAGCGATGGCTGGGCCGAGACATGGATTCGTTCCGAGTTACGCGTCCGCTACTGAAGAATCGGCAACTTGCTATTCCGCCAATCCCATCCGTCGAGCACGCCCTGGCTCTGTTTGGGCGGGGTGATGCTCGGTTCTTTCGCTTGACGGCCTAGTAGTTCGGCTGCAAGTCGATGGCCGAGCGTCGGATCGATTGGCGGTGACGCGGGCTCGGCGGGAAGCGTCTCAGGCTTCTGTTGTGCAGCGGCCTGCTGCTTGGCGATCGCGGCCTTGTTGGCGGCAGCGAGAGTAGCGATCGCTTCTTTCTTGGCCGCAATCTGCCCCAGCGCAGACTGATTCGCCGTTAACAGCTGAGTCGCAATGTGAGCCGTGGTCCCAGCCAGCCGGGATAACTCGCTGCGCAAGAGCGGCTCCATCGGGCCACGCTGAGCCGTGGACAAATCTCGATGGAGTTCGTTGAGCGTCTTCAGGACGATGTCGATGGACTTGTTGGTGTTCACTTCCAGTCTCCTTCGGTCCACAGGCTGGACCCGCGGAGTATCTCCGCTGCGATGCGGAGCGATTGGCGGAGCACCGCGTCTCGCTCGGCGGTGGACGGCGCCGCAGCCGCCATCAGCACGGCGTTCGCGGCTGCTTTGGCGGCTACTCCCGGCGGCGGCGGCACCTCGGGCTGCCCGGGCAGCGAGATACTCCCCTCGGCCCAGAAAGCCGCGGTTGCCGCCGCGCCCGCCGGCGTGTCAAAGCCCACGGTTTCGGCAGCGGCCTGCGCGGTGCGGCGCTTCGATTCCGTTGGATCAAAAACCCATGCGACAGCGGCGTCGATCGCCGCGGCAGTGGCGTCGCCTTCCAAAGGCGGCGATAGGCGTAGCAGGTTCCAAACACACAACAACGCCCACCACACCGCGCGACGTGGTCCGAGATACGCGGCGGCGAAACGCGTTGCGTCCTCTAGCTGATTCGTCTCGACAAGACGGGAGAAGTAGGCGTCCGCCGTCTCATTCGAATCGGGCCTTGTCGTCCACGGCCCGGCTGCAGCCGCAGCGACACAAACGTCCTGTGCGGGCGGCGCCACGGTTGAGCTGTCAACTTCGGCGATAGCGGAGGCGGGTGGCATGAGTCGGTCCTGTTAATTCATCCAAACAACACGGTAGGGGCGCCGAGCACAATCTTGCCGCCGTGAGCGGTAGGGTCACCCAACCGTGCGGCGGGCTTGCCACCCAGAAGGACCGTGGTGCTCCCCATCGCAACCGTGTCGGGCAGCCCGACGCAGACGGCCATATCGCCCACAACCGAAGCGGGCATCGACGCAACGAGCACCGTCGGCGCGCCGGGGCCAGTGATCGGGCCGCCAACGTGCGGAATCGGCGGCACCCCCGGTGTCACCATCGGGCATACGTGCATATCGGTAAGTCGTGCGGCTGGGGCGCCCATGATGCAGAAGAAGTGGTTAGTGTTCAGCGATTGGTAGTCACAACGGTTGAACTGACGGCTAATGCCGACAGACATCAACCTTAGTTGATCATCGTTACTGCGCCCTTGATGGCGGTTTGGCCGGAACCCTGGACGGCGACCATCGTGCCCTTGGCTTCGAAGTTCATGTCCGCTTGGTGCGTGACATTCATGCCTTTGGTGGTCTGCCCATTCTGGTCCACGGCGACGCTACTCGAGCCGCAGCTCATCGTCACGCCGGAGGTCGTGAGTTCGAGGCACGGTCCGCCGCCGGCGCCGACCGATAGTTTGATGCCGGTCGAGGTCATCGAGATCAAAGCTCCCGAGCCTTCGGCGCCGACCGATAGCTTCATCCCGTCGGGCGTCATCTCTACTTTGCTGCCCGTGTCGCCGCCGGTGTTGACGGTGATCGTCCCTTGTTGGCCGGTGGTGATGTCAATCTGCCCGGTTGTGCCGGCACGCCGGACCTGCATCGCGGCGGGGCCGCAGACGATCGTCGCTTGGCCGGTCGAGTTGATCGCGACAACGCCGTTGTCTTGGCCGTCGGCGCCGTGGGCGTCCAGATGGATCAGTGACGCATCGGTGTCGCTGTCTTCGGTCGCTCTCGCTCGCAGAGAGATATGCCGCGCCCCGGTCGCTAGGAGTCCGTCGTAACACTGATACTGGTCGGCCTCGTCGGAGCCGAACTTCATGTCACTCGTGTCGGGCCCGTTTGCCGCGGCCTCGGCGGCCGCGGCGTCGGCTGCGGGGTCGTCTTCCGTCGATTCTTCCGATGAATCATCACTCTCAGCAGAGTTCTCAGCGTCATCGACCGAGGTGTCCTCGGAGTTCGCTTCGGCTTCTTCGGCAGCCTTGTCCGCCTCGCCTGCCGCCGTGAGTGACGCCCCTTGGTCGGTTGCTTTTGACGCCAAGTTGAGCACTAGCGACGAGTAGTCCGATCCCAAGGCGCCGGCGTGGTCGTTGAGACTGCTCGCTTCGGACTGCTTCTCTAAGCCCGCATCGCATTCTCCAGTCGCCTTCTCAAACTCGATCAGCAAGTTAAGCAGCATGCCGCTTACCCCCCGCGGGCCGAGCGACCGCACGAGGTTCTCCCACGCGACAGGATCGCTGTCTTGCTTCTTCCATCCAAGCAGTGTCAGCGCCGACGCCGCTGTAACGATCCCTGCTACGAAATAGGTCCGAGGATTAGCCTCATCGAAGGTCTGCACGCCACGCCGTGTGATCTCAGCGCCGTGATGGATCGATAGCGAGGGACCGTAGTGCAGAGAACGTTGTGGACCGAAGACGCCCGACCAGTCGCCCATCGGCGCCAGCAGGTCCTGGGCCTGCTGGAGAATGCCGTCATCGACAAGGCTCGTTGGGTCAAGCACCAGAGACATCGAGCCGCCGGTGACGATCTCACTCGTCGAACCCGCCGGCCAGCCGCCGACAATCGACGCGGCGTGCCCGAGGGTGACATCGATTGCCGCCTCATATCCCCTGGAAAGGCAGGCCGACCGCCAGTTCTTCGTGGCGGATGTCGGTTGCCCATTAAGGTTGGCGAGTTTCGGCGCGTCGGATTCCTGTTCCGCAGCTTCAGCCATATTCGGAGACGCTAATAGTCAGAGGCGATTACTTAGGGAAGCCAAACAGCGATCCGCACACGCTTATCGAGCTGCCTAGCACATAGCTGTGCTCGCTCTGCTCGTTCTTCTTGACGGAATGCCCCTCGGACTGAATCTCAAGATGTTCGTTATAGAGTTCATCGTGGAAAGTGATGCCGTTGTACTCGGACGTCGGGTTGCCCTGGATGCTGCATGATCGCACGCCTGCGACGTCCTGCTGCCGCGGCATCTCCATCGGCGGCAAATTCTTCGCGTTGTAAACGCTGCCGACGATGATCGGGCGGTCGGGGTCCCCGTGCTCGAAGGCGACAAGCACTTCGTTGCCATGCCGAGGCCAGAAGAAGGCGCCCCAGCCCGCGCCGGCCCAGAATTGGGCGACCCGCACCCAACACGAACGATTCGTCGGGCCGACGGCGCCATCCGGTTGCTCGCCTTCGACGACAGCCTCCGCCCGGCGGTCCCACGGAAACCGGATCTTTACGCGGCCGTACTTGTCGTAGAGTTGTGTCTTGAGTTTGGTGATGTCCGCCTCGCTCTCGGTGAGGTCGGCGACCACCCACGCCGATTGGACACCATGGATTCGGGGCTTAGGCGTCACCTGGCGGGGACGATACGGCGTCGCCTTCGGCCAGCAGTAGAACTCGTTCTCGTAATGCAACGCTTCGTCATCGGGTGACGCGTAAGCGCCGCCAACCTTCAGGTCGTGGAAGATACGCGTCACCACATAGTCGGTGTCGGCGTTGAAGTGCCCCGACAGGGTGAAGGCGCCCCCCGGCGTCAGCGCCAAAGCGTCGCTCCCGCCGTCGATCGAGATCGCCTCGGCGGTAAGCAAATCGCAGACACGTTGCGCTTCCCGCTCGGCGTCCGCCCGCATATTGGACAGGGCGTCTTTGCCGACGCCATCGGCGCCTGGGTTCTGTTCTTTCGTCCCGACGCCGTCGTACCGCACGGTGTAGCCGCTTCCGTAATCCAGGAGCGCGTGTTCCGTCCCGTCGGGCGGCAGCTTGTGCGTCGATGCGCCCAGCGACAGCGTCGCCGCTACCTTGCGAGTTGCTTCAAAGGGATCGCGTGGCGCCTGAAAATGCGTGTCGCGGAAGGTGATGCCCGTCGGCGCTAGCGCTTGAGTCTTTCGCCAACGCTTGACCGCCGGTTTGTCTTGAACACCGCCATCCGTCGGGCGGTATTCGAGCGGCGCGAGGTCCGCTCCGACGGCAGCCTGCGTCGAGTCGTCGCAGAGCACCATCGTGTGCTTCTTCTCGTCATGCTCGAAGTAATAGAAGATGCCTGCCTCTTCCATCAATCGGCTTACGAACGCAAAATCGGTCTCGCCGTACTGCACCCGGTAGTTGTGGGGCAGCCGCTCTTCGGCGTGCGTGTACGCTGTTTTCTTCTCCTCAATGCCGGCGAGCAACTCCTCAAGGATGTCGTCAACTTTCATATCTTGGAAGATGCGACAATTGCTCTGTAAAGCGAGCCGCGCCAGTTTGGGTTGCACCAAGGCGGCGTAGTAGGAAAAGTTGTCGTCGCGGCCCGACTGCGTGAACGCCGTGACGACGCCATTCCAGTAGCGGGTTGTCTGGCCGGGGAGATCAACCGTGACCGTCATCGATTTGCCGAGGACTTCGGAGAAATCGATGTCGTCCGCTTCGCTGAGAAATGTCAACTCGATCCGGAACGGCTCGGACAACGCCTCGATGCAGCGCATCGAGGTCGCGATCAGCGGCGAGTCGAGCGACGACGACACGCGCAGCACGCGGCCCTTGTCGCTTAGCGTGTACTCGGTGGCTCCACTCTCGGCGGCGTCGGACATTGCGAAGGACGTGTAAGGAGGCGCAGTTGCTCTGCTGGCATCGGCACCGAGGCGCTACTAGGCGCCGTCAATCGAGTCTTCGGGCAGGCGAATCTCGGCAAATTGCGTGGGCCCTGCGGGACGTCGCAATCGTGCGGGATGCGCGGGCTTTGCGGTTGATTTCTTCGTGTCGCATTTTCACCACACCCACCCGGGAGAGCTAAGTTTCTGCGGCTCGAACGAGCCAATCGATCGACATCTCCATCTTGGGTTGGATATGAGACAAGACGCCAACCACGCCAAACGTCCCGCCCCCCGTTGCGCCGAGGTAGCTCGAGTCGAGTTACTTCGCCGATGGCGCGTCGGCATTGGAGTCGCTGGCGCGTTCCTCTTCGCCGCTGGAGTGGCATGTCTTGCGGTCTTGCTAAGTCCGCCGGCCAGGGTGAATCTCATCGCCGTAGGCGCCGACTACGCTGCCAACCTATCCGTGCCTCACAACGCACACGGTTGGCGCGGCCTGCGAGGCCTTTGCGACTATGCCGTATCGACGTCCGACGCCTTTCGGGGCCGATCACTTCTAGACGCCGCTGCTGCGCCGCTCGTCGCGGATGACGAGTTCACATGGTCCGACGCCGTCGGCCTCATGGAGGAACCAGGCGCGCTGCTGCTCGTTTCGCTGCACGGCGGCGCTGACGAAAAAGGCCCTTACTTGCAGAGGGAGGCATGTGCGCCCGGCGAGGATCCAACCCGGCGATTGTATGTTGCCGACCTATTGCACGAGTTACGTAAGCTTCCAACTTCGCTACCCAAGATTGTCGCCTTCGACGCAACGATGTCCCCCGGTTCATTGCGCTACGGCGAAGCCGGGAACGAGTTTGCAGCAAGTCTCCGTTCTCTGAACAGCGAGATAGAGGCGATCCCTGGTTTGTTGGTCGTCAGCTCGAGCGACATCGGCGAACAGTCGTGGCGTTACGGCGACTACGGCTCTACCGCATTTACCGAGTCGCTACTTGCAGCACTCCGTGGCGCGGCGAACGACACCGACTCAGACGGGCGGCTTAGCATCCAAGAAATACTAGCAAAGGTATCGAGTCAGCTTCAACAGAACGCGACTACGATCGGAAGGACGCAAACGGTGCTGAGGCTTCCTCTCGGTGAAATAGGCCTGAGCCGATCTCGGCAAGTCGAGATTGCTATTGCTAATCCCGGCTACACGCCGGCGCCGACGCCGGTGGCTAGGGAGCTTCCCAAGGCCGAACTCCTGGCTAACTGGGCCGGTATGGCGGAGGTCACAGCGCATCTGCCAAACCCCGAATCAAGCTCCACCCTAGCGTGGCGTCGTTACCGAGGGTTGCTGATCCGGCGTGAACAACTGCTGACAGCAGGCGCAATCGAAGCCGCCCAGCGTGTTAATGACGAGATCGGCGACACACAGGCACTTCTACTCGAGGCGAGCCATGCAAGTGATTGCTGCGATGGACCGGTCGAGGCCAATCGCGCCGCTACGGGCGACCCTCTGCGAGGACTTGTCACTGCCGCATTTGCGGAACTCTGGCCGGCAGCGGGCGTTAACCACCATGTCGTGGCCGCGCGCGTCTTTAGCGAAGTTCCCGTATCCGAGCTCCCAGCGTTGCGGCACGGGTTGCTCGACCGCGTTGTCGAGACGGTGGCCGACGATCCCCAGGGACGTCTCCTTCACGGCGCTGCGCTGGTGGAAGCGTTGCACGACCCGCTGACGCCGCTTCCCGCCGAAGCCCATCTGCTGTCGGTTTTAGCTGAAGGACTGCCGAGCGACCTCTCGGCGGCATCGTGGCGTGAGGCGTTGCGGCTAGCAATCGAGACGCGACGGCTTTCGACGGCGCCTTTCACACCGGAGAGCTTGGATCAATTGCCCTACACCGCTGAGCTGTTTCCTTGGTTACAAGGTGGTTTTGCTGAGGCGGACCGAGCTCGCCTCAAAGGAGAGGATTTGCTCTTCGTCGGTGAGCCAGAACTCCAAGCAGCCATCGTTTCACTCCAGAAGGCAAAAAAGCTCTACGAAGCGTTGTTGAGCGACGCGCAGACCGTGCGTCGATCTCTGAGAGTTCGGGATACAGCCTACAACGTACTAGGGTTCTATACCGACGCTACCGAACGTCTCGTTGCGACCTCGCCAGCGATTGCCGAAGAGATCGCCGAGATTACCAACCAAGCCATCGTTGCGCACCTTGCAATAGGCGAACTCAGCGACATTCTTTTGTCGGTAGAGATCGGCAATCGGGCGCCATCGATTGCCTTGCAAGAACTGACTTCCAAGACAGAGATTGCATCGAAGGCAGTCGAAGGATTGCGTGATGAGTTCCGACACTTCCGGAGCCGCCTGCTCACACGCACCGGAGCCCCATTGGAGCTCAATCGTGAAGCGGCTTTAGCGGTCCCCGACATCGAAGTCGCCGAGCGGATCCGCCTGCTATCGTCCGTGACGCCGACAGTTCAAAGCGACGTTATGGAAAGCATCAACGGAAAGGAAGGGATTCATCACGAGCTGGAAATTGGTGAACGCTCACGACGAGCAAGGCTTGCACTTGCCATTGTTGGTAGACGCGTCTACGAACGCGCCGTCGAGGGGCGGGATGTCTACCAAGACACTGTCCGTGCCGTCACGCAGGATGTCGACGCCGCCAACCAAGCGACAAGAGCCTGTGCGTCGCTGATGATATCAGCGCTAAACGACTCTCGCGCGTTGAGCGAGATTGTCGTCGATAGTGGAGCTGATGAAGCTCACCGCCAGCGCGTCGTCCGGGCGGCGGCCGCATTACGTCGCTTCGCCGGAGCCGCCGCGCAGAATCTTCCACCATCACTGCTCGAGGAAGTGCGTCGCGTCGGCCGCTACGACTATTTGCTTTGGGAGGCAGAACGTTCGCTGAGCGAACTCTGGAGCGACGCGCAGCCCGGCGAAGGTCCGCGATTTCAGTCGCTGGCTATGGCGTACTTGGGTGCTGCCGATCGTCTCATCCCCGGCCGCGAGTCAACCGATCGACTTGCCGCTGTTGCGAGCCAGCCACTGGTGTGGAAGCTGAACGCCCCTGCATCAGTAAACCTCGTGTCGTCCGTCGCGCCGGCTTTCTCGTTGAAGATCGAGGCTTCTGACTCGCCACTTGGCCATGATGCGGACGGCGTCGCGGCCGTGAAGCTCAGCATCCCGGAGGGCTATGCGCTGATCGGAGCCGCAACGAATTGCCGCCGGGGCGTTGCAATACAACCGGGTGCGGGGCTAGCCGAGAATGCGGTTGTCGTCGGGCATACTGGCGACACCGTGGACATCGCCTCGCAGAGCGACTTGCGGCTTAGTGGCTGGTTCCGCGGCAGTCAGTTCGAATCGACGGTGACCCTCCGAAATCTTGCAACACCTACCGCCGAGTTTGTCGATGCGCCACGCCGTCCAGGCGCTGGGGTAGCGATACTCGATACTCGAGCCGAAGCGGATAACGCTGCTGACGGCGCTATCGCGATCGTGCTGGACGCCTCAGGGAGCATGGGGCCTGGAGACGAAGCGGCCTCGAAGTATCGCCAAGCCGTCGTCACACTCGAGTCCTTGCTGCGTGATCTTCCGACAGGTGTTCAAGTCAGCGTCTGGGTCTTCGGCCAAGCGGTTGGTGGCGATAAGACAACCGATAAACCCGAAGGGACGATCGTCCGTGTGATCGATCCAGTCCGCTGGAACCCTGCCGATAAGGCTCAGTTGCAGGACGTGATGCGCGAGCTCGCCTATCCCCGCATCGAGCCTTGGAACGAATCGCCGCTCGTACGCGCCATGCTGATGGCAAGCCGTGATCTGCGCAGTGCCGCGGGCTACAAGTCGGTGATCGCCATCACCGATGGTGTCGATAACCGTACCGCCGGAGACGCATATGCCAACCCAATGAATCTTCCACTTGACGCGTTGATGCGTGAGGAGCTTTCGGGCGCCGGTGTCTCGGTACAGGTGATTGCGTTTCGGGTCGATGTCCCCGAACAGACCGCCGCACGGCAGCAGTTCAGCTTTCTCAATCAACTTTCCCCCGCGGGCAGATGGTGGGAAGCTAGCGAGACCTCCGAATTGGAGCGGATGCTGCGGCAGGCCTTCGAAGAGAGCCAGACGACGCCACTCTACACCGCCAGCGCGACGGCGCTTCGGGGCCCCGCGGGCGTTGCGACAGTATCCAATGGCCTCCACCCATTGACTTGGCCATCGGCTCCAGTGCCCGAGGGGGTTTACGATCTCCCCCGTCTCACGAACGACGCAACGCCGCAGAAGGCGCTCCTTTCCGACGGAGACTTGTTGTTGTTGGCTGCCCGTCAGACGACAGGTGGCCTCTACTTGTCGTCAAAGAGCTTCTCCGCGAATCAGCCACTGACGCAGCCGGCGATTGAGACGGCCGGTTGGCGGGCCGCTGTGCTCTGCGATCGGCTGCTTCCCAACGGAGACCGCTCCACGCTGGTCTGCATTGAAAAGCAGCCAGATTCGCAACCAATGCCGATGCTGAAGTTGGAGAGGCCCGCCGCGGTTTGGTTCGAGGCCAGCGACGACCCCGCACAACGTCTGCGTTGGCGACGCCTGGATGGCTACCCGGCCCCGTGCTGGGAGGTCGAATGGCCTGCAGGCTCGGCGACAGGAAAACTAGCCGTCTGGTGGGCCAAGGCGAATGCCCCGACCGCGAACGTCGCCGTCCGACCCGACCTGCTGCGGCGAGAGCTGGTGGACTTTGTTGGGCACTCATGGCGACTCGACGGCGAGTCCATCGTGCTAAAACGACTCGCTATCGAGACACAGCGACTGCCCGACGCACGCGGCGAAATTGTCGAACAGCCATGTCTTGTCGTCGAGCTACGCGGTGCGATTCGCTGCCTTACGCGGCTGCAAGGATATTCAACTGCGGGGCAACGCCAGCAGTGGTTCGATGAAGCGCAGGCCTCGGTGGCGACCTTCTGGCCGGTGACTGCCGAGTCGCTTGGCGGCGCAGTCGAAGGAATCGAGCTGATAGCGGCCGCAACCTTGAAGCAACAAGCTGAGTCCGCGGGGCGAACCGCCTTGTTTAAGGAGGGACCCGCCCCATCGACAGAGGACTACCGCCCGATCCCCGTAGTGGATTGGTTCAACACGGCGCCCACCGGACGCCCCGCAAGTGATGCTCGCCGCGTCGAATGGAGCGTCCGATGACACAGCAAACTCCCGCAACGAACTCACGAAGTCTTTTTGCTTGGTTGCTCGCCGGGGTCGCGGCGGCGCTCGTCGGCGTGCTGGCGGCGGTAGTGCTTTGCCTTCAAACAATGGAGCATCAGCAGCTAATTGCTTGCTGGACGGATCATCTCCACACGCCGCTCATCGCCGATAATCTAGCCGCTCGTAACGACAAGCAGTCGCTCTGCGCCGCCGCGTACTTCGACGTCCAAGGGACATCGATCGACGCGCTAGCGAAAGGCCTCGTCGATCAGCACGCCGACTCGCAAGTGATTTACATCAGCGCGTACGCAACGCGCGGTCGCGATGGCGAGGTGCTGCTGCTTACGGAAGACTTCGATCCCTTAACGGCTCGCAACGGAGTCGCTTTCGAAGCCTTGCTTCGGCGCATCGAGTCGGACCCGACGCCCAAGTTGCTGGTGCTCGACCTGTCATGGGAACTTGCCGAGGGGTTGGCCGGCATGCTGCCATGCGACATTGGTCGAGAGGTGCACGAGCGGCTCCGGGCGACGCCTCTCAAGAACTGCCTGACGCTCGTCAGTTGTGCTGCCGGAGAATCGCCGACACGGATCGAAGGCGTTGGGCGAACAACTTTTGGATACTTCTTCGAGATGGGTCTCGCCGGCGCCGCGGACAGCTGCAACGAATCGCATATCACCGATGGCCGGGTTACAGCTCTAGAGTTAGCTAACTACGTCACCGAGCGTGTGACACGCTGGTCGCGACGACACGGCGCCGAGACGCAGAGCCCAAAGACCTACCACCATGGTGATACCGATCTCACCTTGGCGCCTGCACGCCGTGCTGAGCTAGTTTCGGCAAAATCCCAAACGCCCGAGCCCTATCCAGACTGGCTCGTCGAAGGATGGCGGAGGCGCGATAGCTGGAAGGCCAGCGGTGAGGCCTTCGTGATTCCACGGCTTGTCAAACGCTACGAGGCTGAGCTTATCGAAGCCGAAAGCCGCTGGCGATGGGGAGTCATCGCAAACCACAGTGAGCGTTGGGAAACCAATTGCCGCACGGTTCTGCAAGAGATTGAGTCTGCCCAAAAGCGACTCGCCGCCACCCCTGTTGTATCGCTTGCCCAATTGACAACGCCTGCGAATCAAGACTACTTACAAGCTTGGCTGGCTTGGTTTGCGGCGACCGACAAGCAAGCGGCAGCCGGAGTGTTCTCATCAGCCGTTGACGGCGCTAGCTACACGGACCTCGCCCAGGCGGCGGCGCTCGCGATCGCCGAATCGGGAGAGCAACTGCGCGACGGCCTGATCATTGCTACTGACGAGTTGGCGCGACGGTCTAGCTCGCCGCACTTCATTGAAGTCGCCGACCTCCGGATGCTAGCCGAAGTCGCTAAAAAGCGGTCCGACGCCGAGACCTCAACGCTCGCCGAGTTCTTGCGGGTGGCGACGCTGCGATCTCAGGTCGGCGCCGACTATGACTTGCCAGCGGCGCTCGTAGCGGAGCTCGACATCGCCAATCAGAATCGACAATCGGCATGGGCGGCGCTGGTTTCGCCGGGTTTCGCGTCACTGAACGACGCCCGAGCGTATAACCGTCAAGCGATGCGGGGCTATCAAGCGATCGTCTCTCGCCAGCGGCTCTACCACCGGGCGCAACTATCCGTCGATCGCGCGCTCGATACCCTGCCGTCGATGGCGCCACTGCTGAGAGTCTTGTCCAGAGACCGTAACGATTGGACCGCCGCCTTAAGGTACACGGACCAACTGCTCTCAATGCTGCAAGCGAAAACCGGTCAGAACGACGACGCCATTGACGCGACCACTGGGCGGCTTGAGCAACGATTGGAGCGACTGACACAGATTGCCAGCGTCGAAGCCGTGGCGCTGCTCGCTGACGAAGTCCGGGATGGCGACGCAAAGCGAGCGCAGTTGGCGGACGCCTTACTCGCCACGCCGTTGCTCGCGGCAGATGAGAGGGCGACGCTAGTTTCCGCCCTTCGTGAGGCCGCGGCACAGACGGCAGCGTTGCTGTACGCCTTTGCCCACGAGCCGCACGGCGTCGAAGCTAGCAATGGATTGCCCCCGAGTTTCCAGGAAGCAACTCGGACTGAGGATCTGGCGAAGTGGGAGGCCGAGATGGCTCTGGCCACGCTTCGGCTCGCACGCCTCTCGCAGGTGGGGCCCAAGCGGGTATCCGATGCCCTCTGCTCACCTGCCGAGCTACGCATGGCGATCAAGGACGCCCAAGTCGCTGACCTCAGTAGATTGTCTCCGTCGGAATTGCGTTGCGCTTGCTTCGTGCTGCCGCCGCGTCCTTTTCAGCCGCTCCTCGACAAACAAGAGCAGACTCCGACCCTTGTGGGCGAGATTGCGCAACGAGAAGCATGGGCCCGTCGCTACGCATCCCGCATCTTCGACGCGGCGAAAGACTTGCAGGCCCCATCGCCTTACCTAGACCTCGCCCGCCGCCTCGATGCTAACGTTGCGACCAAGACCGCATGGCTGAGGGTAAATGGCGCGACAGATGGGACCCCAGTTTCGCTCGCCGGCTTCTCTTCAAGCGAGCCGACCGTGTCGTTGCCGGTGCGGGTCGATCACTCGGCGGACGAATCCCCAATCATTGAAGTGTTGCAGCCCGCCGATTGCCTTCGGATTCGCCAAGAAGTGCGACGCGTGCCCTCAGGGTCGGAGGTGCAGCTCACTTTACAGCTCCGAGACGATGCAACCGTCGTCCAGCAACTCGCGACCCACGGTGTGCTGCTGCGGGTCCGACGCGGTGACGTAGTGACGCATCGCCGAATCGCCACCCCCGGCGTTGCGTCAGTATCGCCCGTCGAGCTACTGGTCGAGATCGCCGGTGTAAGTATCCCGTGGAGTGACCGGATCGAATTGCCGCCCACGTCAGGCCCGACGCCGCTGCGTCTCATTGCGGTGAATCATTCCGACCGATGCATCTCGCTGCAAGCTGAAGTAGACACGGGCGTTACGCTGCACGCGGAGACGCAAATCGAAGCTGGTTCAGAGAAGCCGTTGATATTTGCGCCATTGGCGCCGCCCGCCGAAGGCGCCGCAACGGCGGAAGTCCTCCCCTCGCTTGCAGTGACGCTCCGTGATGGCGCCGCCGAGCTGATGAAGGGGACGGCGGTTCTCGGAGTAGCAGAACCCGCCTCGTACCTCCGTCTTCGTGACGCACGCTACGTTAACGACGGCGTGACGGCGCCACGGTTGAGATTCATCGTCGAACGGCTCGAAGCGTCGCCTAGCCCCATCAGCCTGCTCTGGACCGTAGCGAACGAACGAAGCCAGCGTGGACCCGTCGTACGAGGTGGAACGCTCGCCGCTACTCTCACCACCGACTCGCCCGTGGCGACGCTGGAGGCCGAAGTGGCGACAGGCATCGGATCGCTCCAGAAATTGAACGCCGTCGCCACGATCAACGGCGTCGTCGGCGCCCTGACATTCACTAGCGACAGTCAAATCGGTACGCGCTCGTCGGTGCTCAAGCGGTCGACGAAACCGATTCTACAGCTAGTCGCCCCCACAATGATCGCGTCGGGATCACCACTGCCGTACTCAATCGATACGCAATCGACTCCGAAAGGAGTGAAGCTCGAGGTGACGCTCGTTCCGGCGAGCTCCAGCGGATCGGCGCTGTCCGCGGCAACGCACCGCTATCCGACGGCCCGTCGGCACGCCGTCTCGATGACGGCGCCGAGCAAGCCCGGTGATATGACGGTCGTCAGCACGATTGGTGCGTGGGACGGGGAGTTCGATTCGATGGGCCTATCGGGCCATTGGCGAGTGGTTGCCGTCGCTATCGATGAGGACGGCGTCATTGTCGCTCGCTCAAACGCCGAGGTCATGATTGACGGTGAGGCGCCGAGCCGGGTCGATTTGACGACACAGACGCCGTTGGTAGCCGGCAAACCGGCCGGGTTTCGTATCGATGCGGCGGACGACCTTTCGGGTGTTGACTCGGTTCGTCTCTACCTCGGTTATCCTATCGAGAACGCCCCACCCGCCGACGCCAAGCCGATTGTCGCCGCACCGCTGGCCGGCGAACCCGGCGCTTGGTCGGCGGCGCTGCCGATGCCGGCGGCGACGACAGCGGTCGTCACCGTCGAGGTGACCGATCGCGTCGGCAAGGTTCGCAACAAGACACAGCAGCTTGTGCTAATCGACGAGGCAACTGCTGCTCTGGGGAGTGTCGCGGGAACCGTCGTCGAGGGCGTGTTGCCCCAGCCGAACCTGACGGTCGAACTCCGTGACCCACAACAACAGCCGGTGGCGTCGTCTAAGACGGACGCGAAGGGCGCCTTTCACTTCGCCGGCGTGAAGCCCGGCAAGTACCTCGTGTGGAGCATCAAAGCGGCGTCGCAACGCGTTGACGCCGCCGCCGTCGATGTCCAGGCGGGCGCCGAAGCGAAAGTCGACCTGCGGCTATCGTTCTGATGGTGGAGCCGATGCCGTGGGTGCGTCACCGAAGGCTTACAGCCGCGGCAGCGTCAGTCCACCATCGACCAAAATCACGTTTCCCGTCGCGTAAGAAAGCTCTCCACAGGCGAGCACCGCGACCGCCCGGCCGACGTCGTCGGGTGTCCCCCACCGGGGTTCGACCGTCAGCCCGTCGGCGATGAGGCGATCGTACTTCTCCGTGACGCCCGCCGTCATATCGGTGCGGATCACGCCCGGACGGACCTCGTAGACAGAGACGCCATACTCGGCTAACCGCGCGGCCCACAGCTGCGTCGCCATTGCGACGCCCGCTTTGCTGATGCAGTAGTCGCCGCGATTGACCGACGCCACCGTCGCACTGACCGACGAGACATTCACCACCACGCCGCGCATACCTGCATCCGAAGGGGCCTGTTCAATCATCCGCTTCGCGGCGAGTTGTGTGAGGAAGTAGGGCCCCTGCAAGTTGATACGGATTAGACGCTCGAAGCTCTCCTCGGAAGCATCCAGCAAATCGGCGCGCACGTCCGGGGCGACGCCGGCGTTGTTCACCAACGCGTCGAGACGACCGAAGCGTTCAAACACTTCGTCCACCATCCGCTGGCGATCATCGGCCGAGGCGATGTCGGCACGGCAGTACAGCACCTCGGCGCCCTGCGCCGTCAGCTGGTCGAGCGCGTCTTGCACGTCCTCCGCGGGGCGGCGGCCGTTGACGGCGACGTCGAAGCCCGACTGCGCGAGCCGCAAGGCGACCCCGAGGCCGATGCCCCGGGTGCCGCCGGTAACCAGCGCCGCTTTCTTGCCAGCCATCGCTGTTAGCTCGCTGTGGGACCGAAGAACGTGTAGTAGGGCTCGCCCTTCGCTAGCCGCTGAACGTATAGAGCGAGTTCGCGGGCGTGGTAGTCGCCCCACATGCTCGACTCACCGCACGGGACCGACTGGCCCGCCGGGATGTGGTCCCAGCTGTTGGGGCGGTGGTAGACCGAGTGCAGGATCAAGCCCTGGTGGCTGTCATCGGTCGAGAGGTACGCGGGGCTCAAAAGCGTGTCGAGCACTGTGAGCCCCGCCTGACGATAACGCCCGCCGGCCTCGCCGTCGCCGCGCGATTCTAGGTAGCGACCCAACCGCAACAAGCCCTGGGCGCCGATTGCGGCGGCGGAGCTATCGACCGGCTCGTGGGCGTTGAACGGCTCGGCGGGGCGGTCGAGATAGTCGCCCAACAGCGCGAGGCCCGGCGCGCCGGTGTCCCAATAGGGGATGCCGCAAGTCGGCGTGTGTTCGATGTAGAAGTCGCAAGTCGCCTGCGCCGCCTTGAGGAACACGGCCTCGACGGCATCACGACCTCCGAACGGCTCGAACTCGGCGTCGTCGAGCGTGGCGAGCCACTCGAGTTCCTCCGGGAAGCCGACCATCGCCCACGACAGACCGCGGGTCCAGGTGCTGAATGCCGAGTAACCCTGCTGCGTCGAGGGGCAGCGGTACTCGCCGTTTTTCGTGTTGAAGACCGACTCGTGCGCCGCTCGGCCACGGACATCGTAGGCGTCGCGGCCGTCGCCGTACCAAAGGTTGTAGCGCGCCGTCGCCTTGGCGTGGTCGATCAACCGGCCGAGCAGGCTGATCTTTTCATCCCGTTCGCCCAAGAGAGCGTGGCCCAACTGATGCGACACAGCGAGCGCCCGACACGAACGGATCGTATCGACGAACAGCGACTGCGGGCCGTTGAACGAGTAGATGTAACCGCCGCCGTCGATGGTCGGCGACCACCGCGCCGCCTGCACCGCGCCGGTCACTTTGAGGGCCAGCTCGCAGAACCGCCGCAGCCAGGCGTCCTCCGGCAGTCGGCCTTCGCGTTGCAGCCGCCAGATCGCGCCGTAGGTGCTGACATTGTTGAACCCGTGGTCGTGAACGCCGACGTGCGTCAGGTGCGGCGCCATGGCGTCGACCGTGCGGTCGATTCCCAGCTGCAAGAAGCGTTCGTCGCCCGTCGCGTCGAACTGCAGCAGCGCGGCGCCATACTGAAAGCCCTGCGTCCACTCGGTCCAGCCGCGCGCCGTGTAGCGGCCCTCGACCGTGAACACCGGCGAAGGCGATCCCGGTGGCAGCGAAGCCTCGATCGCGTCGATCTTCGCGGCGGAGGCCGACCACAACCGGTCGAGCTTAGGGAGCAAATCACTCGGCGTGATCTGCCAGTTGATCTGAATCATGACGAACGGACGCCCAATGAGTCGCTACGAGGAGGCTGACCACGGCGAGGCGGGCACAGCAAAGCTCTATAAAGCGACCATCGTAGGCGCCGATCCGCCTTGCATCCAGGCTGTGGCAGGCCCCGTCTTCAGAAACACCGAGGATTACGCGAAATCGGACAGCGATTGCGGGCGACGCCAGGTCCCTTCAACTTCTCAGTGGTGGAACGACGCTGTCTTTTCCGTGTCGTTCTCATCCTCGTCGGGCTCGGCGGGCATCTCGAGGTCGAGAAGCTCGATCGTCGCCGTGTGGCCGACCTCGGGCGAAGCGCCGCCGATCGCCAGCAGGCCGCCGTCGTGCGCGGGGACCAGCTGGTGGAAGAACCGCTTCGTGGCGAATTTGTCGACCTTCTCCCAGCTCTGCCGATCCTCACTCAAACGATAGAGCACGCCCGCCATGCCGCCGGCGTAGAGCTCGCCGTCGAGGTTCCAAGCGGCGAGGCCAAAGCCATGAAAGGCCCGACCGGGAAACTCGGGGCCTTCGCTCCACTCGCTCTTGGCGGGATCGAACAGAAAGACTTGCTTCGACATCCCTTGTTCATCCGTCATCCCGCAGAGGGCGACGACCTTGCCATCGATCTGGCTGACGGCCAACGCGCGACGCTTGAACGGCGGCTCGGGGACTTCGCGCCACCCGGCCGACGGGTCGGCGAGGTCAATCGCCACGGCGCCCGCCTGCCACTCCCCAGAGCTGTCGCCGCTGAGCTTCCAACCGCCGACAACATACAACGTGTCGCCAACCACGACCGCGTTGTGCGACGAACGTGGCTGCGGGAGGGGCGCGAGTTCAGTCCAGTCCTTCGACTTCGGGTCGTAGCTCGCAAAGCTATCGACCGAGTGCATGTCTTCGTCTTCGCCCGCAGCGTTGCGCGCGTCGAGACCGCCGATGCGATAAACCTTGCCGCCGTGGGCGACCACCGCGAGGCCCTGCAGCCCGGGACCCGACGCCAGCTCTTCCCAACCGCCTTCGCCGTCGAGGCGGATGCGGCGGAAGTGATTCGATAGGTTGTCGCGTGAGTGGTCGTGCGCCTGACCGGTGTGGCCGCCGTAAACGTACAGCCAGCCGTCCGCAACAGCGGCGCCGAAGCTCGACACGGCCTCCGGCAGCGACTCGAGCGCGCCGACCTTGGCGGCGGCTTCCTTCGAGTAGTTGAAGGTCGCGGTGAGGATGTTCGTGGCCGACGTGAAAGCTTGGCCGTCGAGGTCGCCCTTCGCTTCCTTGTCGTTGTACATCACCATGACGCCATTGAGGCCGTCGTGGACGGCGTCCATCGCGAACTCGGCGACGCCCTCTTCGCTGGCCGTAGCATTGACGCTCTTCTCGCCTTCCTCGTTAGATAGCGTCGCCTTCGCGCCGGCCAGCGGCTCGCCATTGAGCAGCACCGTCACCACCAGCTTGTCGCCCTCGACCTTCAACAGCGCCTGCAGCGCGACGTCTTCCGCCGGCTCTTGCGGCCACGTCGCCGGGTTCTCCGCCGGGAAGAGCTGCGCGTAGTAGTTCAGCTTCGAGCCGTGATAGACGCCGTAGACGACCTGCGACGTGACACGACCGCGGGGCTCGATCGGGTCCTCACCCTCAAGGCCGATGAACCCGTCCTCCTCAACCGTCTCCACGGCGAGCTTCTTGGCCGGCGCGTCGATAGCCGACTGCCACAGCTCAGCGGCGCCGATCGATTCGGGCAGGTGGTACTCGGTGTCCGCAAGGCCTTCCCCGAAGTGCATCCGCGGATAGGCCTCGTCGCTGATCGACAGCCAAGGGAAGTGGGCGAGCGACAGAGTCGGGGCAGCAAGCAGGGCTACGAGAGCGAGCAAACGGTTCATCGGAATCGGTCTCGAGAAAGACGGTTGGGAACTCAATAGTTCGGGGGGGCGCAGATACTACAACGCCTCGACGACCTCATCGCCCGCCCGCGTCACCAACGCGCGGCGGACATTGACGTCAGTGTCAGTAGGTACAAACCGGACAGACCCATCCAGCATCGCGAACTGAACGCCACCGGCGTGATCGCTGCGGAAAGTTCGGTGTGAATCCGAAGGGTAGCGAGTCTTGTTGTTGTTGAACAATCCATACAGGGCTTCCCGATCGCCGGGGGTAAAGATATCGGGTTCTCCCGGCGGCGCTTCTGGGGGAGTGCTCATGTGACCCCATGCATGCAACCAATAACCCTTCGCCCACGCAAAGCCGTGCTCGTTGTAGCTGTCGATGGAAGGAATCCGCTCTTTAGATTCAAAGGCGTAGTTGATCTCACCGATCAAGAAAGTTTTGGAAGAGCCGTCGGTTATATCCTTGAATCCTAGACTGTAGGGCTTACCAGGCGTCACGCGCGCGAAGGCGCCATCGGGATTGCCGCCGGCGCCAAAATACGTCCGCGTTGAAATTAGATAGCTGCCGTAGCCGAAGGCTGGAGCCGTCCCCACAGGACCTAGCACCGGCGGGCGCATCGAGGGACACAGGTAGGTCTCCACCACGGCGGTCGTTATCGGCGCGTTGGCCGGCGCGGAGAGGAGCTGACTCACATCGTACGTGTCGTAAAGGCTGCCCTCTTCCAGATAGGGTAAGAGCACAATCAAGGCGCCGCCGTGGTCTTCGGTCGCACCGAAATCACCGGCCTTCGGTGGCGGCAAGTGGCGATTCGTATCGAAAAAGTTTTGCGTCGCGAGGCCGACCTGTTTGAGGTTGACGCGGCAGCTGCACCGCCGTGCCGCCTCTCGCGCCGCTTGAACCGCGGGCAAGAGCAGCGCGATCAAGATCCCGATGATGGCGATCACGACCAAGAGCTCCACGAGCGTGAAGCCTGCGGCCGCGCGATCAGTTGCTGGTTTCCGTTCCATCGTTATCAATTGAGGATACAAGTCGAGGTTATGCCGTACGAGGGCGGCGTAGCAGCGACAAATTGGCCAGCGCCAGGATGGCGGTCAGGCAGGCTGTTGGCTCGGGGACCGCCAGCACTGGCGAACCAGCGAAGGCGTCGCGCCAGACCGAGTAGTCCGCGGCGTCGATGAATCCGTCGCCATTGCCATCGGCGCCCGTGCTAGGGGTAACGGTTGAGCCGTAAGCTTGCGACCAAACGTCGTAGTCCGCTTGTTCAACGAAGCCGTTGCCGTCGTAGTCGCCGGGGATCGCCAGCAGCGAGTATTCGATCGCCAGTGAGGCGAACAATTGCCCCGAGGCGCCTTCTCGCATCCGCCACTCGGGATAGGCGCCTCCCGACTGCCCCATGACGCCGGTTCTGTGCATCGACGAAAGCATGAAACCGATCGATCCATCGGAGAGCGACTCTTGTACATACTGTGCGACTCCCGGCAACGAGAGGTCGAGCTCAAACGTAAAGTTGATGTTGCCCGCCAGGACCGATCCGACAGCGGCGGCGGTCTTACCGATCGCCCAGGGGGCTGCGGTGAACGGGTCGGTTTGCTCCGTAGGCGACGTGGCGCTGAACCCACCGGTGTAGCTGTTGGAAACGTCGATGTACTGACCTTCACCATCGCCAGCAATGGGGTAGGCGATGTAAGAGCCGCCCTCGCCTGAGTACGGCTCACTCGCTTCGCTGTAGAGCAAATCGCCTGACGCGTTCCCTAGATCGAATCCTTCGTAACCGTCGCGGAAACCTACGCCGAACAGCTCAAAGGGTTTCTGAGAACTGACGTTTCCACTCTGAGCTTCGGTCAGAAGATCGATGTGCGAAAGCGGCTGATCGGTGTAAAGCAGATCACCCGACGAGAGGGGAGCTCGCCTGGCCCAAGCCGTCACTTTCAC
This sequence comes from Botrimarina mediterranea, assembly GCF_007753265.1. Lineage (NCBI taxonomy): Bacteria > Pseudomonadati > Planctomycetota > Planctomycetia > Pirellulales > Lacipirellulaceae > Botrimarina > Botrimarina mediterranea. Next base: position 2,766,889 of record NZ_CP036349.1, read on the forward strand.
CGATTCGATGCGGTATCGCGTCGGGTCGTTAGCCGGCGCGATCTGATCGGAAGTTTGAAAGGCCATTAGGGCCATCCCCAATCGCGACGCCCCTGTTGCATTCCCCCTCACGAACTGGTTCGTTTCCGGGTCGATCGACAAATCGGTAAATGTGGGGCTTTGGAACCGTGACCCTGAGCCACTGTCATTGTTGGTGTAGACCCATGCATCGATGTCGGCGCCGCCGGTCCATGTCTCCGTCGTCTCCCCGCAGCACACTGCCGCGGGGAGAGCGATGGCGTTGAGCAAGAAGGCGGCAGCCGTCGTTTGGCGAATCATCCGTATCAGTTGCATTAGGTAGATCCTCTTCAAGACGTTGCCCGAGGCAAACCCTTACGATCGGCGCTGCATCGCGACGCCAGCGATGGCTGCCAGGGCGATCACCGCCGAGGTCGGCTCGGGGGTGTGGACGGCGGTGTCAGCGGCATAGCCATCAGCCGACCAAGCAGCGTCAACGACGAAGAGGCCCATCGACGTGTGTCCGGGCTCAGCCGTAACCATGAACGACGGCGTGACAACCGGGCCGGGGATCTCGTACTTGACGAAGAATTGACCGGCGCCCATCGCGTTCCCGTCGTCGAGCCTCATCACTTGCAGCGACGGCGAGACGCCATCAATGGGGCCGAACGTAACGTCGTTCGACCAACCGCCGAACAGCGTAACGCCCTGGACGATAACCGTCGTGAAGCCGTCGGGGCCGACGCCGGGGGCGGTGAAGGTCACTTCTTCCGACATCGATCCACCCGCTGCGTAGTAGTTGCCCGAACCAGAGACGTGGACTTCGCCATTGGTCGTAATGAAACTGCCGCTGTGCGTGCCGACATCGGGCGTTGTGTCCTCAATGACGCCGTCGAGGTTTTCATTCCATGTGTCCCAACCGACGTAGGTCGTGTCCGCATCGCCGCGGAACGACGGCTCGAACAAGCCGGTCGCGGTGTAGATGTCAAACGGAGCGGCCGTCGCCATGGCGGCGGTCGAGAGGGTCAGGGCGAGTGCGAGGTTGCGGAGCATGAGGTCGAATTTTCCTTTTTCCACGTTGTCGTGGCTTGCTACTTGGTGAACTCCGCCGCGGGCGCGACGGCATGGTGGGAACGATTGGGTTGGCCGACGCAACGGCGTCGCCAATCCGCCGAAAGGGGTCACGATCAGGCGATCGTGTGTGCTGGGCCTCCTACTGGTCTCGCATGGCGGAACGGGTCAGGGCGACACCCGCGGTTGGGTGGCGGCGACGACTCCCGTTGGCTGGCGATGACCGTGTCGCGCCTCGCAAGAGAGGAGGGCGACGGCCTGGCTGGCGGCGGGTGGTGGTTCTTAGGAGAACCACCGAATTGTTGTTGCGACTGAGTCGCAGGAGCGGTAGTTTAACCCCATCGGCATTTAAGACAAGTGCCCCTTCCAAAAAAGCTACCCAGCTCCACTCGCCCTCAAATACAGCCCCTCCCGCGATACCGGAGGGGCCGCGTCATGGCTGAAACGCCGCTACCCGAGGACTCCACCGTCGGTTCGGTGCCCGTCCGCCCCGGGACCTGCCCCACCTCCGCTCTGCTAGCGAGAAGCGTCCGCTCGGCCGACCTCTTCGGGGGGGCCAAGATGGTGCTGATCGAGCACGCCGGCGAGCAGTACCGGCTGATCGTCACCAAGAACGACAAGCTCATCCTGCAGAAATAGCCGTGGGAGGCGCGGCATGGGGTCTGTCCCGCCGTTCCCCTTCGGAGAGGTCGAGAGACGCTCCGCATGGCGGCGAAGAAAGGGACCGGCGTCCGGCATGGTTCTGGACATGCGTGCAGATGTCCGTAGAGGGCCCTTCTGCCGCGTCCTGAGGCCGACCTCAGGGTTTACCCAGGCCCCACCACCGGAGGCCGTAGATGGCCTGCGAGGGGCTTACCTGAGGGCGCAGGCGATTTAATCCCCCAACAGGGGTCGTCGCGGGTCCGGTCGACGCAGAAATTGCGGTCTCGACTCCCCGAGCGGCGAATAAGATGGCGGACCCGCGCAAAAGTCTTGGGTGACTCTGGCTTACCCTCAAACCAGGACCGCGGTACCTACGAGGCGACGCCCTTGCGTATCCCGATCCGATTCCAGTTGATGGGCCCCCTCGTGGCGGTCGCGGCGGTGAGCCTCGCGACGGTGGCCGTGGTCTATGGCCAGCTGGCGACGCGCCAGACGCGCCAGCGGATCGAATGCCAAGTGAGCGGCGTCACTCAAGTGCTGCGGCAGAGCAGCTTCCCGCTCACCGACAAAGTGCTCCAACAGATGGCGGGCCTCGCCGGCGCCGAGCTGCTGCTCACGGACGACGCTGGGACACCGATCGCCGCCAGCAGTCGTCGAGCCGACGCCGCCGCGACTGCCGTCAATGAGTCGTCGCATTCGACCACCGCGGACCAATCGCTCGGCAAGACGCTCACAACGCCAGCGGGCGTCTACTTCCATTCGACATGGCCCGTTGACCGGCCGGACCGATCCGGCGCCGCGCGGACGCTGCACGTGCTCGTTGCGAAGACCGAGTACGACGCCGCTTGGCGGGCGGCCTTCCTGCCGCCGATCCTCGTGGGCGCGATCGCTTCGGCGGCGATCGCCGGCGTTACGCTTCTGGCCACCGGTCGCCTCAGCCGCCTCATGGCCCGCATCGGCGGTGAGGTCCGCCGGCTCGCCGATGGTGACTTCCGTCCCGTTGAGACGCCACGCCTCAACGACGAGTCGCGCGATCTAGCGCTCGCCGTCAACCGCGCGGCGGCGCGCCTCGCCGAGTACGAAGAAGAGGTGCGTTCCACCGAGCGGCTCAAGACGCTGGCGACGCTCGGCGCGGGGATGGCCCACGAGGTCCGCAACGCCGCCACCGGCTGTCGGATGGCGATCGACCTGCACGCCGAAGAGTGCGACGCGTCGACCTCGGGCCGCGACACGCTCGACGTCGCCAAACGCCAGCTTGGTCTTATCGAAGGCCGGCTCAAGCAATATCTCAGCGTCGGCAAGGGCGCGTCGGACGGCGCCATCGAAACGGTCGATTTAACCCAAGTCGCCCGCGACGCCCTCGAACTCACCGCCGCCGCGGCTCGCCACGCCGGGGCTTCGGTCGGTTCGCAACTGCCCGCAGGCGTGTGCCCGGTGCGCGGCGTCCCCGAAGACCTCACGCATGCGGTCGTCAACCTGCTGCTCAACGCGATCGAAGCCGCCGCCAAACGCCAGGCCCTCGTCGGGACGCCGGCCGCCGTGTCGATCCAGTTGCGGAGCGACGCCCGCTGCGCCACGCTACAGGTTCGGGACTCGGGGTCGGGCCCCGACGCCAGCGTCGCGCCGCGGGTGTTCGAGCCCTTCGCCTCCGACAAGCCCGAGGGGGTGGGCCTCGGGCTTGTCGTCGTGCGTTCCGCCGTCGAGCTTGGCGGCGGAGCGGTCACATGGGACCGTGTCGAAGACGAGACCCGCTTTCTCCTACAGATGCCGCTAGCGACCGAGGACTGCCAGCATGCCTAAAGTGTTGATCGTTGACGACGAAGAGTCGATCTGCTGGGGCGTCGCTCGTGTTTGTGAGAAGCTCGGGCACCCGACACGGTCCGCCTCGTCCGCCGAGGCCGGACTGCGCGAGGCGGCGAGTTGGCGACCCGACCTCATCGTCCTCGACGTGCGGCTGCCGGGCGTCGATGGCATCACAGCGATCGAATCGTTCCGCGCATTGCTCGGCCCCGTGCCGATCGTCATCGTCACCGCCTTCGGCGACATGGCGACCGCCGTCCGCGCCGTGCAGAGCGACGCCTTCGACTACCTGCTCAAGCCGTTCGGCGTGCAGGACATTCAAGCCATCATCGAGCGCGCCCTGAAACGGGCGCCCCGTTCGATCGAGCCGCCACCGTCGGCCGGCAGCGACTTGATCGGCGCCTCGACCGTGATGCAGTCGCTCTACAAACGGGTCGCCCTCGCGGCGGCATCGGAAGCCAGCGTCCTCTTGCAAGGCGAGAGCGGCAGCGGCAAGGAACTCGTCGCCCGCGCGATTCATCGTCACAGCGCCCGCAGCAAGGGCCGCTTCGTCGCGGTCAACGTCGCCGCGCTGAGCCCCTCGCTGGCCGAGTCGGAACTCTTCGGCCACGTCGATGGCGCGTTCACCGGCGCGACACGCACCCGGCCGGGCCTGCTCGCCCAGGCCGACGGCGGGACGCTCTTTCTCGACGAGGTCGCTGACATCCCGCTGCCGTTGCAAGTGAAGCTGCTCCGCGCACTCGAAGAGGGCGCCGTCGTGCCGGTCGGCGGCGACGAACCGACGCCGACCAAGTTTCGGGTGGTCGCCGCGACGCATCAGAACCTGTCTCAGTGCGTCGCTGCCGGCGCATTCCGTCACGACCTCTACTACCGCATCTGTGCGTTCGAGGTCGCGATTCCGCCGCTGCGTCAGCGCGTCGAGGACATCCCAGCGCTCGCCGCCCACTTCATGTCGCTAGCGGGCCGATCGTCTGTACGCCTCTCAGAAGCAACGCTCGACGAGCTGCGGTCGCGGGAGTGGCCCGGCAACGTCCGGGAGTTGCGCAACGCCATCGAGCACGCCTGCGTGCTCTCTCGCAGCGGCGTGATCTACCCCGAGCACCTGCCGCCCGCGCAGCGGCGCCTCGACGGGCCGATGCCGGCGACGTCGGAGCTGGCCGCTGTCGCCGCGCGCCGCGCCGATGAACTGCTCGACGACCCTGCCAGTGAAGCGGTGGTCTACGAACGGCTGATGGCGGAGATCGAACGCCCCCTCTTCGAGCGAGCGCTCGCCCGATACGGCAACGAGTGCGCCCCTGCCGCCCGCGCTCTCGGTCTGCACCGCACGACGCTCAAGCGCAAGCTCGATGAGCTTGAGTCGTCGACGTGAGCGTCCGTTTTCTGGCACAGCACGGTTCATGTGGGAGGCGTCTCCAGACGCCGATTACAGTATCCATGCCGTTGCGGAATGGTGTGCGTAATCGGCGTCGGGAGACGCCTCCCACCATCAGCAACCCTGGTTGTTGATTCAACGCGGCTGGAGCCAAATGAAATCGACGCCCAGCCGCGCGTCTTCGCGGCCCTTGTCGTCGAACATCAGTTCGATGACGTGCTCGCCCTCGCTCAGCTCGAGTTGCTGGGACTCCGACGCCCGTAGCATCGTCCGGCGGCCTTCGTAGAGATCGACCTCGTCCCTATCGGCGCCGACGCCGAAGCCGAACGGCTCGCCGTCAAGCGTCGCCCGCACCGCGCCGGAACGCCCGTCAAAACCGAGGCCGATCCGCACCTCGTACTTGCCCGCCTTCTTGACGGGGAGCTTGAGCCGCAGCGTCTCGCCATCGGCCTGCGGTCGCCACGCCATCAACTTGCCGTGGGACCAGACCTCGCCGTCTTCGAGTTGGTGTGGTTGCGCTGTAAGGGTCTCGGGCTCAAAGTACGTCGCGCCGGCCGAGGCGTTCTGAGCGTTCGGGACCCACGGCGCCGGTAGCCGTGGGATGCGGACGTCTTCGGCGGTGATCGTCACATGATCATCGATGATGCCGGGCCGCCCGTAGTGATACGCCTGACGGGCGTAGCTGAAATCCTCGACGGGGTGGTACGACAACAACTCCAGGTAGAACGCGATGCGGTCTTCGAAGGGCTGGTCGTCGAGGAAATGATGACGGTAGTTCGCGACAAAGCCGCGGTTGCCGGGGCCGTCGTTGCGGGGTTGGCCGCAGTAGGGGTACGCGAAGATGTCTTCCGCGCTCCAGGCGTAATTGTAGTAGTCCTCCGAGCCGGTGCCGAACCAGGAGGGCGTCTTGTCGTCATCGACGAAGACTTTCTCATCCCCTTCGCCCCACCACGTGCCGCCCTGATGGGTTCCTAGGGCCGTGTTCATCATCAGCGACGCCGTCCCGACATAGCGCCCCGTCCCGCCCGCGACGAGGAACGGGATGTCGAGCGCCGGCGGCGTCGCGATGCCGTGCGTCACCCGCCAGCGGGCGTAGAAGTGCATCGTGCGATCGTCATTCCAATCGCGCGCTTTGGTGTTCGCCTCACCGCGGATGCGGACCTCTTGCTCGCCGAGGTTGTGAAACTCGACGACCAGCGATTCTTTGTAGGGCATGAGGTACCGACTCGTCATCCAGCCATCGTCCTGCACCGTGAACGGCAGCGAAACGTAAGGATTCACGTCCGGCGCCGCGGCGAAGAAATCTCCCACCGGCGACTGCACCTGGGCCTTCGACCAACCGTCGCAAGTGACGTTCATCACCGTCTGCCGCAACGCCGCCCGCTCGTCGGCGCCCTCGACCAACAGCCGCAGCCGTTCCAAAGCGCCGGGGCCTTCGACCCGCAGGGGTTCGCTCCGCGCGCCCGGCGCGAGCTTCAGGTCGAAGTCGTGCGACTTGCTATCAGGCGACAGCCCAATGCCATCCGGGTGGGCGAGGATGAGGCTGACTTCTTTGACGACATCCGCATGGATCTTCAGATCGTCGGCGCGAAAGGACTTTACCTCAACGTCCTTGCCCTCATACTTGCGAACCTGCACATAGTAAAAGTGCAGCTGCTTCTGGTCGCCGATCCACTCGATGCGGCAACGCTTCGCGAAGGGCATCGGGCAGTACGCCGCGTCGCGTTGGTACAGAGTCCCACGCAGCGTTTCGGCGGCGACGCCGCTCCCTTCGAGGAACGCCTCGTACGGCCGGTGCATGAACTGCTCGGCGGGGCCGTCGTAGATCGGCTTGTCGGCGCCGTCGAGGTAGACGCGGATCGTCCCGTTGATATTGGCGGTCCAAGTCCGCACGATCGCGCCGGGGCCTTCGACGTCCGCTAGCAGGTACTCGCCGACGCCTTCCGCGTCCGGTTCCTTAAGCACCTTCTCGAACGGCGGGATCGGCGCGCCGCCGAAGCCGTCGGAGTTCTCGAACCAGTGCGGCCCGCCCGGGACCTGGCTCCGCCGGTCGTAGGAGGTGAACTGGATCGTCTTGTAAGCGTGCTCGGGCGTCTCGCAGAGCCGCTCGAAGTCGACCATCTCATGAATCAGAGTGGCGGTCGTGACGGGCTCGGCGGTCGTTGTGCTGGCAAGGATGGCCAGAAGCGAGATCGTAAATAAGTAGTGCATGTCTCAAGCGTTTTAAGAGCAGTAGAACCGGACGCTAAGGCGTGCCGGCTGATCCTGTTGGCAGCACCTTACTAGCCGCGGGGCCTTAGCCCTCGGTTCGGTCGCTACGCTTCGCCTCACTTGTTGCGTGAAACTCGATTGGGACGCCACCCGAGGCTAGCATCTACGGCTCATGGTGGTGACGCATTTGCTGGGCTACTTGGCGACGGGGACGTTTGTCGGCGCGTCGTCGAGTCCATCACGCCAAGTGAGCGGCGCCAAGTACACGCCGCCGCGGCCCCAGCCCGCGCGGCTGACCCACCAATCGCCCTTCTCGTCACGGACCACTTCCGCGGCGTGCGACGGGATGTGGCCGACCTGATTCTCGACCTTCCAATCGTAAGGCGAGTCGCTAACGAACACGTCGGTCCCGTCGTAGCCGCCGCGCGGGCCGATGAACAAGTAGAACTTGTCGCCGCGGCGCACCACGAAGGGCGACTCCGTCGGCCCGCCGAACGTCCCGCTCTCGGTGTCGGTGTAGACGACGCGGCGCTCGCCCCAGTGCAGCAGGTCGTCGCTCTCGACGCAGGCGACGATGTGGTTGCCCCCCTCCGGCTTGGCGTTGGCCGTGTAATACATCAGCCACTTGCCGTCGTGCCGCAGCAGGAACGGGTCGCGGGCGTCGTAGCCGTCCACCACCATCGGGTTCTCCGGATGGCGGGTCCACTCCTTCATGTCGGCCGACGTCGCTAAGTGCAGCTTGTACTTCGAGTGGTCGGCGTCACCGGCGCAGTAGTACATGTAGAAGAGCCCATCATGCTCGATGACATGCGGCGCCCATAAGTGCTCCTCACGCCATGGCGCCTCGGTCGCGACGCTCAACGCGAACGGCCGTTTGTTCCACGGCTGCTGCAACAGCGTCGTCGCCGTTGCGTGGGCGAAGTCGTCCTCGTCGGCCGGGTCGAGCGGCTCGGCGTGCGTGATGCCAAACAGATGCCACAGCCCGTCGCTGTCTTGAATGAAGCAGTGGTCGTTCACGTACCATGCCTCTTCCTCGTCGACGCCCGGATCGTAGATGTGGATGAACTCGCCGCTTTCGACCAAAGTCGTAGGCTGCTTCTCGGCGGCCTCTGCCGTCTCGATCTGCGCCATTTCGTCCGCGGTGAACCGCTCTTCGGCGACAGGCTCGGTGCTGTGGCTCGCTTCGAGCTTGCTAGGCTTCGGCGCTGAGACGGGAACTACCAACACCTCGTTGCCATCGGCGTCCATCTCGATCCTGCCGCTGTACCTTAGCACCGTTTCGCGGGAGAGCTTCTCCGTGACCCGCACGAGATCGTCGAACGTGTAAGTCGTGTGGCTGAATCGCCGGTCGGTTTGCAGGGCGGAGGTGTAACGCTCGGGGATCGCCGCCGTCCCCATCGTTGTGAACAGCACGCCCGCGGCGTTCGACGGGTTGCAGTCCGAATCCTGGCCGCAACGCGTCGCGATCGTGATGGTCCGGTCGGGGTCGCGCTCGCCATACAGCATCCCGATCAGGATGTAAGCGCCGTTGAGCTTCACGTCGATGCAGAAGTGATCCTCGCTTCCCGGGCCGCAGCAGAGGCCGTGCACGTAGCCGGGGCTCTTGTGGTACTTCGCCTCAACGAGCCGCCAGACGGCTTCCCACTCTTCGGGATTCTCTTCGTGCCAGGCGACCACGTCGCGAACCATCTCGGCGTACTGACTCTCGGCCGGGATGCTCCGCAGCGCCGCGGCGATAATCCGCTTCGGGTCCTCTTCAAAAAAAGCCTCGGCGTACATCGCGCCGACAAACTGCCCACCGTAAACACCATCGCCAAAGTTCATCAGCCGGCCGAACTTCTCGCCCAGGTCGATTGCTGATTGCGGCAGGCCCGGAGCGATCAAGCCGCTGTAGTCGGCCTCGATCTGGTAGTCGATATCGTCCGTATGATCGCTGTGCGGCGGGCTCCCCGAGGCCGGCGGGGCGATGCCGCGGCGCAGATTCGTCCGGCCCGCGTCGTTCGCGTGCCACAATGGATAACCGCTGTTGGCGAAGTCGATCCCCGCCTGGCGGATCGAGCAGCCCAGCCCGTGCTGCTCGAGCGTCCGCAGGAACGTCATCTCAACGTAGAGATCGTCCTGGTCGTACTGATTGATCATCTCGGGCGTCCACGCCGGCATCTCCGCGGCCGGGATGATCTTGCCGTTGAAACGGAACTCCGTTGGAAAGCCCCATCCGACCCCCGCCATCTGCCCGAGCCAACCCGCCTTCATCTTGTCGACGTAAACCTCTAGCGGCAGCCGTCGTTCCTCGGCAAGCGAACGCGAACCGATCGCGGCGAACAAGCAAAGCGTCAGCAATAAAAAGCGCAGGTGCATCGATAGGTAGGTGCTCGGAGTCGAGATCGTGCGAGGCACTTAGCCAGGCACTTTCGTAAGAATCACTATTTTAACGGAGGCGCTGGCTAAAAGCGCGTAAGAAGTCGCGGGCCTCAGCGTCGGCGTGAACTCGATCACACACGTGCGTCAGAAGACAAAGCGCCATGACGCGCGGCGGCGTCACGCCACACGCCACAGCGCTCTACCACCCCGAATGAACATTCGGCGGCGCGACGATACGACGCCGCATTTCGCGGAGGCCTGCCCCACTTCAATTGGGTCCACCTCACTTAGCCCCGGTCAATGACGGGGAGCCAAGCGACCCGAAGCTTAGGAAACACGCCGACGTACGGCTCCCACCATCGCCAGAGCCGCCAACAGCGCGGTAGACGGTTCTGGGACCGACAGCGGTAGGGGCAAAGTCGAGCCGTAGTTCTCGGCCCACAGGGTGTAACCCGCCGGGCCATTGTCGGGCGCGCCGCCGTCACGCCAGACGGTATAGTCAGCGGCGTCCACGACGCCGTCGGTGTTGTAGTCGCCGGTAAGGCCCGGCGCAGCAGGCAGGATGTCGAAGCTGAAGCCCGCCAGCCCCGAGTTGCCAAACGAGATCGACCCGTCTTGCGCCTTCACGCCCACTGCAAACAGATCGCCCGGCTGCGCGTCGGTGATGTCGAAGAAGTGCATATCGACAAAGCGATTGGCGGTGATCGTCCCGCTGCTGACGAAGTCGAGCACGGCGCCGCCGGCGAGTGAGGTGACTTGTGCCAAGAAGATCTCCTCAGGAACGAAGTTGGCGTTGTCGGTGCCGTCCGACATGACACCCAGGCGGAACGCGGCAGGTGTCCCCTCACCGACGGCAAACCCCCATCGCCCCGCGGGGAGGGCCTCTGGGTTGGGGTTTGCCGGGTCGTTGCCGAACTGGTCCCAGCCGTCGAGGATGCCGAGCTGTACGTAAGGCGCCTGGCCGAACGACTGCGGCGACTGCGACTCTCCCCACGCCCAGTTGCGGATCCCGGCGGTCTGGGTGGGGTCGTCGATCAAAGCGTAGCCGTAACCACCGACGACCCGGCTCGCGAGCACTTGAGAATCGACCACGAAATCAGGCAGATCGATGAGGTTTGGGAAGAGCGACTCGATGATCGGGTCGCCTGGCGCCGCACTCGAACCGGGGGCGACGTACGCGCTAGGATAATCGAACCGCGTGCCGAACACCGCGTAGCCGTCGCGGCCGTAGTAGCGCTGGCCGTCCTCATCAACAGCGCTGTAGACATTCGCCGTGCTGGAGGTCCGCCACGGGACGACAACGTAGGGGCGGTTGGGATTCCCGTTAGGACCAGCGCCGGGGAAGAACGTCCCGCCGATGTTGTAATGCGAGCCGACGAAGCTCAAATCGACGGCGTCTGCCGAGTGAGCCAAGGCAGTCGCTAGCAGAAGCAGAGTTAGGATGCGAAGAGACATGAGAGCGGTTCCGCCATGCGAGAAAAGTTAATTCTGTCAGAACGTGGCGCGTGCTTAGAGCGATTCGGTTTCGCCGTTGGAGCGGGTCGACACGGCGCGCCAGACGGCTTCTTCCACATCGTCGCTGACGAACTCGACGCGGCCGTCGCAAAACGAAACAACGACCCCGTCGGGGTGAACGCTACGGGACGTTTGCGCCATCGGGCCCCGCGGCAACTGCATGTTCTGCGAACTGCACGGCGCCTCGGGGTAGAGTTCGCCGTTGCGGTCGTCCGTGCCGTTAGGCCCGTCAGCGCAGTACTCCAGTTTATCGAGTGCTCTGGCGTTCGGAAGGAATTCGTGTGAGTACAAACAGCTGGCCAAGTAGATCAGGCCTCGAGAGTCTTCGCCCGGGAACTGGCGGCACTCACCCAGCATCACCGTCTTGCTGGTCCCGTCAGAGATCTTGCGGAGCTCCAACCCTTCATTGGCTTCGCTATAGACCTTTTCGAACACGCCCCTCTTGTCGTGCCCCGAGCTCTGGAGGTCGTTCTTGCGAACGAAGTCGTAAGTAGCTTTGGGCAACGCCTGGTACCAGGGAAACCAGCCGGTGTTTGCGACGTAGTTGCCGTGGGTAAAGCACGCCGCGGCGCCGGTGTGGATGTCGGGTCCTGTGTCGGAGGGGCAGAGGAACAGCGGCAACTGTGTATAGGTCCAAGGCGCGGAGTGGGGGCAGGTGCGACCGGCGTCCTCCCACGGCTCGAAGACCGGTTTATCAAAGTCGATCTGCCCGAAGAGCGACGCCTCTTCCAAGTAGGGGAGTGTGTAAGTCGCCCAGGTGTGATTGATGTCGCCCGAGCCATCGAGCGTCGTAAAGCCGGCTGGCAGTCGCGTTACAGCGCTCTCATGGTTGAGGACGCCCAGCGTCAGCTGCTTGACGTTGTTCAAGCAGGCGTTCCGCCGCGCCGCTTCACGCGCCGCCTGGACGGCCGGCAGCAGCAAGGCGATCAGGATGCCGATGATCGCGATGACGACCAGCAGCTCGACGAGCGTGAACCCGCCCCCGCAGCGCCGCGATCGATTCGCTCGACGAGTTGAAAAATTCCGCATGTTTGCCTTCCTCAATCCGTTCTAACGCCTGAAATTCTCTGTCGTCCCCCTCTAGGCGCCACAGGGAACGCAACGTGGCGTCCCCTGTGGCCCTCCGGGTGTCTGGTTCACTCGAATCCATCAGCAACGGCTGCGGCGTTGCCCGACCGTCACGACAATCGTTGCGAGACCGACAAGTGTCGCCGAGACCGGCTCGGGAATCTCGAAAGTGAAGCCCGAAATGCCTGCGCTGCCGCCGCCGGGGTTGAAGGCGTAGAACGTAAACGTCTCGCCCGATTGCCCGCCGACGATGTCGAAGAAGTGCATGTCGATGAAGCGGTTCTTCGTCACCGTGCCGGTGCTCACTTGCCCGCCACCGAGACTCGACGAAATCCGAACCTCGCTCGGCGCCCAGTTGGTGGAGTCCAAGCCATCGGTCATCACACCGACGCGGAACACTTCCGGTGCGTCGGCGCCGAGGGTGAAGCTCCAGCGCTCGGCCGGAGCGCCGACGCCATCGGCGCCGCTCGGCGTGCCTGTTCCGTCGAGGATGCCTAGCTTCACGTACGGCGGCTGGAACACCGACGCCGGCGTCTGCGAGGCGCCCCAAGTGAAGTCGCGGGGGCCGTTGGTGAGTTGTGGGTCGTCAATCAGCGCATAACCCCATCCGCCCGCCTTCCGGCTGGCGAGGATCTGACTGCCGGAGACCCAATTCGGCAGGTCGATCAGATTCGGGAACACGCTGTTGTCGGTGGGATTCACGAAGGCGTTGCCGCCGGTGGCGTTGGCGTTCGGGTAGTCGAAACGCGTGCCGAACATCGCGTAGCCAGCGCTGCCGTAGGTGTTGTTGCTGTCCAGGTCGTGGGTCTTCGCCACGTCGCTGCCGCGCCAGCCGGCGACGACATACGCGTTGGCGTCAGCGGGGCCGCCGCCTGGAAAGAACGTGCCGCCAATGTCGTACTGCGTGCCCGCGTAAGTGACCGTGCTGGCCTGGGCGGTGGTTGTCATCGCGCCGGCGCACATCAAGGCGACGGCAAGGTGTTTCACGTTCATTAGGCGCCCCACAAGAGTTAGAAGAGACAGCGTTTGAAAAGGTAAATCAAAGAAGCGACGCAACAGCCGCAGCGGCCGACGATCTCATGTCGCCATCGCACTAGTCCCAACGGCGCGAACCACTGATGCCCGGTTAGTGGGCCGGCTCGAAGAGGATTCGAAAACGCGATGAGAACTCGTCCGGGCGGCGTCCTCTCACGGCCTGCTCAAGTAGTTGACCTTTTGCTGGCAAGGCGAGAGGTTGCCTCTGCTGTACAAAATGGCTCGGGAACTCGCGGTTTGCTACACGCGAATGCGGAAATCAGGTTTCGGAATGCGACAAGCCGTTGCGTCGCCGCACCGATTCGCGAAACTCGGTGGGAGTAATCGTTTCCTCCTCACGGAAGACCACCGCCAAACGCCTCGCGCCGGAGAATCCGGCCCGCTTGGCGATCGCCGGCATCGCCAGATCGGTCTCGATCAACAGCTGTTTGGCGAGCTCGATCCTCGCCCGCCGGATCTCGTCCAGCACGGTCCGGCCCAATTGTTCCCGGAACTTCCTCTCCAGCATTCTCCGCGACACGGCGGCGTGCTCGTGCACCGCCTCGACATCGATGGGCAGGTGCGCATGACTGCGGATGTAGGCCAACGCGACCCGCAAATCGGCGTCCTCGATTGCGAGGGTGTCCGTCGAGAACCGCGTCGCCACCCGGACGGGCGGGAGGTAATTTCTCGTTTGACGCAGGGCCTCCCCCGACATCAGCCGGTCGATCGCCTCGGCGGCCTCGTATCCGATGCGCTGCGAGGGGATCACGATGCTCGACAGCGGCGGCGTCGCCAGGTTGCATTCGAGTTCGTCGTTATCGACGCCCAGCAGAGCGACCTGGTCGGGGACCGCAAGCTCGAGCTGCTGGCAGATGTCGGCCAATTCGCGCGACGGCACATCGTTGCTCGACAGGATGGCGACCGGCTTGGGCAACTCGTTGAGCCAGGCACGGACGCGGTCATCGACGTTCACCCAGCTCACTCCGGCCAGGGGTCGCGGCAGGTACTCGGCGTAGCACGACGTGAGGCTAAAGCCTTTCTTCGCCAGAGCGTCGCGGAAGCCCTCTTCGCGGTCCCGCGAGAACCCCGCGTGCGCGCTGCCGAAGAAGCCGAAGTTCCGGAACCCCCGGCTGAGAAAGTACTCCGCCGCCATCCGTCCCACCGCCAAGTGATCGGCCTCGACCAGAGGCACGTCGAGGTCGGCGAGCGTGCTGGTGGTGTTCACCATCGGCACGCCCAACGCCACCAACTCATCGGCAATCTTGCGGTCGTAAAGATGGGCAATAATGCCGTCAGGCTTCCATTCGCGGAGCGGTTTGAGCACGTAGCGCGCGAGCGGACCGTCGCGGATCACCCAGCCGGTCTTCGAGTGCGCGTAGGCTTGCACGCCGCGCATGACTTCGCGGTTGTAGGCCAGGTCCTGCCCCATGATGAGGGCGACTCGGCGGCTGCTCAAAGTCTGCGGCGTCGAAGTCGCCAAGGTCAAAGTCTCCTGCGCCGCGAGGCGCTCGTTCGGCGAGAGTGCGAAAGGCCCTCAGCCAGCGATCGAAAGCGAAAACATAGGCCGCTGCCGGCAATAGCGGAAGAACGGAGCGATCTGCGTAGGCGCTTGTCCCTGCTTCAGAATAACCACAGAGACACAGAGACACAGAGGGCACGGAGGAAAGCACAGAGCTGGTTTCTCAGTGCGTCGCTCCGTGCCCTCCGTGGCTCCGTGGTTAATAAAATTTATCACCGATTCGCAGCCACCCACTCGTCTCCATCTTTGCTCCACTCCTCGATGAAAACCACTTCGTTCGTCGCTATTGTCTTCTCCATCGCTCTTCAAGTCAGCGGGGTGTCGGCGCAATCGCCCGCGATCCTCGGCGGTCAGACGGGCCCACTCAGCGGGCTCGACCGATTGCAGGAAGGCCGCTCGATGCGGTCCTCTTCAAGCGACATCTGGGACTGGCGCAACGGCAACAGCGACGCCCGTCCGATCGCGCCGGGCCAAACCCTCGTGATCGCCGACCTCGAAGGCCCGGGCCGCATCGAGCACATCTGGAACACGATCGCCTCGAAGGACCCGAAGGTCTCGCGCGCGGTTGTCGTCCGCATGTACTGGGACGGCGAAGAGCACCCGTCGGTCGAGGCTCCGCTCGGCGACTTCTTCGTCATCGGCCACGGCGATGATCGTTCGATGCAGTCGCTCCCCGTGACCGTTAGCGCCGAGGGCCGGGCCCGCAACTGCTACTGGCCGATGCCCTTCCGCAAAGGCGCCAAGATCACCGTCACCAACGAAGGGGGCAAGCCAGTCGACGCGTTCTACTACTACGTCGACTGGCGTAAGCTGCCGTCTCTCCCCAACGACACGCCGTACTTCCACGCCCAGTACCGTCAGAGCTACCCGACGACGAGCGAAAACTACCAGATCGCCGACATCGAGGGCCGCGGCCACTACGTCGGCACGGTGATCAACGTCCGCCAGCGTACCGGAGGCTGGTTCGGTGAAGGGGACGACTTCTTCTACATTGATGGTGAGAGGGATCCCTCCATCCGCGGCACGGGCACCGAGGACTACTTTTGCGACGCTTGGGGCTTCCGAGAGTTCAATAGCCCGTTCTACGGCGTTCCGGTCTTCGACCACTACCAGCAGTTCGGCCGCATCACGGCCTACCGCTGGCACATTGCTGATCCAGTTGTTTTCGACAAATCGCTCCGCATGGAGATCGAGCACAAGGGCGCCGTGTTCAACGACAAGGGCGAAGTCGCCACCGGCTACGGCCCACGCACCGAGGACTACGCGTCGGTCGCCTACTGGTACCAGCTCGAACCGCACAAGCCGTTCCCGAAGTTCCCCTCGGGGTCGGAGCGTCTCTATCCTGAAGTGAAGACCGTCATCGAAGCCGAAGCGGTGAAGGGCAATGCGACGAGCGGCGAGTACGAAACCCAAGCCGGCGATCACTGGAGCCACGGCGCCCAGCTCTTTTGGCGACCGATGAGCGAAGGGGAGTCGATCGAGCTGCCGTTCAAGGTTGCGAAGAAAGGCAAGTACGACCTCAAGTTGATGACAACCCACGCCAAGGACTACGGCGTCTACGACGTGCTGGTCGATGGCAACGTGATCCTCCCGAAGCTCGATCTCTACGCCGCCGAACAGTCGCTGCTGCCGCACGTCGCCAAAGCGGTCGAACTCACTGCGGGCGACCACACGCTGACGTTCAAGAACGCTGGCAAGGCCGATGACAGCACGGGGTACTTCCTGGGTGTCGATGTGATGGAGCTCAACGCGATCGAGTAGCGAGCGGCTCGTAGGGCAGGCCTCGCCTGCCAGCGCCAGAGTCAAATGCAACACCGGCAGGCGGGGCCTACCCTACACACTTAGCCCCCGGTCAATGCAACGTTATGCAGTTGCTAGCAGGGGTTAAAAGAAGGGAGTTCGCGTTCTACTGAATCTCTTTTGGGACCAACCAAGGGAGAAGCCAGATGGAACGCGAACTCTGGGAGCAACTGTACGCGATTGCCAGGCGGCTGGACAACGTTTGGACGAGCGGGTTTTACCGGGCGTCGGAGGTCGTGGCGGTGTTCTTATGGGCGGTGGTCCACGACCGGCCCACCAGCTGGGCCTGCCAGCCCGACAACTGGCCGCCGCAGCTATCGGTTCCGTTCCCGTCGCAATCGACGATGAGCCGCCGGCTACGGAGCCGTGGCGTGAGGGAGCTGCTGGGCCGTCTGGAGCAGGCGTTGGGGGGCGACCCGCGGCGCTGGTGGTTGCAACGGATCGACAGCAAGCCGCTGCCGATCGGTTCCTACAGCAAGGACCCCGACGCGCGCGTGGGGCGGGCGGCCAACCGCTTCGCGAAGGGCTACAAGCTGCACGTGGTGTGGGGCGAGGGCCCGCTCCCTTCGGTGTGGCGGGTGGAGCCGATGAACACGGGCGACGCGACGGCCGCTCGTCCGCTGCTCGAAGAGCTGCCGGGCGAGGGCTATGTGACGGGGGACCGTCAGTACGACAGCAACCCGCTGCACCGCGTGGCTTCGCCGCGTCATCAGATCATCGCCCAGCAGCAGCGGCCGGGGCAGGCGTTGGGGCATCGCCGCCACGAGCCCAGCCGTGTGCACTGCCTGGAGATGCTCCGCCGTCCCTTCGGACAAGCCGTGCTCGCCTTCCGCGACCCGATCGAACGCTGCTTCGGCAACCTCACCAGCTTCGCCGGCGGCCTGGGCCCCCTGCCAAGCTGGGTCCGCCGCCAACACCGCGTCCACCTCTGGGTCCAAGCCAAGCTCCTCCTCAACGCCCTCCGCGTCCTCAAACGACAAAAGCTCGTGATAGCAACTGCATAACGTTGCAATGATCGGGGGCTAAATAAGCCGCCGCAACCAAATCGCTACCCACCCGCTCCGCCCCCCGTAGAATGCCCCACAGCATCCACGGACACAGGACAGGGCAGGGGCATGGCCAATCGCGACACTCTCGGCGGCGTCATCCACACGTACCAGAAGTACGACCCGATGCGGTTCCCCTCGCCCCGCGATCCGGGGGAGGGGCCCGACATGGTCTCCGCGGCGTTCGAGCACGCCCTCATGTTCGGCGAACGCCGCGAACTCACCGAAGAAGAAATGGCACGGGCGATCCGCCTCGACCCCTCCCAGATCGCCGGCCTCGGGCCCAGCATCGACGCGCTGAAGGCGATGCTCGAGGAACGCAAGCGGAAGATCCTGGAGCGGTTCGAGACCCGCAAGGCCCGCAAGCGCGCCCACAAGGCGCTGCACGGCGCCGCGGCGGAGGTGAAGCCGCCCAAGGAGTTTGCCGACCGCTTCCGCCAAGCGATCAAGACCGAGCAGCTCCGCGACCTGGAGCGCCTATGGTACGCCACCGGCGACGACAGCTCGCCGTTCGCGCGGCAGCTTGTCCAACTGCTCGATCGGATGGGCGATAAGTACGAGATCGAAGAATTGATCGCCAAGTACGTCTTCACCGGCGCCGAGTCGATGACCGTGCCACAGGCGCTGGAGGTCAAGGAAGAGCTCGAGAAGATCGACGAACTGCTCAAGCAGCTCGAAGAGGCTGCGAAGACAGCGCAGATCGGTCTGATCGATATGGACCTGCTCAGCGAGTTCGCCGAGCCGGGCGACGTCGAAGGTCTCTCCGAGTTGCAGCAGCAAGTGCAGGACTATTTGCGTGAGGTCGCCGAACGCCAGGGCCTCGAACAGTCCAAGCAAGGCGGCGCCTTTAAGCTCACGCCAAAAGCGCATCGCGTCTTCCAGAACAAGCTCCTCCAGCGTCTGTTCAGCGACCTCCAGGCCAGCCGCACCGGCCGCCACCAAGCCGACCTCACCGGCGAAGGCGCTGTCGAGACGCAGCGCACCCGGCCGTACGAGTTCGGCGACTCGGTGGCGAATATGGACATCGTCTCTACGTTCACGAACGCGATTCTGCGAAGTCACGCGGAACGTGGCGCTAAGTTGGAAGTGGGAAGTGGGAAGTCGGAAAGTAGTGAATCGGACTCAACCGCAAAAAACTTCCCACTTCCAACTTCCCACTTCCAACTTCGATCCGATGACATCGTCGTCCACAAAACGCGCAACACGCCCAAAGCCGCCACCTCGGTTGTGATGGACATGTCGGGCTCGATGCGCTACGACGGGCAGTACGTGAACGTCAAGCGGATGGCGCTCGCGCTGCAAGGGCTGCTCAGGAGCGAGTTCCCCGGCGACTTCCTGTCGTTCGTCGAGTGCTACTCGTTTGGTAAGCCGGTCGAGCCAGGCAAGCTGCTGTCGCTGATGCCCAAGCCGGTGACGATCAACAACCCGGTGGTGCAGCTGCGGGCCGACATGAGCCGCGACGATATTTCTGAGCAGATGGTCCCGCCGCACTTCACGAACCTCCAACACGGCCTGTCGATCGCCCGCCGTCAACTCGCTGTGCAGGACACGCCTAACCGGCAGATTGTGCTGATCACCGACGGCCTGCCGACAGCTCACTTCGAGGGAGAGGTGCTCTACCTCCTCTACCCCCCCGACCCCAGGACCGAGGCCGCGACGCTCCGGGAGGGGATGCTCTGCGCCCGCGAAGGGATCACGATCAATCTCTTCTTGCTGCCGAGTTGGTCGCAAACCGAAGAGGACGTGCGGTTCGCGTATCGGCTCGCCGAGTCGACTCGGGGCCGGGTTTTCTTCACCGCGGGACGGGATTTAGACCGTTATGTGGTCTGGGATTACGTGTCGCGACGTCGGGAAGTGCTGGGATAGGGGTCCCGAGTTGGCCCTTAGCCACCCAGAGGGAGGGGCGGTAAACTTTCCCCAACCGGTCACAGCCCCGCTGTCGGGATCGGCGGCATACCCGGCGAAGACCGACGCGGCGCCCGTTGCGGAACACCGAGACGAGGCAACGCCGGTACAACCCGCTAGCGACGCCGACCGATAAACCAGGAGACGTCCACCTTGTCGCTCCCAACTGACGCCTCTCCCCCCGGAGTCGCTGTTCACATGCGCCTTGCTTCGCTGAACGCCGTTTGTTTATTGAATCGATTCGCCCCGGTCGCACTGACCGTTGCCTTGGTGGCGTCAGCCGCTGCGGCTTGGGCTGCGCCGAAAGCCGCTGAGATCTTCCCCGCGGAGACCGTCGGCTTCGCTGCGGCCGAGGACGCCGTCGATCTTGGCGAGCGGTGGGAAAGGACCCAAGCCGGCCGCTTTACGTCCGACCCGACGATGAAGCCGTTCGTTGATCAGGTCCGCAGGCGGATGAGCGGACAGCTCGGCTCGCTGGAGCAGCGTCTCGGCGTGACGATCGACGATTTTCGCAACGTCGCCACCGGCGAGGTGGCCGTCGGCGTCGTGAAGTCGAATGTCAAGAACCAACGCGGGACGCTCGCCGCACTGGTCGACGCAACGGGACGTGACGCCGAAGCGAAGTCATTGCTCTCAAGTATCGACAAACGCTTAACGCAACGCGGCGCCAAGCGGTCCACCGCGGGCGAGCTTACGATCTATGTTCTCCCGGAGGATAAGCAGGCAGACCTAACAGAGCGAACCGCCGCTGTCTTCCACCAAGGGGGCTACGTCGGCGTCACCGAGAGCCAACAGGTTGCGGCCGACTTACTCACCCGTCTCCGCGGTCAGAAGTCGGGAGAGGTGCTCGCAAACGTGGCGGCCTACAAAGAAACCCAAGCCCGGGCCCGCAAGGCCGCCGGTCGCTCCGAGACCCACTTGAGTTGGTATCTCGCGCCATTCGAGTACCAAGCCGCTACCCGCGACGCCATAACCGAGGGCGTGCTGCCGGACAAGAAAGACACGCTAGCCATCCTCGCCGAGCAAGGCTTTGACGCCATTACCGGCATCGGCGGCTTAGTAAGCGTTGCGACGTCGCCGGAGCGCGACTTCGTGCACCATACCTTCGTTTTCGCGCCCCCGAAGCCAGGGACCGCGGGCAAGCCAGCGGACCAGCGGTACGAGGGGGGGATGCGGATGCTCGAACTCCCGAACTCCGCCGAACGTCTCTCGGCCGATAGCCCGCCGGTCGAGCCGTGGGCGCCACGCCAGGTGGCGACCTACAAGACCCTGCACGTCGATGTTGAGAATGTGTTCGAGCACCTACCGTCCACCTTCGACGCCTTCGCCGGCTACAAGGGCGCCTTCGAGAACGTTCTTACCGGACTTGAGAAGGACCCCTACGGACCCAAGATCAACGTCAAGCGTGACATCCTCCCGTACTTCGGTACACGGGCGGTCGTGATGACCGACTATACGCTTCCCATCGATCCCAAGTGTGAGCGATACCTGCTCGTGATCGACGTCAAGGATGAAGCCGCCCTCCGCGAGCCGATCGACCGCTGGCTCTATAGCGACGGCGCCGAACAGAAGGAGATCGAGGGCGTTCCCTATTGGGAAATGGTTCCCGAAGATCAAGCCCTGGGGCACGACGACCTCGACCCGCTGGCGCCGCTCGGCGAGCCCGTTCAGCCGGTCCAAGGCGAGCGTGAAGAGCGAGTCCTGCAACGCGCCGCCGTCTGCCTCCACCAGGGCCGGCTGGCGATCGCTTCCGACGCCGACTTCCTCCGTCAGGCGGTGTTCGGCGTGTCGGCGGGCGAGTCGCTCTCGCACAGCCCCGACATGCGGGCCACGATCGGCGCCCTCGCCGATATCGCCCCCGGCGATCGCTGCGTCTGGACTTTTACCCGCAGTGACGAGGCGTTCCGTCCGACGTACCAACTTGTCCGCGAAGGCAAGATGCCCAAGTCGCAGACGTTCTTCGGCCGGTTGCTTAACCGCATGATGACCACCGAAGAGCAACGCGAAGTCGGCGCCGAGCGAGAGCAGAAGGTCCAAGGCGACCGTCTGCCGTCGTTCGAACTGGCCCGCCGGTACTTCGGCCCCTCGGCGCGCAGCGTCCGCAGCGAAGACGACGGCTGGCTGATCAGCGGCGTCGTGCTGAGCAAGGCGCCCGAAGGCGACCGCCCGGCGGCGTCGGTTGCGCAGAACCAACGATAGAGTTCGCCTGCGATAGTCCCCCTCCTTAAAACGGAGGGGGGATCTACGGCGACTCTACCTTCGCCCAATAGGGCCGCTTCCGATCCGCCCGCGTCCGCACGTCTTCAAGCAGTGTCTTCAGGTCGGGCTGTACCCGTTCGTCACGGGCGACGAGCCGCTTGCCGTTGTGCTCGATCTCAATCGGTTCGGTGAAGTTCACGAGTTCGGGTGAGAGCCAAACCGTCACCTTCTCAGCGCCGGTGTAGAGGCCCAGCTTGTTGCCGCTGAACTTGCGGCCACGGATCGACGCCGCGCGGACGCCGCGATCCGGGGGCCACTCGGCTGGAGCTGTCATCGACTTCTCGGGGAGGCCGCTGGCCTCGATCCACCAAAAGAAGTTGTCCCACGGCCGCATCGTGAAGCACTCGAACTCTTCGGGCGGGGGCCCACGACGCTTGCGATTCATCCATTCGAAGGCGAGTTGGAGGTCGTCGGACAGCGGGTCGTAACCGCGTCCGCGGTACTCGACGACGGTCGTATCGTTCCGAGGACGCAGGTAGCGATCGAGTTCGCGCGCGTTGCGGGCGATCTTGTCGCCGTCGAGTTCGCCGAGCACGATGCGCCACGGGACGAACTCGGAGTTTTTCCAATACCACGCACAGTACTGATCGGCGACGCCGAGGAAGGGGAGGGCGCCCGCCCATAAGTCGGGGTGGGCGAGCGCCAGGTCCCACGCCAAGTCGCCGCCGGCGCCGTGCCCGGTGACGAATACCCGGTCGGGGTCGATAGCGACCCGGCGCATCGCGTCTCGAAGCGATGCGAGCACCGCCGCGTGCTCTTCGGCGGTATAACCATAACGGAGTTGATTGCTCCAAGCCCATTCGACCGCGACGACGACATAGCCGTGCCGCGTCGCCTGCCCGACCCGGCCAATCCCTTCGCGGACGCCGCCGGACCAGAAGTCGAGCTGCCGCTCCGGCGCGACGCCGAGGTCGCCCAGCGTGACGATCGTCGGGTAGCTGCGTAGCGGGTCGTACTCGGGCGGCAGCTGCACGACCCAACGGACCTCGCGGTCGCCCACCTTCACAAAACGCTCGAAGTAACCGGGCACGGCGCCGGTGGTGGGTGGCGATGCGGCGGATTCGGATTCGTTATCGACCGGGTCCACCAGCGGCAGCGGGGGCTCCATCCGGGCGACCAGCTCGGCGATCTTCGAGACCTCGGCGCCCTCGGCGTCTTGCAGCGTCAAGAAGACCGCGTCGCGAGCCTGGGCGTCGCGCGTCGAGAGGTAACGCCGCATATTGTCACGAATCCGCACCAGCTGCAACGCGCCCGGCAGCGAGTCCACCGCGTTGTTCGATCCGAGCAGCCAGCCGCTGATCGCCACCGCGGCGAGTTCTTCGGCGCCGAGGGCGTTGCCCGTCGCCAGTTGCCGAAACGCCGTCAAGCGGTCTTCACTGGCCGAGCTGAGCCGCTGCTTGATCTCGGCGACAATGATCGCCGCGACGCGACGCGTCGCTTCGTCTTGCAAGCCCTCGACGGTGCGTTCGAGTTGATCGAGCAGGTCGGCGCGGAGGTCGCGTGTCGCGTCGTCGTCGTCGAGAAGCTCGCGCACGCGTTGCAGCGTGTCGCCGGCGACGCCGTCGGCGGGGAAGCGTTCGAGCAGCGACCGAGCCAGCTGGTGTTGCCCCGCCGCTTGCCTCAGCTCGATCTCCGCCAGCAGCGTCCGCGAAGCCAGCTCACGCAGCCGCCGCAGGTTGTCGTCGATGTCCTCGGCCTCAACGCCCGCGCGACCGGCGAAGTCGTTGCGGATGGTTTCAAGTTCCCGCGCCGCGTCGCGGTAACGCTCCGCCTGCAGGTACAGCCGCACGACCTGCATCCGCTGGTCGAAGTCGTCTTGTGCGACAGCGCCCGTCAGGATTGTGCTCAGCGTTTCGCGCGGCAGGCTGCTGGTCGCCAACCGCATGTCCCAGATGTAACTGCGGGGCTCGGCGCGGAGGCCTTGCACGCGTGTGTAGACCGGGGTGACCTCGGTGACGCCCTGGATGACAGAGATCGGGCCTTTGTCGCTCGGCAACTCGATGATCCGCCGGCCATGGTCGTCGAACGGGCTGACCCGCGACGGCGCACCGATCACCCCCAGCGATGCGCCGCGTTTGGCGTCGTTCTGCCAGACCCGGATCTTGACCGTGGGTTCACCGCGCTGATCGAGCACCTCACGGACGGCCGTCTTGTGCAGGTACGTGCGCCGTAGGCCGTCTTCGACGACGAGGATCGACTTGAGGTTGGTTCCGCCCGAGGCGGTATTGGGCGCCAGCGGGTCTTCGGCGACGCCGCTTGTCTCGCCCAACTCGCCAACGAGGACGCGGCCGTCTTTGATCTGGATGGTCGCGGCTGTCGCTAGGCTGGCCGCAAAGCCGGCGAGCGGCAGGCACGCGGCGCCGGCCAGACAAAAACGCCAAAGCGTCTTCACCGCCGGCGCGGGGGGAAAACGCAAGGTACGTTTTAGATAGGCCATAACAGATCGCGGGCGGCGGGCCCCACCGGTTCGCCAGCGGGCGATTTTCGTCGAGGAGCACTACTAACTATCTTCGGGCGCGGCTCGCGGGGGTCAAACCTCTGGCAGCCGCTTGCCGCCAATCAATGGCGCGACGTTCGCTTGCCGCTACCCCGACCGCTACATCCGCTACCACTGACCGACCCTCTGGCCCTTGAGCTGACCCTCTGAGGACGTGTCCGATGCCCGATCCGCCCGCGATTCAACACCCCCGACGGACTTCTAACAAGAAACACCACACGGCGACGGCGTTCGCCCCGCCGATCGTCCGGGCGACGGCCGCCCTGGCTTGGCTCGTTTCGGCGGTCTGCTTCATCCGCGCGGCGAGCCTCTGGTTCGGCGGCGTGCAGGACTTCACCGACGCCGTCTTCTTCCTCGGCCTGGGGGGCGGCGCCGCGTATCTAGGCTTGGCCCTGCCGCGACGGGTCGTCTCGGCGTGGCGGGCGTGCCGGCAACTCGCCGCCGCGACGGGCACGATCAACATGGTGGTGATGCCCGCCCTTGTTGTGGCGGGGGCCCTGGCGGTCGGCTACCGGCTCTGGTCCGGCGTCGATCCCGCCCTCGCCGCCTGGACCGTCAAACTCTGCGTCGCCGGCGTGGCCACCGCCGTGCCGTGGATGTTCTACCACGCATTGGGGGACGACCGGGTGAGAAGCTGGTTCTGCGCGGTCGACTGCCGATGAGGGGCGGAATGACCAATGTCCAAGCCCCAATGACCAATGGAAGGGGCCAGGAGTCAGTAATCAGGATGAGCTTGTGCGGCGGTGCCTCATTGGTCATTGGGACTTGGTCATTGGTCATTGGTCATTAGCTGCCCTCGGCGTCTTGGCGGTGAGCTTCTAACCGGCGAGAATCGCCGGCATGAAGGACTTCACCCGCGAAAGCCTCGTTCACGACCCGGTGCATGGCTACGTGCCGTTCGTCTCGGTCGTGCCCGACGGCGAAGTAAGCGAACGCCGGCTGCTCGACAACCCGTGGCTCCAGCGGCTGAGGCAGATCCACCAACTCCAGACCGCTTGGTGGGTCTATCCGTCCGCCGAGCACACGAGGTTCCAGCACGTCATCGGCGCCATGCACATGGCGAGCCGGGCGGTCGAGACGCTCTACGAATCGCTGCACGACGTCTGTAAGGGGGACGTTCCTAGTCGCAAGGCGGTCGATTGCCTCTGCCGCACCGCGGCCCTGCTGCACGACGTCGGCCACGGGCCGTTCGGCCACTTCTTCGACGAGCACTTCCTCAAGCCGCACTACGGCCTGACGCACGAGACGCTCGGCGCCTTCATCATTGAGCACGAGCTGGCGAAGCTGCTCGAGGGCATCTACGAGTGCCCCAGCGGCCGCATGCAGGCGGGCGAGTCGATCGACCCGGCGCACGTCGCCATGCTCATTCAGCGTCCCAAGCGGGACGACTCCAGCGAGTGGCCGCGCTGGCTAGTGCTGCTGCGGAGCCTCTTCTGCGGGCTCTACACCGTGGACAGCATGGACTTCGTCCTCCGCGACGCCTACATGACCGGCTACAGCGCCCGGGCGTACGACCTCGAACGTCTGTTGCGCTACAGCTTCTTCAGCGACCGCGGCCTGACGATCCACCAGAAGGGGCTTTCGGCCCTGATCAAGTTCGTCCAGACGAAGAGCGAGCTGTTCCGCGCCGTCTACTTCCATCGCACCGTGCGGGCGATCGACAAGACGTTGCGCGACATCTTCGTCGATAGCCGTGAGCTGCTGTTCCCCCACGACCCCCGTGAGCGGCTCGACGACTACTGCCGGTTCACCGAGTGGTCGCTGCTAATCGACGTGAGCCGCTGGGCCGAGTCGAGCGACGCCAAGAAGCGACTGCTCGCACCGCGTTGGGAACGCATTCTCGGCCGTGAGGTCGATTGGATCGCGGTCGAGGACCGCAACGTCACGTACCGCCCCGGCGAGTCGGAACAGTCGAGCCTGTTCAGCGACGCCGGCCTGTTGGAGCACGCCATCCGTAGCCGCCTGCCCGCCGATATCGAAGACCTGCCGATGCAGATCGACTTGCCGCGCCACATCTACCGGCCCGACGCGCTGGCTGCAACGGCGGGCCAGAACTATCAGTTCAAACCGTCAACGGGCAAGGTTTATCCGCTGACCGACGATCAACTCTTCCGCCAGCTGCCGGTCGCCCACCGCGCTTGCCGTGTCTACTTGCAGAAGAACCACCCGAAAGAACACGCCGCCGCGGTTGGCGAAGCGCTCGACGCGCTTGTCGGCAGCCGGAGCGAAGACGATCTAACAAATATGTAAAGAAGAACGGGACGCGGATGTCAACGGATTCAGCGGATCGACGCGGATCCAAGCTGAGACCAATCCGCGTTGATCCTTAATAATCCGTGAAAATCCGCGTCCCCCTTTTGTCCCGCCAGACGATGCCCGACCACGAAGTTTATGAGAACCCCCTAATCTCGCGCTACGCCTCGCGCCCGATGGCGTCGTTGTGGGGAGCGCAGAAGAAGTTCTCGACCTGGCGGCGGCTGTGGGTGTGGCTCGCCGAGGCGGAGGCGGAGTTGGGGCTGCCGATCACCGCGGCGCAGCTCGACGAACTGCGGGCGAAGGTCGATGACATCGACTTCACCGCCGCGGCGGGCTACGAGAAGAAGCTCCGTCACGACGTGATGGCTCATGTCCACACGTACGGTGACGCGTGTCCCAATGCGAAGGGCATCATCCACCTCGGCGCGACGAGCAACTTTGTCGTCGATAACGCCGACGTGATTGTCATCCGCGAGTCGCTGGAACTCGTCGCCAGCCGCTTGGCGGCCGTCATCGACGCCCTCGCCGCGTTCGCCGAGAAGCACCGCGACCTACCGACGCTCGGCTTCACGCACTTGCAGCCCGCCCAGCCGACGACTGTCGGCAAGCGCGCGACGCTCTGGTGCTACGACCTGGCGCTTGACCTCGCCGAAGTTGAGCACCGCATCGCGACGCTCAAGGCCCGCAGCACGAAGGGGACTACCGGCACGCAGGCGAGCTTCCTCGAGCTCTTCGAGGGCGATCACGACAAGTGCCGCCAGCTCGAACAACGCGTCGCCGAGAAGATGGGCTTTGACGCTTCTTATGCGGTAACGGGCCAGACGTACCCGCGAAAGGTCGACGCCCAGGTGCTCGACTGCCTCTCGGGGATCGCCGCGAGCGCTCACAAGGCGACGACTGACCTCCGCATCCTGGCGATGCGCAAGGAAATCGAAGAGCCCTTCGAAGAGCACCAGATCGGTTCGTCGGCGATGCCCTACAAGCGCAATCCGATGCGTAGCGAGCGGATCGGCGCGCTGTCGCGGTTCGTGATGAGCCTCGCCCAGAACGGCGCCGCCACGCACGCCACGCAGTGGATGGAGCGGACGCTCGACGACTCGGCCAATCGCCGGCTCTCGCTGCCGCAGGCGTTCCTTGGCGTCGATGCGGTGCTGGTGATCTACGAGAACGTGGCGCGCGGCATGGTGGTCTACCCCGAGGTGATCGCCAAGAACCTCCGCGAAGAGCTGCCGTTCATGATCACCGAGAACGTGCTGATGGAAGCCGTCAAAGCGGGCGGCGACCGCCAAGACCTCCACGAAAAAATCCGCCAACACAGCCAAGCCGCCGGCGCGGTTGTCAAACAACAAGGGGGCGCCAACGACTTGCTCGATCGCTTGCGCAGCGACGACGCCTTCAAAGCCGTCGACCTCGGCAGCATCGCCGACCCTTCGCAACTCGTGGGCCGCGCGCCGCAGCAGGTGGACGAGTTCCTCACCGAGGTCGTCGCGCCCATCCGCGAGCGCTACGCTGACCGGGCTGCCGAAGGCGAAGAGCTGCGTGTCTAAAGACGCCGCATCGTTTCGTGTTCACCACGCCTGCGATCGCTTATACTCCCTTCACAGAAGTTCGGGCCTGCTCCTCTGCCAAAGGTTCTAACGATGCCATGCAAGCGAGCATTGGTGGCGGCCATTGTGAGTTTAGCCATCGCTGTCGATGCCTCTGAGAGTTGTGCGGCGACGCTCCCGAGCACCGGTTTGCAGCTACAGGCCACCGCCAACGTCTCCATCGACCCCAGCGCCTTCTTCAGGCCTGGTGAAGAAATCACGATCCGCTTCGACCTGCGCCCCGAAGACCTGCGTCGGTCCACCGCCAGGCCATCCACGGGCTGGTCATTCCTCTACGTCAATAATCCGATACCGGTCCATGTTTCCAGTGAACGCGCGGGCGAACACCCAACGGTCGGCGTGATCGGACGTCTCTTGGCGACGAGCGGCGCCTCAACGATGGACCAGATACGCGTCGACGTACTAGTGGGAAACGAAGTTGTGCCCGTGATCACCATCCCGCGGACGCTTGACCCCACAACTTTCCCGCTGTCGATCGAAGCGATGCTGGAGGCGATCCGGCAGTCCATCGAGGATCCCGGGGTAACGCCGATCAACGCGGACGGGATGCTCTTGGTGGACACCGGGCCTGGACCTGGAGACCGAGAGATCGTCCGATTCGTCAACGCCCGCTGGTCGCTGATCCCAGAACCGGGGACGACGGCAAGCGTCATGATCGCCATCCTGCCGGGCTGGTTCGTGCGTCGGAAAGCCCACGAAAACTAGCCGCGCGTCGAACCGCGGCGCAATCAGTTGAACCCTTCTTTTCGCATCACGGACGTTGCCGTCAGCGTTTGCCCGCCGAGGAACCACGGCGTTGGGCTCCAGCTGACGGAGAGGAAATCGACCGTTAGCGTCATGGTGATCAAGTCGCCCCCCTTGGCCGTGCCCGGGTCTGGCGAAACCGTCGCGGTGACGCCCGGCACCGAGGCGCCGGCGGCGTAATTCACCGCGGACGTGACGGCGCCCGCCGAGGTGCCGTTGAGGGTCGCCGCCTCACGGGCGCCGACCCGCGAGGCGTTCACTAGCACCTGCTGCACCATCAGCGCTCGGCCGATCTCGATGCAGCCGAGGATCATCAGGAAGAACAACGGCGCGACGATCGCGAACTCGACCACCGCGGCGCCGCGGCGGTCGGTTTGGCGTGAACGGCGGCGAGGGCGTGGCCGGTTGGCGTACATTCGAGGGGTGCCACTGCTAGAGGTGTGGGGGCGTCAAGTCAAAGCCGCAGCGGCTACTGGAGAAGCACCGCTGGCGAGTAGACCTGATAGCTCGTCCCGGCCACGGTCGTGGGCACAACGCCAGTCGCGAGGACGGGCGCCGTCTGGATGGTCAGGTGCTTCTTGTTCATGGGTCCGGTCAGCTTCACATCGACGATACGGATTCCCTGCCAAGCCACGATCGTATAGATCGCGTTGTTGCCGGGGCCTTCGACCTTGCTGAAGATCGGGATGATCCGCGGCTTCCCCTTGATAGCGGCGAGCTCGTCTTTGACGCCGGCGCTGATGCCCGTGTCGCCATTGAGCGTCAACTCGCCGTTCTCGTCGAACACAAGCGGCTTGCCGAGCGCCGCGAAGTCGGCGGCGCTGATCCCGTAAAGGATCTGTCGGGCGATGTCGTTGGTGCTGTTGTTCGCGCCGCCGATATCGACCGTGCCGCGGTTGCCCGGTGAACCGGTCCCTTGCGGGTAGAGATTGACCTCGACCTTGCCATCGGAACCGCTCGTGACGGCGCCGGTCGCTTCGTTGTACTTGTAAGAATCGGAGCCATTGCCGGCGAGCCAGCTGAGGTGCGTCTGGCGGTCGAGCGCGAAGGGGAGCAGGTCGATGTTGCCGCCCCCGGACGGGGCCTGAAAGCCGCCGACGTTCCGCACCAAGCCAGCCGTCGCCTCGGCTTCGAGTGATTGCGTGCGGATGCCGAACACGCTGGCGAAGAACAGCGGCGCGGCGCCGTTGAGCGTCTCGTCGCGGCGGATCTTTACCCTGGCGGCGTTGAACAGCGCGGAGTCGCTGGTCTCCATCGCGTCGGGGGCGCCGAGGTCGGCGAGGTAGCCGAACACCAGGTCGCCGCTCGAGGTGTTCGCATAGTTCGAGTCGATCTGCGGCGCCACGCGGCCGACGATGTTGGTCGAGGCGACGCTCGCCGCGGCGGCGCGGCCCGCCAGGACCGCGGCGTCGGCCGGCAGCTCGTCCGCCATGCCGGAGGCCATCTCCCACGCGGCCGCCATCGCAGCGGCGTCGGCGGTGCGTTGCAGTTCCTCCTTCACCGAGAGGATGTAACCGACGTCAACGCTGAAGGCGACCATGCCGAGCATGACGATCGAGAAGAGCGCGGCGAGCACCGTAATGGCGCCGCGCCGTTGGCCACGCGTCTGGCGTGGCAAGAGTGGGTGGTGGCGCATGGGGACTCTCCCGAGAAAGACTAGAAGGATCGTCGGAGAGTTCGCTTCGCCCGCGAAACCAGAGGCCGATGCTTACACAACAACACGTCTTCAGCGACCCGTCAGGGGTCGAGGTCGGCGTCGATGTCGATCGGCGCGACCATCTCTTGGTACTCGTCATCGCCGTCGAACCGCCAACGGAGCTTCTCGAGCACCAACGACGAGACACGGTTGCCCGCGTAGCCGATGCCCGACTCCGTGAGAGAAGTCGCCGGCAGGTAGCCATTGAGCCGCGCCAGCTCGGTGTGGGTAGTGATCTTGAGCGCTTCACCAGCGGCGAAGTTACCCCAGGTCGTGGACTCGGCGTTGAACACCTCGTAGGTCAGGCTGCAATCCGATAGCGTCAACCGCTGCGCCCAACGGATCGTCTCGCCGTCGGTGTCGAGCGGCAACTCGTTCGAAGCCGACTTGCTCGAACGCCAATTCTCACCGTTCCAGTGTTGCAGCTGGACGCCGCCGGGCTCGAAGCCGGGATAGCTCCAGTGGTTGAGGCTCAGCAGAAAGAAGTCGCTGTCGATGCCGCCCGCAGGAGACATCACCATGCTGACTTGCGGCGCCGTCCGGAGCGCGTCTGGGCCGCCGACGGCGAGCGACCAGTGCTCCTCGATCTCGACGACATCACCATCACCCCCCGAGGCAGGGTTCGCGGCGACGAGCAGGGCCAACGCCATTGCCGAACCGCGCAGGGCTCGACGTGCGACCGATGAGGTCATTGCGCCTTCTCCGGGCTGGGCGTCCCGCCAACGCCCTACTTGGACGAGTTCGTTAGAAGAGCGGCCGCCGAAGCGGCCGGGGCGAGTGCGGGTTACCTCTCCGCCCAATAGAAAACGTAGGTCACAACTGTGAGGCATTGCGAAGAAAACTTCGCATTGCGGCAGTCCGTCAAGCGACGTCTTTGGTGCGGACCTGCTCCGACCGGTCGATGCGGGCCTGCATGGCGTTGAACGCCTCGGCCAAGTCTTGCCAGTAGTCGCCGTCACGGAAGCGGATCGGATCGACGTGCTCGCCCGCGGCCGCGCGGCGCATCGACTCGCGCAGCCGCACCATCGGACCCGCAAAGCGGTGCGAGAACTTCACCAGATCTAATAGCACCACCGGCAGCAACGCCGCCGCGGCCACCAGCCCCATAATTAAACACGAGATCAGCGACCGCAGTTGTTCGGGCGACTCGACGAGCTGGGCGATGCCGGGCGCGATAAAGACCCACCCGACAACCGTCAGCATCCCAACGACCGTGAGGCTGAGGGCCCAATAGCGAGCCGCGATCCAGACGAGTCCGCCCTGGATATCGCGATCGACAAATACCCGCTTCCGCTGATGCTTCGACATGACGCTACTCCCCCGTGAAGAGCCTCCGCGCAGACCACGACCTAGGGATCGGCGAGGCCATTGAGAAGCCTAGCTCAGGAAAAGGAGGGGGGAGGAACGAGGGATTCTGAGCCGTCGGCGCTAGCCGCGGGTAGCCTCTCCAGCTGGTCGTCTACTTCGCAAAGCGAACGCCCAACGTTGGCCTTGAGACGCGCTGAAAATCGGTTCGATAGCCGAACGAGACCCAGTGGGCATGAACACGCGTCCAGATGCGAATAAAGGGCCTTTGCGGAGCCTTCCGCGGCGTCTTTGGTCCGAGTGTCGACCCGGGCTCGCGACGCACGGAAGGGCCCTCTATGGGCCCCACAGAAGGCGCCGGCAAAACCCCCGTGTTTTCCAGGGGTTCAGCACCGGCGAGCCGGGAGCGTCAGCGACCGGAGGGATGCGGGTCCACGTATGGCGAGCGTGTCCGTCGCGCACTCCGGTCGCTGACGCTCCCGGCTCGCCGGCGCTGGTGGATCGCTGGCGGCGCTCGGCTTCCCAGGGGGACGCGTAGGATGCGACCCAGGCCACGCTTGCTGAGAACTCAGGGGCGCCCGGCGCGTCGGCGGAGAGCCCCGACGCCCAAGACGATGACGCCGATGGTGGTTCCGCAGTCGTCATTAGCTGCTGAGGTAAGCTGCCCATCGACAAGTTGGAGGACGCTCAGTGCTACCCGTCATGGATCTGTTGGGGATGCCGATGCAAACTATCCCTTAGTGACAATGTCGTATGCAACGGACTTCCAGCAAGCGGTGCCCGAATGCCTGCTTCGAGACTGACGGCGAGACACGCCTTCATGTACTTCGTGATCGGCGCATGGGCATTCGCGGTGATTGGCATCGGCTTGGGGATGGCGGCGGGCGCCATGGACACCGGCCAGACCGATGCCGCGTTATGGCGTAAAGCTTTGTACGTGTTCTCGATGACGCTCGCGGCAGCCGTTGTCGCCGCGGCCTTGGGGACGATTTATGCTGGCTGGCTACGCCTCCGTCGCTTTTCGGCAAGGTGGCGGAAAGCCCGCGTCGTGCCTCTCGGCGCCGGTTTCGTCTCTTGGATTTCAGTCGTGTTGTTTTACTTTCCTCTTTATTTGGCGCTTGGCCAACCAACGGAGTCGACCGGAGGCTTCGTGGAGGACTACGCCTACCTGGTCTTGATCCCGTTGGTCCTGGTTGCCTTGGCTGAGGGAAGTTATCGCTTGCTCAAGTCGATCGATGCCGACATTCCAGTCACGCCGCAGAGCGAAGAGCTTCCTTGAGTGCGCTGCTGTGGCAAGCGTCAGGAGCATCGCAGTAAACGCGGGGGTATCACTAAGACGTAGACTACCCGCCGCGTCGGCATTAAGCCTCGATACTAAGGACGATGAAACCGACGAAGCAATGGCGATCCCGCAACTGACCAAGGTGAGCTGCACCTCAGCGAGTTGCGCTACAGCGCCGTCGGGAGCGGTTGGTCCAACAGAGGCAGTTTGATGGCGCATGGAAACGACGGCTACGATTCAGTCCGCAGTCGCGCCTTTGAAGGGGCATCGAAGGATCCCTCCTGGCAGCTAATCAATGAAATCACTCGATTGGGACTGAATAGCCAAACGATAAAACAACCGCTACAAGCCCGACTCGGGTGCATGTCATATTAAGCGTTGCAAGCATTGGGAGGATGTCTTGTACTCAAGAGTGGACGATGGCGAGGCTCTAGTTTATTCCGCCTTCACGAGGACGGGGGGCTTCCAGGCGCCTTCGCCCGGGGGAAGGATCGAAGGTTCTTCGGTCTTCGGCCAGTACAGTCGCATGGCGAGGTAGATCGGCCCGTCCGGAGCGGGAAGCCAGTTGCTTTCCTTGTCGTCGCCGGGGCTGTCCTTCTGGATGTAGATGGTCAGCGAGCCGTCGTCGTTCTTTTTCATGTTGGGGACCATCGGCGAATTAATGAGATAGCGGTCGATGGGATTCTTGATCAGGAACTGGGTCTTGCCGTCGTACATGGTCACCGACCAGAAGGCGTTAACGGGGGGGAATCCATCCGCCGGGAAGGTCAGCGTGTAGTTGTACTTGCTCCCGTCGAGGGTTTCGCCCTTCTCATCCACGCGGGTGAGCGGGTAGGCGGCTTCCACAGCATCGTTGCCGTAAATCCCTCCCTTTGCCGCCGCGGCGCGCATCAGCCAATCGCCGTTGAAGAACTCCTGGTCGCCGAAGAAGGAACCGATGTTCCAGCCGTTGACTTTCTTGGTTCCGTCGGCCAGCCATTTGCTCACCTTCTCATCGCCCTCCTTCATCGCGATGCCGACGGCGGCCTTGTGTTCCAGGGAGAGGTCCTTGAAGTCGAAGGTCTTACCGGGGCCGACGCCGATGCTGGCGAGCTTTGAGCGAATCTCTTTGCTGTCTTCCGCCGGCGGGACGAACTCGAGGGCCGCGTCCAGGTACTGAAAGAAGTTTTCCTTGATCCCGGCGGTTGTTGCAGGAAGGAAGTCAATCTTCGGCGCCCCGGGAGGGGCGGGTTTCTTCAGGTAGGAGGAGAGGGGCTGAACCTTGTAGCCATCCTGCACCTTGATCACGTTCGGCATATCGTCCGGATTGAAGAGCTGGGTCCGGTAGGCGGCTAGTGAGAACGGGGTGGTCGAAGTGAAGACCTGCTTGATGCCTTCGGGTTTCTCGCCTTTCCAATCGGGGCCAACGACCATGTAGTCGCCAGGCTCGTTGCCCGTGGCCCGGCTGCCCATGTACCCATAGTTGTAGGTATTGCCGTCGCAGAGCATTACCGAGAAATAGCGATCCTTATCCACCGGAGGCACCGACAGCACGATTGGCTCGGCTCGTAGGTCCAGCCAGGCCAGCGAGTAAGGCGTGTCGCTGTTCGGCGTGATGACCGCGGTGTCCTTGTAGGTGAATACGCGCGGTTCATTGAGGATTTCGTTGAACGGCGCCTTGAACTGCCCCGAGTCCTGATTGACGGCGTATTCGTTCATCACCGCGTAGTTCATCACGATCGGCAGACCGTAGATGAATCCTTCCTCGGCAATGGCCTTGGTTTCTTCGATGCTGGGGGCGGAGACGCCTTCCGCTTTGTCAGCTTTGTCCGCTAAAGAAATGGCGTCGTTCGTTTCGCTGCAGCCAACAAACGTAGTGATGGCGATCGCGAACGCGGCGACGGCCAGACTTGGGAAATGTATTGCTTTCATTGCTGATGGCTTTTCGGGGGAAGTTTGTGCCAGGACAGACAAGATGATGCGTAGAGGCGCCAAGTCCGACTAGAGAGAGTATCACCCGTTCGACATCGGACCGATAGTAGGCGGCGCGATGCATAGGCCGCAAATCGTCATAGCTCGAAGATTTGCCAGCTGGTTTCGCGGAACTGCAATCGATGGAACACACTTCATCGACCCCACCGATCTCGTTCCTCAGGTAGGTAGCATCATCCAAGTTCGATTGTGACCCCGCCAAACTGCTGTCGGTGAACATCACCTTGGCAAGATACGACCAGTCTCTGCGACGCGTCGAAGTGAAACTCCTCAGCACCTTCGGTGCGCCTCATCGTCGCAGCGTTACAGCTGACTTCGGGCACTTTGCAAATTGCCCATCTGGCGTCGGGTGCATCATCCGCCCCCTGGAGGCGACTTCGCCAAGGCACAGCGGCGTCAAATCTCGAATAAGACCTCGGCGCCTAGCTCGATGAGCTAGGGCACAGCGAGTTGCCCAAGCTCAACAACGGCGATTCTTGCATCCGCCCTGAGCTGTCTCCACCAAGGCGGTTTTAAGGAGCCACTCGAGCATCGATAGATCGGACGGCTGCGAACGTCGTCCTGTCGGGCGAGCGTAAGAGTCGGTGGCGCCAGCGGATCTGGTATCCTGGGGCGGCGCCCCCCTCGCATCTCCCGGTTCTCTTGGTGACTTTCCGCTTACTTAAATGTCCGATAGCACGAATGTCAGCCACTGGATTGATTTGGTGAAGGCGGGCGATTCGGCCGCCGCGAATCGCCTATGGCGTCACTACTTCACCCGCCTAGTGCGGTCGGTCCGCGCCCGGTTGCATGGGAGCGATCGCGCCGTCACGGACGAGGAGGACATCGCGCTGAGCGTGTTCGACAGCTTCTACGACGCGGCCGAGAAGGGGCGTTTCCCCGACCTGTCCGATCGTGACGATCTGTGGCGGCTCTTGCTGCGGATGGCGGCCAGGAAGGTGGTCGACAAGCGGCGGCGCGACCGGAGGCAGCGGCGTGGCGGAGACGTCCGGCTCCACTCCCTCGACCACGCCGGGGACGGCGAGCAGGTCATCGAAGCCATCGGTGACGAGCCGTCGCCGGAAATGGCGCTGATGATGCAGGAATCCGTGCAGCAACTTTTTTCTGAATTGGGTGTCGGCCCGCTCGGAGAAGTAGCGGTGGCCAAGTTAGAGGGGTACACGAACGCCGAAATCGCCCGCCGATTCGGCTGCTCCGAACGGACGATCGAGCGTCGTCTGCACTTGATCCGCGAGAAATGTCAGCAGGAGACGATTGAAGCCGATGAACATCCGCCAGAAGAAGCTGCCGATCGCGGCCCTGGAACGCATCGATGATTTGTGCGCCGAGTTTGAGCGGAAGTGGCAATCCGACGAGCCGCCGACGATCGAATCGGTGCTGATGGTTGAATCGGCACGGACAGCCGACGCCTCGACGCTGGAGCGTGACGTCTTGCTGGCGGAATTGGTCGTTCTGGACATCGACTACCGGCGGCGCCGCGGTGAAACGCCGACGAAGCAAGAGTACCTGGATCGGTTCCCCGACCGCGCCGCGGTCGTCAACGACGCGCTGGCGGATGCTCCGGTACGGGCCGGCGCGTTGCAACCGCCGACCGTGGGGCAACTAGCGGAACTATTCCCTTCGCTGGAGATCATCGAGCTGGTTGGCGCCGGCGGGATGGGCGCGGTTTACAAGGCGCGGCAACCGGGGCTCGATCGACTGGTGGCGCTGAAGGTGCTGCCGTCGGAGTTCGATCACGACGTGAAGTTCGCCCTCCGCTTTACGCGGGAGGCGCGGACCCTCGCTAAGCTGAGCCATCCGAACATCGTGTCGGTGCACGAGTTCGGCAACGTCGGAGAGACGTATTACTTCCTGATGGAGTTCGTCGACGGCTCGACGCTCCGCGACATCGTGACCGCGGGGCAGCTGTCGCCCGAGCACGCGCTGGCGATCGTGCCGCACCTCTGCGACGCGCTACAGTACGCCCACGACAAG